>JAEYRD010000003.1 GCA_023435725.1 Pseudomonadota bacterium | reverse complement strand
CCCGTTCCGATTCCATCGGAACGGAAGTGGCTCTGACGCAGACGCGAGCCGCGCGCGGCAACATCAGGCTGAGACCGATCAGGTCTGATCAGTCGGGCTGGCTGAGCGAGGCGACCGGCGTCCGCTTGGGGGCGCTGCTGCGGTTCAGCATGTCCTTGAGATAGGCGACATTGGCCGCGGCCTGGTCCGGCGGCAGGTCCGCCTTCACGATGGCCTCGGCTTCGGCGAAGCGGCCTTGGAGACCGACGACCAGGCCGAGATTCTGCCGCACCCGCGCGTTCGCGCGCGGCGAGGCATAGGCCTGCCGCAGTGCCTCTTCGGCCTTCGGCAGGTCCTTCGAGAGCATGTAGGACAGACCGAGATTGGAAAGCACGCCGGGATCGCCCGGCGCGATCTTCAGCGCGCTCGCGTAATAGGAGCGCGCCTCCTCGTGACGGCCCATCTGATCGAGCGCCGTGCCCTGCACCGAGAGCAGACGCCAGTCCGGATTGTCGGGCGAATGGGCTTTCGACAGCACGTCGAAGGCCTGCTGGAAATTGCCGTTGTCGGCAAGCGCGCGGCCGTACTGGGCGAGCAGCGCCTTGTTGCCGGGATTGGCGATGGTCGCCTGCTCGAGCACGGCGGCGGCCTGGGCGCGCTGGCCGTTGGCACGCAAGGCCTGGCCGTAGGCGAGCGCCGCGTCGGCATCCTTGGGATTGGCACGGTAGCGCTCGCCATAGACATCGACGGCGCGCGCGGGATCAGTGGGAGGAGCTTCCGCGCGGGACCCGACCGAGCCGGTGACGTCGGAGAGTTTCGACATCGCCGTGCAGCCCCCGAGCCCGATGGCCACCGCCGCGGCCAGCGAGGTGGACGCAAGAAGCCGGGCAAGACTGAACCGTTGACGCATGGCGCTGAGACTCTCGAGCCTATTGATCGAGCCGAACGCGCCAGCAATAGACTGTTAACCCTAATGCTCGGTTAACGTCAGTCTTCCTGCCCTTCACCGCGGCGTTTCCAGCGACACCTCCCCGCCGAGACCCGGATCAAGGCCGAGCGCCATGACCCGCTCGTTCGGGTCCCGCCGCATGAGCAAGATTGAGCCCCGATAAAGTATCAGCCGCGCACCGCTGCCGTTCTTGCGCTCGATACGTGACCGCGGCCATTCGTGTCAGCGTGGATACGAAATCTGCCCGGCGATGGCTTCGCTGGCCCGATCAATATTCGATTGCGAGCCGCTTGCGGATTTCGTCGAGGCGCTTGTCGACCGCATCGAAGCGCGCGTGCACGGAGCGATCGTGGAGATAGAAGACGTAGCCGCCGGCAAGGAACGCGAAGATCCAATGATGATGCTCGACATAGCTGAAAACCGCCTCGACGGCCTGGCCGATGAATGTGACCATGCTCCACACGACGTCCATTGCATTTCCTCCCGGCAGGCTCTGTCTTCAGCCGCCGGCGATCTCCACGCCTGACGGCCCTTGTCCGGAACCTAGCATGGCCCCCTTGCAGCGAGTAGCGGCTCTCCGAACGGTGACAGCAAAGCCGATTGCAGCGGCGGCAAAACTCTGCGAAGTCTCCCCCATTCGCATGACCTGCTTGATCTGACGATCTGGACCCGCCAATGCCTTCTGTCTTCGAGACGTCGTCGACCGCCACCCCCATCACCTTCGTCACCAAGTCGAGCTGGGATCAGGTCGCCGAGACGCTGCCGCCGGCGCAACGCCAGTTCGCCACTGCGAGCGCCTTTGCCGCCAAGCCGGGCGGATATCTCGCTTTGCCCGCGCCCGACGGCGCGATCGCGCAAGTGCTGTTCGGGCTCGAGGACGAGGGTGCAAGATCGCGCGACCTATTCCGCCCGGGCGCGCTGCCCGGCCTGTTGCCGCCAGGTACGTATCGCTTTGCCAACGCGCCCCACGATGCACGGCTGGCGGCGCTCGCCTTTGCGCTCGGCAGCTACCGCTTCGCGCGCTACCGCAAGGCGGACCGCCCCGACGTCCGCCTGGTGCCGCCGGATGGCATCGACGCGGCCGAGATCGATCGCGTGGCAGACGCCGCCTCGCTGGCACGCGACCTCATCAACACGCCGGCCAACGACATGGGCCCGGAGGAGCTCGCCGCAGCCGCGCAGGCGCTGGCCGCTGAGTTCGGCGCAAGTTTTGCCTGCATTATCGGCGAGGACCTGAAGACGAAATTTCCGCTGATCCACGCGGTCGGCATGGCTTCGGACCGCGCGCCGCGGCTGATCGACATCGGCTGGGGCGATCCCGCCCATCCGAAGGTGACGCTGGTCGGCAAGGGCGTCTGCTTCGACTCCGGCGGGCTCGACCTGAAGCCGTCGAGCGGCATGCTGATCATGAAGAAGGACATGGGCGGCGCCGCCAACGTGCTGGCGCTGGCGCGCATGGTAATGGATGCGAAGCTGAAGGTGCGGCTGCGCGTGCTGATTCCGGCCGTTGAGAACGCGGTCTCCGGCAACGCCCTCCGCCCGCTCGACATCTTCACCTCGCGCAAGGGCATCACGGTCGAGATCGGCAATACGGACGCGGAGGGCCGCCTGGTGCTCGCCGATGCGCTGGCGCTCGCCGACGAGGAACAGCCAGACCTGCTGATCGACCTGGGCACGCTGACCGGCGCCGCGCGCGTCGCGCTGGGACCGGATTTGCCGCCCTTTTACACCAATGATGAGACGCTTGCTGCCGATGTCGCGCGTTGCGCGGTGAAGGAGAACGATCCGTTGTGGCGCATGCCGCTGTGGCCGCCTTACGATGCGTGGCTGGACTCCAAGACAGCTACCATCACCAACGCGCCGTCGGGTGGTTTTGCCGGCTCGATCACTTGCGCGCTGTTCCTGCAACGCTTCGTCGAGCAGGCCAGGAGCTGGCTGCATGTCGACATCTATGGCTGGACACCGTCGGCGAAGCCGGCGCGTCCCGAGGGCGGCGAATGCCAGGCTGCACGCGCCATCTACAAAGTGCTGAGCGAGCGCTATGCATGATCCACGGCTGACACCGGCGCGCGGCGACCTCGCCGCGAAATATCTCGAAGGCAAGGTGCAGGCCGATCGCTTCGTCATCGGCGAGGAATTCGAAGTGATCGCGGCGATCGCGCCAATGCGCGAACGCCCGTCATCGGACGCGATGCTGATGACAGAGGCGCTGCGGGGCGAACGGGTCACGATCTACGATCGCAACGGCGAAGGCTGGGCCTGGGGCCAGCTTGCCGGCGACGGCTATGTCGGCTGGCTGCCCGACACGGCGCTGATGCGACCCGCGGCCGCGCCGACGCACAAGGTGAGTGCGCTCCGAACCTTCGCTTTTCCCGGTCCATCGATCAAGCTGCCACCGTCCGACACGCTCGTGCTGGGGTCGAAGCTCGCGATGGCGCGCGAGGACGGCAGCTTCGCAGTGACGCGCGACGGGACGCATGTGCCGAAGGCACATCTTGCATCGCTCGATCATCGCGAGCCGGATTTTGTCGCCGTCGCGGAGCGCTTCGTCGGCACGCCTTATCTGTGGGGCGGCAAGAGCAGCCTCGGCATCGATTGCTCTGGCCTCGTCCAGGTCTCGCTGACATCAGCAGGCATCGGCTGCCCGCGCGACAGCGACATGCAGCAGGCGGGTCTCGGCCGCGCGCTGGAGCGGCATGAGCACGGCAAACTGCAGCGCGGCGACCTGATCTTCTGGAAAGGTCATGTCGCGATCGTGCGCGACGAAAGCACCATGGTTCACGCCAATGCGTATCACATGGCGACGGTGATCGAAAACACCGAGCAGGCCATCGCGCGGATCAGGCAGGCCGGCAGCGAAGTCGCTGCGATCAAGCGGCTCTGACCGCCATTGTCATTTCGGGGCACGTGCAGCGTGAACTATGATGCGCAATTGCGCATCTGAGGTTCGCGCTGCGCACGCCCGGAATGATGGAGGCGATCGCCACCGATCCGCTCCCAGCCGGAACGCTGCCGCAAAGTCACAGACGATAACGGCTGGCCTGCGCCTAAACGCAGGTCTGCGCTCCGCCTTTCAGCGTCACGGGGATGGTGAGGTAGCGCACCCCGTTGGCTTCGGCCGGCGGGAACTTGCCGGCGCGGATGTTGACCTGGATAGAAGGCAGCAGCAGCCTCGGCGCCGAGAGCTTGGCATCGCGCGCCTGGCGCATGGCCACGAACTCGTCCTCCGTAATGCCCTCCTTGACCTGGACGTTCTTCTCGCGCTCTTCGCGCACCGTGGTCTCCCAGGCGTAGGTGTCGCGGCCGGGAGCCTTGTAGTCGTGACACATGAATAGCCGCGTCTCGGGCGGCAGCGCCAGGAGGCGCTTGATCGACCGGTAGAGCTTGTGCGCGTCGCCGCCGGGGAAGTCGGCCCGCGCAGTGCCGTAGTCCGGCATGAACAGGGTGTCGCCGACGAACACGGCATCCTCGATCTTGTAAGAGACGTCGGCGGGCGTGTGCCCGGGCGTGTAGACCACCTCCACATCGAGTTCGCCGATCTTGAAGCGCTCGCCGTCCCGAAATAGACGATCGAAGTCGCTGCCGTCCGTCTTCAGGTCGACGGCGTTGAAAATCGGCCGGAAGATGCGCTGCACGTCCTTGATGTGTTCACCAATGCCGATCTGTGCGCCGGTCTTTGCCTTGATGAAGGGGGCGCCCGAGAGGTGATCGGCATGGGCGTGCGTCTCGAGCACCCATTCGATCGTGTAGTCCGCGTTTTCGGCGGCGTTCAGCATGCCTTCGACCGAGCGCGTGTCCACCTCGCCCGAATTGTGGTCGTAGTCAAACACCGGGTCGATGATGGCGGCCTTCTTCGTCGCTGGATCAGCGACCAGATAGCTCACCGTATTGGTCGGCTCGTCGAAGAATGCTCTGATGATGGGTTGTCCTGACATGGCTTGAACCTCCTAATGCCACCGGTTCGGTTGGTCTTGACATATATATTAGCATAAACTAAATAAGCAACAGCTAAAATAAGGAGCAGGCTGATGGCCTCCCGAGCCTTGGATCTGGAGAATTTCGAAAAGCAGGCGGTCGAGGTCGCCGGAATTCTGCGCGCGCTCGCCAACGAGCGTCGGCTGATGATCCTGTGTCAACTCGTCGAATGCGGCGAGAGCAACGTGAGTTCCCTCGCGGAAGCCGTGGGTCTGTCGCAATCTGCCCTGTCGCAGCATCTCGCAAAGATGCGCGAGGAGGGCATTGTCGCCTTTCGGCGCGAAAGCCAGACGCTCTGGTACCGCATCGCCGATCCGCGCATCGAGCAACTCTTTGCCACGCTGCACAGGCTGTTTTGCAAGCCCGCCAAAGCGAAGAACTAATTCAGGAAAGTAGAGGAGCTAGTCATGTCACTACCCGCAATCAAGCCATCCGAGGCGCGCCGTCTGCTCGACAGCGGCGCCCTCCTCATTGATATCCGCGAAGCCGACGAGCACGCCCGCGAGAAAGTCCCCGGCGCGCAGCACCTGCCCCTGTCGAAGCTGGACGACGCAGACCTCGCCGTGCATCAGGGCAAGCCGGTCATCTTTCACTGCAAGAGCGGCATGCGCACCCAGGCGAACGCGCTACGGCTCGCCGCGAAGCTCGACGGGACCTGCGAGGCTTATATCGTCGAAGGCGGGATCGACGCCTGGCGAAAGGCGGGCTTGCCGGTCGTGAGCGATCGGCACCAACCGCTGGAACTTCAGCGCCAGGTGCAGATTGGAGCCGGAAGTCTCGCCTTCGTCGGCACTCTGCTCGGTCTCTTCGTGTCGCCGTGGTTTTTCGCTGTGCCGGCTTTCGTCGGCGCAGGGTTGATCACGGCCGGCGTCACCGGCTTTTGCGGCATGGCCCGCATTCTCATGCGCGCACCTTGGAACCGCAGCGTCTACGGCGCGCGCACACGAGCCGCGTGACATTGGCTTGAAATGAGGAACCGCCCATCATGTTCTCGCTGACCCAAGGTGCGCTCGGCCTCGCCTCTGGCTCGCTAGTCGGCTTTTCGCTCGGGCTGGTCGGAGGCGGCGGCTCGATTTTGGCCGTGCCGCTCCTCGTCTATCTGGTCGGGGTGTCGGATCCTCACGTGGCGATCGGGACCAGCGCCATCGCCGTCGCGGCGAACGCTGCTGCGAACCTCGTCAACCACGCCCGCGCGGGCAACGTGAAGTGGCGCTGCGCTTCCGTATTCGCACTCGCAGGCGTGGCCGGCGCCTTTGTCGGCTCCACCCTCGGCAAGATCGTCGAGGGCCAGAAGTTGCTGGCGTTGTTCGCCATTGTCATGATGGTGGTCGGCGCGCTGATGCTGAAGGGCCGCTCCGACTTGGGCGAGCCATCGGTCCGGCTCAACCGGGAGAATCTGCCGAAGCTCCTCACCCTGGGGCTCGCCACAGGAGCTTTGTCCGGCTTCTTCGGGATCGGCGGCGGCTTTCTGATCGTGCCGGCGCTGATCGCTGCCACCGGCATGCCGATCCTCTATGCGGTCGGCTCCTCTCTTGTGGCGGTGACCGCCTTTGGACTGACGACGGCAGCCAACTACGCACTGTCCGGCCTGGTGGATTGGTATCTTGCCGCGCTGTTTATCTTCGGCGGCGTTCTCGGCGGGCTGCTCGGCGCCCGCTCCGCCGGCTCGCTCGCCACGCGCAAGGGTGCATTGAACACCGTCTTCGCGGCACTCATATTCGCGGTGGCGATCTATATGCTGGCCCGCAATCTCGGCCTGATGTGATTGATATCCCGAAGGCGCGCTCCGGAATAACGGCGGTCATGTCGCCACTGATCCGTTCCCGGCCGTCTCCAGCCGGAACGCGGCCGCGAACAGCGCGCGCGTGTAATCCGTCTTCGGGTTCTTGAACAGCTCCGCCGCCTGCCCTTCCTCGACTACCTTGCCGCCGCGCATCACGATGAGATGGCTGGCGAGCGAGGCGACAACGCGTAAGTCGTGCGAGATGAACATGTAGGTCAGCTCGCGCTTGCGCTGCAGCTCGCGCAACAGATCCACCATCTGCGCCTGGAGCAGCATGTCGAGTGCGCTGGTCGGCTCGTCCAGCACGACAAAATCCGGTTCCAGCACCACGGCGCGCGCAATGCTGATGCGCTGGCGCTGGCCGCCGGAGAACTCGTGCGGGTAGCGGTAGCGAGTGTCCGCCTTCAACCCGACATCCTCGAGCGCCTTGACGACACGCGCCTCGCGTTCCTCGCGCGACAGTTTCGGCTGATGCACCGAGAGGCCTTCGGCAATGATGTCGGCGACCGACATGCGCGGGCTGAGCGAGCCGAACGGATCCTGGAACACGATCTGCATGTCGCGCCGGTAGGGCCGCATGTCCTTGAAGCGCAGGCCCTGGATGTCTTTGCCCAGGAACACGATCCGCCCGTTCGAGGAGATCAGGCGCAGCAGAGCGAGGCCCAGCGTCGTCTTGCCCGAGCCGGATTCGCCGACGACACCGAGCGTTTCGCCCTTGCGCACGGCAACGCTGACGCCATCGACCGCCTTGATGTGGCCGACCGTCTTGCGCATCAAGCCGCGCTTGATCGGAAACCAGACCTTTAGATCATCCGCCGACATCACCACCGGCGCACCAGGCTGCGGCGGCGCCGGATCGGGCTTCGGCTCCGCAGCGAGCAGGTCGCGCGTGTAAGGATGCTTCGGAGCCTTGAAGACCTGCTCGACCGGCCCCTGCTCGACGATCTTGCCGCCCTTCATGACGCAGACGGTATCGGCGATGCGGCGCACGATGCCAAGATCGTGGGTGATGAAAAGCAGGCTCATGCCGAGACGTGAGCGGATCTCGGCGAGCAGCGCCAGGATCTGCGCCTGCACGGTGACATCGAGCGCGGTGGTCGGCTCGTCCGCGATCAGGAGGTCCGGCTCGTTGGCGAGCGCCATCGCGATCATCACGCGCTGGCGCTGGCCACCGGAGAGCTGGTGCGGATAGCTCCTCAGCCGTGTTTCGGGCTCGGGTATGCCGACCTGAGTCAGCAATTCCAGCGTCCGCTTGCGCGCCTCAGCGTTGCTCGTCGGATTGTGCAGCTGGATGATCTCGCCAATCTGCGCCTCGATCGTGTGCAGCGGATTGAGCGAGGTCATCGGCTCCTGGAAGATGATGGAGATATCGCTGCCGCGAATCTCCCGCATCTCCGGCTCGGACTGGTCGATCAGCTCGCGCCCCTTGAAGCGGATGCTGCCCGAGGGGTGCGAGGCGTTCGGATAGGGCAGCAGCTTCAGGATCGAGAGCGCGCTGACCGACTTGCCGGAGCCGGATTCACCGACCAGCGCGACGCATTCGCCGCGCTTGATCTGGAACGAGACCTTATCGACCGCGAGCGTGGTGCCGCCGCCCTGGTGGAAGGCCACCGAGAGGTCGCGCACGGCAAGCAGGGGCTGGTTGATCGCGTCCATCGTCTACCTGAACGTCTTGCGCGGATCGAAGGCGTCGCGCACGGCTTCGCCGATGAAGATCAGCAGCGACAGCATGATCGCCACCGAGAAGAAGCCGGTGAAGCCCAGCCACGGCGCCTGCACATTCGACTTGCCCTGCGACAAGAGTTCACCGAGCGAGGGCGAACCGGGCGGCAGGCCGAAGCCGAGGAAGTCCAGTGCCGTCAGCGTCATCACCGAACTGGATACGATGAACGGCAGGAAGGTCATGGTCGCGACCATCGCGTTCGGCAGCAGGTGCCGGAACATGATCACCGCATTCGACACGCCGAGCGCACGTGCCGCCTGGATGTATTCGAAGTTGCGGCCGCGCAGGAATTCAGCGCGGACGAGGCCGACCAGCGATACCCATGAGAACAGCAGCAGGATGCCGAGCAGCACGAAGAAGCCGGGCACCAGCACCGACGACAGGATCAGCAGCAGATAGAGCGAGGGGATCGCAGTCCAGATCTCGATGAAGCGCTGGAAGGTGAGATCGATCCAGCCTCCGAAATAGCCCTGGATACCGCCGGCGGCGACGCCGACGATGGAGGAGACGATGGTCAGGCAAAGGCCGAACAGCACCGAGATGCGGAAGCCGTAGATCAGCCGCGCCACGACGTCGCGGCCCTGGTCGTCGGTGCCGAGCCAGTTGTATTCGAGGTCGCGGCAGCTCTTCAGGCCCTTCTTCTCGACGACCGGCTTGCACTGCGCTTCCGTCAGCATCCAGGTCGGCGGCGACGGCGCCGGCGTCGGCAGATCGAGATTGTGGGTGTCGTAGGAGTAGCGGATCAGCGGCCAGACGATAGTGCCGCCCTTGTTCCTGATCAGCTTCTGCAAATAGGGATCGCGGTAGTCGGCCGCGGTTTCGAAGTCGCCCCCGAAGGTCGTCTCGGAATAGGTGACGAAGGCCGGCCAATAGAGGTGGCCGTCATACTTGATCAGGAACGGCCGGTCGTTGGCGATCAGCTCAGCGAACAGCGATACCACGAACAGGACCATGAAGATCCAGAACGACCAGTAGCCGCGCCGGTTCGCCTTGAAATTCTCCCAGCGGCGCTTGTTGAGCGGCGACGGCGCGAACGGCTTGCGCGTGATCGGCACGGCTTCGCCGAGCGGCGTCTTCGCAGTGGTCTCGATCGGGGTCGGGGCGGTCAGTGTCATCAGACCTCCCTCGCCTCGAAGTCGATCCGCGGGTCGATCCACATATAGGTCAGATCGGAGATCAGGTTGACCACGAGGCCGACGAGCGAAAAGATGTAGAGCGTGCCGAACACGACGGGATAGTCGCGGTTGAGCACGCTCTCGAAACTGAGCAGCCCGAGCCCGTCCAGCGAGAAGATGGTCTCGATCAGGAGCGAGCCGGAGAAGAAGGCGTGGATGAAGGCGCCCGGGAAGCCCGCGATCACGATCAGCATCGCGTTCCGGAAGATGTGGCCGTACAGCACCTGCCCCTCGCTACAGCCCTTGGCGCGCGCCGTCATGACGTATTGCTTGCGGATCTCGTCCAGGAACGAGTTCTTGGTCAGCAGCGTCATGGTCGCGAATGCACTCAGGCCCATCGAGAGCAGCGGCAGGGTCAGGTGCCAGAAATAGTCGATGATCTTCCAGTACCACGGAAACTGCGACCAGCCGTCCGAGGTCAGTCCGCGCAGCGGGAACAGATTGAAGAAGGAGCCGCCGGCGAACAGGATGATCAGGAGGATCGCGAACAGGAAGCCCGGGATCGCAAAGCCAATGATAATGATGGCCGAAGTCCAGGTGTCGAAGCGCGTGCCGTCCTTGACCGCCTTGCGGATGCCGAGCGGGATCGAGATCAGGTAGGTGATCAGCGTCAGCCAGATGCCGAGCGAAATCGAGACCGGCAGCTTCTCCTTGATCAACTGGATCACGCTGACGTCACGAAAATAGCTCTTGCCGAAATCGAAGCGGGCGAAATTCCACACCATCAGCGCGAAGCGTTCCGGCGCCGGCTTGTCGAAGCCGAACTGTGCCTCCAGCTTCTTGATGAAGTCAGGATCGAGCCCCTGCGCGCCACGATATTTCGAGTTGATCGCGTCGCCTCCTGCGCCGAGTTGCCCTGGCGCACGCTGTGCGAAATCACCGCCGCCTGAAATGCGGGAGCTGCCGCCGGTGTCGGCCCCGGACAGCTGCGCGATCACGCGCTCGACCGGACCGCCCGGCGCGAACTGCACGACGACGAAGGAGACGAAGAGGATTCCGAGCAGCGTCGGGATCATCAGGAGGATGCGGCGGGCGAGATAGGCGCTCATGGCTATTTCGCCTGCTCGAGCTTGGCCGCCTTGGCGCCATCATGCCACCAGATGTCGGGGGCGCCGACGCCGTTGGCGTAACGCGGCAGCTTCTGCGGATGAGCGAACTGATCCCAGTAAGCGAGCCGGTGCGTCTTGTTATACCATTGCGGCACCCAGTAGCGGCCGGCGCGAAACAGGCGGTCGAAGGCGCGACAGGCAATGGTCAGCTCCTCGCGGCTGTCGGCGGCCATGATCTTCTCGATCATGGCGTCTATGGCCGGGCTGGAGACGCCCGCAAGGTTGTAGGAGCCCTTGGTTGCCGCGACCTGCGAGGAGAAGAACGAGCGCATGGCATCGCCCGGCGTTGCCGACATGCTGAACCGCTGGATCGTCATGTCGAAATCAAAGTCTTCCTGACGCGCCTTGTGTTGCACGGCATCGACGAGGCGCACACTCGCTTCGATGCCGAGCGTCGCCAGATTCTTGATGTAGGGCGCATGGTGCGGCTGGAACGAGGGCTCGTCCAGCAGGAACTCGATCCTGAACACGTCGCCGTTCGGCAGCACCCGTTTACCATCCTTGATGGGTATGCCTGCCTCGTTCAGCAATTGCTGCGCCTTGCGCAACAGGCCGCGGTCTTGACCGGAGCCGTCCGAGACCGGAGGCGTGAACGGTGCAGCGAACACTTCGTCGGGAACCTGTCCGCGAAACGGCTCCAGCAGCTTCAGTTCCTCGGGCGAAGGGGGCCCATCGCTTGCCATGAGATCGGAGTTCTGGAACGGCGACACGGTACGGGCATAAGCGCCGTACATGATGGTCTTGTTGGTCCACTCGAAGTCGAAGGCGTTGATCAGAGCCTCGCGCACGCGCGGGTCCTTGAATTTCTCGCGCCGCGTGTTGATGAACCAGCCCTGCGCCCCGGACGGCGTGTCGTCGGGCACGATTTCGAGCTTGACGCGACCGTCCTTCGCGGCGGGAAAGTCATAGCGTGTCGCCCAGATGCGTGAGGTGAACTCTTCGCGGTAGAGATAATTCTTGCCGGTAAAACCTTCGAAGGCGACATCGCGGTCGCGATAGAATTCATAGCGCACGACGTCAAAATTGTAGCTACCGCGGCAAACCGGCAGATCGGCAGCCCACCAGTCCTTGACCCGCTCGAACTCGATGTAGCGGTTGACCTCGAACTTGCCGACCTTGTACGGACCAGAGCCGAGCGGCGTATCCAGCGTCGATTCATCAAACGCTCTGGACGCATAGTACGCCTTCGAGAAGATCGGCAGGCTCGCGACATAGAGCGGCACATCACGCGCCCGCCCCTTGGCAAAGGTGACGACGAGCGTCGCATCGTCGATCGCCTCCGCGCTGACCATGTCACGCATCTGCACGATGATCAGCGGATGTCCCTTGGTCTTCAGTGCCGTCAACGAAAACGCCGCGTCATGCGCGGTGAGCTTGGTGCCGTCGTGGAATTTCGCTTCGGGCCGCATAGTGAAGCGATAGACCAGCTTGTCCGGTGATATCTGCACGGACTTGGCGGCAAGCCCGTACATCGCGTCAGGCTCGTCGTTTGCGCGCACCATCAGCGGCGCGAAAGTCATGTCCATACCTTGCGCGCCGTCACCCTTCAGGATGTAGGCGTTGAGCGAGTTGAAGGTCTGGTAGGACTGATTGTAAGCGCGCACCGACGGGATGAGAGAGAAGGTGCCGCCCTTCGGCGCGTCGACATTGACATAGTCGAACTGGCGGAAATCGGCGGGATATTTGAGATCGCCGAAGGCGGAGATGCCGTGCGCCTCGGCGGGCCCCTCGGACGCCGCCGCGCCGTGGAGCGCGGCGGCGCTGAACACGCCACCGACACCCAGAGCCAGCACATGTCGGCGTGAGAGCTGCGCCATGCGCAATTGCTTCCTCAAGAGCGTTTTCCGATGCGCGCTGCCTTTTCCGCATCATACCACCACAGCGTCGGCAGGCCGGACCGGCCGTATTTCGGCAACGGCTCGGCATGGCTGAAGCGATCCCAGCGGGCGTAGCGCGAGAAGCCGTAGGTAAATTGCGGCACGAGATAGAAATTCCACAGCAGCACGCGATCGAGCGCGTGCGTGGCGGCGACCAGCTCGCCGCGGTTCTTGGCGTAGATCACCTTCTCGACCAGTGCGTCGACCGCGGGATTCTTGATGCCGATGGTGTTGCGCGCCCCCGGCATGTCGGCTGCCTGCGAGCCCCAGAACTCGCGCTGCTCGTTACCGGGCGAGAGCGACTGGCCCCATTGGTCGATGATCATGTCGAAGTCGAAGCTGCGCAGCCGGTTCTGGTATTGCGCGTCGTCGACGACCCGGATCGAGGTGCTTACGCCGATCCGCTCCAGCGACGGCTTGAAGAACAGCGCAATGCGCTCGGACGAGGGATCCTGCACCAGGATCTCGACCGAGAGCGGCTTGCCGGAGGCACCAACAAGCTTGTGGTCGCGCACTTCGAAGCCGGCCTCCTTCAGGAGTTTCGCCGCCTCACGCAGATTGGCGCGCACCGCCTCCGGATTGCCGCCGACGGGATTTTGGTAGGCTGTGGTGAAAACTTCCGGCGGCACCTTGTCCTTGACGGTCT
Organism: Pseudomonadota bacterium; assembly: GCA_023435725.1. Lineage (GTDB taxonomy): Bacteria > Pseudomonadota > Alphaproteobacteria > Rhizobiales > Xanthobacteraceae > Bradyrhizobium. Next base: position 62,402 of record JAEYRD010000003.1, on the reverse strand, counting down.
CAAGGATCTGCAGCTCCTGCCCCTCCGGCAGGCCGGAGGAGGCGAGTTCGGTCCCCTCGAAATAGCTGTTGATGCGCTTGTACTGGCCGAAGAAGAGCTGCTTGTTCATCTCCTCGAAGTCGAAGGCATAGTTGAAGGCCCGGCGCAGGCGCGCGTCCTTGAATTGATCGCGCCGGATGTTGAAGGCGAAGGCCTGCATGCGACCGGAATCGTTGATCGGAAATTCTTCCTTGACCACACGCTTGTCTGCGACCGCCGGGAAGTCGTAGGCCGTAGCCCACTGCTTGGCGGAATTTTCTGCGATCCAGTCGGCCTGGTCGGCCTTGAATGCCTCCAGCGCGACGAGGTTGTCGCGGAAGAACTCGAAGCGCAGCTCGTCGAAATTGTTGGTGCCAATCTGGCTCGGAACGTTGGCGCCCCAATAATCCTTCACGCGCTCGAGCTTGATCGAGCGCCCGGGGACGAATTCCTTGATCTTATAGGGACCGGAGCCGAGCGGCGGCTCCAGCGTGGTCGCACTGACGTCGCGCTTGCGTCCCTGCGCGTCGGTACCTTCCCACCAATGCTTCGGCAGCACGGTGAGCTCGCCCACGATGGTCGGCAATTCGCGATTACCCGGTGCATCGAACGTGAACTTGACGTCGCGCTCACCGACTTTCTCCACCTTGGCGACATGGCGGTAGTAGGACGCATACATAGGTGACTGCTTCTTCAGCGTCTCCAGCGAGAAGATCACGTCCTCCGGCGTCACCGGCTTGCTGTCGTGCCAGCGCGCTTCCTTGCGCAGGCGATAGATTACCCAGGAAAAGTCGTCCGGGTGCTGCGCGGACTCGGCGAGTTCGCCATATTCGGTGGCGACCTCGTCCAGCGCGCGAGTCATCAGCGTCTCGTAGATCATGGCAGCAGCCGGGGCGAGCGAGCCCTTGATGCCGGAGACCGCGAGGTTGAAATTGTCGAAGGTGCCGAGCGAGATCAGGCGGGCAACGCCACCCTTGGGCGCATCCGGATTGACGTAATCGAAGCGCTTGAAGTCGGCGGGGTACTTGATGTCGCCGAACAGCGACAATGCGTGGCGCCAGGGTAGCTCACTTGAAGACAGCTCGCCCGCCGACTGAGCCTCGGCCGCGCCGATGACGGAAATGCCCGCCGCGGAACCGAGGGCGGAGAGCGCTGCGGCGGCAGTGCCGGTGAGCAGAAGATCGCGTCGGGTAATGGCCAAATCAACATCCCTGTCTTGAAGGGGGTTACCCCTTTAAGTGTTCAATATAGGCGAGGTTTCGACCGCGCACGTTGCTTTTTCCTCATCTTGGAAGCCTGGGACGGCGGTTCGCTGCGGCCAAACGCCCCGATAACGGCCCAGCGAGGTCCGCATAAGGAAACGGCCAGGCTTTCCAGCCTGGCCGCCTATCTAGAGATCGATGCCGAGAGACCTTATTTCGGCAGCGGCTTCGGGCTGTCCGAGAGGCTGTTCAAATAGGCGATGACGTCGGCGCGCTCGCTGTCCTTCGGGATGCCGGCAAAACCCATCGCGGTGCCTGGGACAGCCGCCTTGGGATTGGCAATGAACTTGTTCAGCGCCTCGAAGTCCCAGGTGCCGCCCTTGCTCTTCATTGCGGCCGAGAAATTGAAGCCGCCACGGCCCTCGCCGACATGGTCACCGACGACGCCAAAGAGGTTCGGACCCACACGGTTCGGGCCGCCCTTTTCGAAGGTGTGGCAGGCGCTGCACTTCTTGGCGGCGGCAGCGCCCTTCTCGACGGAGGCGGTCTGAAGTAGCTTTTCGATCGGCTCAGAAGCTGCGGGGGCAGCGCCTGCGCCACCCTTGTCGCCGGCCTCTTCCTTCACGGCGATCTCGAAGCCCGGCTTTTCCGGCATCTTGGGCGAGAACAGCGCATTGGCGGTGAAGCTCGTCACCAGCAGGATGAGACAGGTACCGAGCACGGCACCGAGAATCTTATTGAGTTCGAAAGAGTCCATTTCCGGCTAGGCCCCACACCGCAAGAAGGATCGAGCGGCCGGGCGGCCGCCAGGACGAGCCTCGAGAGAATCACACGTTCCTTAGTCTTTCCCCCGAGTTTTGCCATTGAGATATCGGTTTGCCCGGGGTCTGGCAACCCGTATAAGCGACCCGGCTTTCTGGCCATCCCCATTCCATTTCTCGACGCGGAAAACGTCCCGTTTCCAGGCCCTTGACCCCATGATCGATCCCCGCATCCTGGTGCTGATCCCGGCCCGCATGGCCGCCACCCGCCTGCCCGGCAAGCCGCTCGCCGACATCGCGGGCCTGCCGATGATCGTGCACGTGATGCGCCGCGCCGAGGCCGCCGGAATCGGCCGGGTTGCGGTGGCAACTGATACGGCCGAGATCGCCTCGGTCGTATCAGCCCATGGCGGCGAGGCCGTGATGACCCGCCCGGAGCACCCCTCCGGCTCCGATCGCATCCACGAGGCCATGCAGAAGCTCGATCCGGACGGCAAGGCCGAGATCGTGGTCAATCTCCAGGGCGATTTCCCGACGATCACGACCGGCAACATCCGCGACGTGCTGCCGCCGCTGGACGATCCGGCCGTGGACATCGCCACACTCGCCTCGCAAATCCACACCGACGAGGAGGACCTCGCGCCGAGCGTCGTGAAGGCGATCGGAACCTCGCTCGGCGGCAGGCGCATGCGCGCACTTTATTTCACCCGAGCGACGGCGCCGACCGGCGACGGACCACGTTACCACCACATCGGCCTCTACGCCTATCGCCGCGCGGCGCTGGAGCGCTACGTCTCGCTACCGCCCTCGCCGCTGGAATTGCAGGAGAAACTCGAGCAGCTCCGGGCGCTGGAGGCCGGAATGCGCATCGACTTCACCATCGTCGATACCGTGCCCCGCGGGGTCGATACGCCGGCGGACCTGGAGACCGCTCGCAGCATCCTTTCCAAATCCTGAGCCGCTGTTACAAGGCCGACCAGGAGCTAATACTGACCATGAGCAAGCTGAAAATCGCGTTCCAGGGCGAGCCTGGAGCCAATTCCCACATCGCCATCGTCGAGGCCTACCCCGACGCCGAGCCGATGCCCTGCGCCACATTCGAGGATGCGCTGTCGGCGATCTCTTCCGGAGAGGCCGATCTCGGCATGATCCCGATCGAGAATTCGGTCGCGGGCCGCGTCGCCGACATCCATCACCTCCTACCGGCTTCCGGGCTCTTCATCGTTGGCGAATGGTTTCTGCCGATCCGGCATCAGTTGATGGCGGTGAAGGGGACCAAGCTCGAAGACATCAAGAGCGTCGAGAGCCATGTGCATGCGCTCGGCCAGTGCCGGCGCATCATCCGCAAGCTCGGCATCAAGCCGATCGTGCACGCCGACACCGCCGGCAGCGCCCGCGACATTTCCGAGCGCAACGACAAGACCGTCGCCGCGATCGCCTCGCGCCTCGCCGCAAAGATCTACGGCCTCGACATCCTCGCCGAGGACATCGAGGACGAGGCGCACAACACGACGCGCTTCGTGGTGCTGGCGCGCGAGCCGAAATGGGCGGCGCAAGGCTCCGGCCCGCTGGTTACGACTTTTGTATTCCGGGTGCGCAATCTGCCCGCCGCGCTTTACAAGGCGCTCGGCGGCTTTGCCACCAACGGCGTCAACATGACCAAGCTCGAGAGCTACATGGTCGACGGCAATTTCTTCGCCACGCAGTTCTATGCCGACGTCGACGGCCACCCCGAGGACAAGGGCCTCGCCTTCGCGATCGAGGAGCTGAAGTTCTTCTCGCGCGAATTCCGCATTGTCGGCGTGTATCCGGGGCATCCGTTCCGCGCGACGTTCAGCGAGACGCAGGATTGATCTCTTGTCCCGGACGCGCGAAGCGCGAGCCGGGACCCAGGGCCGCGATACCCAGAGGCGCGATGGGCCGCGGCTCAGCAGCGCACCGCTGAAGGGCGCTGCGCTGCGTCCGGGGCACGAGAGTTCTAGGCAGCCGCTCTAAGCCCGAACGCCTGCGCGAGCAGGGAATACGACTTCTTGCGCGCCTCGTGATCATACACCGCCGTGATCACCATCAATTCGTCCGGCTTGCTCGCATCGATCAGCGGCTGCAGCTTCTTCTGCACCGTCGCGGGGCTGCCGACGAACAGGCGCGAGCGGTTGCGGGCGATCGAGATGCGCTCGGCATCCGTATAGGGATAGGCCAGCGCCTCCTCGACGCTCGGAAGCGGCAGATATTGGCCGCGATCGCGGCGGAGACGGTTGAGGTCGAAAGAGGTGGCGAGCTTTTCGGCCTCTTCATCCGTGTCGGCCGCGATGACGGCGACCGCGAGGATCGCGTGCGGGCTCGCGCGCCAGGCCGAAGGCTGGAAACGGTTGCGGTAATGTACCATCGCGTCGATCGCATCGTGGGATGCGAAATGATGAGCAAAGGCGAAGCCCATGCCGACCTGCGCGGCCAATTCCGACGAATAATCACTGGAGCCGAGCAGCCAGATCGGCGGCAGCGGCGTATCGTCGGGCATCGCGACGACGTTGTTGTAGGGATGGCCTGAGGGAAATTCGCGGGTCTCCCACAGGATCAATTCGTGCAGCCGCTCCAGGAAGTCGTCGCCCTCGCGCCGGTCGAGCCGGCTGCGCAGCGCATAGGCCGTGGCGCCGTCGGTGCCGGGCGCGCGGCCGAGGCCGAGGTCAATGCGGCCGGGAAACAGCGCCTCCAGCATTTTGAATCGCTCGGCGACCACCAGCGGGGCATGGTTCGGCAACATGACGCCGCCGGAACCGACGCGGATGTGCTTCGTCACCGCCGCGATCTGCCCGATCATCACGTCGGGGGCGGGGCTCGCGACCGAGGCGAGGTTGTGGTGCTCGGCGAGCCAGTAGCGGACATAGCCGAGCCCGTCGACATGCCGTGCCAGGTCGATGCTGTTGCGCAGCGCCGCAGCGGGTTTTGTGCCCGTCGTGACGACGGAGAGGTCGAGGACTGAGAGCGGGATCATGGCGCGCTAACGTAGTGCAGGCCAGCGCGGCGGCAATGGGCAGACCGCGCAGGTCTGGCGCGCAAGCCGAAAGGCCACGCGCCGGGTCGATTTGGCCTGGTGGGACAAATGCCCGATCGGCAATGCGAACTTCACACTACCCACAGAAGCATATTGCATTTTCCCGCTTCTACTTTTTAATCAATATATTGATTTATAATAACTATCTTAGATGACATGAAATTCCCACCCGTCCAACTTTACGAACATAAAATTCGCTTCCCATTGCAAAAGTGGGCCATTTCCCATCCTCGATGGGCTGTCGAAGGCGGCTGCTTTGGCTTATCTTAGGCTCAGCCAATTGAGGCCTGACTGCCGGCCACGAAGACCCTGGAGTGAGTGGTGCCATGACCGATTCGACGACGCCTGCCCAAGCCAACGGGCCAGACGGGCACCTCCAAAATGGCCCCCCCTCCTCGAAGCGGCCTGCGATCTCCTTTGAGTTCTTCCCGCCCAAGACCGAGGAGATGGAGCGCAATCTCTGGGAGACCATCAACCGGCTGGCCCCGCTCGACCCGCAATTCGTCTCGGTGACCTATGGCGCTGGCGGCTCGACGCGCGAGCGCACTCATTCGACCATCGCCCGCATCCTGAAGGAGACCGCGCTGCTGCCGGCCGCGCATCTGACATGCGTCGGCGCCTCGCGCGGCGAGATCGACGAGATCGTCGACCGCTATCACGAGGTCGGCGTCCGCCACATCGTGGCATTGCGCGGCGATCCGCCCGGCGGCATCGGCACGCCCTATTGCAGCCATCCCGACGGCTACCAGAGCTCCGCCGAGCTCGTCGCGGGTATCAAGAAGCGGCACGCCGACATCGAGGTCTCGGTCTCAGCGTACCCTGAGAAGCACCCTGAAGCGCGCGACTTCGACGCCGACATCGATACGCTCAAGGCCAAGGTCGATGCGGGCGCAACGCGCGCGATCACCCAGGTCTTCTTCGATAACGACCTCTACTTCCGCTATCTGGACCGCGTCCGCGCCCGCGGCATCAACATCCCCGTAGTGCCGGGCATCATGCCCATGCACAATTTCAAGCAGGCGCGCAATTTCGTCACCCGCGCCGGCACGACCGTGCCCGACTGGTTCGCGGCGAAATTCGAGAACCTCGATGACGACGCCGAGACGCGCAAGCTGGTCGCAGCCACCGTCGCCGCCGGCCAGGTGCAGAAGCTCGCCAAGCACGGCGTCGATGCCTTCCATTTCTACACCATGAACCGCGCCGATCTCGTGTTCGCGATCAGCCATTTGCTCGGCATTCGCGCCAAGAGCGCGCAGAAGGCGGCGTAAGACAAAAATGACCGTATCTCCCTCTCCCAAGCGAACTGCCCTGCTGAACGTCGCGCGTGAGCGCATCCTGGTGCTCGACGGCGCCATGGGCACCATGATCCAGGCGCTCCAATTCGACGAGGCCGCCTTCCGCGGCGAGCGCTTCAAGAACTTCCACCGCGACCTGCGCGGCAACAACGACCTCCTGATCCTGACCCAGCCGCAGGCGATCGAGGACATCCACGCCGCCTATTTGCGCGCCGGCGCCGACATCGTCGCCACCAACACCTTTTCCACGACGTCGATCGCGCAGGCCGATTACGACCTCACCGACATCGTCTACGAAATGGCGCGCGAAGGCGCCCGCCTCGCCGGCAACGCTGCAAGGCGCGTCGAGGCCGAGGACGGCAAGCCGCGCTTCGTCGCCGGCGCCATTGGACCGACCAACCGCACCGCCTCGATCTCGCCCGACGTCGCCAATCCCGGCTACCGCGCCGTCACCTTCGACGACTTACGCAAATCCTATGGCGAGCAGGTCAACGGCATGCTCGACGGCGGCGTCGATTTGCTGCTGGTCGAGACCATCTTCGACACGCTGAACGCCAAGGCGGCGCTCTATGCGATCGCCGAGATCACCGAGCAACGCGGCATCGACGTGCCCGTGATGGTGTCAGGCACCATCACCGACAAATCCGGCCGCCTGCTCTCCGGGCAGATGCCGGAAGCGTTCTGGAATTCGGTGCGGCACGCCAAGCCGATCACCATCGGCTTCAACTGCGCGCTCGGCGCCGAAGACCTGCGCGCACATATCGCCGATATCGGCCGCGTCGCCGACACGCTCGTGTGCGCCTACCCCAATGCCGGCCTCCCCAACGAGTTCGGCCAGTATGACGAGACGCCGGAATACATGGCGCGCCTGGTCGGCGAGTTCGCCCGCGACGGCCTCGTCAACATCGTCGGCGGCTGCTGCGGCACCACGCCGGACCATATCGCGGCGATCGCCGCCGCGGTCGCCCCGCACAAGCCGCGCATCGTGCCGGAGATCGAGCCGCGCTTAAGGCTCTCCGGCCTCGAGCCGTTCGTGCTGACGGATGCTATCCCCTTCGTCAATGTCGGCGAGCGCACCAATGTCACCGGCTCGGCCCGCTTCCGCAAGCTGATCACCAACGGCGACTACACGGCCGCACTGCAAGTCGCGCGCGACCAGGTCGAGAACGGCGCGCAGATCATCGACGTCAACATGGACGAGGGCCTGCTCGATTCCGAAGCCGCGATGGTGACGTTCCTCAACCTCGTCGCTGCCGAACCCGACATCGCACGCGTCCCCGTCATGGTCGACTCCTCGAAATTCACCGTCATCGAGGCCGGCCTGAAATGCGTGCAGGGCAAGCCGGTCGTCAACTCGATCTCGATGAAGGAAGGCGAGGAGAAGTTCATCCACGAGGCCAAAATCGCCCGCCGTCATGGCGCGGCCGTGGTGGTGATGGCGTTCGACGAAGTCGGCCAGGCTGATACGTTCGCGCGCAAGACCGAGATCTGCAAGCGCGCCTACGACATCCTGGTGAACCGCGTCGGCTTCCCGCCGGAAGACATCATCTTCGATCCGAATATCTTCGCGATCGCGACCGGCATCGAGGAGCACAACAATTACGGCGTCGACTTCATCGAGGCGACGCGCTGGATCCGCCAGAATCTGCCGGGCGCGCACATCTCCGGCGGCGTCTCGAACCTGTCGTTCTCGTTCCGCGGCAACGAGCCGGTGCGCGAGGCCATGCACTCGGTGTTCCTGTATCACGCCATCAAGGCCGGCATGGACATGGGCATCGTCAATGCCGGGCAGATGATCGTCTATGACGACATCGATCCCGAGCTGCGCCAAACCTGCGAGGACGTCGTTCTCAATCGCGATCCGGGTGCGTCCGAGCGCCTGCTGGCGCTCGCGGAAAAATTCCGCGGCAAGAAGACGGAAGCCAAGGAAGCCGATCTCGCCTGGCGCGAATGGCCGGTGGAGAAGCGGCTGTCGCATGCGCTCGTTCACGGCATCACCGAGTTCATCGACGTCGATACCGAGGAAGCCCGCAAGGCCTCCTCGCGCCCGCTCGACGTGATCGAGGGGCCGCTGATGGCCGGCATGAACGTGGTCGGCGACCTCTTCGGCGACGGCAAGATGTTCCTACCGCAGGTGGTGAAATCCGCGCGCGTCATGAAGCAGGCGGTGGCCTGGCTGATGCCGTTCATGGAAGAGGAAAAGGCGCGCAACCTCGCCAACGGCATCGGCACGGAAGGCTCCTCGTCCGCCGGCAAGATCGTGCTTGCGACCGTCAAGGGCGACGTGCACGACATCGGCAAGTACATCGTCGGCATCGTGCTCCAGTGCAACAATTTCGAGGTCATCGACCTCGGCGTGATGGTGCCGGCCGCCAAGATCGTCGAGACCGTGAAGACCGAACGGGCCGATATCGTCGGCCTCTCCGGCCTGATCACGCCCTCGCTCGACGAGATGGCGTTCTTCGCGGGCGAATTGCAGCGCGAAGGCCTGAAGCTGCCGCTGCTGATCGGCGGCGCGACGACGAGCCGCGTGCACACGGCCGTCAAGATCGATCCGAGCTATCAGGCCGGCCCGGTGGTGCATGTGAACGACGCCAGCCGCGCGGTGGGCGTCGCCTCCGCGTTGCTGTCGCCGGAGCGGCGAAACGCTTACGCCGCCGAGGTGCGCGCCGAATATGCCAAGATCTCCGCGGCCCATCTGCGCGCACAGGCCGACAAGAAGCGCCTGAAGCTGGCCGCTGCCCGCGCCAACCGCGTGCCGGTCGACTTTGCCGCAAGCAAGCCCGTGAAGCCGACCTTCCTCGGCATCAAGACGTTCGACGACTACGACCTCGCGGAGCTCGTCGACTACATCGACTGGACGCCGTTCTTCCAGACCTGGGAGCTCGCCGGCCGCTTCCCCGCCATCCTCGACGACAAGACCGTCGGCGAGGTCGCGCGCTCGCTCTATGACGACGCGCGAAAGATGCTCGACACCATCGTCAAGGAAAAATGGTTCCGGGCGCGTGCGACGATCGGCTTCTGGCCGGCGAATGCTGAAGGTGACGACATCGTGCTCTATGCCGACGAGAGCCGGACGAAGAGCATCGCGACCTTGCACACGCTGCGCCAGCAGCTCGAGAAGCGCGAGGGCCGTTTCAACGCGGCGCTCTCCGACTTCATCGCGCCTGTTGGTACCGGCGTGCCAGACTATGTCGGCGGCTTCGTCGTCACGGCCGGCATCGGCGAGGATGCGGTCGCCGATCGCTTCAAGATGGCCAACGATGACTACTCCTCGATCCTGTGCAAGGCGTTGGCCGACCGCCTCGCCGAGGCCTTTGCCGAGCGCATGCATGCCCGCGTGCGCCGCGAGTTCTGGGCCTATGCGCCGGGCGAGAGCCTCACCAACGACGAGATGATCCTGGAGAAGTACTCTGGGATTCGCCCCGCGCCCGGCTATCCCGCGCAGCCCGATCACACCGAGAAGGCGACGCTGTTCGAACTGCTCGATGCCGAGAACACCGCCGGCGTGAAGCTGACCGAGAGCTTTGCGATGTGGCCGGGCTCGAGCGTGTCGGGGCTCTATTTCGCCAGCCCCGAGAGCTATTATTTCGGCGTCGGCAAGATCGAGCGCGACCAGGTCGAGGACTATGCGGCGCGCAAGGGCATGACGACGGCCGAGACCGAGCGCTGGCTCGCACCGATCCTGAACTACATCCCGTCGCGAGAGGGGACCGACAAGGCTTTTGCGGCAACGCCTGCGAACGACGAGACACCTAAGGATCTCGCCTCGCATCCGCCGGGCTGCACCTGCGCGGTGCACCTCGTCTGGCAGAAGAAGCGCGCGGGGGCGGGTTAGCCTCCGCCTTCGCTTCCAAAACCAAAAAAGTGAAAAACAACCCCATGCACAGTAGAGAGGGGGTTGAAAGGCCTAGGGAATTTCGGCCTTGCCGAAACGACTTGCGACGTCGGGCAAAACACCTGTATCAATGCATGATCGCCCAGAGCGCCCGTCTGGTGGGTTCCGCCTCGCCCCGCCGTCGTCATTCCGGGGCGCGCGAAGCGCGAGCCCGGAATCCATTTGTCCGCATGAGACGCTGCGCAATGGATTCCGGGTTCGCGCCAAGAGGCGCGCCCCGGAATGACCGGAGAGGTCCCTCACCGCCTTCGGCGGCGCCAGCGGCTGCACGATCTCCCTGAACGGGGCCAGCTCTTCGCAACGCTCGGCATGCGCAGACAGCGCCGGATAGCGCGGTGACTCGAACAATTGCGGATGCGCCTCGCGGGTGAAGCGGACGACGCAGGCAACCGCGATGTCGGCGTGGCCGATACGGTCACCCAGCCAGTACGACGTCGTCACCCTGGCGCGCTCGGCCTCCAGCACGCCGAGCACGTCCGAGATCTGCGCCTGGCAGCGCTCGACCCACAGCGCAAGCTGGTCCTTCCGCAGCACGCGTTCATAGAGCAGGCTGACCGCCTTGTCGCCAAGGCCGGACGCGAGCGCGCAGATGCGCAGGTGCTTCCGCCGATCAGCGCCGGCACGCGGCAGCATCGCCTTCTCTGATCCTGCGAGCTCGTCGAGATAGTCCAAGATGATCGTGCTCTCGATCAACGCCTCGCCGTCGTCGAGCACCAGCGTCGGCACGCGGCGCAGCGGATTGTACGGCGCGATCTTGTCGGCATCGCCGAAGGTCGACCACGGCTTGTGCTCGAAGGCGAGCCCGTAAAGCCGCAGCGCAATCGCAACGCGGCGGACGAAGGGAGAGTCATATTGGCCGATCAGGAACATGGTTCTTGCTTTTCTCAGTCGTTGGGACACCGCAGGGCCATCCAGTTCATCGCCAAAGCGCGCCGGCCGCAACAAGAATCTGGGAAGGAGAGCAATGTGCCCGCCGCAGCAAAACCGGGATACAGCCAACGCGGACCTTGTTCGATCCGGGCTATTCAAATCGCAATGCCGCAATCGGATCGAGCCGCGCAGCCTTCTGCGCCGGATAGAGTCCGAACGAAATGCCGACCAACCCTGCGAATCCACAAGCCAGCATGATGGCCCACGGGCTGATGAGAACGGGCCAACCGGCATTCCACGCGATCGCGACGGCGGCGACGGCTCCCAGTACTGCTCCTGCGATCCCTCCGATCAATGCAAGTATGAAGGCTTCAATCAGGAACTGCCATCGAATATCACGGCCACTGGCTCCGACCGCCATGCGCAACCCGATTTCGCGAGTCCGTTCGGTCACCGAGACCAGCATGATGTTCATGATGCTGATACCGCCGACGATCAGCGAGACCGCTGCCACTGCGATCAGCAGAATCCCGAGGGTCCGTACCGCAGCGCCACGTGCGGTCAACAGGTCCGCTGGATTCTCGATCCTAAAATCGCTGGGAGCATCGTCGCGAATATGATGGCGCTGTCGTAGCAGTTCTTCAATGTTGCTTTCAATTTCGGGCCTGTCGCCCGCATCGGACATCTTGATCGAGATGAAATCCAGGGCTTCGCGGGTAGTGCCATGCACGGCACCGAGGATGCGGCTCTTTGCGGTCAAAAGAGGAATGAATACGACGTCGTCCTGACTGCGTCCGGCTGCGCCCAATCCTTTTTGGTCGAGAACGCCAATGACCGTGAAAGGCACGTTGCCAATTCGAAACACCTCTCCGACCCTCGTGCGCCCATCAAATAGCTCATCGATGATCACCGACCCCACGATCGCGACTTTGGCGCCGGAGGTGGTCTCGTCGCCCGTGAATGATCGCCCCTCAGTCACTTGCCATTCGCGGGCGACCAGATAATCGGTATTAATTCCAGCCACCAGCGTCACCCAGTTCTTATTGAAGGCGACGAGCGGCATCGACCGCGACAGCAGGGGGGCGGCAACCTGCACGTCTGCCAGTTCGCGGCGGATCGCCGCGGCGTCCTCCTCGGTCAGAGTCGGCTGTGTTCCGGACTCGAGCCTTGCTCCGCCTGAAGTCCGCGCTCCCGGCAACACCAGCAGGAGGTTGGATCCAAGCGTGCGTATCCTCTCCGAGACCTCTGCTTGCGCGCCCTCTCCCACCGACACCATGCAGACCACGGCCGCGACGCCAACAATGATTCCGAGTGCGGTCAAGACGCTGCGCAATTTGTTGGCGCGAAGGGCGCGTGCCGCAATACGCAGATCTTCCACTGGGCTCATGGAGAAGACCCCAAGCCAAGGGCGCTCGACGCCGAGCGTTGGCGCGCCGCTCCATCGTCATCGAGAGTTCGTCCGTCATGCAAGGTGATCTGTCGCTGCGCACGGGCCGCGACCTCGGTGGCGTGCGTGATCACAACGAGGGTGCGTCCGTCGTGGTGCAGATCCTCGAACAGGGACATGATCTCATCACTCGTGCTACTGTCCAGTGACCCGGTCGGCTCGTCAGCTAGGATAAGAGCCGGATCGTTGACCATCGCGCGGGCGATCACAACCCTCTGCTGTTCTCCGCCTGAAAGCTGGTTCGGCCAATGATGACCACGGTCCGCCAAACCCACACGCGCAAGCGCATCCATCGCCGTGAGGCAGCGTCTCTGGCGTCGCACGGATGCATAGACGAGCGGTAGCTCGACATTTTCCAGGGCGGTGGCCCGCGGCAGAAGCGCTGGCAATTGGAACACGAAGCCGATGTCCCGGCTCCTGATTGTCGCCCGCATCCCCTCGCCAAGCTTCGCTACGTCCTGCCCCTTCAGCACATACTCGCCGGAATCGGGCCGGTCCAACAGGCCCAGAAGGTGCAAGAGCGTCGACTTTCCCGAGCCCGAGCGGCCGCGGATCGCAACGAACTCGCCAGCCACAATCGAGAGCGACACGTCGGACAATGCAGATACGACACCCCCTCCGGATGAGTATCGCTTCGAGAGACCCGTGATCCGAACGAGCGGCTGCATCTTAAAAATTCCGGTCTCAGAACCCAAGGCGAACGCCGAAATAGCGGTGCGGACTTCGCGTATTGGCAACGCCGATGATCACGCGCTGGCGCTCGGCAAGCGAACCTTCCAGGAGTTCTGCTCCGTTGTCGTCGGTCGCGCCCAGCCTGACAGCGATTGGTTTGGGTTGTCCGTCGTCACCCACCAGCCACACCGTCGCGAATGCTTTTGAGGAAGCTGCTTCGGCCCGACCCCGGCGGGCGGATCGAGCATCCGCGTCGGTCGGCCGGAAACGCAACGCCTGGCCGGGAATTTTGAGCACGTCGCTGGTCTCGTTCACCACGATCCGAAGCTGCGCGGTCATTCCCGGCAGCAGCAACAGGTCCGGATTCGGCGCAGACACAATCGTGGTGTAGGTGACGACGTTTTGCACGACGTCGGGAGACTTGCGGATCTGTAGAATCCGCCCGCTGAAAGTTCGATCCGGATAAGCATCCACCGTGAACTGGGCCGCCTGGCCCACTTTCAATTGCCCGACATCGGCTTCGTCAATCTTGCCATGCACCTCCATCTCACGCAGATCGTTCGCGATCTTGAACAACGTCTTGGCTTCGAGGCTGACGGCAACCGTTTGTCCTCGATTGACATCCCGTTTGATGATGATTCCATCGATCGGCGCGCGAAGCACAGTACGATCGAGATCGAGCTGCGCCTGATCGAGCGCCGCCTGCTTCTGCTCGACAACAGCCTGTGCATTCTCGAGGTTGGCCTCGGCCATTAGCCGTTCCGCTTCCGCAATCGCAATCGCCTCGGTCTTCATCTGGATCTGATCAAGGGAGGCGCGCAGGTCAGCAGCTCCCGCATCACGCAGGGCCCGCCCCTGGGTTAAGTCGCGCTCGGTTCCTGCTCCGGTACGCGCCAATGCCACCTTTCGCAGAAACTCCCTCTCAAGCTCATCCTGCCGCGCCTTATTCGCGGCCGATTGCTCCTCCGCCAATTTTTCGGCGGTCTGCGCATTCGCGACCGCGACCTTCGCTCGTTCCAGTGCCGCCCTTTGCACCTCGGCAGTTGCTTTCGCCACTTTAAGCGCCGCTTTCGCTTCATTGACGCGGGCGGCAAAGATTTCCGGATCGATTTGCGCGATCGGCTGCCCGGCGGTTACAGCATCGTTGAAACTAACGAACACTTGCGCAATTCGCCCCGACAGTTGCGAGCTGACATCGACGCTTACGACCGCCTCGATGGTGCCGCTTGCCTTGACGAGAGTAGCGATGCTGCCGCGTTCAATTGGGGCGGTGAGGAAGGTCGAGACCGAGGTTTCGTGGCTATAGGTGTAACCCAGCCCGACCATGAATGCGCAAAACAGAGCAGCCACAACAACGAAACGCATGTGGCTATCATCCTATCTCAATTCATTCACCCTTCCGCCGGAGGGCAGTTGACGCCAGGTAAACTGCTTTCCAGCCCCTCGCCAGTAGATGCTAGTCAAGCCGAACATGTCCACTAAAGCGCGATGAGATTGGGATGAATCGTCATCGCGCTTTAGGCTATTGTTTAAGCATGATCTTTTCGGAAAACCGCTTCACACTTTTCCGGATCATGCTTTAGACAGCCACGTAGAAAGCTGGTGCCCGTCGGCCCCGGCAACAGCAACAGTTTTCTCAAATCCGGGCAACCGGGACCCCGGCGACTATTGGAGCCGTCGGGGCCCGGCGCTCAATGCCGAGCTTGGACCGGAGTGCTCGCGGGCTGGATGCCTACCCATGCCCACACCCTACCCCGCATCTGCTGGTGCCGCGCTACGGCATAGTAGTACTATGTTGGAAGCAGGCGACATCGTACTGGGAATTGGCGTGGGCATTGCTGGCTGAATTTCCGGGGTTTGTTGAGGTTCCAGCGTAGTTCTTTTCCACGCCCAAAACGTCCAAGGCGAACGGGGACATACTGCTGAGGCCGCCCGCGCCCAGCTGACCCGGAGGACCGCCGGCCGTACCGCCCGAGAGGGTACCGCACGACGCGCCGCCCGAAGCACCGGACGGCTGCGTACCAGGTTGGCCCTTCGTCACACCGAGACCGGCTGCCGCGCCATGCGGGTTCTCGGCGAAGACCACTCCCGCCGAGGGAAGCAGCAGGCAGGCGCCGATAATAAGCGAGGTTGTCAGGCGTTTCATCTGTGCACTCCCTTTCAAGGTTATGTTGCGCATTGGAAAAATCGCGCAGAGAGTTCCTACAGACAGTTTTGCTGATCGTCCTTCGGTGGGGACGTAATTGCTAAGAAACACCAGAAGGACGCAGATCATCCCATACGATCCGGCGATTTTAAGTGACAAAGGTGACAGATTCTGACAGCGACGTTAGCATCACCATGTGGCGCCTCACCGGAGCGTAGTGGCGGCCAAGTCTTGATGCCAGGTCCTGCAGCCAATAGTGAGAATGGCACACCGCGCTACGGTAGGCTGTGCGCCTTAGTACCCAGTACCGCTATTCGACGATCGGTACATGCTTCGCCGCTGTCCGCGGTGCCGTTCCATCAATACGCGGATCGTCGGCGATCTCGATCTGGCGGCGGAAGGCACGGAATCCCGAGCGCTGATAGAACGCAACTGCGGACGGATGGTCGCTCTCGATCAGCGCCTCGCCGTCGTTGAGCACCAGCGTCGGCACGCGGCGCAGCGGATTGTACGGCGCGATCTTGTCGGCATCGCCGAAGGTCGACCACGGCTTGTGGTCGAAGGCGAGCCGCGAACGAAACTTAGCGCGCTCCCACCTGCGCCAACCCAAGATAAGAGGCGGCCAACTGAGGCGGCCTTATTCTTCAGGGCGTTGCAGGCCCGGCGACGTCAGCCACTCGTCTATATGAGAGACGGTGTCGAGCTGGCGCAGTTTGCTTTCCAGAAAGTCACGCTGCGGTCCTGGCTGTGTGTTTTCCAGTTCCGCTATGACGCGGGCTCTCTCCGCGTTCAGATTGTCGTCAAATGTATGGGATTGCGAGCGTCGTCTCATGGCACTCTCCTTATCCCTACGTGAACTGGGCAGGAGCGCAACCGGCGTTCTGATCACCGATCGAAGCAACGGTGCCGTGTGCGGTGATGGAACCAGTATGCACCCGGAACCGGAGCGACGCCAGACCAAAACTAAGGTGGTCTCAGGCAGGCCGCTCGCGGCCGTACTGCGCGTTATCGATGCTCGTCATGGCCACAGCAACGAGCAACGCAGCGCCGAGGTCCCAACGCCAAGGCAGCTTCTGTCCGCTGCGGACCGCACTCTCCGAAACCGAGACTATGCCGGTCCTGGTTCTGGAAGCGTCTCGCTTACTCTTCGTCCGGCTCGCGCACGACCGGCGGCTCGTCGGCGCGGTCCTCTTCTTCGTCGTCTTCCCCTTCGTCCTCGTACTCTTCGTCTTCATCGGGATCTCGGGGCGGCATCGTGTTACCCATGGTCACGACGGGACGCCAGTCAATCAACGTGGTGGAAAATTCCTCGGGCTTGTATGGGGTCATGTTGTTGCTCCTCGGATGCGCCCCTTGGGAATCTTACCCGGGAGATCACCGACCGGCATGATTTCTCGCCGCCCCGCTGCCCAACACCGGCTGGCCTGGTGCGCGGTCCAGTGGCGGATGAGGCCTGGCGAGGCCCGTCGCACCGGGCGGGGTCTCGTTGCTAGCCGTCCTTGTGTCGACCCGCTCAAGCGTGGTGACGAATGCCGCGAGTATCGCGATCATCATCGAGACGCCGAAAAGCACGACGGCGTTGCGGTGGCTGTTCCGCTCGTTGCTCATGAGGGACCTCCACTCCACGTAGAAACGTTTATCCGGCCTGGATGGTTCCCCACGCGCAACCGGCTGGATTTGCAAACGTTCCGGGCCGGTCAGGCGATGGCTGCCCTACCCCTGGAAGTGGACAGCCCCGGATTTATAAGGACACGCCTTGGTACCTACCATTCAACGATCGGTACGTGCCGCGCCGCCGGCCGCGGCATCGTGCCGTCCAGCCGCGGATCGTCGGCGATTTCGATCTGGCGGCGGAACGGGCGGAAGCCGGTGCGCTGATAGAACGCGAGCGCCGAGGGATGATCGAAGGTGCAGGTGTGCACCCAGAAACGGCTGACGTCCCGCGACCAGGCGATCTCCAGCGCACGATTCATCAGGAAGCGCGCGGCGCCGGTGCCGATGAATTTTGCGGTGACGCCGAAATAGAGCAGCTGGCATTCGCTTGGTATACTGAAATCGAGTTCGAGCAGGCCTTCATCATGGCCGTCAACGACCAGCCCGTAGAGCTCGACGCCGGGCGCGTGGATCCGCCCAGCGAGATCGACGTCATCGATCCCGACGCGGGTGAACCACAGCCACTCCTCGCCGACGCGGCGGTAAAGATCGCGATACCAATCGAGCGCAGGCGGCTCGACCTTGCGCAAGGACCACGCCCCGGGCGGATCATCGCGGCGCGCAGGACGTGCGGTCATCTCCAGATACGTGACGACCGACGCGATCTTGCCGGCGGGAACGTCGGAATAGCCGTCGGGGAGAAGCACTTATTCCCCTTCGTCGCTCGCCAGCACGCCCTTCACCGCGCGCTCCCAGCCTGCGAGCTTCCGCTCCCTGGTCGCCTGGCTCATGTTCGGCTTGAAGCGGTGCTCCAGGCGCCAGTTGTCGGCAAACTTCGTGGGCTCGGGATAGACGCCCGCCTGGAGGCCGGCGAGATAGGCGGCGCCGAGGGCCGTGGTCTCCTGGATCACGGGGCGATCGACCGGCGCATCGAGGAGATCGGCGAGGCGCTGCATGGTCCAGTCGGACGCGGTCATGCCGCCGTCGACACGGAGCACGTTTTCCGCCTTCTCACCGGGCCAGTCGGCGCGCATCGCCTCGCGCAGGTCGTAGGTCTGGTAGCAGACGCTCTCCAGCGCGGCATGCGCGATCTCGGCCGGACCGGTGTTGCGGGTGAGACCGAACAGCGCGCCGCGCACGCGCGGATTCCAGTAGGGCGCGCCCATGCCGACGAAGGACGGCACCAGATAGACGCTCTGCATGGAGTCCGACTGGTCGGCGAGCGGGCCGGTCTCGGCCGCGTGCTTGATGATGCCGAGGCCGTCGCGCAGCCATTGCACCGCGCTGCCGGCGACGAAGATCGAGCCTTCGAGCGCGTAGGTGCGTTTTCCGTCGAGCTGATAGGCGACGGTGGTGAGCAGCTTGTTCCTGGAGACGACCGGCGTGGTGCCGGTGTTGAGCAGCGCGAAGCAGCCGGTGCCATAGGTCGATTTGATCATGCCCGGGCGGAAGCAGGCCTGGCCGATGGTCGCGGCCTGCTGGTCGCCGGCAATCCCCGAGATCGCGATGGGGCCGCCGAACAGATCCGGCTCGCTCTCGCCAAAGTGGGCGGAAGAATCCTTCACCTCGGGGAGCATCGAGCGCGGCACGCCGATGATCTCCAGCAGCTCGTCGTCCCACTCGCCGGTGTGGATGTTGAACAGCAGCGTGCGCGAGGCGTTGGTGGCGTCGGTGGCGTGCACCTTGCCGCCGGTGAGGCGCCAGAGCAGGTAGCAATCGATGGTGCCGAACATCAGTTCACCACGTGCGGCGCGCGCCCGCGCGCCCGGGACGTGGTCGAGGATCCAGGCCACCTTGGTGCCGGAGAAATAGGGATCGATGATCAGGCCGGTCTTCTGCGAGATCACCGGCTCGCGGCCCTCGGCCTTCAA
Organism: Pseudomonadota bacterium; assembly: GCA_023435725.1. Taxonomy (GTDB): domain Bacteria; phylum Pseudomonadota; class Alphaproteobacteria; order Rhizobiales; family Xanthobacteraceae; genus Bradyrhizobium. The sequence continues at coordinate 43,517 of JAEYRD010000003.1, read as the reverse complement.
TTTGGCACAGACGTCAGCGGTCCGGCGGTCCTGCCAGACGATGGCACGATGCACGGCCTGGCCGGTGGCACGGTCCCATACCACGGTGGTTTCGCGCTGGTTGGTGATGCCGATCGCGGCAATGTCCTTTGCGGCGATGCCCGCCTTCTCGATCGCCTCGCGGCAAACCATCACGGTCGAGGTCCAGATGTCCTCCGGCTCGTGCTCGACCCAGCCCGAGGCCGGAAAGTGCTGCGGAAACTCGGCTTGCGCGCTGGCCGCAATCGAGATGTCGCTGCGGAAGACGATGGCCCGCGAGGACGTCGTGCCCTGGTCGATGGCGAGGACGAAAGACATGAAGCTACCTTGGCGTTTTCCCGTTAGGGGTCATTGTGTCGCGCCAAAGGGAGCGGATTAGGACGGGAAGGTCAAGCCCGGCGCGTTCGTCCGGGCGCCCGGCAACGCACATCGAAAGGCTAGGACAGGCGATGCGAAAATGGTACACGCCGGACGAACAGATGGGGCGGCATGACCTTCACCTCTCTTCAGTTCGGCGTCTTCGTCGCGGTCGTGTTCAGCGCCTATTACCTGCCTCTCCTGCGCCGATTCCAGGTGCAGCTGCTGGTGCTCGCGAGCGTCTTCTTCTATGGCTTCGGCCAGCCGGAGCTGCTGCCGCTGCTGCTCGTCGCGGTGCTCGGCACCCATGTCTGCCTGGTGCTCGCGTTCGAGAACCGGACCACATGGATGCCGACCGGCATCGTCTTCAATCTCGGCCTGCTGGCGTTCTTCAAGTACAAGTTCCTGTTCGTCGACGCCGCCGCACCTCACCTGACTGATGTCGCGCCGGTCGACTTCCTGCTGCGGCTGCCGCTGCCGATCGGCATCTCGTTCTTCGTGTTCCACAACATCAGCCTGCTGGTCGACCTGACGCGCGAGAAACGCCCGGCACGCTTACGGGACGTATTCCTCTACATCATCTTCTTCCCGCAGCTGGTGTCCGGCCCGATCACGCGCGCGGCCCAGTTCATGCCGCAGATCGTCCCCAAGCGGATCAGTGACGTCGCCTTCGTCGAGGCGGCGAAATGGATCCTGCTCGGCTATTTCTTCAAGCTGTACGTGGCGAACAACCTCAACGAGATGACGTCCTATATGGACTTCCCGCTCTATGAGACGCTGCGCACGCAGGATCGCTGGCTGCTGGTGTTCCTCTACGGCTACCAGATCTATGCCGATTTCTTCGGCTACTCGGCGATTGCGCTCGGGCTCGGGCTGCTGTTCGGCTATCGCCTGCCCGTGAACTTCGACCTGCCCTACATCTCGACCTCGTTCTCGGAATTCTGGACGCGCTGGCATATATCGCTGTCGAACTGGCTCAGGACTTATCTGTACATTCCCCTCGGCGGCAACCGGCATGGCACGGGGCGGACCTATCTCAACCTGATGATCGTGATGACGCTCGGCGGGCTGTGGCACGGCGCCAGCCTGAGCTATGCGCTGTGGGGCATGGCGCACGGGCTTCTGCTCATCATCGAACGGCCGTTCCTGCGGCTCCTGGGCGAGGCCGGCCCTGCGGTGCGGGCGATCAGGATGGGCGTCGTCTTCTTTTGTGTCACGATGCTCTGGATCTTCTTCAAGCTGCCGAACTTCGACCACGCGCTCGGCTACCTCAAGGGGATGTTCACCGCGACCGCCACGCCCAACCCGCCAAAGCTGTTCTATAATCTCGCCCTGCTCTACGCGTTGCCGGTGATCATCCAACATGCCGGCATCGGCACGCTGGTCGAGAGCCGATTGCAGCGATGGGAGCCGTATCTCTATGGCGCGCTCGCGGCGCTAGCTTATCTTGAAGCCGGGCCCGACAGCGCCTTCATCTACTTCCAGTTCTGACGATGCAGCAGGTTTCGACGATTTCGTGGCTGATCCGATGCGCAACCGTCGCGGTGGCGCTGCTGCTCGCCTGCGGCCTTGCCACGGCGCGCTTCGGCTCGGCTCTGCAGCAGCCGGCCGTCACGACCCGCGACGGCAGCCTCGTCACCCTCAACCGCTATGTGCGGGAGCCCATTCCGGACATCGTGCTGGTCGGCAGTTCGGTCACCTGGCGCCTCAAGGAGGAGTATTACTCGCTTCCCCGCGTCCGCAATCTTGCGTTGGCCGGCGGCTCGCCGGTGACGAGCCTCGATATCGTTGCGAAGCAGTCAAGCCTGCCGAAGATCATCCTGATCGAGACGAATGTCCTTTCACGCAAAGAAGACGCCTCGCTGATCGAAAGATTTTCAGGCGGCGCGCGCGAGGAAGCGCAGCTTCTGCGCCCGGTGCGAACGGCGGTCGCGGCCTATGAGACCTGGAATCACGCGCCGCCGGATCTCGTCCAGGCCCGCGCGGGCCGGGATCACCTGCTCGGCCAGCCGCCGAGCACGTTCGACAACAAGCTCTATCTCGACCGCGCGCTGGAACAGATGAATGAGGAAGACCCGACCGTGCAGGCGCGCGCGAATGCGGCCCGCATCCGGCAGCTCATCGATGACTTGCAGCGGCGGGGCGCTCGTGTCTTCCTGGTCCACGTTCCGTTCGCGCCCGAGATCGAGGCCTCGCGCTCGGTCCTGACGACCAGGGAGATCGTGCACGAGGCCTTCCCGGACCCCGCGCTGTGGCTGCCGATCGATCCACCGATGAGCGAACTGCGCTGGGCCGACGGCGTGCATCTCGACGAGAGATCCGCCCTGCTCGTCGTACGCGCCATCGAAAGCGCCATCAAAAGCGCGATGGCCAGGCGCAGCGACGCGCGTCGGCCATAGCGGAAGGGGCGGCTACACCGCCGCGGTGGTGACGCCGCCGTCGATGACGATGGTTTGTCCGGTCATGAAGCTCGAGGCATCCGAGGCGAGGTAGGCGACGGCGCCGGCGATTTCGTCGGGTTCGCCGATGCGGCGGAGCGGCGTGGTGGCGGTGCGGCGCTTGAGGTTGGCTTCGTCTTCCCAGAGCGCGCGGGCGAAATCGGTCTTGACGAGGCCGGGCGCGATGCAGTTGACGCGGACGCCTTTCGGGCCCCATTCGCCGGCGAGCGAGCGGCACAGCGCGAAGTCGGCGGCCTTGGAGATGCCGTAGGCGCCGATCACGGTCGAGCCGCGCAGGCCGCCTATCGAGGAGATGATGACGACGGAGCCGCCTCCGCGCTCGGCCATCTGCGGGATCGCCAGCGCCGAGAGCCAGATGTTGCTCTTGACGTTCGAGCCCATGATCTTGTCGAAGGCCTCGTCCGTGATATCGAGCAGCGGGCCGTAATACGGGTTCACTGCGGCGTTGCAGACGAGGATGTCGATCTTGCCGTAGCGCTTGGTCGCGCCGGAGATCAGCGCCTCGACCTCGGCCTTGCGCGCAATGTTGCAGGGAATGACGGTCGCATCGCCGCCGGCCGCATTGATGCCGTCGGCGACTTCCTTGCAGGCGTCGGCCTTGCGCGAGGAAACCACGACCTTGGCGCCGAGCTTTGCCAGCAATTCAGCGGAGGAGCGGCCGATGCCGCGGCTGGAGCCGGTGACGACGGCGACTTTTCCGGTGAGATCGAACGGGGTGTTTTTCATTGTTGTTGCTCCGCTGCGTCCGCTTGCTCCGTCATTGCGAGGAGCGAAGCGACGAAGCAATCCAGAGACGTCGCCGCGGAGACAGCCTGGATTGCTTCGCTTCGCTCGCAATGACGGTGGTGGCGAGAACCCGGGCTCATCGCTTCGCGATGCCCCGGGATGACAGTTGCGGCTAGATCAACCCGCCCGCATCCGCGACGCGGCGCTGGTGGTACTCGGTGTCGCCGAACGTGTTCTCGATCATGGTGAGGCGCTTGAAGTAGTGGCCGATCTTCGCCTCCATGGTCATGCCGATGCCGCCGTGGAGCTGGATCGCCTGCTGGCCGACGAACTTCAGCGACTTGCCGATCTGCACCTTGGCCGCGGCGATCGCGTTCGAGCGCTCCTTGGCATTCTCGAAATCGTTCGCCATGGTCGCGAACATCGACATCGAGCGAGCCTGCTCGGCGGCGACGAACATGTCGGAAGCGCGGTGCTGCAGCGACTGGAACGAGCCGATCGCGACGCCGAACTGCTTGCGCGTCTTGATGTACTCGACCGTGGTCTTGAGCGACTCGTCCATCAGGCCGACCGCTTCGGCGCAGAGCGCGACGCGGGCTTCGTCCACCACGCGCTCGATCAGCGCGAGGCCGTCCTCGGGGTTGCCGATCGCGGCATCCGCGCCCAACTCGACACCGGTGAAGGTGACGTCGGCGGCGTGCAGGCCATCCTGGGTCGGATACGATTTCTTCGTGACGCCCTTGGCATTCGCCGGCACCAGGAACACGCCGATGCCGGACTTGTCGCGGCGATCGCCCTTGGTGCGCGCGGTGACGATGAGGGTCCCGGCGTTCTCGCCGTTGAGCACCACGAACTTTTCACCGTCGATGACCCAGCCGTCGCCTTTCTTCTTCGCCGTCGTGGTGACGTCGAAGAGATCATAGCGCGAGTTCTTCTCGAGCTGAGCGAAGGCGAGCGTCTTGCTGCCGTCGATGATGCCGGGCACGAGCGCGGCCTTCTGCGCATCGGAGCCGGCGTGGCGCAGGAAACCACCGCCGATCACGACCGTTGCGAGATAAGGCTCGAGCACCAGCGCCTTGCCGAGCGCTTCCATCACGATCATGGTCTCGACGCCGCCGCCGCCGAAGCCGCCATCAGCCTCCGCGAAGGGCAGGCCCAGAAGGCCCTGCTCGGCGAGCTTGCCCCAGACGACCTGGCTCCAGCCGCCCTTCTCCTTCATGTACTTCTTGCGCTGCTCGAAATCGTAGGAATCGGTCAGCAGGCCGTCGATGCTTTCCTTGAGAAGCCTCTGCTCCTCGGACAGATCAAAATCCATTTCTTTGGTTCCTCGTACCCGGATCATCTGACTTCGTCATTCCGGGATGGCCCGAAGGGCCAGGCCCGGAATCCATTTCGCCTTTGAACGTGCGGCCCGATGGATTCCGGGCTCGCGACTGCGTCGCGCCCCGGAATGACGGTGGAAACACTGCCCTCCCCGCCGCAGCGGAGAGGAAGAGCGTCACAACCCCAGCACCGCCTTGGCGATGATGTTGCGCTGGATCTCGTTGGAGCCGCCGTAGATCGAGACCTTGCGGTTGTTGAAGTAGCTCGGCGCGATCTGGGCGGTCCACTCCATGGCTTCGTTCGAGCCGTCGTCGCCGTGCACGTCGTAAGGCGCGGCGAACGGACCGATCACTTCCATGAGCAGCTCGGTGGTGGTCTGCTGGATCTCGGAGCCCTTGATCTTCAGCACCGAGGAGGCCGGATTGGGCTTGCCCTTGCCGTGCTTGCCTTCGTCGGCGACGACGCGGAGCTGGGTGAGCTCGAGCGCCTTCAGCTCGATCTCGCAGGCGGCGAGCTTCTCGCGGAAGGCGGAGTCCTGGATGATCGGCTTGCCTGCGGATTCGACCTTGCCGGCGAGATCGCGGATGCGGCGCAGCCGCTCCTTGGAGACGCCGACGCGAGCGATGCCGGTGCGCTCATTGCCGAGCAGGAACTTTGCGTAGTCCCAGCCCTTGTTCTCCTCGCCGATCAGGTTCTCGACGGGCACCTCGACGTCGTCGAAGAAGACCTCGTTGACCTCATGGCCGCCATCGATGGTCTGGATCGGGCGCACGGTGACGCCCTTCGACTTCATCGAGAAGACGATGAAGGAGATGCCCATCTGCTTCTTCGCATTGTTGTCGGTGCGGCACAGACAGAAGATCATGTCGGCGTGCTGGGCCAGCGTGGTCCAGGTCTTCTGGCCGTTGATGATCCACTTGTCGCCCTTGCGCTCGGCCTTGGTCTTGAGCGAAGCGAGGTCCGAACCCGAGCCCGGCTCCGAGAAACCCTGGCACCACCAGTCGTCGACATTGGCGATGCGTGGCAGATACTTCTTCTTCTGCTCCTCGTTGCCGAACGTGTAGATGACCGGGCCGACCATGCTGACGCCGAAGGCGAGCGGCTGCGGCGCCGGATAGGACTGCAGCTCCTCGTTGAAGATGTAGTGCTGCACCGAGGTCCACCCGGTGCCGCCAAACTGCTTCGGCCAGTGGCTGACGCCCCAGCCCTTCTTGTTGAGGATGCGCCACCACGTCACCATCTCGTCCTTCGAGAGGTGGCGGCCCTCGACCAGCTTGCGCCGTGTATCCGGCGGCACGTTGTCGCGGAAGAATGATCGCACTTCCTCGCGAAACGCCTGCTCTTCTTTCGTGAATGCGAGATCCATCGGATCCTCCTGTGAACGAATTTTATTCTTACCAGATTCCGCCGTCGTTCCGGGATGCGCCGTAACGCGCAGGCCCGGAACGACGAGAAACGTTACTGCAGCACCTCGAACAGCCCGGCCGCGCCCATGCCGCCGCCGACGCACATGGTGACGACCGCGTACTTCGCCTTGCGGCGACGGCCTTCGATCAAGGCGTGGCCGGTGAGGCGCGCGCCCGACATGCCGTAGGGATGGCCCACCGCGATCGCGCCGCCGTCGACGTTGATCTTCTCGGGATCGATGCCGAGCTTGTCGCGGCAATACAGCACCTGCACCGCGAAGGCTTCGTTCAGCTCCCAGAGACCGATGTCGTCGACGTTAAGGCCATGGCGCTTGAGCAGGCGCGGCACGGCGAAGACCGGGCCGATGCCCATCTCGTCCGGCTCGCAGCCGGCGGCGACGAAACCGCGGAAGATGCCGAGCGGCTTGAGGCCACGCTTGGCGGCTTCCTTGTCGCTCATGATCACCGAGGCGCTGGCGCCGTCGGAGAGCTGGCTGGCATTGCCGGCGGTGATGGAGAAACCTTCGCCGCGCACGGGCTTGAGCCCGGCAAGGCCTTCGATCGTGGTCTCGGGGCGCGGGCCCTCGTCCTGCGACAGCGTCACGTCCTTGAACGAGACGGCGCCGGTCGCCTTGTCGGTCACCGCCATCTGCGTGGTGATCGGCGCGATCTCGTCCTTGAACTTGCCGCCCTGCTGCGCGGCCGCGGTGCGGCGCTGGCTCTCCAGCGAATATTCGTCCTGCTTCTCGCGCGAGATGCCGTAGCGCTTGGCGACGACCTCGGCCGTGTCGATCATGGGCATGTAGACCTCGCCCTTGATCTTGAGCAGCGCCGGATCCGTGGCGTGGAAGCCGTTCATCTTGTCGTTCTGCACGAGGCTGATCGACTCGCCGCCGCCGCCGACCGCGATCTCGACGCCGTCGAAGATCACCGAACGTGCGGCGAGCGCGATCGCCTGCAGGCCCGAGGCGCACTGGCGGTCGATGGTGGTGCCGGCGACGGTGACGGGAAGGCCGGCGCGGAGCAGCGCCTTGCGCGCGATGTTGCCGCCGGTCGCACCCTGCTGCAGCGCTGCGCCCATCACGACATCCTCGATCTCCTTCGGGTCGACCTTGGCGCGGGCGACAGCCTCGCCGATGGCGTGGCCGAGCAGCGTCGCGCCCTCGGTGGCGTTGAGCGCGCCGCGATAGGCCTTGCCGATCGGGGTGCGGGCGGTGGAAACGATGACGGCGTCGGTCAAGAGCGACCTCCTGGTTGCGTGGATCGTGATGGTTTCTGCTGCTGGCGCAATTCGTGGCGCGACAGCTTTCCGACCGGCGTGCGCGGCAGCTCGTCGACGAACTCGACCTCGGCCGGCAATTCGTGCTTGCCGACCTTGCCGGTGAGCTGCGCGCGCAGCTCATCGAGCGAGAACGGCTTTGCGTCCGGTTTCAGCTTGATGAAGGCCTTGGCGGCCTCGCCGCGATACTGGTCGGGAATGCCGAGCACGATCACCTCGTGCACGCCAGGAACGGTGTAGATCGCCTGCTCGATCATCTGCGGATAGACGTTGAAGCCGCCGGAGATGATCATGTCCTTCTTGCGGTCGACCAGGAAGAAGTAGCCGTCGGTATCGACATAGCCGATGTCGCCGGTGAGGAATCGGCCGTCGGAAAAGGACTCCGCCGATTCCTTCGGCTTGTTCCAGTAGCCCTTGGTGACGTTCGGGCCCTTGATGCGGATCTCGCCGACTTCGCCAGGCGGCAGCACCTTGGCGGGATTTTCCAGCGAGACGACGTCGAGTTCGATGCCGGGCAGCATCAACCCGATCGAGCCCGGCTTGTCGGGTCCAACCGGCGGATGGCCGGTGCCGGGCGAGCAGGTCTCGGTCATGCCCCAGCCACTCTTGAGCTTCTTGCCGACCTTGCGCTCGAAGAAGCTCGCAATCTCCACCGGCAGCGGCGCACCACCGGAGCCGATGGCGTTGAGCGAGGAGAAGTCACGCTTGTCGAGATCGGGGAGTGCCGCGATCGCGATCCACATCGTCGGCACGCCCGGGAAATAGGTGGCGCGCTTGACCTCGATGTCGCGCATCACGGCTTCGACATCGAAACGCTGATGAATCGAGATCAGATTGCCGCGGCTGAGCGAGGACAGCAGCACGACGGTGAGCGCATAGATGTGGAACAGCGGCAGCACGCAGATCACGCGCTCGACGACGTCGCCGCGCGCCGCACGCCCCGGCTTGCCCCAGACGTCGTAGATCGACACCGCCGAGGTAAGATTGCCGTGCGTGAGCATCGCGCCCTTCGGCAGGCCGGTGGTGCCGCCGGTATATTGCAGCAGCGCGACGTCCTCGACGCTCACTTGCGGCCACTGCGCCGGCGCGGTGGCGCCCTCGACGAAGGTCTTGAAGGTGACGATGCGGGGATCGCTCGGGATCGCCGCCTGCGGCGTGCCGACCTTGCCCCAATTGTCGTCCTCGCAGACGATGAGGCGATCGATCAGCCCCTTCTCCAGGAATTTCAGGGCGGTCGGCAGCAGCGCAGCTAGGTTCGAGGTGACCAGCACCCGCGAGCCGGAATCGGAGACCTTGTGCGTCAGCGCGATCTCGCCGTCGAGCGGGGAGAGATGGGCGATGCGGGCACCGGCCTTCAGCGCGCCGAAGAAATTGACGGGATGATCCGGCGTATTGCCGAGGAACAGCGCGACGGAGCTGTTCTTGCCGCAACCGGCACGCAGGAACGCCGCGGCGGCGCGCTCCGCCATCGCGGCGAGCTCGGTGTATGTGATCGGCCGATTGCGGAATTCGAGCGCGGTGCGCGGACCGTAATCGGCTGCGGCCTTCGACAAGAGGTCAGGGAGCGTGCCCTGGTCGATGGCGTCGTCCCAACGCACGCCCTCGGGGTAAAACTGTTCGCCGGGATGGGTCATCTTCTGCACCACGATCAGTCGTCATTCCGGGGCGCGACAAAGTCGCGAGCCCGGAATCCATCAGGCCGCACACTCAAAGGCGAAATGGATTCCGGGCCTGGCCCTTCGGGCCATCCCCGTTGCGCAATTGCGCAACGGGGAATGACGCCCATAGAGGTGCCAGCGGCCATCACGCCGCTTTCGACGCCGCCGCCAGCGAGGCGAACGTCTTGCCCTCGGCGGCGAGCTTCTTCAGCAGCGGCGCGGGCTCGAGGCTCGGATCGTTGGTCTCCTTGGCATAGTAGGAGAGACGATCGGTGATGTGCTTGAGGCCGACGGTGTCGGCCCAGAACATCGGGCCGCCGCGGTAGATCGGCCAGCCATAGCCGTAGAGCCAGACCACGTCGATGTCGGAGGGACGCGCCGCGATGCCCTCTTCGAGGATCTTCGCGCCCTCGTTGATCATCGGGTACATCATGCGCTCGAGGATCTCGTCATCGCTGACGACGCGCTTCTTGCGGCCGAGACGCAGCAGCGTCTCGTCGATCAGCTTCTCGACCTCCGGATCGGGCAGCGGCGCACGCGAACCGGCTTCATACTTGTAGTAACCCTTGCCGGTCTTCTGGCCGAAGCGGCCGGCTTCGCAGAGCGCGTCCGCGATCTCCGACTTGATGCCGCGGTCCTTGCGCGAGCGCCAGCCGATGTCGAGACCGGCGAGGTCGCCCATCGCGAACGGCCCCATCGGCATGCCGAATTTTGTCACGACGGCGTCGACCTGCTGCGGCAGCGCGCCTTCGAACAGCAGCTTCTCCGACTGCTTGCCGCGCTGCGCCAGCATGCGGTTGCCGACGAAGCCGTCGCAGACGCCGACCACGGCCGGCACCTTGGCGATCTTGCGCGCGATGGTGACGGCGGTGACCAGCGCGTCAGGCGCAGTCTTGTCGGCGCGCACGATCTCGCACAGCTTCATGACGTTGGCCGGCGAGAAGAAGTGCATGCCGAGCACGTCCTGCGGACGCTTGGTCGACTTCGCGATCTCGTCGATGTTCAGATACGAGGTGTTGGAGGCGAGCACGGCGCCCGGCTTGGCGAACTGGTCGAGCTTGCCGAACACTTCCTTCTTCACCGCCATGGTCTCGAACACGGCCTCGATGACGAGGTCGGCATCGCCGACATTCTCGATGCCGACGACGCCGTTGATCAGCGCCATGCGCTTGGCGGGCGCATCGGCCGGGATGCCGCCGCGCGCCGCGGTCGCTTCCCAGTTCTTCTGCATGATGCCCATGCCGCGCTTGAGCTGCTCTTCACCCGTCTCGATCAGGGTGACGGGAACGCCGGCATTGGCAAAGGACATCGCGATGCCGCCGCCCATGGTGCCGGCGCCGAGAATGGCGACGCGGTTGACGGGACGCGCCTTGGTGCCTTCCGGCACGCCCGCGATCTTGTTGGCCTCACGCTCGGCGAAGAAGGCGTAGCGCTGCGCCTTGGACTGGTCGCTGGCGACCAGCTTGAGGAAGCCCTCGCGCTCCTTCTTCAGACCTTCGTCGAAGGGCAGGTCGATCGCCGCACCGACGGCGTCGGCCGCGGCGAACGGCGCTTCCAGACCGCGCGACTTCTTGGTCATCGAAGCCACCGCATTGGTGAAGATCGAGCGGTCGGCCTTCGCAGCTGCGAGCTTGGAATCGTCGTCGCGCAGCCGGCGCAGCGGACGCTTCTCCGCGATCAGCTTGCGGACGAAGGCTTCGCCGCCGGAGGCCGGACCTTCGACGATCTCCTCGATCAAGCCGCTCTTGAGCGCTTCGGCGGCGCCGATCGGATCGCCACCGACGATCATCTTGACGGCGAGTTCCGGCCCGACCGCGCGCGGCAGGCGCTGGGTGCCGCCGGCGCCCGGCAGCAGGCCGAGCTTCACCTCGGGCAGGCCGAGCTTGGCCTCTTTCACGGCGACGCGGAAATGGCAGGCGAGCGCAACCTCGAGGCCGCCGCCGAGCGCGGTGCCGTGGATCGCGGCAACGATCGGCTTCGGCGAATTCTCCATCTCGGCCAGCACTTCGTTCAGGCCCGGCGGCTTCGGCGGCTTGCCGAATTCGGTGATGTCGGCACCGGCAATGAAGGTGCGGCCGGCGCAGGTCAGCACGATGCCCTTGATCGCGGGATCTGCGATCGCCGCCTTGATGCACTCCAGGATACCGCCGCGCACTGCGGCACTCAGCGCATTGACTGGAGGACTATTGACCGTGACGATCCCGACTTCGTCATGACGCTCAAGCTTGACCACTTCGCTCACGGCTTCCCTCCTTGGTGGGGATTCACTTTTGTTCGATTTCGCGGTGCGGAATTTAATTCCGCATCTTGACGGCAGGGTTATTTTGAAGCACGGACGTTGTCAACGACTCCGCGCAAGAAGCAGATCAGGGATGAAGCGTACAGGGAAGAAGACCGCGACCGATCGGAATTTTGTCGTCGCGCTTTCCCGCGGACTAGATGTATTGCGCGCATTCCAGCCCAGCGACGGACTTCTCGGCAATCAGGAGATTGCGGCGCGCACCAACCTGCCGAAGCCGACGGTTTCGCGGCTGACCTACACGCTGACCAAGCTCGGTTATCTGACACCGGTTCCCCGCTTCGAGAAATATCAGCTTGCGCCCGCCGCAATGGCGCTCGGGTACGCGGCGCTGGCCAATCTCGGCGTTCGGCATTTGTCCGAGCCGTTCCGCGAGGAAATGATGCGCGCGACCGGCGGCGCGGTCGCTGTCGGCGGCCGCGACCGTCACAGCATGATCTATTTTGGGCAAAGCCGTGGCAGCGAGACGGTCGGCGTTCAACTTGACGTCGGCTCCCGCGTGCCGATTGCAACCAGCGCGATGGGCCGCGCCTATTTCTGGGCGCTCGATGACGAGGGCCGCGCCGAAGTGTCCCGCATACTGCGCGAACATTACGGCAGCCGCTGGCCGAAGATGCGCGATGGACTGGAACGTTCCGGCGAGACCGTCGCAAAATACGGTTTTGCGATTTCCGTCGGCGATTGGCACGACGATATCGGCGCCGCCGGCGTCGCGCTCAAGCTCAACGACGGAACCGGACCTTACGCATTCAATTGCGGCGCCCCCGCATTCCGCTTCACGGAAGAGCGTTTGATCAACGACATTGGACCGCGTCTGCTGGCGATGGTAAGGAACATCGAAGCGGCGCTCGGGGGTCTGATGCCGCAATCCAAAAAAGAAGTCAGCAAAAAGCTGAAATCAGGAGGAAAAGTTGCGCGTGTGGCCGAGGGGTTCAGATAGCCTTTGTCATAGCCGGGAGCGGTTCGCATCGCCCCTTCGCCCACTGAACGGTGTGGGCGAGACGAGATGACGCAGGCACAGCTCGCGCGGGGGACATCGCCCCTGCTCGCGGTTCGCGACGTCAGCGTCGTGTTCGGCGGCATCGTCGCGCTCAACGGCGTGTCCTTCGACATGCACAAGGGCCAGATCCTCGGATTGATCGGCCCCAACGGCGCCGGCAAGACCACGCTCTTCAACTGTCTCTCGCGGCTCTATCAACCGTCGTCGGGCGACATCCTGATGGAGGGCGCGAGCATCCTGTCGCGTCCGCCGCACCGGATCGCCGAGATCGGCATTGGCCGCACCTTCCAGAACGTGGCGCTGTTTCCGAACCTCTCGGTGATGGACAACGTCCGCGTCGGCACCCATGCCCGCACCTCCAGCGACATCATCAGCGACTCGCTGCGCCTGGCGTGGATCCGCCGCAGCGAGAGCGACGTGAACAGGAAGGTGCACGAGATCCTCGCCTATCTCGATCTCGAGGACGTCGCCCACACCGTCGTCTCCGGCCTGCCCTTCGGCACGCAGAAGCGCGTCGAACTGGCGCGCGCGCTCGCGGCCGACCCGAAGATCCTGCTGCTCGACGAGCCGGCCGGCGGCCTCAACCATGAGGAAGTCTACGTGCTGGGCGACCTCATCCGCCGCATCCGCGATGACCGCCACATGACCGTGCTCCTGGTCGAGCACCACATGGGTCTCGTGATGTCGATCGCCGATCACGTCGTCGCACTGAATTTCGGCAAGAAGCTCGCGGAAGGCACGCCCGCCCAGGTGCAGGCGGATCCCGACGTCATCAAGGCCTATCTCGGGAGCAAGGACCAATGACGACACTGCTCAACGTCAAGGACCTGCGCGCCTATTACGGCCAGGTCCAGGCACTCCACGGCCTGACCTTCTCGCTCAACGAGGGCTCGCTGACGACGCTGTTAGGCGCCAACGGCGCTGGCAAGACCACCACGTTGCGCGCGATCTGCAACATGGTGCGCTCCACCGGTGCGATCGAATTCGACGGCAAGCCGCTGAACAACCGCTCGACCGAGAACATCGTGCGGTTCGGCATTGCCCATGTGCCGCAGGGCCGCGGCACCTTCACCACCATGACGGTGGAGGAAAACCTCCAACTCGGGGCCATCACCCGCAAGGACAGCGCCGGCATCGTCTCCGACATCGAGCGCATGTATGCGCATTTCCCGGTGCTCAAGCAGCGGCACACCCAGCAGGCCGGCACGCTCTCCGGCGGCGAGCAGCAGATGCTCGCGGTCGCCCGTGCCCTGATGCTGCGGCCGCGGCTGATGCTGCTGGACGAGCCGTCCTTCGGCCTCGCGCCGCTGATCGTGCGCGACCTGTTCGGCATCCTCGGCAAGATCAACCGCGAGGACAAGGTGTCGATCCTGGTGGTCGAGCAGAACGCCCAGCTCGCGCTCGAGCTCGCCGACCAGGCCTATGTGATCGAGACCGGACGCATCGTGATGTCGGGCAACGCCAAGGACATCGCGAACAACGAAGAAATCCGCAAATCCTATCTGGGTTACTGAGGAGCCGGCACGATGGAGCTTTTCACCAACCAAGTCCTGGCTGGGATTGCCACCGGCGCGATCTACGCCTGCATGGCGCTGGCCGTGGTCATGATCTACCAGGCGATCGACCACCTCAACTTCGCGCAGGGCGAGATGGCGATGTTCTCGACCTTCATCTCCTGGCAGTTGATGCAGTGGGGCATCCCCTATTGGGCCGCCTTCCTGATTACGCTGGCATTTTCCTTTGTCGCCGGCATCGCGATCGAGCGCATCCTGTTCAAGCCGCTCGCAAAGGCGCCGGTGCTGACCAACGTCGCCGGCTTCATCGCGCTGTTCGCGATCATCAACTCCTCTGCCGGCCTGATCTGGGACTTCACCATCAAGCAGTATCCGACCCCGTTCGGCTCCGCGCCGTTCCTGGGCAGCCAGCTGATCTCGACCCACCAGGCCGGCATGGTCGGCGTCACCGTGCTGCTGCTGCTCGGTCTCTATTTCTTCTTCCAGTACACGCGGATCGGCCTTGCCATGCGCGCGGCCGCTTCGGTGCCTGAATCAGCCCGGCTGGTCGGCATCAACACGAGCTGGATGATCGCGCTCGGCTGGGGCATGGCGACCGCGATCGGCTCGATCGCCGGCATGCTGATCGCTCCGGTCGTGTTCCTCGAGCCCAACATGATGGGCGGCGTGCTGATCTACGGCTTCGCCGCAGCGGTGCTCGGCGGACTGACCAGCCCGTTCGGCGCCGTGGTCGGCGGCTTCCTCGTCGGCATCTTCGAGAACCTCGCCGGCACCTACATCCCCGGCGTCGGCAATGAGCTGAAACTCCCGATCGCGCTCGCGCTGATCATCTCCGTCCTGGTCGTCAAACCCGCTGGTCTGTTCGGCCGGCACATCGTCAAGCGAGTTTGATCATGAGCGCAGCAGAAGAAGTCGTCGCTGAAGGCCACGAGGCCGTCGAGGCCGTTCCGAAGCGGGCCATGACCCTGGGCACCGGCACCTCGCTGGTGGTGCTCGCAGCGCTGCTCATCGCCCCCATATTCGTCAAGAACTTCATCATCTTCCAGATGACGATGCTCCTGATCTACGGGCTCGCGGTGCTGGCGCTGAACATCCTGACCGGCGGCTCGGGCCAGTTCTCGCTCGGCCAGAGCGCCTTCTACGCGGTCGGCGCCTACACGACGGCGGTGCTGATGGAGCACTTCAACATCAACTACGCGCTGACACTGCCGATCGCAGGGCTGGTCTGCTTCGCCTTCGGCTTCCTGTTCGGGCAGCCGGCGCTGAGGCTCTCCGGCGTCTACCTGGCGCTTGCGACCTTCGCGCTCGCCACCGCGATGCCACAGCTCCTCAAGCTGAACTTCCTGGAGCACTGGACCGGCGGCGTGCAGGGCCTCGTCGTCACCAAGCCGGACGCCCCATTCGGCCTGCCGATGTCGCAGGACATGTGGCTCTACTACTTCACGCTCGTCGTGACGCTTGCGATCTACATCTTCTCGGTGAACCTCTTGCGCTCCCGTTCGGGCCGCGCCTTCATGGCGATCCGCGACAACGAGATCGCAGCCTCCGCCATGGGCGTTGATGTCGCGCTGTACAAGACGCTGGCTTTCGGTGTGTCGGCTGCGATCACCGGCATCGCCGGCTCGCTCGGCGCCATCGCGGTGCAGTTCGTCGCGCCCGACAGCTACACCATCACGCTCGCGATCTCGCTGTTCCTCGGCATGGTCGTCGGCGGCGTGGGCTGGCTGCCCGGCTCGATCGTCGGCGCCGCCTTCATCATCTTCGTCCCGAACATCGCGGAGGGTATCTCCAAAGGCCTCTCCGGTGCGGTGTTCGGAGTGCTCCTGTTCCTCGTCATCTATCTCGTGCCGCATGGCGCAAGACAGGTTGCAATCCTGGGCCAGCAATTGGCCAGCCGGCTCAGAAAGAACTGAAAGTTCTCGTCAAGACTGTTGTTTAACCAAGGAGACCCAATTGCTTTTCGGAAGAACACTGCGAACCGCCGCGCTCGCGACGGCGGTCGCCACGGTCGCCACCAGTGCTGCCCTCGCCCAGAAGAAGTACGATACCGGCGCTTCGGATACCGAGATCAAGATCGGCAACATCATGCCGTACAGCGGTCCGGCGTCGGCCTATGGCATCATCGGCAAGACCGAAGAAGCCTACTTCAAGATGATCAACGACAAGGGCGGCATCAACGGCCGCAAGATCAATTTCGTCACCTATGATGACGCCTATTCGCCGCCGAAGGCCGTCGAGCAGGTCCGCAAGCTCGTCGAGAGCGACGAGGTGCTGGCAGTGTACAATCCGCTCGGCACGCCCTCGAACACCGCGATCCAGAAGTACCTCAACGCCAAGAAGATCCCGCAGCTCTTCGTCGCCACCGGTGCCACCAAGTGGAACGACCCGAAGAACTTCCCCTGGACCATGGGCTGGCAGCCCTCCTACCAGAGCGAAGCGCAGATCTACGCGAAATGGCTGATGAAGGAAAAGCCGAACGCCAAGGTCGCGATCCTCTACCAGAACGACGATTTCGGCAAAGACTACCTCAAGGGCACCAAGGACGGACTCGGTGCCAAGGGCGCGTCCATGATCATCATGGAAGAGAGCTATGAGATCTCCGAGCCCTCGATCGATGGTCATATCGTCAAGATCAAGGCCGCCAATCCCGACGTGCTGCTGATCTATACGACGCCGAAGTTCGCGGCGCAGACCATCAAGAAGACCGCCGAGCTCAACTGGAAGCCGCTCCAGATCCTCACCAACGTGTCGATCTCGGTGGGCAGCGTGATGAAGCCTGCCGGCTTCGAGGCCGCGCAGAACGTGCTTTCGGCGGCCTATGCCAAGGACTCGACGGATCCGCAGTGGAACAACGACCCCGGCATGAAGAAGTGGAACGAGTTCGTCGACAAGTACATGCCTGGTGCCGACAAGACCGACACCGGCATGGTCTATGGCTATGGCGCAGCGTCGACTTTGGCCAAGGTCCTGGAAATGTGCGGTGACGATCTCACCCGTGCCAACCTCATGAAGCAGGCCGCTTCATTGAAGGATTTTGCTCCGGACACTCTGCTTCCCGGCGTCAAGATCAACACCAGCGCCACCGACTTCGCCCCGATTTCCCAGCTCCAGATGCAGCGCTTCAAAGGCGAAAAGTGGGAACTCTTCGGCGAGATCATCAGCGGCGACGTCGCCTCCGAGTGACGCGCTGACGTAATAGTCCAAAGGTAATCCAAGGACAGTTCAACTCGAGCAGCCCCCGCGGGTGACCGCGGGGGCTTCTTGTTGACCTCGGCCGTCAATCTTGTTCAATGCGGCGCCGATCCAACCAGGGTGGGAGAATGATGACTGCCGTTCGATTTCAGGTTGCGGCCCTATCGGCCGCACTCGCGTTGTGCACTGCGATGAACAATCCGGCACTGGCGCAGAAGAAATACGACAGCGGCGTCTCCGATACCGAGATCAAGCTCGGTAACATCATGCCCTATAGCGGCCCGGCCTCCGCCTACGCCGCGATCGGCCAGGCCGAGGCAGCCTATTTCAACAAGATCAATGCCGAGGGTGGCATCAACGGCCGCAAGATCAAGTTCCTCTCCTATGACGATGCCTATTCGCCGCCGAAGACGGTGGAGCAGGCGCGCAAGCTGGTCGAGAGCGACGGAGTGCTGCTGATCTTCGGCTCGCTCGGCACCTCCACCAACAGCGCGATCCGCAAATACATGAACGAGAAGAAGGTGCCGCAATTGTTCGTGGCGAGCGGCGCCTCGAAATGGAACGATCCGAAGAACTTCCCCTGGACGATGGGCTGGCAGCCGAACTACGCGAGCGAGGCACGCATCTACGCCAAGTACATCATGAAGGAGAATCCGGACGCGAAAATCGGCGTGCTCTACCAGAACGATGATTTCGGCAAGGACTACCTGAAGGGGTTGAAGGACGGTCTCGGCGCCAAGGCCTCGATGATCGTCCTGGAGGAAAGCTACGACACCTCGGAGCCGGCGGTCGACGATCACGTCGTGAAGCTGAAGGCCGCGGGCGCCGATGTCTTCATCAGCATCACCACGCCGAAATTCGCCGCGCAGGCGATCAAGAAGGCCGCCGAGATCAACTGGCATCCGCTCCACATCATCTCGAACGTCTCCGCTTCGGTCGGCGGCGTGATCGAACCGGCGGGCTTCGAGATCTCGCAGGGAATCCTGTCGGCCACCTACATCAAGGACGGCTCGGATCCGCAATGGAACGCCGATGACGGCATGAAGAAGTTCTTTGACTTCATCGCGCAATACAATCCCAAGGCCAACAAGCTCGATGCCGGTGTGGTGTTCGGCTATGCGGCGGCGCAGACCATGGTGAAGGTGCTGCAGATGTGCGGCGACGACCTCACCCGCGAGAACGTGATGAAGCAGGCCGCCAGCATGAAGGATTTCGTGCCCGACATGCTGCTGCCCGGCATCACCATCAACACCGCGCCGGACAATTTCGCCCCGATCGAGCAGCTCCAGATGATGCGGTTCAAGGGCAGGAAATGGGAGCTGTTCGGCGATATCATCTCGAGCGATATCGGCCACTAGGCGGCCCAACTCAAAATCGCAGGCGCACGGCTAAACAACCAAGGACATCCGCGCCTTCTCGCAGTCGCACACGAGACCCGTGACCGTCATTGACTACTAAAGACGCAGCCCCTGCGGCGCCATCGCGGGGGCTTTCTGTTGAAGGCACCTGCCAAATCGTATTGAATTGCGTCGGCGTTCGCCAAAAACCAGCTAGGCAAGAAAAGGAAACGCACACACACCAAGAAAACAGGGAGATAGGAATGCCCGCTGTCACCGGCAAGCTTGCGGCCGCGTCACTGGCGCTCGCGCTCATTGCGGCCTCGACCTCCACTGCATCAGCCCAGAAGAAATACGATACCGGCGCGACCGACACCGAGATCAAGATCGGCAACATCATGCCCTACAGCGGACCGGCTTCCGCCTATGGCATCATCGGGCGGACCGAAGCCGCCTATTTCAAGAAGATCAACGACGAAGGCGGCATCAACGGCCGCAAGATCAACTTCGTTTCCTATGACGACGCCTACTCGCCTCCGAAGGCCGTGGAGCAGGCGCGCAAGCTGGTCGAGAGCGACGAGGTGCTGCTCATCTTCAACTCGCTCGGCACGCCGTCGAACTCGGCGATCCACAAATACATGAACACGAAAAAGGTGCCGCAACTCTTCGTCGCGACCGGCGCCACCAAGTGGAACGATCCGCAGAACTTCCCGTGGACGATGGGCTGGCAGCCCAACTATCAGAGCGAAACGCAGATCTACGCGAAATGGCTGCTCAAGAACAAGCCGGATGCCAAGATCGCCGTGCTCTTCCAGAACGACGACTACGGCAAGGACTATCTCAAGGGTCTGAGGGACGGCCTCGGCTCCAAGGCTGCCTCGATGATCGTCATGGAGGAGAGCTACGAGACCTCCGAGCCGACCATCGACAGCCACATCGTCAAGCTGAGGTCGACGGGCGCCGATGTCTTCATGAACATCACGACGCCGAAATTCGCGGCGCAGGCTATCAAGAAGGTCGCGGAGATCGGCTGGAAGCCGCTGCACTTCCTCAACAACGTCTCGGCCTCCGTCGGCAGCGTGATGAAGCCCGCGGGCTTCGAGAACGGGCAGGACATCATCTCGGCCGATTATCTCAAGGATGTGTCGGATCCGGAATGGAGCAAAGATCCCGGCATGAGGGAGTTCATCGCCTTCATGGACAAGTACTTCCCGGAAGGCGACAAGCTCGACAAGGGCACCATCGTTGGCTTCGCCGTGGCGCAGACGCTGGCCCAGGTGCTGAAGCAATGCGGCGATAATCTCACGCGCGAGAACGTCATGAAGCAGGCCGCCAGCCTGAAGGACTTCCGCACCGAAGCGCTGCTGCCGGGCATCCAGATCAACACCGGGCCGAACGACTTCGCGCCGATCAGCCAGCTCCGGCTCGAGAAGTTCAAGGGCGAGCGCTGGGAACTGTTCGGCGACGTGATCAGCGCCGACGTCGGCGGCTAGCCGCCCGAACACGCGACGACGAAAGCCCCCTGCGCGAGCGCCGCAGGGGGCTTTTGCTCGCGCGCCGATCATGATCACGCGATTGCATAATCGAATGATGGTAATGCCCGCTTACGCTTTGGCGCATGATGCGGTAGGCAGGGAATGGCGGTTTCATCGCCGCCGCTTCGCCTGCCCGAGATTTTGCCCAAGACACTGCCGAAGGCCTCCGTCATGACCGACCGACGTCCCCTGCTCCGCGCGCTCTACGACGCCGCCGTTGCAGCCGCCCACCCCGATGTGGTGCTGGCGCCGCATCTGCGGCCCGCACCGAGGGGACGCGTCATCTGCCTCGCCGCCGGCAAGGGCGCGGGCGCGATGGCGGCGGCTGCCGAGCGGCATTATCTCGACACGCTCAGGCTCGCGCCGGAGCGGCTGGTCGGCATCGCCACCACCCGCCATGGCTACGGCGTGCCGACGCGCCGCATCCGCGTGGTCGAGGCCGGCCATCCCGTGCCGGATGAAGCCGGCTTGAAGGGCGCGGCCGACACACTCGCGCTGGCTGGCGAGGCCGGCCCTGACGATCTTCTCCTGGTGCTGCTCACCGGCGGCGGCTCGGCGAACTGGATCGCCCCCGTCGAGGGCATCAGCTTCGCGCAGAAGCAGGCGGTCAACAAGGCGCTGCTGCGCTCGGGCGCGCCGATCGGCGAGATGAATATCGTCAGAAAACATCTGTCGCGGATCAAGGGCGGACGGCTGGCGCGCGCGGGGCGGAAGGCCGCCGAGATCGTGACGCTCGCGATCTCCGACGTGCCGCATGACGATCCTTCCGCGATCGCTTCCGGTCCCACCGTGCCCGATCCGACCACGCTTGCGGACGCGCGCGCCATCGTCGCCAAGTACAGGCTCGACATCGACGATGCCGTCAGGCGCGCGCTCGACGATCCCGCCAACGAGAGCTGCAAGCCCGGCGACGCCGCCTTTGCGCGCGCGCATTTCGAACTGATCGCACGTCCCAAGCAATCGCTCGACGCCGCCGTGAAGCTCGCCAAGGACGCCGGTTACGAGACGATCGATCTCGGCGCCGATCTCGAGGGCGAGGCCCGCGAGGTCGCGGCCGATCACGCCAGGCTGGCGCTCCAGGCGCGCGCGCAAGGCAGGCGCGTCGCAATCCTCTCCGGCGGCGAGCTCACCGTCACCGTGCGCGGCAATGGCCGCGGCGGCCCGAACCAGGAATATGCACTGGCGCTCGCCAGCCTGTTGAAGGACACGGCAGGCATCGCCGCCCTTGCCGGCGACACCGACGGCGCCGACGGCGGCGCCGGCAATCCCACCGACCCCGCCGGCGCGCTGATCGACGCGGCAACATTCGCAAAGATGAAGGCGCAGGGGCTTCAGCCGCAGGCCTATCTCGACAACAACGACGCGACGGCATTCTTCGAGGCGACCGGCGATCTGCTGCTGCCGGGCCCGACGCTGACGAACGTCAACGACATCAGGGTGGTCCTGGTGGATTGAGGCGCTGGTCTGCCCGGCGCGATGAAAGAGAGGATGTGGCGAGCGGCTTCAACAAACTCGGCAATGACGGGATGTGTGGATGCAGCTCACCCCTCTCCGCTGACATGCTCGAGCAGCGCGAGCAGGCCCCTCAACAAGTCCGTCGGCGACGGCGGGCAGCCCTTGATGTGCAAATCCACCGGAACGGTCTCGGATACGCCGCCGACGCAGGCATAGCTGCCTCTGAAAATGCCGCCATCGATCGCGCAGCCGCCGACCGCGACGACCCATTTCGGATCGGGCGTCGCGTTGTAGGTCCGCTCCAGCGCCTGCCGCATGTTCCTCGTCACGGGACCCGTGACCAGCAGCACATCGGCATGGCGCGGCGAGGCGACGAAGCGCAGGCCGAAGCGTTCGATGTCGTAGAAGGCGTTCGACAGCGCGTGGATCTCCAGTTCGCAGCCGTTGCAGGACCCGGCATCGACCTCGCGAATGGCAAGAGAACGTCCAAGCCTGGCCTGGGCGGCGCGGTCGACTTTCGTTGCAAGCTCCTCCAGCGCAGAATCGTCCGGCGCCGGCGCAGGCTCCGTCAGCGAACCATGGGTGAGGCTTTCGAGCAGGGTCTTGCGCACGGCTTAGAGGTCCACGCCTGAATAGGAACAGTTGAACGACTTGTTGCAGAGCGGGAAGTCGGCAATGATGTTGCCCTCGATCGCGGTTTCCAGCAGCGGCCACTGGAACCACGACGCGTCGCGCAGGTGGCAGCGTTCGACGCGCAACTCGCCATCGAGCCGCAGCCACACCAGAACGTCGCCGCGGAAGGCCTCGGTCAGCGCCATGCCTTCGCAGGCGCCGCGGCTGATCCTGGGAGGCAGCGCAGTTTCGAGCCCTCCCGGCCCGAGTTGATGGAGGATCTGCTCGATCAACTCGACGCTCTGCTCGACCTCGCGGATTCGGATCCAGACCCGGGCGTTCACGTCACCAGCCTGTAGGACCGGCACCTCGAACGACAATGAATCGTAAGGCATGTAGGCAATCGCCCGCCGCGCATCGAAATCGCGGCCCGAGGCGCGGCCGACATAACCGCCGGCGCCAAACTGGCGCGCATACTCCGCCTTCACGATGCCCGTGGTGACGGTGCGGTCCTGCAGGGACGCCGTGTTGTCATAGAGCTCGATCAAGCGCGGAAAGACCTTTCGTAGCTCCGCGAGCAGCGCGCGTAGCGCAGAAACACCGTCCGGCGCGATGCCGCGCGTCACGCCACCGGGCACGATGACGTCCATCATCAGGCGATGGCCGAACGCGACATTCGCAGCGCGCAAGCAGCGCTCACGCAGAATGCCGGTCTGGGCATGCATCAGCGCGAACGAAGCGTCGTTGCAGATGGCGCCGATATCGCCCAAATGATTGGCGAGCCGCTCCAGCTCCGCCATCAGCGCCCGCAAAAGGGTCGCTTGCCTCGGCACCTCGATCTGCAGCGCCGCTTCCGCGGCACCGGCAAAGGCGAAGGCATAGGCGACGGCGCTGTCGCCGGAGGTCCGGTTGGCGAGCTTTGCCGCAGCCTCGAGGCTCGCGCCCTGCATCAGCGACTCGATGCCCTTGTGGGTGTAGCCAAGCCACTGCTCCAGCCGCACCACATGCTCGCCATTGGCGGTGAAGCGGAAATGACCGGGCTCGATGATCCCGGCATGAACGGGGCCGACCGCAACCTGGTGCAACGCCTCGCCCTCGGCCGGCAGGAACTGGTATGGCCGCACGTCGCGCGATGCGTTGCGGCCCGAGAGCGGATAGGGTTTGCCCCAGGCATAGTGATCGAGCCATGGCCGCAGGTCGTCAGCGTCAACCGGGACAAGCCCGAACAGATCATGGATGGTCCGCTCCAGCCGAAGCGCCGGCGGATGACGGCTGGCGACGCTTGGAAATGTGCCGGCTGTACATTCGTAGGTGACGACCGCGATATCGGCCGAGGCGCCATCGAGCATCGCCATATGCACCGCGGCCGGCTCGCCCCAGAAGCCAAGGAGTGTGAGGCCTCCCTCGACCAGCCGATCGATCGCAGCCTGCCAACCCGCCTCCGTCACGACCGCGCGCGGCCAGGGACGGTGCGGCAACTCTGCAGGAACATGGGGGATGCTGTCGAGGATGCCCATCGCCTACCCCAGGAGCTTCGCGACATTCTGGAAACTGGTGACCAGCACCGGCGGCAGATAGATGCCGGCCATCAGCACCAATCCCAGATGCGTGAACATCGGCACGTAGGATGCTTCCGCAGGCGCGGTCTTGCCCTTGGGCTCGCCGAACATCACCGGGCCGATCCGCAAGAAAAGCCCGCCGAGCGCGATGATGATGCCGAGCACCAGAATCACCGTCAGCCAGGGCGCGCGGGCGAAGGTCGAGCTCACCACCAGAAACTCGCTCATAAAGATGCCGAGCGGTGGCAGCCCGACGATGGCGATGACGCCGAGCATCAGGCCCCAGCCGAGCGCGGGGTTGGTCGCGGTGAGCCCGCCGATATCGGCGATCTTCTGTGTGCCCTTGACCTGAGCGATATGGCCCACCGCGAAGAAGATGGCCGACTTGGTCAGCGAATGCATGGTCATGTGCAACAGCCCTGCGAAATTCGCCAGCGGTCCGCCCATGCCGAAGGCGAAGACGATGATGCCCATATGCTCGATCGAGGAATAGGCGAACATCCGCTTGATGTCGCGACGCCGGTACAGCATCAGCGAAGCGAAGATCACCGATATCAGGCCCATGGTCACCATCAGCGGACCCGGCGTGATCGCCGCGGAGTTGACCGCGAGCATCATCTTGAAGCGCAGGAGCGCATAGAGCGCGACATTGAGCAACAGGCCGGACAGCACCGCCGAGATCGGCGTCGGGCCCTCGGCATGCGCATCCGGCAGCCAGGCGTGCAGCGGCGCGAGGCCGACCTTGGTGCCGTAGCCGAGCAGGAGGAAGACGAAGGCGACGTTGAGCAACGCCGGGTCGAACTGTGCGGCGTGCTTCACCAGCACCGTCCACACCATGCCGTCCATCCCCTCGCCCACTACAGGGCGCGCCGCCATATAGACCAGGATCGTGCCGAACAGCGCGAGCGCGATGCCGACGCTACCGAGGATGAAATATTTCCAGGCGGCTTCCAGCGCCTCATGGGTGCGGTAGATGCCGACCATCAGCACGGTCGTCAACGTCGCCATCTCGACCGCGACCCACATCAGGCCGATATTGTTGGCGACGAGCGCGAGGTTCATCGCGAACATCAGCACCTGGTACATCGCGTGATAGAACCGCAGGAAGGCCGGCGTCAGCCGCCCGATCTCGATCTCGTGGTGGATGTAGCTCGCGCTGAACACCGATGTGGTGAAGCCGACGAAGGTCGTCAGCACGATGAAGACCTTGTTGAGGTCGTCGAGCAGCAGATATTGCCCCGACGTCGGCTCGATCACGAACAGCAACAGCGAGGTGAGGAAGGTCGCGAGCGCCGCAACGACGTTGAGCTTCGCCGTCAGCAGGTAGCCGGGCAGGATCGCGAGCAGCACGGCCGAGATGGCCGGGATCAGCAGGATCGCACCGAGCGCGTCGATCGTCATCGCCGCTCTCCCCTGAAGCGATCGAGCGCCTGCACATCCACGCTGTCAAAACGCTCGCGGATGCGGAACAGGAAAATGCCGATCACGATGAAGGCGATCAGCACCGAGAAGGCGACGCTGATCTCGACCACCAGCGGCATGCCCTTGGCGCCGGTTGCCGCCAGCACCAGCCCGTTCTCCAGCGACATGAAGCCGACCACCTGGCTCACGGCGTTGCGTCGCGTCACCATGATCAGGAGCCCCAGCAGCACCACCGACAGCGCGAAGGCAAGGTCCTCGCGCGCCAGTGCATCGGCACCCGGCGTCACCCGCAACATCACCACCATCGACAGCGCGACGAGGCCGATGCCGGCCATCATGGTCAGCCCGATGCCGATCACGTTCTCGATCTCGCGGTGAATGCCGAGCCTCTTGATGATCCGGTGCAGCGCCACCGGGATGATGATGGCCTTGAAGACCAGTGCGATCAGCGCCGTGACGTAGAGATGCGGCGCGTGCTGCACATAGGCCTGCCAGGCGACCGACAGCGCCAGCACGCTGGCGTGCAGCGCATAGACGTTGAGCAGCGCATAGAGCCGGTCCTGATAGAGCATCATGAAACTCGCCAGCACGAGGCAACCGGCGAGCAGATGGGCGATGTCGAATTGCAGGCTGCTCATCGCTAGAGGCTCCCGGACACGAAACGCAACAGGGTGGCCAGCAGCGCCAACATCAGCGCCGCGCCCAGGAACTCGGGGATCCTGAATACCCGCATCTTGGCGATCGACGTCTCGAAGACGGCAAGCAGGAAGCCGAGGACCGCGAGCTTGCCGAGATAGAGCAGCGCACCAAGGCCCAGCCTCGCAACGCCTGCATCCGCTGTCGCCGTGCCCCAGGGCAGGAACACGCAGGCGATCAGGGAAACATAGAGCAGGAGCTTGAGCTGCGACGACAGGTCGACCAGCGCGAGATGCCGCCCGGAATACTCCAGGACCATGGCCTCGTGCACCATGGTGAGTTCGAGATGGGTGGCCGGATTGTCGACGGGGATGCGGGCATTCTCCGCCAGCGCCACGATGGTCAGCGCGACGAAGGCCATGCCAAGCGACACGCGCAGGCCGACCGCGTCCGAGCCCATGAATTCGGCGACGTAGGAGAGCTGGGTCGAGCCCGCGATCATCGCGACGGAGAAGACGGTGATCAGCATCGCAGGCTCGGCGAGCGAGGCGATCATCACCTCGCGACTGGAGCCGATGCCGCCGAAGGCGGTGCCGACATCCATGCCGGCCAGCGCCTGGAAGAAACGCGCGCTGCCGAGCAGTGCGATGATGGCGATGAGGTCGGCGGTCCAGGAGAACAGGAGTCCGTTGCCGAAGGTCGGCACCAGCGAGGCCGCGACCCAGGTGCCTGCGAACATCAGATAGGGAATGACGCGGAACAGCCAGGATGCGTTGTCCGCCAGCACGACGTCCTTGCGCATCAGGCGGATGAGATCGCGGTAGGGCTGCAGGAGCGGCGGACCGCGCCGACGCAACAGCCGCGCCTTCACCTTGCGAACGAAGCCGGTGAGCAATGGCGCAAGCAGCAGCACGAGGCACATCTGGACGCCCTGCGAGAGGATGTCGCGAAGCGCGGTCATAGCGCCACCACCAGAAGGAGCACGATCAACGCGGCGAAGACCAGCGTCAGATAGCGGCGGATGGTGAGGAATTGCAGCATATTGATGCGCTCGGTCGCAACGCCGATCACCTTGGCGATCGGCGCGTAGAGCGCGTCCCAGATCGGGTCGCGCATGTCGACGGTGAACCGGGCCGGCGCGGGCGACAAGGGCGGCGGCATCTCGCCGACCTCGTGCGCAGCGAAGATCACGCTGCCGAACACGCGGCGAATCGGCTGCGAGAAGCTGGAGGCGGAGTACTGGATCGCGGGGTTCGGATCCGGATAGCCGCAATCCCAAGCCGGTGCGCGACGCAAACGATCGGACGCCAGACGATGAATGGCGGAGGCTGCGGCCATGCCGCTGAGCGCCGCGAACAGAAACACCAGGAGACCGTTATAGGAGCTGCGGCTCTCCGCGATCGGCACGATGGTCAGCCACTCCAGTCCGGTCTGGTGCGGCATGACGTTGCCGACCATGGCCTTGCTCACCGGCGCGAGCGCGTCGATGAAGAGGCCTGGCACGATGCCGGCGACGAGGCAGAGAGCGGCCAGCGCGAACATCGCGGCGAGCGAGAAGCGATCCGTCTCGTGCGCGGATGCGGCGACATCCGAACGGGGACGGCCGAGGAAACTGATGCCGTAGAGTTTGACGAAGCACGCCGCGGCGAAGGCAGCCGCGAGCGCCAGCAGTCCGCCGACCGCCGGGATGATCAGCTTCAATCCCCAGTTCGGCAGTTGCGGTGAGAGCAGGATGGCCTGGAAGGTCAGCCATTCCGAAACGAAGCCGTTGAACGGCGGCAGTGCCGAGATCGCGACGCAGCCGACCAGCATCGCGAACGCCGTCTTCGGCATGCGATGAATCAGGCCGCCGAGCTTCTCCATGTCGCGCTCGCCGGTGACTTCCAGCACCGCGCCGGCGCCGAAGAACAACAGGCTCTTGAACAGCGCGTGGTTGAAGACATGCAGCAGCGCCGCAGTGAAGGCGAGCGCGGCCACCCAATCGAGCCCCTGCGCCTTGAAGGCGAGCGCCAGCCCGAGGCCGGTGAAGATGATGCCGATGTTCTCGATGGTCGAATAGGCGAGCACGCGCTTGATGTCGCGCTGCATGAGCGCATAGAGCACACCCAGCGTCGCGGTCGGGCCGCCGACCAGGAGCACCACCACGCTCCACCACCACACCGGTTCGGGCAGAAGATCGAAGACGATACGCACGAAGCCGTAGACGGCGACCTTGGTCATGACGCCGCTCATCAGGCCGGAGACGTGGCTGGGCGCGGCGGGATGGGCGAGCGGCAGCCAAGCGTGCAGCGGCACCAGGCCAGCCTTGGAGCCGGCGCCCAGCAGCACGAGGATCACCACCGTGCCGGTCAGCGCAGCGGAAGGATGCGAGGCCCGGATCGTATCGAAATCGTAACCGGCGCCGCTCGCGAGCAGGCCGAAGGCGAGCAGCAGCGCCAGCGTGCCGAAACTTGCCATCAGAAGATAGACATAGCCGGCCTGGACATTCCCCTCCTCCCGGTGATGCGACACCACCATCGCCCACGAGGTCAGCGACATGAATTCCCAGGCGACCAGGAAGCTGAAGGCATCGTTTGCCAGCACGACGACGTTCATCGCTGCGAGATAGGCAGGATAGAACGGCAGCACGCGGCCGGGGGAGCTCTCGTGCTGGCCGTAGCCGAGTGCGAACAGACTTGCAGCGGCGCCGCCGAGATTGACGACGACGAGGAAGAAGGCGGACAGCGCATCGAGCCGGAAATGGGCACCGAGCCAAGGCAGGCCGATCGGCAGTGTCGCGCTCGGCGTCAGATGCGGGAAATAGAGCAGATCGGACAGCGCCGTGACACATAGCGTCGATGTGGCGATCAGGCATCCGCCGTAAAGGATGATCGAGCCGCGCGGGCGCGTCGACAGCACGACTCCCGCAGGCGCAAGCGCCAGCAGGGCCGCCACTGACCATAGCGCCACGGCGATCATGGTCGCGCCTCGATCATGTTTTGCGCGCGCGTCGCCATCGCTATTGGCCGCCTGCGCTCGGGGGTGGAGACTTCAGCCGCACACCGCGGCCCCCGGAG
Source organism: Pseudomonadota bacterium (assembly GCA_023435725.1). GTDB lineage: Bacteria > Pseudomonadota > Alphaproteobacteria > Rhizobiales > Xanthobacteraceae > Bradyrhizobium. Next base: position 14,674 of record JAEYRD010000003.1, on the reverse strand, counting down.
CTCGAGGCCGCCCCCTCGGCAATCAGCTCGATGCCGGCAACCGACAACGCCTCGACCAGCTTCACCAGGGAATCGACATTGCCGCGGATCACCCCTTCGGAGGCCTCCATGCGCTGGATCGTCGGCAGCGACAGCGAACAGCGCTGCGCGAGTTCGCGCTGGTCAATCCTGAGTAAGGCACGGGCGGCTCGAAGCTGCGCGGCGGTGATCACGGGGCAATGTCCGTGGCAGGTACAGTGATTGATTTACGAAGCTTAGGGCGCGCAAAATGACGTTTCAAGCGTCATTTTATATAAGCAACGCATCATTGCGTTCGACGGCCTCGGAACTCACGCCCTTGCCCTGAGGGCCATCCCGAAACGACGGAGTGAGAGGAGAGACGCGGATGCCCGGCGCGACGCTGACGAACGTCAAGGATATCCTGGTGATCTTGGTGGATTGAGGCGCCGGCCCCGGTGTCCAGGCGTACCGCCCCTCAAAACTCGGTGGCGATCTTCGAAAGCATCTGGATCAGGGCTTCGCGGTTGGCCTGCCCGAGCAGATCGTTCAGCCGCGCCTCGTGCTTGGTGGCAACGAGCTTCTTGGCGCGGGCCAGCACGGCCTTGCCCTTGTCGGTCAGCACCAGGATGTGCGAGCGGCGGTCGTTGGTGGAGCGGATCCGCGCGCACAGGTCCCGGCTCTCGAGATTGTCGAGCATGGCCACGAAGTTCGGGCGCAGGATGCCGAGCGTCGAAGCGACCTCGGTCTGGTTACGGCCCGGATTCTTCTCGACCAGCAGCAGCACGGAGAACTGTGCGGGCGTGAGCTGGAGCGAGGCCATGCAGCGCAGAAAGTTCTCGAACACCTTGAGCTGTGCCCGCTTCAGCACATAACCGAGCTGCTCCGAGAGCTCGCCGAGCTGAAGCGCCTCGGGCTGCGCCTCCGTTGCGTCCTTGCGGCCCTTGGTCGCGTCGCCAGACTTCTCAGCGGTCTTTTCAGCGGTCTTGGAAACGGTCATCGCCTCGTGCTCATAATCCCGCTAAGTTCAGGACGGGTCGCCTGTCACCCTTGAGATTATATTTGATAATTGTTATTGACCATATCAAATATCAGCGTTTTTCAATGGCTGTGAGCGGACCGAGCCCCGCAACCGCGGAGACCGGCCCGGATCTTTGAGGGGGAGCGTCCGGTCTTGAACACCACCATCATGCTGTTCCTGCTGCAGGACGGCATCACCAATGGCGCGATCTATGCGCTGCTCGGCCTGGCGCTGGTGCTGGTGTTCGCCGTCACCCGCGTGATCCTCATCCCCCAGGGCGAATTCGTCACCTATGGCGCGCTGACCTATGCCTCGCTCGCGGCGGGCCAGATGCCGGGAACGGCAAAACTCGCGCTGGCCCTTGGCATCGGCGCCTTTGCGTTCGACCTGTTCGTGGCGCGCAAGGCGCTGCACGTACGGCTGATCGTACGCAGCTTCCTCACCAACATCGTGCTGCCGGCCATCGTGCTGGCGCTGACCATCTACTTCGCCGCCCAGAAGCCGCCGGTGGCGATCTGCATCGCGCTGTCGCTGGTGATCGTCGCGATGATCGGCCTGTATCTCTACCGTATCGCGTTCCAGCCGCTGGCGCACACCTCCGTGCTCGTGCTGCTGATCGCCTCGGTCGGCGTCCACCTCGCGCTGCAGGGACTGGGCCTCTTGTTCTTCGGTGCCGAAGGCCAGCGCGGACCGGCCGTACTGTCGACCTCCTTCAGCGCGGGCGCGCTGCGCTTCACCGGCCAGAGCATCACGGTCTACGCCATCACCATCGCCTTCATCGTCGGGCTCTGGCTGTTCTTCGGGCTGACGCTCTACGGCAAGGCGCTGCGCGCGACCGCCGTGAACCGGCTCGGCGCGCGGCTGGCCGGCATCCGCACCACGCTGTCGGGACAGATCGCGTTCCTGCTGGCGTCCGTCATCGGCGCGCTGTCGGGCATCATGATCGTGCCGATCACGACGCTCTACTATGACTCCGGCTTCCTGATCGGCCTGAAGGGTTTTGTCGCCGCAATCATCGGCGGCCTCGTCAGCTATCCCCTCACCGCCGTCGCGGCGCTCGTCGTCGGGATCGTCGAGGCGTTCTCGTCATTCTATGCCTCCAATTACAAGGAGGTCATCGTTTTCATGCTCCTGATCCCCGTGCTGCTGCTGCGCTCGCTCGCCGCGCCCGCGGTCGAGGAAGAGAAGGACTGACGCTAAGATGCAGAGCCGGCTTCCCATCCTCATCTTCGCGCTTCTGATGGCGGCGATCCCGCATCTACCTGGCGTGCCGCCGTTCTGGATCGTGCTGCTCGACAATATCGGGCTTGCGGCCCTCGTCGCGATGGGCCTCGTGCTGCTCACCGGTGTCGGCGGTCTGACCTCGTTTGGACAGGCGGCTTTCGTCGGCTTCGGCGCCTATACCACCGCGGTGCTGTCGACGGCCTACGGCCTGTCGCCCTGGCTGACGCTGCCGCTATCGCTCGTGGTCAGCGGCCTGTTCGCGGTGCTGCTCGGCCTGATCACCGTCCGCCTCTCCGGCCATTATCTGCCGCTCGGCACGCTCGCCTGGGGGCTCGGCCTGTTCTACCTCTTCAGCAAGCTGGAATTTCTGGGGAGAAACGACGGCATCTCGGCGATCCCGCCGCTATCGATCGGCGCGTTCAAGATGCTCTCGCCCGGCTCGATCTATTACGCGATCTGGGTCGCAGTGATCGTCTCGGCCCTGCTCACGATGAACCTGCTGGATTCCCGCACCGGCCGCGCCATCCGTGCGCTCAGGCGCGGCCATATCGCGGCCGAGGCGTTCGGCGTGCACACGCCGCGCGCAAAGCTGCTGGTGTTCATCCATGCCGCGGTGCTCGCCGGCCTCTCCGGCTGGCTCTACGCGCATCTTCAGCGCGCGGTGACCCCGACGCCGTTCGGCGCGCACGCCGGCATCGAATATCTCTTCATCGCGGTGGTCGGCGGCGCCGGCTATGTCTGGGGCGGCGTGCTGGGCGCGGCGATCGTGGTGATCCTCAAGGAGGTCCTGCAGAGCTATTTGCCGCTGATCCTGCCCGGCTCCGGCCAGGTCGAGACCATCGTGTTCGGCATCATGCTGGTGGCGTTGCTGCAACTCGCGCCCGGCGGGGTCTGGCCCTGGCTGATGTCGTTCCTGCCCGAGCCTACCCGTGGCAGGAAGCCGGACACCTCGCTGAAGCTGGAGCAGCGCAGCCGCCCGGCGGACCGGTCCGGCGTGCTGCTCCAGGTCGAGAAGGCGCGCAAGCAGTTCGGCGGCGTGGTTGCGGTCAACAACGTCTCCTTCAACGTCCAGGCCCGCGAGATCGTCGCGCTGATCGGACCAAACGGCGCCGGCAAGAGCACGACCTTCAACCTCATCACCGGCGTGCTGTCGGCAACCTCGGGCGCGATCTCGGTGCTCGGCAGGAAGGTCGACAAGGCGCCGCCGCAGGAGATCGTCAAGCTCGGCATCTCGCGCACCTTCCAGCACGTCAAGCTCGTCCCTGACATGACCGTGCTGGAGAATGTCGCGATCGGCGCGCATCTGCGCGGCCATTCGGGGCCGATCTCCTCGATGCTGCGGCTCGACCGCACTGATGAGGCCAAGCTGCTCGCCGAAGCCGCCCGCCAGATCGAGCGCGTCGGCCTCGCCGACCAGATGCATCAGCTCGCGGGCAGCCTCTCGCTCGGCCAGCAGCGCATCGTCGAGATCGCGCGCGCCCTGTGCGTCGATCCGATGCTGCTCCTGCTCGACGAGCCGGCCGCCGGCCTGCGCCACATGGAGAAGCAGCGGCTCGCCGCGCTGCTGCGTGAGCTGCGCGACGGCGGCATGAGCGTGCTGCTGGTCGAGCACGACATGGGCTTTGTCATGAACCTCGCGGACCGCATCGTGGTGCTCGATTTCGGCACCAAGATCGCAGAGGGAACGCCGGCCACGATCAAGACCAATCCCGAAGTGATCAAGGCCTATCTCGGAGTGGCGGCATGAGCGCGCTGTTGTCCGTCACCGACGCCCACGTCGCCTACGGCAAGGTCGAGGCGGTGCGCTCGGTCTCGCTCGAGGTCGGCCAAAACGAGATCGTCACCATCGTCGGCGCCAACGGCGCCGGCAAGACCACGCTGCTCTCGGCCATCATGGGCATTCTGCCGTTGAAGGGCCGCGTCGCCTTTGCCGGCCAGGATCTCGCCCGGCTCGACATCGAGGACCGCGTCGCGATGGGGCTCGGGCTCGTGCCGGAGCACCGCGAGCTGTTCGTGACCATGAATGTCGAGGACAATCTCGAGCTGGGTGCCTTCCGCATCGAGAGGAGCAAGGCGAAGGCCTCGATGGAGCGGGTCTACACGCTGTTTCCGCGGCTGAAAGAGCGACGCAAGCAGCTCGCCGGCACGCTCTCCGGCGGCGAGCAGCAGATGCTCGCCATGGGCCGCGCGCTGATGGGCGAGCCGAAATTGTTGATGCTGGACGAGCCCAGCCTCGGCCTCGCCCCGATCATCGTCGCCGATATTTTCCGCATCATCACCGAGCTGCGTGCCAGCGGCGTCTCCGTGCTGCTGGTCGAGCAGAATGCGCAGGCCGCGCTGAAGATCGCGGACCAGGCCTATGTGATGGAACTCGGCGAGTTCGTGCTGAGCGGCAAGGCCAGCGACATCGCGGCGAACGAACGGGTCGCCGCAAGCTATCTTGGTTTCCAGCACGAAGGCGATAGTGTATTGTAGGTTGCCGCGCAGGCTGGCCTCCCGTCCTGCAAGTCCATAAATGACTGCGCGGAGAGCGGGAAGGACCACAGGTTCGTGGGCGACACACGACAAAGATAGTGCCGTCCTCGACCGGTCGCCCTTGAACCTGTCGCCCTTGGGATTTTGTCAAGTTTTCGGCCGGATTCCGTTAGACAAGTGTTGCGCCGGCTTGGCGCCGGTGATCGTGCGATTGACCAGACCAACAGTTCTCTCGTCGGAGGTCGTGGCTCATGAATCCCGTCACAATTGCGCTGATCGTGCTTCTGGGCATCGTGCTGCTGTTCGCACTCTGGCTCATGGGCATCTACAACGGACTGGTGGTCGCAGCGAACCGCTTCAAGAACGCCTTCGCCCAGATCGACGTGCAGCTCAAACGCCGCTACGAGCTGATTCCGAACCTGGTTGAAGCCGTCAAGGGCTACATGGCCCACGAGCGCGAGACGCTCGACGCCGTCATCAAGGCCCGCAACAGCGCGATGGCGGCCGAGCAGAAAGTTGCCGCCAACCCCAGCGACCCGGCGGCCATCAGGGAGCATAACCAGGCCGAGGCCCAGCTGGGCGGCATCCTGGGCCGGCTATTTGCCCTGTCCGAGGCGTACCCGGACCTCAAAGCCAACCAGAACATGCTCGCCCTGCAGGAAGAGCTGAGCTCGACCGAGAACAAGATCGCCTTTGCCCGGCAAGCGTTCAACGACGCCGCCGCCACCTACAACATCCGGCGCGAGGTCTTCCCGGCCAATACGGTGGCCGGAATGTTCGGCTTCAAGGAGGCGGCGCTGCTCGAAACCCCGGAGACCGAGCGCCCAGCACCCAAGGTGTCGTTCTAACCCGGAACGTCCATCGTTCCGGTGCGTCCCATGCTTCCGGTTCCACGCTCGAAAAAGTCGTCTCCGACCATGGCCACAAATTTCTTTCAGCAGCAGGATTCGGCCAGACGCAAGACCCTCCAGCTGGTGGTCTATTTCGTCCTGGCGATCCTGATTCTGATCGCCCTGGTGTATGCGCTGCTGGTCGCGGTCAGCATGGATGGCGGCCCCGAGCCGGTGTCCTGGTGGCAACCGGAATTGCTCCTGCTCGCGGCGCCGGGGGTGGGCCTCGTGGTTGGGGCTGCGAGCGTGTTCAAGGTGGCCCAGCTCTCGTCCGGCGGCCAGGCCGTCGCCCTGATGCTGGGTGGTGAGGAGGTGCCCGGCACGACCACCGACGCGCGAGAGAAGCGGCTGCTCAACGTCGTCGAGGAAATGGCGCTTGCCGCGGGAGTGCCGGTGCCCCCCGTCTATGTTCTGGCGGAGCCCGGCATCAATGCCTTCGCGGCTGGCTACGCTCCCGGCGATGCCGTGGTCGCCGTCTCCCAGGGCTGTCTCAATTATTTGACCCGCGACGAGCTGCAGGGCGTGGTGGCCCACGAGTTCAGCCACATCCTCAACGGCGACATGCGGCTCAACATCCGGCTGATCGGCCTGATCTTCGGGATCATGGCGTTGTCCATCATGGGCCGCATGCTCATGTTCACGTCCGGACGTTCTTCGGGAAGGAATGATTCCCGCGGCGGCTTGATGCTGCTCGGCCTGGGCGTGTTCGTGCTCGGCCTCGTGGGAGCGTTCTTCGGCCGGCTGATCATGGCGGCGGTGTCCCGGCAGCGCGAGTACCTGGCCGATGCCAGCGCCGTTCAGTTCACGCGCAACCCCGATGGCATTGGCGGAGCACTCAAGAAGATCGGCGGGCTGGCCGAGGGGTCCCGCATCGGCAACCCGCAGGCGGCCGAGATCGGTCACATGTTTTTCGCCAACGCCTTCGCCGGCGGGGGGCTCGCCGGACTGCTGGCCACCCATCCGCCCCTCGTCGAGCGCATCCGCCGGCTCGATCCCCAGTTCGACGGCCAATTCCTGGAGGTGCGGCCGGTCGGTATCGATCGGGAAGAACTCGAAGGCACCCGCCGCAGCCGTGTGCCGCCGTTCGCCGGGATGCCGAGGTTACCGGGGCTGCCACAGGCGCCGCTGCCGATTTTGAGGTTTGCCGACGAAGCGGCGTCCCGGGTCGGCCAGGTCGATCCGGAAGAAATCAGCCGCGCGAACGCGCTGCGCGACGGCATGCCCGACGTGCTCCGGGTCGCCGCTCAAGAGCCGTTCAGTGCTCACGCCCTGGTCTACGCCCTTCTCCTGGACCCGCGGGCGGACCTGCGGGACCTCCAGCTGACCCGGCTGAAGGCCAGCACCGGGCCGCACGACTTCGCCGAAACCTTGCGGCTGGTCGACCCTGTCCAGGCGCTGCCGGACACGCACCGGCTGCCCCTTCTGGACCTGGCCATGCCGGCCCTGCGACAGATGTCACCCGGCCAGCATCGGGCTTTCCGCGCCGAAGTCGAGAGGCTCATGGTCGCTGACCAGCGGCTAAGCTTGTTCGAGTACACCCTCCGCTGTGTGCTGCATCGCCATCTCGACTCCCAGTTCTTGCCGCAGCGCAAGACGCGTCCAGTGCACAACTCGCCGGAAAAACTGGCGCAGCCGGTGGCGACGGTGTTGGCGTTATTGGCTTGGGAAGGTCAGCCGGAACGCGACCAGGCCGCCCCGGCCTTCGATACGGGCATGCGCAGCTACATCGGCGGCGACCACACCCACCGCCTGCCACGACGAGAGGAATGCTCTCTCGCCGAGTTCGACGCGGCGCTGCAAACGCTCAATCAATCCGTCCCGGCCATCAAGCGCCGGATCGTCATCGCCTGCGCGGCCTGCATCCTGGCAAACCAGGAGGTCACCGTCCGCGAAGCGGAGCTGCTCCGCGCCATTTGCGATACGCTCGACTGTCCGCTACCGCCGCTCGTCGTGGAGGAACCGGGGGGAGGATCAACGACAGTGCAGGCATTTCGTCGATGTTAGCAGCCACCACGTGCGTTGAGACAATGGCCGACATGGCGACCATTGCCTCAAGGCCGCACTCAAGCGCCTCGGCCGCACTCAAGCGCCTCGCGCGTCGCGCACCGCCTGGGCGACTTTCGTCGCCTGGGACACGCGTCCGATTTTTGCACCTGTAATGATCTTTCTTCGACGTGTGCTCGCCTTCGGCATCATGCCTTCGTTCGCGGTCGCGCCGGCAGCGGGATGAGTCTTGAAGTTCGTGGCGCGATGCAGCGCGAGGGCCTTCCGGGCCGCCTCGACATGTGCGGTCCGAGCTGTCAGGTAGCGAAGACGCCTGAGCTCCTTGTTCAGCCGCTTCAGCGCCGCGGCGAAAACCTGCTTGCGCTCTGATGCATGTTCGGCGGTTCCTGGAAAGCTTGCTCCGCGCGTCTCGGCCTTTCCGCGCCTCTCTCGCCGCCTTTGCCGGTCGAACGTGCGCTCCTTATCATGCATCTTGCGCAAGCGGGGTCGCATGGCCTCGAGCTCAGCCACCTCGACGCCATAGATGGCGGGGTGGTGCGTGAGGCGGATCGTCTCATATTCTTCGTGGCTGAGGAGGCTGCGTTCGAATTTGCAGGGGACCGACATTTCAATTCCTCCTTTTGACGTCTTGAACTTCAGGAAGGACGCATCCAGGTCAGTTTGATCATGTTATTGCGCGCAGCGTTGCTCCGCTGTTGGCGAAATCCCAGAGTGGACGCCAGCTCCAAGCGCGCAGTGCGGATCGTGGGTAGTCTGCTCAATAATCGAGCCGCCCCCACCAGCAATTGTCGGCCGGCCCAGCCCGCGGTCCTTTCTCGTCGGCCGGCGCGCCGAGATTCCATTTTGTCGCCAGGTCAATGCAGAACAGGGTCATCCCGCCGCTCGTCCAGTCGTAGATCTTTTCAACCCGGTACATCGTTCCGCTTGGCCCGAAGCGGCTGCAGACGTTGGTGAACATGCCGGTCCCCGCCGCGGGCTTGCCCTGCAGGGGATGATGGTCAACAAAACGCAGCGCCGCCGAGAGGCCCTCCATCGCGTGTGTGCGTTCCAGTTCCTTGGTGTTCTCCAGATCGAAGCAGACGAGTGTTTGGACCTGCAACGTAATGATATCGCCGACCTGGGGCCGCTCGGTTGCATGGGCCGAGGTGAGGGAAGCCGCGGCCAAAGCGGAAACCAGCAGAGATGACGGTTTCATAGCCCGGCTCCCTTGCACGATTTTCAGCCCTTCGGCATCCTCGCGCGTCGCTAATCCTGCGCCCGCGGTTGCGTTTTGCGAAGGATGTATCCTTCGCCTCGAATGCGACGCCATTGCGGTCCACAACCTTGACGGATGCCCTTTTTTGCGACCATCCACCCGCCGGCGGCACCTTCCGTCGCTTGAAAGTCAGTTCGTCGCCGCCTTCTCGCCCTTCAGCGCCGCCACTTCCGCCTCGAGTTCCGCGATGCGCTGATCTTTGACCGCCAGCGCAGCGGCAACATCCGCGGCGTCGAACTTCTGCGGGATATGCTGCGGGCAGTTCGTATCCCAGGCGGCGATCTTGAACAGGATCACCTGCTCGGGCCGCGCGCGGTATCCCCTCGGCATCAGCGACTGTGTCAGCGCTTCGTCCTCCTCGACCACGCGCGCCTCGCCCCAGATCTTCACGCGGCGGCGATGGGCGTAGTCCATCACGAAGATGTACGCCTTGGGATTCTCCGAGAGATTGCCTTGCGTCAGATATTGCTGGTTGCCGGCGTAATCGGCGAAGGCGAGCGTCTGCTTGTCCAGGACCTTCAAAAAGCCCTTCGGCCCGCCGCGGTGCTGGATATAGGGCTGGCCGTCGGCCGAGGCCGTGGCGAAATAGAAGCTGTTGGCATCGGCCAGGAACGCGGCAAGGTTATCGTCGACCTCGGTGCGCCAGCCGCGCTGCTCGACGCGGCCATAGGCCTCGCGCGAACCCTTGCGCGCCTGGATCGCCTTCACCGCGGGCGTGAAGGCCACATCGCTGGCATAGATGCGGATTGCTGTCGTCATCGGAATATCTCCTGGGATTCCGGCGCATTCGCTGCGTCTTTCGTAAGCAAGATGGACCTTTCGCCGTCCAAAACAATCGGCCGTCTTGACACTTCATCATTGCGATATATGCAATAATGTCCATGGATCGCCTTGAGGCCATGCAGGTCTTCGTCACCGTCGCCGATCTGCGCGGCTTCGCGCCGGCGGCCCGCAAGCTGCGCCTGTCGGCTTCGGCGGTGACGCGGCTGATCGCGGCACTGGAGGAGCATCTCGGCGCGCGGCTGCTGCAGCGGACCACCCGGCAGGTGACGCTCACCGACGTCGGCACGCGCTATCTGGAGCGCGCGCGGCGCATTCTCGCCGATGTGGAGGAGGCCGACGGCTCCGCGCGGGCGGAACGGAACCGGCCGAGCGGACGTCTGGTGGTGTCGGCGCCGGTCGGCTTCGGCCGGCTCCATGTCGGCCCGGTCATGACGGCCTATCTCAAGCGTTACGCCGAGGTCGCCTGCGAACTCAGGCTATCGGATCATCTGGTGAACCTGGTGGAAGACGCCGTCGACGCCGCGGTGCGGATCGGCCATCTCCCCGATTCCTCGCTGGTCGCGCGCCAGGTCGGCGAGATGCGACGGATCGTGGTGGCTGCGCCCGGCTATCTGAAGCGCCATGGCGAGCCGAAGACGCCGGAAGCGCTGCTCGCGCATCAGACGATCCAGTTCGGCCCATACGCCAGCTGGCGCTTCGTCCGGGACGGCCGCGACATCGAGGTGACGCCCTCTCCCCGGTTCATCAGCAACAGTGCCGATGCATCGCTGCAATATGCCGAGGCCGGCGGCGGCGTGACGCGCGTGCTGGCCTATCAGGCCGCCGAGGGCTTGAAGCGCGGGCGGCTGAAGATCCTGCTGGCGGAATACGAGCAGCCGGCGCTGCCGATCCACATCGTCTACCCGACGTCACGCCTGCTCTCGGCCAAGGTGCGCGCGTTCATCGATCTCGTGGTGGAGACGACGCAGTGGAAGTTTGGGTAGTCGTACGTGTCCCGGACGCAGCGCGGCACATAGTGGTGCGCTGCAGAGCCGGGGCACGAGACATCATCCCTTCTTCGACACCACTCGGAACGTCCCGCTCGCCCGCGCGATCACGACATCGTCGGCCTTGATCAGGCTCTGCGCAAAACAGATCGTCTTGCCGGTCTTGATCACCTCGCTCTCGATCGCGAGCCACTGGCCGATCTCGGCGGAGCCGACGAAGTCGATCGACAGCGAGATCGTCACGAACGAGGTGGTCCAGTTCGTCACCTGCGCGCAGCTATAACCCATGGCGTTGTCGGAGAGCGCCGCAATGAGGCCGCCATGGATCAGGCCGCGGCCGTTGGTGTGTGGTCTTGCCAGCCGCACGCCGATGATGACGGCCTTGTCGGTTTTCTTCGCGTAGAGCGGCTCCCAGGGTTCGGTGAGAGGGCTCTTGCGGGAAAGCGGCTCGAAGCCGCCGGGGATGTCGGTGTCGGTCATGGGCGTCTCGCCTTGCTGGTCGCCGCCATTGAACGCGATATGGATGACAGTTTCACCGCCTACAAAGTTTTAAACGGAATTTGCGTGGGCGTTTGAAACGGTCACTCCCGTCATTGCGAGCCAACGGGTCCGCGCGAAGCGCGGCCCGATGACAGGCTCCGCGAGGCAATCCAGACTGCCCCCGCGGAGGGATTCCTGGATTGCTTCGCTACGCTCGCAATGACGACGTACCTTGGCGCCGGCGCCACCCTAGAACGGCAGCCCCACGTAATTCTCCGACAGCGATGTCATCGCGGCCTGTGACTGCGTGACATAGTCGAGCTCGGCGAGCTGGATGCGCGCGCCGATGGTGCCGGTGTCGGGGAATTTGTGCAGCATCGAGGTCATCCACCAGGAGAAGCGCACGGCCTTCCAGACCCGCGCCAGCGCCTTGGCGGAATAGGCATCGATCCCCGCATTCGACTTCTCGTCGTAGAATTCGCGGAAGGCGCTGGCGAGGTAATGCGCGTCGCTCGCAGCCAGGTTCAGCCCCTTGGCACCGGTCGGCGGCACGATGTGCGCGGCATCGCCGCACAGGAACATCGTGCCGAAGCGCATCGGCTCGGCGACGAAGCTGCGCAGCGGCGCGATGCTCTTCTCGATCGAGGGACCCGTGACGAGGCTGTCGGCGGCCTCCTGGTCGAGCCTGCGCTTCAGCTCGTCCCAGAAACGGTCGTCCGGCCAATCATCGACATGATCATTGAGCGAGCACTGCACGTAATGCCGGCTGCGCTTCATCGAACGCATGGTGCACAGCGCAAAGCCGCGGGCGTGGTTGGAATAGATCAGTTCGTGGCTGACAGGCGGCGTCTCGGACAGGATGCCGAGCCAGCCGAACGGATAGACCCGCTCGAACTCCTCGATCGCCGACGCCGGGACGCTGGCGCGGCTGACGCCGTGAAAACCGTCGCAGCCGGCAATGAAGTCGCAATCGATTTCGTGTGTAACGCCGTCCTTGACATAGGTTACGCGAGGGTGGCTGCCGACGAAATCGTGCGGCTGCACGTCCTTCGCCTCGTAGACCGAAACGAGACCGGCGGCCTTGCGCGCGTTCATGAGGTCGAGCGTAACCTCGGTCTGGCCGTAGATCATGACCGTCTTGCCGGTCGCGCCCTTCATGTCGATGCGATGACGGCGGCCGGAGAAGGCGAGCTCGATGCCCTCATGCACCAGACCTTCGGCATGCGCCCGCGCGCCGGCGCCGACCTGGTCGAGCAGCCCCACGGTTCCCTCTTCCAGGAGGCCGGCGCGAATGCGCCCGAGCACGTAGTCCGGGCTTTGCCGCTCGAGAATGACGTTGTCGATGCCGTATCGATGCAGCAGTTGCCCAAGCAACAATCCGGCCGGCCCGGCCCCGATGATTGCGACTTTTGTCCGCAATACTTGCTCCTCCCGATCCTGTAGGGTGCACAGCGGCTCGCTTGTCGTGTCGGCCCGCGCAGGATAATTATATCATATAACGGTTGGGCAAAAGGGGGAGTGCTCGCTGCCGCAGCGCGACAAATCCATGCAACATCGCTGACGTAGATGACGGCGGTGGCGCGCCGCGCCAGTTCCGGCTTGAACCCGTCAGCCGATTATATAACATGTTAAATAACGAGACCGGGCCATCGAAGCCCGCCGTCAGAAAGAGGGAGAGACGACCAATGAGGAAAGCCTGTCTGGCTTTGCTGCTGGCAGCAAGCGTGACGCCTGCGTTCGCGCAGGACAAGACCTTCGACCTGAAGATCTCGCACTGGGTGCCGGCCTCGCATCCGCTGCAAAAATCGCTGGAAGACTGGGCGGCCGCAGTGGAGAAGGATTCCGGCGGCACCATCAAGGGCAAGGTGTTTCCGGCCCAGCAGCTCGGCAAGGCCTTCGACCATTACGACATGGCGCGCGACGGCATCGCCGACGTCACCTACGTCAATCCCGGCTACCAGCCCGGCCGCTTCCCGATCATCGGCGCCGGCGAGCTGCCGTTCCTGATCTCGGACGCCAAGGGCGGTTCAGAGGGCCTTGACGCCTGGTACCGCAAATATGCCGAGAAGGAGATGAAGGACGTCAAGTACTGCCTCGCCTTTGTCCACTCGCCCTCGTCCTTCCACTCCCGCACCAAGAAGATCGTGATGCCGGAGGACGTGAAGGGCCTGAAGATCCGCCCGGCGCACGCCACCATGGCGAATTTCGTCACCTCGCTCGGCGGCACCAACGTGCAGTCCTCCGCGCCCGAAGTGCGCGACATCATCGAGCGCGGCGTCGCCGACGGCGTCACCTTCCCCTGGGGCTCGCTGGTGCTGTTCGGCATCGACAAGGTGACGAAGTACGACATGGAGGCGCCGCTCTATACGACGACCTTCGTGTTCGTCATGAACAAGGACAAGTACAACGCGATGTCCGACAAGCAGAAGGCCGCGATCGACAAGAACTGCTCGGTCGAGATGGCAGGCGTGGTCGGCGAGCACTGGGGCAAGTTCGAGGACGCCGGCATCGACAAGGTGAAGGCCGAGTCCAATCACGAGGTTTACAAGCTCACCCCGGAGCAGACCGCGGCCTGGAAGAAGGCCGCCGAGCCGCTGGTCAAGACCTGGGCTGACGGGGCCAAGAAAGCCGGTGCCGATCCGGACGCCGCGCTCGTGGATCTGAAGGCCTCGCTGAAGAAGTACAACGCACTGGCGGAGTAGCGCGGAAGCGCGGCGGTCTCCCCCTTGTCCCTCTTCCCGTTCTTACGGGGCGCGACGAGCTTCGCTCGCGCTGTGAGGGTTGGGGTGAGGGGCTGCCTCCAAAAAAGCTGGTGACAGTTCGACTCGCGGAGAGTCCCCTCACCCGAATTCGAGCTGCGCTCGAATTCGACCTCTCCCCGCATGCGGGGCGAGGTGAAATCCGCGGCAACACCGAGACCAAACAAATGACAGCACCCCACGAGACACTCCCATGAAGCGCTCCTGGATGGATCGCATCATCGACACGATCGAATGGATCGCGGCCGGCTTCGTCGGCATCGTCGCGCTCGACATTTTTCTGTCGGTGCTGCTGCGCAATACGCTCAACTATTCGATCCCCGACAGCTTCGACATCGGCCGCATGCTGCTCGGCATCCTCATTTTCTGGGGCATCGCGGCGACCTCCTATCGCGGCACCCACATCACGGTCGACCTGGTCTGGGGCAATGTCGGACCGCGCTACCAGCGCTGGATCGACATATTCGCAACGCTGGTGCTGCTGTTCGTGGTCACGGTGCAGACCTGGACGCTGTTCGACAAGGTGCGCGGAACCTACAACGACAACGTCCAGACCTTCGACATGCACATGCCGACCTGGCCGTTCTTCGCGATCGCCTGGATCGGCGACGTCTCGGCCGTGCTGCTGATCGCGATCCGCACCTACCGGCTGATCTTCCACCCTGAAGACATGCATGACCCCAAGCTGAAGGCGACGGAGTAACCATGAGCACCGATGCCGTCGCCGTTATCGGCTTCGTTTCCCTGTTTGCCCTCATGCTGCTGCGCGTGCCCGTCGGCATGGCCATGGGCCTCGTCGG
>JAEYRD010000167.1 GCA_023435725.1 Pseudomonadota bacterium | reverse complement strand
GCGTTTCCGTACGCATTGCGCTCAATGACGACGTGAGGATTCGCCTCTTCGTGTTTCGCGATGCGCAGGCACCCCGCTTCTCGGCGCAGGACGGCCAGCGTCTGGGCTTCGTGATGCGCGGGTTGAGATGGTTTCACCGCCAACAACTGCTCAGCCACGGCCTGCTCATCGCCAACGCGCCCCTGACACCTGCCGAACGCAGGGTGTTGCTCGCACTGCTCGACGGGCACACGGAAAAGCAGATTGCGCAGAGGCTCGACCAAAGTCCGAACACCACGCACTTCCACGTCAAGTCGATCTACGCCAAATTCGGCGTGACCAATCGCTCGGCGCTCGCTGCGCTGTGGCTCGGCAAGCTGCGATAAGCCTGGACGAGGTTCGATCCGCGGTCCAGACGCGAACGCCAATTGGGCCACGTCGTCTACGGGACGAGCTGCCTTGCGGCGGTCGAGATCATCACCAGCGCGCCCGTAATCACGGCGACGTCGAGGATCGCGCTGTGGATATGCAGCGGCATCCGCTCGACGAAAGCCCTGGCGAGGAACGCGCCGGGAATGGCGATGGCTCCGATCAGCAGCGCAAAGGCGAGCACCTGAGCGGTGACGGCACCGGCGAGGCCGAACACGGAAATCTTGATCAACCCCGTGCCGAGCGAGATCATCGCATCGGTCGCAATCACGGCGGCGCCTTCGAGCCCCGCAGCCATCAGGAGCGAGAGCAGGATCACGCCGGAGCCGGAGGTGCCGCCGACCAGTACGCCGTAACCGACAGAGCCGGCCGCAAGGCCGGTGTTCCCGATCCTGACCTGGCGGCGGCGGAGCACGCGGCGCAGCGGCACGCTGAGGATCAGCATGGCGCCGATCACGAGTGCCGCACCGGCATTGGTGAGGCGCGTGTAGCCGTAGGCGCCGAGCGCGGTCGTCAGCGCCGCACAGGCGAGCACGATCAGCGCACGGCGGCGGTCGGCATAGCGAAGATAGGCTATCGCGCGGCTGAGATTGGTGAAGATCGCGGAGATCGCGATGATCGGCACCACGGGCTCGGCGCCGACGAGCGGCACCAGCACCAAAGGCATCAAGGCGCCGGTGCCGTAGCCGGCGAGACCACCGATGATCGAAGCAAGCAACGCCATCGACGCGACCAGCAGAAGCTGGAAAATCGAGATGTCGGAGAAGCCTGAGACGATGGTCAATTTTTCTGATCGCGGCTGGCGCGTGCCGCAGCTTGATCGGCAATGGAGGCGAGCGTGACCTCGTCTAGTGGAAAATCCGCTGCGAGCCAAGCGTCCTCGGCGAGTGTCAACACATGTCCGAGCGCAGGCCCTTCCGCCATTCCGCGTGCGATGAAGTCGGCCGCGCGAAGCGGAAATTTCGGCGCGCTCCAGCGCTGCGGCAACGCGGCAAGCTGGCGCCATCGCGAAGAGCTGACGTCGCCGCCGCCCCGCGCCCAGGCCAGCAGCACACGATCGTGATAACGCTCCACACCGAGACGGTACAGAAGCCGCCGCGCATGGGCCTCGTCCGCATTGGCAAACCGCCACCAGCGGTGCCCCATCGAATCCAGCGCCTTGGCTTCGGCATTGGAGAGCCTCAAGCGCGCGGCAACGCGCTTGGCATCTTCAGTCACGGCAACCGTCAACGCGGCCAGGCGGCGCGTGCTGCTTGCCGGCAGGCCGAGCTCGCGCTCGATCGCGATCATCGTCGCCAGCGGCCCGGTATAGGCAATGCCGCCGATCAGCGGTTGCAGCAATCCGCCCTCGGCCATCGCCAGCACGGCTGCCGATGCACCGCCGGCCACCAGCAGCTTCAGCATTTCCATGCGCACCCGCTCGGCCGACAGACTCGCAAGGCCCGCGCGTCCCCGGATGCAGGCGAGATAGCCGTCGCGGTCGGGCGCCCCGGCGCCGAAGGCGGCGTGTATGCGGAAGAAGCGCAGGATGCGCAGATAATCCTCGGCGATGCGCTGGTCGGGGTCGCCGATGAAGCGCACGCGCCGCGCGGCGGCATCCGCGATCCCGCCGACATGGTCGTAGACGACTCCGGCCGCATCGGCCGACAAGCCGTTCATGGTGAAGTCGCGCCGCTCGGCGTCCCTCACCCAGTCGCGGCCGAACGCGACCTTGGCCTTGCGGCCGAACGTCTCGGTGTCCTCGCGCAGCGTCGTGACTTCGTAGGGATGACCGTCGATGACCAGCGTGACGGTGCCGTGGTCGACGCCGGTCGGCACGCTCTTGATGCCGGCGCTCCTGGCACGCCGCATCACCTCTTCCGGCAGCGCCGTGGTCGCGATGTCGATGTCGCCGGGCACGAGACCGAGCAGCGCATTGCGCACGGCGCCGCCGACCACCCGCGCCTCCTCGCCGTCCGCGTTGAGCAATTGCAGGACGCGCGCGGTGCCGCCAGCGGTCAGCCAGGGCGCATCGGCGAGTAACGGCTGCGCGCTCATCATCCGGCCCCTATTTTTCGACGCCCGGCACGAGCTTGCCGTTCTCGATATGGGCGGGAACGTAGGTCGAATCCGGCGCAGCTCCGGAGAAATGCGCGAACCCGATCAGGCCCGCGATCACCAGAACAAGCGCAGCCAGGACGAGGCGCGCGACGATGGTGACCGGCCAGGAGGATCGCGCGAACAGGCCGGAACGGCCGGCGGCCAGGAACAGCGCATAGACGGCAAAGGGGATGAGGAAGATTCCGATCTCGGTCAGAACCGGCCGGATCATGATGAATAGATCCGCTCATAAAGCACACGCAGCATTCCGGCCGTCGCACCCCAGATGTAGCGCTCCGCGAACGGCATCGCGTAATAGAACCGCTCCATGCCGCGGAATTCCTTGCTGTGAACCTGGTGGTTGGTCGGGTTCATCAGGAAGGATAGCGGCACCTCGAAGGCGTCATCAACCTCGCCATGGTTGATCGTGAGATGGAAGCCGGGCCGCACCTTGGCGACCGTCGGCAGGATGCGGAAGCCGAAGGCCGTGCCGTAGAGATCGAGATAGCCGATCGGCTCGACGAAGTCGCGCGACAGCCCGATCTCCTCCTCGGCCTCGCGCAGCGCCGCATTGAGCGGCGAGGAATCGGTCGCGTCGATCTTGCCGCCGGGAAAAGCGATCTGGCCGGCGTGGTCGTTGAGATGCGCCGAGCGCTGCGTCAGCAGGATGGTCGGCTCGGGACGGTCGACCACCGCGATCAGGACCGCAGCCGGCCGCACCGGCTGCTCGCGCGCGACGATCTCGAGCATCTTGTCGGTGCCGGGATCGCCCGAGGCCGGTATGATGTTCGGATCAAACAGGCCGGGCGGAACGGCGAAGCCGAGCCTCGCCCTGGAGCGGGCGAAGAAATCCGCCGCACCGACCGCGACGGGATCGCTCTTCAGGATAGGCTTGTTCAAAGCGCGGCCCTCACCTGCTCCGCATCGGCCATGGCGAAGAACTCGCCGGCCGACTCGACACCGAACATCGGCTGGCCATCGACCATCCGCTCCTCGCCCATGTCAACCAGATCGTAATAGAGCGCGCGGGTGACCTTGGCCCAGAGGTCGGCCCGGACATGCAGATACGGCGTCAACCCGCCGTCCTTTGCCTGCTCGAACCGGAGCCGGTGCGCGGCATCGCAGGTGACCCAGTCGTCGACATTGGTGCGGAAGCGCAGCACGCGATGGTTACCCTCGCCGTCCTTCAACATCTCGACCGCCATGAAGGGCGCATCGTCGACACGAATGCCGACCTTCTCCACAGGCGTGACGAGAAAGTGCTTGCCGCCCTCGCGCTTCAGGATGGTCGAGAACAGGCGGACCAGGGCGTGACGGCCGATCGGCGTGCCCATGTAGAACCAAGTACCGTCGGAGGCGATTCGGATGTCGAGATCGCCGCAAAACGGCGGATTCCACAGATGCACCGGAGGCAGCCCTTTCTTGGCACCTTCGGCATTGGCTGCACTTTTAGCGGCGGCCGTCAGTCCCTCGAGACCTCGATCGGCGCTCTGCCCTTGGTTCGCCATGGTTTGCCCTGACTTTGTCCTTTGGCACGGTTGGTGCAGGTCTACGTTGTCATTTGATGTACGGTTCCACCCCGGAAAAGTCCGGTATGGAGGTCGCCACTTCGTGATGCCGTACATAACCCGAAGCCGATAAGGTGGGGATAGTTTAATTCAACGAATACATGGCCTTCGTGCAAGTCTAGCATAGGGCCCATGTCCTGACTTGACGACCATGTCTTGACTTGACGACGTGACGACGCAAGCAAGCCGAGTGGCAGGCTGAAGGAGCTGACGGATGGCGGAGAGTGTCGAGAAACTCGAGGACGGGGTCGTCCGTTCGGCCGAGCAGGTGTCGAGCCAGGTGCGCGCGGCGAAGGACGCGATCGCATCCGTCATCTTCGGCCAGGACCGCGTCATCGAAAACACGCTGGTCACCATCCTCTCCGGCGGCCATGCGCTCCTGATCGGCGTGCCGGGCCTCGCCAAGACCAAGCTGGTCGAGACGCTCGGCGTCACGCTCGGCCTCGACGCCAAGCGCATCCAGTTCACGCCCGACCTGATGCCGTCGGACATTCTCGGCGCCGAAGTGCTCGACGAGAGCACCGCGGGCAAGCGCGCCTTCCGCTTCATTGCCGGTCCGGTGTTCGCGCAGCTGCTGATGGCCGACGAGATCAACCGGGCCAGCCCGCGCACGCAGTCCGCTCTGCTCCAGGCGATGCAGGAACAGCACATCACCGTCGCCGGCGCGCGCCACGACCTGCCGAAGCCGTTCCACGTGCTCGCGACCCAGAACCCGCTGGAGCAGGAAGGCACCTATCCACTGCCCGAAGCGCAGCTCGACCGCTTCCTGATGGAGATCGACGTCGACTATCCCGATCGCGACGCAGAGCGCCGCATCCTGTTCGAGACCACCGGTGCCGAGGAGACGCTGGCCAAGGGATCGATGACGGCTGACGCGCTGATTACCGCGCAGCGGCTGGTCCGCCGCCTGCCGGTCGGCGATTCCGTGGTCGAGGCAATCCTGTCGCTGGTGCGTTCGGCCCGTCCGGGCGAGGAGAGCGGCGAAGCCGGCAAGTTCATCGCCTGGGGCCCGGGCCCGCGCGCCAGCCAATCCCTGATGCTCGCGGTGCGCGCACGCGCGCTGATCGACGGACGCCTGGCGCCCTCGATCGACGACGTGCTCGACCTCGCCGAGCCGGTCCTGAAACACCGCATGGCGCTGACCTTCCAGGCCCGCGCCGAAGGCCGCACGATTCCGGACGTGATCCGGCAGTTGAAGACACGGATCGGTTGATGGCCGCAGAGAACGGGCACACAGCGAAGGAGACCATTGCGATCCGACGTGCCGATGGCGAAAGCCGTACGCTCGCCGCTTCGCTGCCGCGCCTGGTGCTCGAGGCCCGCCGCATCGCCGCCAACGTCATCCACGGTCTGCACGGCCGGCGCCGCGCCGGCTCCGGCGAAAGTTTCTGGCAGTACCGCCGCTTCGTCTCGGGCGAGCCGGCCCAGAACGTCGACTGGCGCCGCTCGGCGCGCGACGACCATCTCTATGTCCGCGAGCAGGAATGGGAGGCCGCGCACACGGTCTGGATCTGGCCCGACCGCTCGCCCTCGATGGCCTTCGCTTCGAAAACCGCGCGCGAATCCAAGCTCGAACGCACGCTGATCGTCGCCTTCGCGCTGGCAGAATTGCTGGTGTCGGGCGGCGAACGCGTCGGCGTCCCCGGACTGATGGCGCCGACCGCGAGCCGCAGCGTGATCGACAAGATGGCGCAGGCGATGCTGCATGACGGTGCCGAGCGGCTGAGCCTGCCGCCGTCCTTCGTGCCCTCGGCGCTCGCCGAGACGATCGTCCTGTCGGATTTCTGGTCGCCGATCGCGGAGATCACGGCGACGCTCGCGGGCCTGGCCGGCTCCGGCGCGCATGGCACGCTGGTGCAGATCGTCGACCCCGCCGAGGAGACGTTTCCGTATTCCGGCCGCATCGAGTTCGTCGAGCCGGAAGGGTTCGGCGTGATCACCGCCGGCCGCGCCGAGAGCTGGGCGCAGGATTACACGGCGCGGCTCGCGCTGCACCGTGACCAGATCCGCGCCGAGACCTCCAGGCTCGACTGGCTGTTCACGACCCATGCGACAGACCGCTCCGCCGCCGAACTGCTGCTGTTCCTGCATGCCGGCATGCAGGTGAGCAAATCGGGCGCCCGCACGACGACGATCAAGGCAGGGCCGGCCGCATGATGGGATTGCCGCTCGCTTTCACGGAACCGCTGCTGCTGATCGGCCTCGTCAGTCTCCCCGTGCTGTGGTGGCTGCTCCGCGTGATGCCGCCGCGGCCGCGCCGGATCGAATTTCCGCCGACGCGCCTGCTGTTCGACATCGCACCAAGGGAAGAGACCCCGTCGCGGACGCCGTGGTGGCTGACCGCATTGCGCCTCCTGGCTGCCGCGCTCGTCATTTTCGCCGCCGCCGGCCCGATCTGGAATCCGCAGACGGGGCTTGCCGGCAGCAAGGCGCCGCTGATGATCATGTTCGACGACGGCTGGAGCGCCGCATCGAACTGGGACGTCAGGATCAGGGCGGCCGACGAGCTGATCGCCAATGCCGACAACGACCGCCGCGCGATCGCGCTGGTGCCGCTGTCCGAGCCGAACCGCGACATCACTCTGATGCCGGCGGGCGCCGCGCGCGTGGCGCTGCGCCAGCTTGCGCCAAAGCCCTATTCGATCGAGCGCGTCGAGACCCTCGCCGCGGTCGACCGCTTCCTGAAAGCCACCGGCGACTGCGAGATCGCCTGGCTGTCGGACGGCGTCGATACCGGCCGCGGTGAGGAATTCTTGCAAGCCCTCGGCAAGACCATCGGCGATCGGAGCCTGACGGTGTTCGAGGGCGGCACTCCCTCTCCGCTGGCGCTCGTCGCGGCCGAGAACGCCGCCGCCAAGATGACGGTGAAGGTGCTGCGCACCGACAGCGGCATCGCCGTCGGCACCGTGCGCGCGCTGGACCAGAAGGCTTCGCCGATCGGAGAAGCGCGTTATTCGTTCGGCCCGCAGGACAAGGAAACCGAGGCATCGTTCGATCTGCCGGTCGAGTTGCGCAACGACATCACGCGGCTCGAGATCAGCGGCGAGCGCTCCGCCGGCGCGGTGCAGCTGCTCGACAAACGCTGGCGCCGCCGCGCCATCGGCATCGTCTCGGGCGCGACCAGCGAAACCGCGCAGCCGCTGCTGGCGCCGGCCTTCTATCTCACCCGTGCGCTGGCGCCGTTCGCCGATGTGCGGCTCGCCGACAAGGGTTCGCCGCAGCAGGGCATCACCCAGTTCCTCGACCAGAAGCTGCCGATGATCATCCTTGCCGATGTCGGCACCATCGCGCCCGAGCTGCGCGAGCGTCTCAATGCCTGGATCGACCAGGGCGGCGTGCTGGTGCGGTTCGCCGGTCCCCGCCTGGCGCAGGCCGAAGACGATCTCGTGCCGGTCAAGCTGCGCAAGGGCGGCCGCACGCTCGGCGGCAGCCTGACCTGGGAGAAGCCGCAGCATCTCGCCGCCTTCGCCGCCGACGGTCCGTTTGCTGGCGTCGCTGTGCCCAAGGATGTCACCGTGAGCCGGCAGGTCCTGGCCGAGCCCGACGCGGTGCTCGCCACCAAGAGCTGGGCGTCGCTGGAAGACGGCACGCCGCTGGTGACCGGCGAGCATCGCGGCAAGGGCCTGGTCAGCCTGTTCCACGTCAGCGCCGACATGCGCTGGTCGGACTTGCCGATGTCGGGCACCTTCGTCGAAATGCTCCGGCGCGTCGTCGACATGTCCGGCTACACCGCCAAGCCCGGCGCCGGGGTTGCCGCCGAGGCGACCGCCGAGACGGTGGCGCCGCTGCACATCCTCGACGGCTTCGGCGCCTTTGGTCCGCCGCCGGCCACCGCAAAGCCGCTGCCCGCGGATTATCGCGACCGCGCCACGCCCGATCATCCGCCGGGCTTCTATGGTCCGGCAGAAGGACCGCTTGCCGTGAATACGCTCGCCGCCGCCGACCGCATCGCTGCACTGAACACCGCGAGCCTGCGCGCCCGGCATGCGACCTACACCAATGCCGAGCCGCGCGACCTGCGCGGCTGGCTGCTGTCGACGGCGCTCGCGCTGTTCCTGGTCGACGCCATCATCGTCGCGCTGCTCGGCGGCGGAATCGCCGCGCTGTTGCGCCGCCGCGCCGCGCCCGCAATGATCATCGTCGCCGTCGTGCTCGCAGGCCTCGCGCCGCTTTCGCCGACGCCCTCGCGCGCCGACAGCGCCGCGGACGAATTCGCGATGAAGGCGACGTCGCAGACCCGCCTCGCCTATGTCGTCACCGGCAACGCCGACGTCGATTCCATCGTCAAGGCCGGCATGAGCGGGCTGACGCTGTTCCTGGCGCAGCGCACCGCGCTGGAGGCCGGCGATCCCGTCGGCATCGATCCCGCGCGCGACGAGCTCGCCTTCTTCCCGCTGATCTACTGGCCGATCGTGCCCGGCGCGCCTAAGCCTCCGCAGGACGCCATCAACAAGATCGACGCCTACATGAAGCAGGGCGGCACGGTGCTGTTCGACACCCGCGACGCGGTCGAAGCGCCGCCCGGCGAGAACGGCGCCTCGCAGACGCCGGGCATGCGGGCCTTGCGCGAAATCCTGTCCTCGCTCGATGTCCCCGAACTCGAACCGGTGCCGCGCGAACACGTGCTGACCAAGACCTTCTATCTGCTGCGCGACTTTCCCGGCCGCTTCAACACCGGCCAGACCTGGGTCGAGACCTTGCCGCGCGACGAAGACGACGACAGCGCACAGCGGCCGGCACGCGGCGGCGACGGCGTCTCGCCGATCATCATCACCTCGAACGATCTTGCCGGCGCCTGGGCCGTGCGACCCGACGGCCAGTACATGCTGCCGGTGACCGGCGGCGACACCCGCCAGCGCGAGTTCGCCTATCGTGCCGGCGCCAACATCGTGATGTACACGCTGACCGGCAACTACAAGGCCGACCAGGTGCACGCACCGGCCCTGATCGAGCGACTCGGGCAGTAGGATCGATATGAATTACGGCATTGCGTTCACGCCGCTTGTTCCCGCGATCGTCCTGTGGCTCGCGCTTGCTGCGATCGTCGTCACCGCGATCGTGCTGCTGGTTGCGCGTGCGCGCGGTGCTGCCGTGCGCGTCGCCGCGCTGGCGCTGTTCCTGCTGGCGCTCGCCAATCCCTCCTTCACCCGGGAGGACCGCGAACCCCTCACCTCGGTCGCCGCCGTCGTCGTCGACAAGAGTCCGAGCCAGAATTTCGGCAATCGCACCCGTGAGGCCGCGCAGGCGCAGGAAGCGCTGGTCGACAGCCTGAAGAAGATCAAGGGGCTCGAAGTCCGCGTCGTCGACGCCGGACAGGCCGATGGCGAAACCGACGGCACGAAACTGTTCGGCGCCCTCGCCTCGGCGTTGTCGGACGTGCCGGTTGACCGTGTCTCTGGCGCATTCCTGATCACCGACGGCCGCGTTCATGACATCCCCGCGAGCACCGCCGCGCTGGGCTTCCAGGCGCCGGTGCATGCGCTCATCACCGGGCAGAAGGACGAGCGCGACCGCCGCATCGCGATCACGGCGGCGCCGCGCTTCGGCATCGTCGGGCAGACCCAGACCATCACCTACCGCCTCGACGATCAGGGCGTCTCCGGCGAGCGCGCCAAGGTCACGATCCGCAGGGACGGCGAGGTCATCAACGAACGCACGCTGTCGAGCGGCCAGACCGCAAGCGTCGACGTCGACATCAAGCATGCCGGTCCGAACATCGTCGAGATCGAGGCCTCGCCGCTCGAGAAGGAACTGACGCCGGTGAACAACCGCGCCGTCGTCGCCATCGACGGTGTGCGCGACAAGCTGCGCGTGCTCCTGGTCTCCGGCGAGCCGCATTCCGGCGAGCGCACCTGGCGCAATCTCTTGAAGTCCGACGCCAGCGTCGACCTCGTTCACTTCACCATTCTGCGTCCGCCGGAGAAGCAGGACGGCACGCCGATCAACGAATTGTCACTGATCGCGTTTCCAACCCGTGAGCTGTTCCAGCAACACATCAACGAATTCCAGCTGATCATCTTCGACCGCTACGCCCGCCAGGGCGTGCTGCCGATCGCCTATTTCGACAACATCGCGCGCTACGTGCGCTCGGGCGGCGCGGTGCTGGTCTCGGCCGGTCCCGACTATGCCTCCAACACCAGCATCTGGCGCACGCCGCTGGACACGGTGCTGCCGGCAGAGCCCGTCGGCGTGACCGAGAAGCCGTTCTATGCCCATCTGTCGGATATCGGCAAACGCCACCCGGTCACGCGCGGGCTGGAAGGGTCCGCGAGCGAGCCGCCGCATTGGAGCCGGTTCTTCCGCACCGTCGACACCCGCAACGCCGTCAACCCGCCGGTGATGACGGGCGTGGACGGCAAGCCGCTGCTGTTCCTGTCGCGCTTCGGCGAAGGCCGCGTCGCGCTGCTGCTCTCCGACCACATCTGGCTGTGGGCGCGCGGCTACGAAGGCGGCGGCCCGCATCTCGACCTGCTGCGGCGGATGTCGCACTGGCTGATGAAGCAGCCCGACCTCGACGAGGAGGCGCTACGCCTCCAGGTGCAAGGCAAGGATCTCGTGGTGGTGCGCCAGACCATGGCGGACAGTGTCCCGCCGGTCAGCGTGACCTCGCCGTCGGGCGTGTCGCATGACCTGACGCTCAGCCCCGGCGACCCCGGCGAGTGGCGCGCCAGCCTGCCGGCGAACGAGCTCGGCCTGTGGCAGGCCACCGACGGCACGCTGAAGGCGTTGATCAATGTCGGCCCGACCAATCCGAAGGAGTTTTCGGAAGTCACCTCGACCACCGACACCCTGAAGCCGCTGACGCAGGCGACCGGCGGCGACGCCGTGCGCGTGGTCAACGGCTCCAGTGTCGATCTGCCACGCATCGTGCCGTCGCGCTCAACCAGCGTCTTCCATGGCGACGGCTGGATGGGCGTCAGGATGCGCGACGCCAGCGTCGTGAAGGGCGTCGGCGTGCTGCCGATCTTCGCCGGCCTGATCGGCCTATTGCTGCTGCTCGGCGCATTCGCCGCGACCTGGGTGCGCGAAGGCCGCTAGATGTGAGCGCGATGAAATTAGGTTTAATCGGCTGTCGGGCTTCACCTCTCCCCAGCGGAGAGAGGTGATCTGAGTTCCGGGCTCGCGTCGATTCAACCAAAACACATTACACACTAGTTGCAGGAACGACACATTGAGGGGCAAGCTCGCATGGGCCAGCCCGGCTTTTGTTGACATCCGTCGATCGATGCTGCGATGTTACATTATAACATCGCGACGTCCTGGGAATGGCGCCTCGCGATGTGGGGTGCATTCGGATGAAGTGGTTCCGCTCGAATATCAGGCACGGTGCACGGCTCGCACTCTTCGCGATGCTGGTGCAGTTCGCGCTGACATTCGGCCACAGCCATTGGTTCGCCCAGGCTGCCCCTCTCACCCAATCCTCGCTCCAGCGGACGGACAGCACCAAGAGCATTGCTGCAATCGACCGCGTGGCGGTCCAGAAGCAATCGCCCGCAGGGTCTGATCGCGAGCTGCCGGGCGAGGACAATTGCGCGATCTGCGCCGTCGTCGCGATGGCGGGCACGGTCGTGTTCGCGACGCCGCCTCTGCTGCAGCTGCCGCAGGCGATCGAGCTGCTCTACCGCACCACCGACTCCGAATTCATCCATCTGAAATCGGCCGGTACGGCCTTCCAGCCCCGCGCGCCTCCCGCGTCCTGACCTCCAACGCTTGATCATGCCTGGGTCCGCCGCGCCACGAGCGCGCGGGATCGCCCGGGAGCAGTTGAAGTCGAAACCGTCGCACCGCGACGGCAGGCCGCCGCCGATCAACAAACATCTTCCGGACGGCGCCTGACTGGAATCAGGACATGTCATTTGAATTGCGACGCGCGCAGCGTCTGGGCGGAGCCAGCCTGCTCCTGCTCGGCGCCGCCGCCACCTCGGCGCTGGCTGAGGACAAGTCGGCCACCGAGATCCCCGCTGTCACCGTGACGGCCCCGAGCCCCATCGTGCACAGAGCGGTGGTGCCGTCTCGCAACCCAGGCCGCGCCACGCGAACTGCCCGGGCGCGAAGTCCCCAACGTGCGACTGAAGCCACGCCGGCAGCTGCGGCCCCCGCCGTCACGCCTCAACAGGGCGTGCTGCCGATCGTGACCAACCAGTTCGCCACCGTCACCGTGGTGCCGAACGAGGAGATCCGCCGCGAGGGCGGCGGCCAGCTCGGCGATCTCTTGTTCTCCAAGCCGGGCATCACGGGCTCGAGCTTCGCGCCCGGCGCCTCCAGCCGGCCGGTCATCCGGGGCCTCGACGTCAACCGCGTCGGCATCGTGGAGAACGGCACCAATTCGAACGGCGCGTCCGATCTCGGCGAGGATCATTTCGTCCCGGTCGACACGCTTGCGACCAACCAGGTCGAAGTGGTGCGCGGGCCGGCTGCGCTCCGCTACGGCTCGACCTCGATCGGCGGCGTCGTCAGCGCCACCAACAACCGGATTCCGGATGCGCTGCCCTCCTGCGCCCCATCGTTTCAGACTTACGGCTTGCCGACCAAGGCGCCGCTCGCGACCGCCGCGACCTCGCCCTGCGTCACCGCCGAGACGCGCACTGCGTTCAGCTCGGTCGATCGCGGCGTCGAAAGCGGGGTGCTGCTCGATACCGGCGGCGGCAACTTTGCTTTCCACGCCGACGCCTATGGCCGCACGACCTCCGACTATCTCATTCCGAGCTACCCCTATCTGAACGATCCGTCGCGGCCCGTGAACGGCCGCCAGCCCAATTCGGCGACGCGTTCGGATGGCGCCTCGATCGGCGGCTCCTACTTCTTCCAGGGCGGCTATATCGGCGCGTCGATCACGCAGAACGACTCGCTCTACCACATCCCCGGCATCGACGGCGCCGACCACAATACGCGTATCGACGGCCACCAGACCAAGATCAACGTCAAGGGCGAGTACCACCCCGACGCGGCCGCCATCGACGCCGTCCGCTTCTGGGCCGGGGCGACCGACTACCGGCACAACGAGCTCGGCCTCGCCGATCCCGCCGACCTCAACAGCGACGGCGTGCGGCAGACCTTCACCAACAAGGAGCAGGAGATCCGCACCGAAGTACAGCTGATGCCGTTCAACGCGCGCTTTGCCGAGGTGACGACGGCGCTGGGCTTCCAGGTTGGACATCAGGAACTGACCGCGCCGAGCCCCGACAATCCCGGCACGCTGTTCAACGGCTTGTGGGATCCGAACAATAACACGCGTGTCGCTGCCTACGCCTTCAACGAGTTCAAGTTCACGGAAGCGACGCGGGCGCAGATCGCCGGCCGCATCGAGCATGTCGAGCTGCACGGCACGACGCCGAACTTCCCGCCGGATTACCTGCCCGACGGCACACCGCAGGTGCCGATCGCGCGCAATCCGTCCTTTACGCCCAAGAGCGGCAGCATCGGCCTGTTGCAGGACCTGCCGGGCGGCATGGTCGGCAGCATCACCGCGCAATATGTCGAGCGTGCGCCGAAGCCGGCCGAGCTGTTCTCGCGCGGCGGCCATGATGCGACCGCGACGTTCGACATCGGCAATCCGAACCTCACCATCGAGACTGCAAAGTCAGTCGAGGTCGGCGTTCGCAAGGCGACGGGGCCGTTCCGCTTCGAGGCGACGGCCTACTACACGCGCTTCAACAATTTCATCTATCGCCGGCTCACCGGCGTGATGTGCGACGAAGACTTTGCCTCCTGCGGCACACCCGGCGCCGAGCTGAACCAGGCGGTCTACTCGCAGCGGGATGCGACGTTCCGCGGCGGCGAGTTCCAGTCGCAGCTCGATGTCGGCGCGTTCCGCGGCGGCATCTGGGGCATCGAGAACCAACTCGACGTGGTCCGTGCCACCTTCACCGACGGCACCAACGTGCCGCGCATTCCGCCCTTGCGGATGGGCGGCGGCGTGTTCTGGCGCGACGACAACTGGCTGATGCGCGTCAATCTGTTGCACGCCTTCGCACAGGACAACGTCGCCGCGATCGCGGAGACGCCGACGCCGGGCTATAATCTCCTGAGGGCCGAGGTGAGCTACAAGACCAAGCTCGATCGCAACTGGTTCGGTGCGCGCGAGATGATGGCCGGCATCACCGGAAACAATCTCCTCAACCAGAGCATCCGCAACTCGGTATCCTACACCAAGGACGAGGTCCTGATGCCCGGCATCGGCGTGCGGGCGTTCGCGAATTTCAAATTCTAGAGCCATTTCCGTTCCGATGGAATCGGAACGGGGTTCGAGATCAGGCCCGCTTTCGCGCCGGGCCGGGGATGCACCTGCACCTCCGGCTCGGGGCGGTCAGCAAAAAGGTCGAATCCGCTCAGGCCGCGCGTGTCATCCCGGGCGCATCTTCGAGCCGGCTCTCCAGCATGGCGATCGATGCGCGCAGATTGTCCAGGCGAGTCCGCAGCGTCACGGCAAGCATGGGATAGGTCGCGCTGCCCGGGTCGGCATTGCCGGCCTTGCGTTCCTCCTCCTTGATATCGGCCTCGAGCATCCGACCACGCCAGTTCAGGTCGGAAATAAGAGCATGGAGGTTCAGGGACGCAGTCGCATCGAAACGGGACGTTGGTTGCATGTGATCGCCTCAATCTGAAACAGCCCCGCTTGCGGGGCGGTGCTTTCCACACACTGCAGCAAGACGGGTGCCAGGACGGAGCGGTTCCCTTCAGCGGCCCGCGTTTCCAAAGGAAGCGGCCGCCGGGCGCCAAGCCAATCGCGGACGCTGCACCGGAGGGTCTCGTCAAACCGTAACCGGGAAGCCGCGGAGCGCCGCCCGCGGCCTTGATCTTAGTTGCTGCGCCGATCACGCCGACCCTCGAGCGTTCGAGGCCGCGGGAGCTAAGCCTCACGCGCAAGTTCCGTACGAGCCGCTGCCAGCTCCTTCTTCTGCTCCGAGCTCACCTTCGGATATGCAAGGTCGAGCTTCTCCACGGCCTCCACGATTGCCGCTGCGACGACAAGACGGGTGAACCATCTGTTGTCGGCCGGCACCACGTACCACGGCGCGTGCTCCGATGCAGTGGCCGCGATCGCCGCATCATACGCGCCCATAAAGTCGAGCCAGTACTTGCGTTCGCGCACGTCAGATGCAGAGAACTTCCAGTTCTTTCCGGGGTTGTCGAGGCGCTTCATGAAGCGCTTCTTCTGCTCTTCGCGCGAGACATGCAGGAAGAACTTGAGGATGACCGTGCCCTGCCGGGTGAGGTAATCCTCGAAATGCGCGATGTCTGCCAGCCGTTCGTCCCAGATCCGGGTGCCCACGAACGACGGCGGGAGCCTCTGCTGCTTCAAGATCTCCTCGTGAACGCGCACAACGAGGACCTCCTCGTAATAGGAACGATTGAAGATTCCGATCCGCCCACGCTCCGGCAGGCGCGAGACGTAGCGCCACATGAAGTCATGTGCGAGGTCCTCCTGTGAGGGCGGCTTGAACGAAAAGACCTGGCAGCCTTGCGGATTCACCCCCGTCATGACGTGCTTGATGGTGCTGTCCTTGCCAGCCGCATCCATGGCCTGGAACACGAGCAGCAGCGACCAACGGTCCTGAGCGTAAAGCATGTCCTGTTCTTCTGCGAGCCACCGGGTGCCCCGCTGAAGAAGTTCGGCAGCTTCGCCCTTTTCCATGTTCAGACCACGCGTGTCGCCGGGGTCGAAGTCCTTCAGCCGAAAGCCCTTGCCGCTGGAAATACGGAACGGGTCGATGTACTTCTGAATCTGGTCGAGAATCTCTTTTCTCGGCATGGAGTGGCCTCCCTTCTCAAGACAGAGGAATCTAAGACAAAGACAGTCTCGCGCTGTCTGCTCGACGGCCCGGGCTTGGCCTGCTCTTCGACAGCCTTGACGGGCCGAGTGTTACCCTATCATAGCGACAGGGCTCCGCGCGTGGCGGCCGGTGCCGCGCGGCCCAGTCCTTCGCAGCGCAGCGCAAAGAACTCGGCTTCGCAACGCTTGCGACAAGATCAGAATGGTACAAAGCGCTCCCGCTCTTCCCATGGCGCGACGTGAAAAACGTGCCAAGAGGCCGAGGTCCGCATATGATTCAAAAGGCGGCCGGCGCTGCGGCGATGACAGCTCAGAGGCCTGAAAGCCGAGTTGACGCTTGTAGGCGGCACGTCGGTCTCGCATCCCACAGGGACGCTCAACAGGAGGTGGTCACCGCTCTCCGTCCTGGCGACGGGCTGCAATCACCAACGGCATCACTTGGGCTGCAACTAGCTTCGCGCCTTGCTCCAGTCGGGACCCACCGGCCCCGACACGCCCTCGAACGCGCCATCGACGAGTTCGAACACCAGGATGCGAGCGGCGTCGACCGGGCCCGGCATGGTGACGCGGCCCTTCGGCACCGGCTTGAAGCCGACGCGGCTGTAGTAGGGCTCGTCGCCGACCAGCAGCACGAGGCGGTGTCCCTTCTCCTTCGCGTCCTTCAGCGCGCGCTCCATCAGCAGACGGCCGATGCCGCGGTCGCGGAACGGCGGCTCGACGGTGAGCGGCCCGAGCAGAAGCGCCGGCGTGTCGCCGACCAGCACCGGCAATTGCCTGACCGAGCCGACCAGCAGCGTGCCGATGTGGGCCGTGAAGGACAGGTCGAGCAGATGGTCGACGTGCTCGCGGATGCGGTAGGCGCTGAGCACGAAACGGCCGGGGCCGAAGGTGCGTTCGTGCAGCCGTTCGATCGCCTGGGCGTCGCCGGCAGCTTCGGGAAGGATGGTGAGCGAGAGATCGGTCATGTCAGCATGCGTCTTCGAGCGAAGTGGAACAGGTTCGCGTTCAGAAAACGCGTCAATGTCGGAAGCGGGATAACACCTCGGAGGGCCGCGGTCCATCGGCCCCGTGCGGCATAGCATCCGGTCCAGCGGCCGGGCTGGTTACCGCCAGGTCGCGATCACTGGCTTGCCGTCCAGCACTTCCGCAATCCGCAGCCGCGTGCCGTGCGTGGTCCCGTCGGGCAACGCCGTAGCCGCGAAGAAACCGCATTCGACGATCTCGCGGTTGGGCGCGGGCAGGCGATCCTGCCTGTACCGCCTGACGACGTAGACCGCGACATGGTCGCGGCGGGAGACGTGACTATTGAGGAAGATGCCGTGCAGCACGGCGTCTCCGGTCAGATCGATGTCTCCCTCCTCCTTGAGCTCGCGCCGCATCGCCTGCTCCATGGTCTCGCCAAGGTCGACGCCGCCGCCAGGCAGGTACCAGCCAGTGATGTAACTGTGCCTGACCAGGAACACCCTGTTGCCGGCGTCCAGCACCACGGCGCGTACGCCGAGGGTCATGCCGCGAACGAGCAGGAAATAGGCGTGGAAGATTCGCCGCAGCAGCGGTTCGAATTTCCGTCGGACGCTGTTCAGACGATCCCCCATCAGGCTCCCTTGGCGCCCCGCTTCAGGCTGCGCTTGCGCGTCGCCCGCGACCTTGCCATTACAGCGGAGTAATAGCGAGGCAATCGCGCGTCATGGCCCCCTACACGCTCGCCCATCTGTCCGATCCGCATCTGCCGCCTCTGCCGAAGCCGCGGCTGATCGAGCTCGCGGGCAAGCGTGCGCTCGGCTACATCAACTGGACGCGCAACCGTCACAAGTACCAGCGCCGCGAGGTGCTCGACGCGCTCGTCGCCGACGTTCGGGCGCAGGCGCCGGACCATATCGCCGTAACCGGCGATCTCGTCAATTTGGCGCTGGAGGCGGAGTTCGCGCCCGCTCGCGCCTGGCTCGATGGCGTCGGGCCGCCCGACCGCGTCACCACGATTCCCGGCAATCACGACGCCTATGTCCGTGCCACCACTCATCGCTTCGGCGAGACCTTTGCGCCCTATCTTGCGAGCGACGACGGCAGCATCGGCTTTCCGGCCGTGCGTCGGCGCGGGCCGATCGTGCTGATCAGCTTGTCCACGGCGGTGCCGACCCTGCCGCTGATGGCGACGGGCACGCTCGGGCGCGATCAGCTTGCGTCTCTCGAACAAATCCTCGAACGGCTCGCGGCCGAGGACGTCTTCCGCGTGCTGCTGGTGCATCATCCCCTGAAGTCCGACGCACGCCACAAGCGGATGACCGATGCAGCCGAGCTGCTGGCGCTGCTCAAACGCCACGGCGTCGAGCTGATCCTGCACGGGCACGACCACATTCATTCGACGATGTGGTTCGAGGGCCCCAATGGCAACATTCCCACGATCGGCGTGCCGTCGGCGTCCGCGCTCGCGCACGGACGCTATCCGGCGGCGGCGTATAATGTGTTCACGATCGAGAAGGACAATGCCGGCTGGCGCTGCGAGCAGACGGTGCGAGGCCTGGGGTCTGGATTTCAGATCCAGCAGATCAAGCACGCGCGGTTGATTTAGTTCACCGTCATTGCGAGCGAAGCGAAGCAATCCAGCAATCTCTCTGCGGAGGGACTCTGGATTGCTTCGCTTCGCTCGCAATGACGAGATGGCCTTCACCAGCTCCGCAGGGCCGCGAGCACGGCGAGGCCGAACAAGGCGGCGGCGCCGAGAATGAATCCAAACACGAACGGCCACACGCGCGAGCGGCGCGGCGGCTCCGCGGCCGCGGGCTTCGGCTCGGGCAGGACCACCATCGCATGCTCACGCTCGATCATGCGGCGCGCGACATAGTCGGTGACGGCCTCGACGATAACGGCGGTGTCGTGCGATTCGGCGAGCACGATGCGGCCGAAGCGGGTGTCCTGGACGAAGCGGTACATCCGCTTGTCGCGCCCCATCATGACGTGCGCGACGACGTCGATCCAGAGTCTGGGCGTATCGCCCTGGCTGATGCCGCGGTCGAACAGGTCGATCTGCTCCGGCACCTGCGCGAACAGGGGATCGAGCGCGTCGTTGAGGATCTCGAGCCGCGCCACCTCGGCATCCCTGAGGTCGACGACGACGCCGGTGCGGTCGGCGGCCTCGATCCGGGCGCGCAGCAGCGCATCGCGCAGCCGCACCGGCCGCAGCTGGCTGGGATGGGTCCCATTGGTCTCAGGCTCTGACATTGTCGGCCTCGTCCTCAAACACTGGGGGTTAACCTATCAGCAACCACAGTGTCCGCAAAGGACCACAATTCCAGATACTTACCGTGCCCACAGCCGGCTCACCTGTGCCAAAAACAGACGGTCCCACCCAGGTCAAACCTGGATGGGACCGTCCGTCCTTGGACGTCGTCTTCAGTTCAGTTCGGCAACCGGGCCGTTACTGCTTGAGCATGATCTTTCCGGAAAACCGCTGCACACTTTTCCGGATCATGCTCTCAGGCTGCCGGAGCGCGGTGCGGCTCCTCGACGATCGAGAAGCGGACGCCGGCCTTGTGGCGGCTCTCTTCCGAGACTTCCTTCCAGCAGTCTTCGGCTTCCTTGCGGGACTTGAAGGGACCTTTGACCTGGGCCGAGCCTTCCACGAGCTTGTGGAAGTTCATCGAACCGAACTCGCCGCCGATCACCCAGAAATTGCTGCCTGTGGTCATTGTCAGTCTCCTGTCGTTAGCCGAACTGGTTCATCGTGTTGTGCGCGCCGCCCGCCTTCAGGGCAGCCTCGCCGGCGAAGTACTCCTTGTGGTCATCGCCGATGTCGGAGCCGGCCATGTTCTGATGCCTCACGCAGGCGATACCCTGACGGATCTCGGCGCGCTGGACATTCTTCACGTAGCCAAGCATGCCCTGCTCGCCGAAATATTCCCTGGCGAGGTTGTCGGTCGACAGAGCGGCCGTGTGATAGGTCGGCAGCGTGATCAGGTGGTGGAAGATGCCGGCGCGCTTGGCTGAATCCGCCTGGAAGGTGCGGATGCGCTCGTCGGCTTCCTTCGCCAGTTCCGTGTCGTCGTACTCCGCCTTCATCAGCTCGGCACGGTTGTACTTGCTGACGTCCTTGCCGGCTTCCTTCATCGCGTCGTAGACCTGCCAACGGAAGTTGAGCGTCCAGTTGAACGACGGCGAGTTGTTGTAGGCCAGCTTCGCGTTCGGGACCACCTTGCGGATGCGGTCGACCATCTTGGCGATCTGCTCGATATGCGGCTTCTCGGTCTCGATCCAGAGCAGGTCGGCGCCGTTCTGCAGCGAGGTGACGCAGTCCAGCACGCAGCGGTCTTCGCCGGTGCCCGGGCGGAACTGATAGAGGTTCGAGGGCAGCCGCTTCGGACGCATCATCTTGCCGTTGCGGTTGATGATGACATCACCGTTGCGGGCGTTCTCGGCCGTCACTTCCTCGCAATCGAGGAAGCTGTTGTACTGGTCACCGATATCGCCGGGCTTGTGGCTGACGGCGATCTGCTGCGTCAGGCCTGCGCCGAGCGAGTCGGTGCGGGTCACGACCACGCCGTCTTCGACGCCCAGTTCGAGGAAGGCGTGGCGGCAGGCGCGGATCTTCGCGAGGAAGACGTCGTGCGGCACGGTGACCTTGCCGTCCTGGTGACCGCACTGCTTCTCGTCCGAGACCTGGTTCTCGATCTGCAGCGCGCAGGCGCCCGCTTCGATCATCTTCTTGGCGAGCAGGTAGGTCGCCTCAGCGTTGCCGAAGCCGGCGTCGATGTCGGCGATGACGGGCACGACATGGGTCTGGAAATTGTCGATCTTCTCGATCAGCGCCTTCTCCTTCGCCTTGTCGCCTTCCTTGCGGGCGGCGTCGAGGCTGCGGAAGATATCGTTCAGCTCGCGCGAGTCGGCCTGACGCAGGAAGGTGTAGAGCTCTTCGATCAGGGCGGGCACCGAGGTCTTCTCGTGCATCGACTGGTCGGGCAGCGGACCGAACTCGGAGCGCAGGGCCGCGATCATCCAGCCGGAAAGGTACAGATAGGTGCGATCGGTCTTGCCGCCGAAGTGCTTCTTGACCGAGATCAGCTTCTGCTGGGCGATGAAGCCGTGCCAGCAGC
Organism: Pseudomonadota bacterium; assembly: GCA_023435725.1. GTDB lineage: Bacteria > Pseudomonadota > Alphaproteobacteria > Rhizobiales > Xanthobacteraceae > Bradyrhizobium. Next base: position 24,206 of record JAEYRD010000167.1, on the reverse strand, counting down.
CCAGCGACTGGGTGTACTTGGTCGGGTCGTTGTCATAGGCCGCCATGTCGGCCCGCATCAGCGCCGCGGTGTAGCGGGCGACGTCGAGGCCGGTCCTGAAGCGGTTCTGCAGACGCATGCGCGCGATGGCCTCGGCCGTCACCCCGTTCCACGTCGGCTTGGTGTCGAGGAGCGCCTGAGCTGCATCGACTTCGCTCTTATACGAAGCCGGGCCCTGGAAGGTGCTGATTCCGCGTGGCTGGTAGTTCATGGCCTGATCCTTTCGATGACGACAAAGCTACCGGCCTTGTCGTCGACATTTTTGACAGTGCATTGCGAAATGCGTGCCCTGAGCTAAACGCGAGAAAAGGAAGTTCGTATAGAGGCCTTGTATTTGAATGGTGATGTCATGTAACATCAGAACATGTAACAGATGTTATTTTGTAAATTTTGTAAAATAAAAAGGTCAGCAAGACTGCCCTTAATGTCGCTGGAGACCTGAAAATGCCCGCCGAATCCGCTGTCTTCTCCCTCTCCCCGTTCCTACGGGGACGCGACGAGCTTCGCTCGCGCTGGGAGGGTCGGGGTGAGGGGCTCTATCCGCGAGGCCATCTTTCACCTCCCTTGCGGAAGCTCCCCCTCACCCGGATCGCATCTGCGATGCGCTCCGGCCTCTCCCCGCGCGCGGGGAGAGGCGAAGAGAGGAGCTGCTGATGGCCGCCGAGTCCGGGAAGAAACTGTTCGTCGGCCCGCGCTTCCGGAGGATCCGGCAGCAATTGGGGCTGTCACAGACCCAGATCGCCGAGGGGCTCGGCATCTCGCCGAGCTACGTCAACCTGATCGAGCGCAACCAGCGCCCGGTAACGGCGCAGATCCTGCTGCGGCTGGCAGAAACCTACGACCTCGACCTGCGTGACCTCGCGACCGCCGACGAGGACCGCTTCTTCGCCGAGCTCAACGAGATCTTCTCCGATCCCCTGTTCCGCCAGATCGACGTGCCCAAGCAGGAGCTGCGCGACCTCGCCGAACTCTGTCCCGGCGTCACCCATGCGCTGCAGCGGCTCTACGCCGCCTATACCGAGGCCCGCCAGGGCGAGACGCTGGCAGCGGCGCAGATGGCCGACCGCGACGTCGGCACGCGCTATGAGGCCAATCCGGTCGAACGCGTGCGCGAGCTGATCGAGGCCAACCGGAACTATTTTCCCGAGCTCGAGCAGGCCGCGGAGAATCTTCGCGACGAACTGAACGTGCCGGCCGAAGGGCTTTACGCCGCACTGGCTGCGCGATTGCGCGAAAAGCATTCGATCCAGACCCGCATCATGCCGGTCGACGTGATGCGCGAGACGCTCAGGCGTTTCGATCGCCACCGCCGCCAGCTGCTGATCTCCGAGCTGGTCGATCCGCCCGGACGCGCGTTCCAGCTCGCTTTCCAGCTCGGCTTGGGCGAATGCGCGCAGCATCTGGAGACCATCATCGGCCGCGCCGGCCCGCTCGACGACGCGCCGCGGCGGCTGTTCCGCATCACGCTCGCCAACTACTTTGCGGCGGCCGTCATGATGCCCTACCCTGCCTTCCTGGCCGCAGCGGAAGCCCTCAACTACGACATCCACGTGCTGGCGCAGCGCTTCAATTCCGGCTTCGAGCAGGTCTGCCATCGGCTTACCACCCTGCAGCGGCCGAACGCGCGCGGCATTCCGTTCTTCCTGCTGCGCGTCGACAATGCCGGCAACGTGTCGAAGCGCTTCTCGTCCGGCACGTTCCCGTTCTCGAAATTCGGCGGCACCTGTCCACTGTGGAACGTGCACTCGACCTTCGACACGCCTGATCGCCTCCTGAAGCAGGTGATCGAGCTTTCCGACGGCACGCGCTATTTCTCGATCGCGCAGATGGTGCGCCGTCCGGTGGCGCCACACCCGCTGCCGCAGCCGCGCTTTGCCATCGGCCTCGGCTGCGAGATCCGTCACGCCGCGCGCCTCGTCTACGCCGCCGGCATGGACCTGGAGAAGGCCGAGGGCACGCCGATCGGCGTCAACTGCCGCCTCTGCGAACGCGAAAATTGTGCCCAGCGCGCCGAGCCGCCAATCACGCGCACCCTGATCCTGGACGAGACGACACGGCGCGTGAGCTCGTTCGCGTTCTCGAATGCAAGGGAGTTGTGAGGGGGCGCTTATCTGCCTCAGTCTCGTCATTGCGAGCGAAGCGAAGCAATCCAGACTGTTTCCGCAGCAGCCGCCTGAATTGCTTCGTCGCCAGCGCAAAATTGCTTCGCAACTTTGTCGCGGGCTCCTCGCAATGACGAAGGGCCTACGCCAGCGTATGCACGATCACCGGCCCAGCGGCGGCGCTGGCGTGTCCGGCGAGCAGCGATCCCAGATCCTTCTCGATCCAGGCGATCGCGCGCTTGTTCGCCTCCTCCGCCTGCTCGAACTTGTCGAAGATCGAGATCGCGGTCACCGTGTCGTCGCCGGCATAGACGACGTAATAGGCGCGGAAACCGTCGACGTCGCTGATGATGGGAACGGCGCCCTCCTTGATGCGGCGCGCCAGCTCCTCCGCACTCCCGCTTTTCGCCTTGGCCTGACGGATGGCGGCATACATGGCATCCTCCTTCCGGCTATCTGGATTTTCGGGCCCGGTGCCCGGGCCGGATGTTACGCCGAAGCGCGCTGCCGATCCACGCTTGGTTAACCCAAGGCTAATCCGCTTCTGCGATCTGCAACCAACGATTAAGCACGCCTCAACATCGGTGCCTTAGTCTCGCCTCACTCACTTTTCGCAAACAAGGGTGGCCTATTGTGCCGCGTCAAGTGACATCAGGGGGTTCATCATGCGCATTGCGTTGCTGCTGACCGCAACCATCGTCGGCGCGCTTTTCGCCAGTCCATCCAATGCCGGATCACCCGATACGGCGTCTGCCGACGCAGCGCGGCCGTTGCCGCCGGGCTTCCAGAGCTACCGCGGCTACATGTACGACCTGTCGGAGAATTCCGACCGCAAGGATGTCGACAAGCTCACCGAGAACCTGAAGAGCCAGATCGACGTCGTCGAAGCTGCCGGCCTCTCGCCACGCGTGCTGCGCTTCTTCCGTACCGTCCCGATCATCGCGAGCGAGCTGGCCTGTCTCGACGAAGGCGCCGCGACCGCGTGCTACGGCCGTGTCGCCCCGAACGTCGAGCGCCACGTGCCGCGGACGCTGACGGTCTGGGACCATGCCACGCAACGCTGGACCAATCCCAATGCCGTCGACCTCGCGGTCGATTCGGGCCTCGGCGTGATCATGCTGCGCCCGGACATGATGCGGTATGAGAAGGAAGCCGTGCTGCTGCACGAACTGCTGCACGCCTATCACGCGCGGCTGTTGCCGGACGGCTACGCCAACAAGGGCGTCATCACCTACTACGCCTATGCCAAGTCCAAAGACCTGCTGCCGAAGGAGGCCTATGCGATGAAGAACCCGATGGAGTTCTTCGCCGTGACCTCCAGCATCTTCCTGGCCGGCAAGAGCGAATTCCACGACCCGAAGTCGCGCGAGGCGCTCAAGGAGAAGATGCCGGACTATTACAAATATCTGGTCGGCGTGTTCGGCTTCGACCCCGACCCGGCGGCGACAAGCGGCCCGGTCGCCTCGCTGAAGTGAGGCGGAATCGGCGCGCCAAGCGCCAAACCCCGCCGAGCCCCATACCGAAAGCCGCGCGAGAAGCGCGGCTTTCTTGTTTTGTAAACCGGAAGCTGCGGATGACGCACAGCCGGGAATTGCCAAGGCGGGGCTCGATCTGCATAGTCCCGCCCGCATCGATACCGTTTCGAAGAGGATAGAAGAACATGGCGGACGCCGACCTGGATGTCGTGATCCGGCAACTGGCCAGACAGCTGCATACGGGCCTGATGACCCGCGCCAAGGAGCGGCGGGATCGCTTCAACGGCCTTGCGGCCAAGGCCAAGGGCAAGGAGACCGGCGACCGCTTCAAGATGATGGCTAAGGCCACCATGGAGCAGGCCACCGCCGCCGCCAAGCGCCTGCAGATGTCCGCCGACAACGTCGCCGACAGCTACGCCCGCTCGATGCGCATCGCCGCCAGCACGCCCATCGCGGCAAAGCCTGAGAAGAAGGCAAAGGAAAAGCCGGCGAAGAAGGCCGCCAAGGCGAAGAAGGCGAAAGCCAAGAAGGCGAAGTAGTTGCTGCTCGCGCGCTTCACCTCGCCCCGCTTGCGGGGAGAGGTCGGATTGCATCGCAGATGCAGTCCGGGTGAGGGGGGCCTCCGCGAGTGCAACTCCAACCGTCTTCGCGGATATAGCCCCTCACCCCAACCCTCTCCCCGCAAGAACGCGGAGAGGGAGAGAACTCCTCTCACCTCCGCGGCGCGGAGAACTCGGAGGACTCGGCGCTCACGAGTTCGGCGAGCTTCGCGCGGGCCGTCTCGCGGGTCCGGCCATCTTTGCCGGCCGGAAGCGCCAGCGCGGCTTCGAAATCGGCGCGCGCGTCGTCGGCCTGGCCGCGGACGAGGAATGCCAGGCCGCGATCGAGGCGCGCCCGCGCATCCGACGGGTCGAGACGGATCGCCGTGTTGTAGCTCAGGATGGCGCGATCGAGATCGCCCGTGGCGGCGAGTGCGAGACCACGCTGGTGATAGGGCGCCGCGAGCCTGGGATCATGCGCGATCGCTTCATCATAGTCCTCGATGGCGAGCTCGAGGTCGCCGTTCTGCAGGCGCGCCTGCGCCCGATCGCGATAGAGCGCGGCTCGGTTGGGATTGAGATGGATGGCCTCGTCGAAATCCGCGATCGCCCGCCGCCAGTCGCCGTGGCGCAGCGCGATCCGCCCACGCCCTTCATAGGCAAAGGCAATCAGCGAGCCGCGGAGCGGCGAGAAGCCGATCACGGCCGAACAGATGTCGGGCTCGTCCTCGTCTCCGCAATTGACGACCGTGTGCGTGGACAGGCCGATGAGCACGCCCAGGACGATCAGCAATGGTACGGCTGCTCTGGTCATCTTCGACGGTGACCGGCGACGGGCCGGCCACGGATCCCCTTTCGAAGGATTGATCTCGCCGAGGTGTTAACACCGGCCGGAACGGCCCTATGTGCGCCATGTCACAAAGCAGGCAAATTCCGGCAGGGCAGAACAACCGGTTCCACGTCAGCCCCAAGGCCCCCGCGAAGGCCCACGTGACGGGCCCGGCGGGAACGAGCGGCCCCACGGGCCTTGCGGCGGATAGTTCTCGTTGGCGCCGACCGACGGCGCGCCACGCGCGCCGAGCTCGGATGCGAGTTGCTGAAGAGCCGCAATGCGGTTCTGCGTCGACGGATGCGTGGCGAAGAGGTTGTCCACGCCATGCCCCGACAGCGGATTGATGATGAACATGTGCGCGGTCGCAGGATTTCGTTCCGCCTCATAGTTCGGGACCTGATGTGCGGCGCCCTCGATCTTCATGAGCGCCGACGCCAGCCACATCGGCTGGCCGACGATGCGCCCGCCGAGATCGTCCGCGGCATATTCGCGCGTGCGGCTGATCGCCATCTGCACCAGCATGGCGCCGAGCGGCGCCAGGATCATCATCAGGATCGAGCCGATGATGCCCGGGCCGCTGTTGCTGTCGCGGTGGCCGCCGAAGAACATGCCGAACTGCGCGAGCATGGAGATCGCGCCGGCGATGGTCGCGGTGATCGTCATCTGCAGCGTGTCGTGATTCTTGATATGCGCGAGTTCGTGCGCGATCACGCCGGCCAGCTCCTCGCGGCTGAGCTGGTGCATCAGGCCGATGGTGACGGCGACCGCCGCGTTCTCGGGATTGCGGCCGGTCGCGAACGCGTTGGGCTGCGGCTGGTCCATCAGGAACACACGCGGCATCGGCAGGCCAGCACGCCCCGCGAGCTCGGCGACGAGCCCGACCAGCTCCGGCGCAGTCGAGCGGTCGACCTCATGGGCGCCGTACATCGAGAGCACCATGCGGTCGGAGTTCCAGTAGGTGAAGAGATTGGTCGCGGCGGCAATGACGAGCGCAATCATGGCGCCTGAGGCGCCGCCGATCAGATAGCCGACGCCCATGAACAGGGCGGTGAGGCCTGCAAGCAGCATTGCGGTACGAAGATAGTTCATGACCGTCTCCCAAGGCGGCCGCGGGCGCCGAAGGCGTTGCAGGCCGGCAAACATGAGGTAGGGATGACCCCGGCCCAGGCGCAAGATTTCAAGGTGCGTCGCGCAGCCGCGGCACTGGTTTGAGCCCGATCATTCCATTAAACTTCGTCAAGAATCCGAACGTCTTCTCCCCTCCGGAAACCTCATGCTCCAGACCCGATTTGCGATCGCGGCCATCACCCTCCTCGCATGCTCCTCTACCGCCTCCGCGCAAGTGCTACCGCCGTCCGCCAAACCCGCGGCGCCCAGGGCCACCGCGCCGTCGCCGCGCGCAGCGTCCTGTCATAACGGGGCAAGCTTCGATCGCTTCCTGGCTGACGTGAAGCAACAGGCGATTGCCGCCGGCGTATCGCAGCACACGATCGCGGAGGCCTCGCCGTACCTCGTCTACGACCAGGGCATCGTCAACCGCGACCGCGGCCAGCGCGTGTTCGGCCAGCTCTTCACCGAATTCGCCGGCCGCATGGCCGCGCCCTATCGCATGCAGAACGGCCAGCAGCACATCAAGAAACACGCCGCGGCGTTCGCACGCGCCGAAAAGGAATACGGCGTGCCGCCGGCGGTGATCGCCGCGTTCTGGGGACTGGAGAGCGACTTCGGCGCCAACATGGGCAATCTGCCGACGCTGAAATCGCTGGTGTCGCTGGCCTATGACTGCCGCCGTTCGGAGATGTTCGTGAATGAGACCATCGCCGCGCTGAAGATCATTGACCGCGGCGATCTCACGCCCGACGAGATGATCGGCTCCTGGGCCGGCGAGCTGGGGCAGACCCAGTTCCTGCCCGTGCATTACGTCAACTACGCCGTCGACTATGACGGCGACGGGCGGCGCGATCTGTTGCGCAGCGAGCCCGACGTGATCGGCTCGACCGCGAACTACATCGCCAACGGCTTGAAGTGGCGGCGCGGCGAACCGTGGCTGGAAGAGATCAAGGTGCCGCAAAACCTGCCGTGGGATCAGACCGATCTCACGGTGCAGCAGCCGCGCTCGAAATGGGTGCAGTTAGGGGTCACCTACCCCGACGGCCGGCCGCTGCCGAACGACAATCTCGCTGCCTCGGTGCTGCTGCCAATGGGACGCAACGGACCGGCCTTCATGGCCTATCCGAATTTTGCGGCTTACACCGAGTGGAATAACTCGCTGATCTATTCGACCACGGCCGGCTATCTCGCTTCCCGCATTGCAGGCGCGGCCCCGATGCGCAAACCGTCCACGCCGGTCGCACAACTGCCGTTCAATGAGCTGAAGGAATTGCAGCAACTCCTGGTCCGTGCCGGCTTCAACGTCGGCAAGGTCGATGGCGTGCTGGGACAGCAGAGCCGCGCCGCCGTGAAGGCGATGCAGATCAAATACGGCCTGCCGGCGGACTCCTGGCCGACCGCCGAACTGCTCGCCCGCATGCGCGGGGGCACGGCGCAGGCACAGCCCCAGGCAACGGTCCGGTAGAATTTTTGCCCTGCGTGGGCCTCTTCGGCGATTGTATTTTGCCATGCCGCTCCCATGTCTGGAACTCAGGTTTTCCCTGAGATTTTCCACCATTGAAGCGAGCATCACATGTCCTTCTACGACGCCGTCGTCCCCGCGTACTTGCAAATGCTGAACAGCCTGACAGGCCTGCTCACGAAAGCCGAGGCGCATTGCGCGGCCAAGAAGGTCGACCCGAGCGTCCTGCTCGGCTCCCGCCTCTTCCCGGACATGCTGCCGCTGTCGAAGCAGATCCAACTCGTCAGCGATTTCGCCACCAAGGGCTGCGCGCGACTGACGCATAGCGAGGTGCCTTCCAACCCGGATACGGAAACCACCTTTGCGGAATTGAAGCAGCGGCTGGCGAAGACCATCGACTACGTGAAGTCGTTCAAGCCCGAGCAGTTCGAGGGCGCCGAGACCAAGGACGTCACCTTCCCGGCCGGCCCCGACAAATCCGTCACCATGAAGGGCCAGCAATTCCTGAGCGCGTTCTCGCTGCCGAACTTCTATTTCCACGCCACGACCGCTCACGGCATCCTGCGTCACAACGGCGTCGAGATCGGCAAGCGCGACTTCCTCGGCGCGAACTGACTTGTCAATTCGCACGGCCGCGGCAGTGGAAATCCGCTGCCGCGGCCAATATTTGCGAATGAAATATACTCCCCAGGCCTTCCCGCGCAGCTCGCCTGCACTTTCCGTATGGCTCCTCCCTTGCGCTGATTGCCGCGATGCACAAGTGTTCGGGACCTCCCACCGCCTGGAAGCATTCCCATGAGCCGCCCAACCAAATTGTTTGAGACCTACAAGCTTGGCCCGATCACGCTGGCCAACCGCCTGGTGATGGCGCCGCTGACGCGCAACCGTGCGGCGCCCGGCACCTTCGTGCCGAGCCCGCTCGCCACCGATTATTACGGCCAGCGCGCCTCCGCGGGGCTGCTCGTCACCGAAGCGAGCCAGATTTCGCAGCAGGGCCAGGGCTACCAGGATACGCCCGGCATCTATTCCAAGGACCAGGTCGCCGGTTGGCGCAAGGTCACCGATCGCGTGCATGAGCGCGGCGGAAAGATCTACATCCAGCTCTGGCATGTCGGCCGCATCTCGCATGTCGCGCTCCAGGCGAATGGCGCCGCTCCGGTGGCCCCGAGTGCGATCCGCGCCAAGGGCAAGACTTTCGTCAACGGCACCTTCGCCGACGTTTCCGAGCCGCGCGCGCTCGAGCTCTCCGAAATTCCCGGGATTATCGACGACTTCAAGCGCGCCACGAAGAATGCGCTCGAGGCCGGTTTTGACGGCGTCGAGATCCACGGCGCCAACGGCTATCTGCTCGACCAGTTCGCCAAGGACGGCGCCAACAAGCGCACCGACGCCTACGGCGGCTCCATCGAGAACCGCGCTCGGCTGATGCTCGAGGTCTCCAAGGCGGTTGCCGCCGAGGCCGGCGCCGACCGCACCGGCATCCGCATCTCGCCGGTGACTCCGGCCAACGACGTCTCCGACTCCAACCCGCAGCCGCTGTTCGATCACATCGTCGACGGCCTCAGCGCGCTCAAGCTGGTCTATCTCCACGTCGTCGAAGGCGCCACCGGCGGGCCGCGCGACTTCGCGCCGTTCGACTATGCGAGCCTGCGCAAGCGCTTCTCCGGCGCCTACATCGCCAACAACGGCTACGACTTCGATCTCGCGACCAAGGTGCTGGACGCAGGCGCGGCCGATCTCATTGCCTTCGGCAAGCCGTTCATCTCCAATCCCGACCTCGTCGAGCGGCTGAAGAAGGGCGCGGCGCTGAACGAGTGGGACAAGAACACGTTCTACGGCGGCGGCGCGAAGGGGTACACGGATTATCCGACGCTGGCGGCTGAGCCGGCGGAGTGAGGCGACGCGTCGCTCCATCCTCCGTCATTGCGAGGCCCGCGACAAATTGCGAAGCAATTTTGCGCTGGCGACGAAGCAATCCAGACTGACTCCGTGGAAAGACCCTGGATTGCTTCGCTGCGCTCGCAATGACGATATGGAGGCAGTGGCCTAACTCGCAGCAGGAAAAAAGGCCGGGATCGCTCCCGGCCTTTCGCGTTTGATGACGCTATGCGCGCCGCTTACTTGGCTTCCGCGCGCTTGGGCGGGGTTGCCGGCCACGACTTGATCAGCGTGTCGTAGTCGACCGTCTCGCCCTTCGGCTTCTCGTTGGCGAGCTTGCGCTGCGGAGCGATGGTGCCGTCCTTCTGGGCCTTGGCGAACCAGTATTCGGCCGACTCCTTCTTGTGCAGCTTCGGACCGCAGGCGCCCTGCACGCCGGACTTCTCCAGGCGCTCCATCACGGAGTCCTGAGCGGCCGCGAGTGCGTCCATCGCCTGCTGCGGCGTCTTTGCACCGGACGACGCATCGCCGATGTTCTGCCACCAGAGCTGCGCCAGCTTCGGATAGTCAGGCACGTTGTTGCCGGTCGGGGTCCACTGCACGCGCGCCGGCGAGCGGTAGAACTCGATCAGGCCGCCGAGCTTCGGCGCACGCTCGGTGAACGACTTGTCCCAGATGTCGGACTCACGGATGAAGGTGAGACCGACGTGGCTCTTCTTCAGCGACACTGTCTTGGAGACGATGAACTGGAGATAGAGCCAGGCTGCCTTGCGGCGATCCGCCGGCGTCGACTTCAGGAGCGTGAGCGAGCCCGCGTCCTGGTAGCCGAGCTTCATGCCTTCCTTCCAGTACGAACCGTGCGGCGACGGAGCCATGCGCCATTTCGGCGTACCGTCCGCGTTCATCACGGCAATGCCGGGCTTCACCATGTCGGCGGTAAAGGCGGTGTACCAGAATATCTGCTGGGCAATGTTGCCCTGCGCCGGCACCGGACCCGACTCGGAGAAGGTCATGCCCTGAGCCTGCGGCGGAGCATACTTCTTCATCCAGTCGAGGTACTTGGTGATCGAGTAGACCGCAGCCGGACCGTTGGTGTCGCCGCCGCGCTCGACCGACGAGCCGACCGGACGGCAGCCTTCCATGCGGATACCCCATTCGTCGACCGGCAGACCGTTGGGAATGCCCTTGTCGCCGTTACCGGCCATCGACAGCCAGGCGTCGGTGAAACGCCAACCGAGCGACGGGTCCTTCTTGCCATAGTCCATATGGCCGTAGACCTTGACGCCGTTGATCTCCTTGATGTCGTTCGTGAAGAACTCGGCGATGTCCTCATATGCCGACCAGTTCACGGGAACGCCGAGCTCGTAGCCATACTTGGCCTTGAACTTGGCCTTGTAGTCGGGATTGGTGAACCAGTCGTAGCGGAACCAGTAGAGGTTGGCGAACTGCTGGTCGGGCAGCTGATAGAGCTTGCCGTCCGGCGCCGTGCCAAACGACTTGCCGATGAAGTCGTTGACGTCGAGCATGGGATCGGTGACCTCCTTGCCCTCGCCCGTCATGTAGTCCGACAGAGCTATGGTCTGGCCGTAACGGAAGTGCGTGCCGATCAGGTCGGAGTCGTTGATCCAGCCGTCATAGACGTTCTTGCCGGACTGCATCTGGGTCTGCAGCTTCTCGACGACGTCACCTTCCTGGATGATGTCGTGCTTGAGCTTGATGCCGGTGAGCTCGGAGAACGCTTTGGCCAGCGTCTGCGACTCGTATTCGTGGGTCGTGATGGTCTCGGAGACGACGTTGATCTCCATGCCCTTGAAGGGCTCGGCCGCCTTTGCGAACCACTCCAGCTCCTTCTTCTGGTCGTCCTTCGACAGCGTCGAGGGCTGGAATTCCGCAATCCACTTCTGGATGGTGGCGTCGTCAGCGGCGCGAACCGGCGCCGAGACGGCGAACGACACCGCCAAAATCGCGGCGGCGCTGGACATGGTCAGAAAGCTATTCTTGGTCAATGGACCTTTCCTTCTCCTAAACTGTCGCATGTTGTTCCTCCGTTGCAGCGACAAACTTTTATACAGGCCCGGGTTGCCCCCGGGTCTGGCCGTCCCTTCGCGGGCTTCAGACCGTGCGAAAAATGAGCACGGCCGTGGCCAGCGAAATTCCACTTGCGAGCCACAGGCTCGAAATCTCAAAGCCATCCTCGCCGATCGGCAGCGTGGCGATCGCGTCGGTGCCGACGAGACCGATCCACAGGAGGTGGATGACGGCCGCTGATATCAGCGAGACAAACAGGCGGTCGCCGCGCGTGGTCGGAATGCGCAGCACGCCGACGCGCTCGGCTTCAGGATAGACCGCGGCAAGCCAGGTCATCACGAGAAGCGTGCAGGCAAGCGCAATGAAGAAGATCGCTGTCGGCAGCGTCCAGGCCATCCATACGATGGATTCCATGCTCTTACTCCTTGCGCATGATCTGGTCCGAAAACCGGATTCCACTTTTCGGGATCATGCGCTCTCTCCCTAAACCCGGCCGAGCGCAAAACCGCTCGCGATGTAATTGCGGACGAACCAGATCACGAGCGCGCCCGGAATGATGGTGAGCACGCCGGCCGCCGCCAGCAGGCCCCAGTCCATGCCGGCCGCCGACACCGTGCGGGTCATGATCGCGGCGATCGGCTTGGCGTGCACCGAGGTCAGCGTGCGCGCGAGCAGCAGCTCGACCCAGGAGAACATGAAGCAGAAGAAGGCGGCGACGCCGATTCCGCTCGCGATCAGCGGCACCAGGATCTTGATGAAGAAGCGCGGAAAGGAATAGCCGTCGAGGAAGGCGGTCTCATCGATCTCGCGCGGCACGCCGGAGACGAAGCCTTCGAGGATCCACACCGCCAACGGAACGTTGAAGATGCAGTGCGCGAGCGCGACCGCCCAGGGCGTATCGAACAGGCCGATCGCCGAATAGAGGTTGAAGAACGGCAGCGCGTAGACCGCGGCCGGCGCCATGCGGTTCGACAGCAGCCAGAAGAACAGATGCTTGTCGCCAAGGAAGCGGTAGCGCGAGAACGCGTAGGCTGCGGGCAACGCCACCGAGATCGAGATGATCGTGTTGAGGACGACATATTCCAGCGAGTTGATGTAGCCGGAATACCAGCTCTCGTCGGTGAAGATGCGCCTGTAGTGCTGGAGCGTCGGGGTATGCGGCCACAGCGTCATCGTCGAGACGATCTCGCTGTTGGTCTTGAAGCTCATGTTGACGAGCCAATAGATCGGCAACAGCAGGAAGATCAGGAACAGCGCCATGATGACGCGACGTCCGGGAATCGAGTGCATCAGGCCACTCCTTCCTTCGGCTTGAGCGCCACGGCCGGTTGCAGCACGCCGGCGGGCTTGCGCTCCGCCGCCGGCTCCTCTTCCGCCTGCGCCTTACGCTCGACGCCGGCGTTGGTCATGACGGTGTAGAAGATCCAGCAGACGATCAGGATGACGAGGTTGTAGACGAGCGAGAGCGCGGCGGCCTTGCCGAGGTCGAACTGGCCGAGCGCGATCTTGACGAGCTCGATCGACACGAAGGTCGTCGAGTTGCCGGGCCCGCCGCCCGTCACCACGAACGGCTCGGTGTAGATCATGAACGAGTCCATGAAGCGCAGCAGCACCGCGATCAGCAGCACCCGGTTCATCTTCGGCAGCTGGATCGCCTTGAACACGGCCCAGCGCGAAGCGCCGTCGATCTGCGCCGCCTGGTAATAGGCCTCCGGGATCGACTTCAGGCCGGCATAGCAGAGCAGCGCAACGAGGCTGGTCCAGTGCCAGACGTCCATCACGATGACGGTGACCCAGGCGTCGATGGGGTTGGACACATAGTTGTAGTCGAGCCCCATTGCATTGAGCGTATAGCCGAGCAGGCCGATATCGGGCCGGCCAAAGATCTGCCAGATCGTGCCGACCACGTTCCACGGGATCAGCAGCGGCAGCGCGAGGATGACGAGGCAGGCCGCGACGGTCCAGCCCTGGCGCGGCATCGACAAAGCCACGACGATGCCGAGCGGCACCTCGATGGCAAGGATCACCAGCGAGAAGAACAGGTTGCGGCCGAGCGAAGCAAAAAAGCGGCCGCCGAGATCGGTCGAGGGATCGAGCAGCTCCTTGAACCAGCCGACGCCGTTCCAGAAGAACTGGTTGTTGCCGAACGTGTCCTGCATCGAATAGTTCACCACCGTCATCAGCGGCAGAACCGCCGAGAAGGCGACCACCACGAATACCGGCAGCACCAGGAACCAGGCTTTTTGGTTGATGGTCTTGTCCATCAGGCAGCTCCCTCAACCAGAAGGCTGTCGGCATAGACGTGGATATGCGACGGATCGAATTTCAGTCCGGCCGTACCGTCCGAGCTGGTGAAGCCCGCCGGCGCGCGCGCGGCGAGTTTTGCGTCGCCGAGGCGTGTACGCGCAAAACGGATGCGGCCGAGATCGTCGATGCGTTCGATTTTTGCGCTGAGCAGGCCGGGCGCGGACGTGACGGCCTCCACGAATTCAGGGCGCACGCCGATCTCGATCTTGGCGCCACCAGGCAGATTGTCGTAGCTGCGGTTGAGCGCGATGACATGGCCGTCGATTCGCGCTTCGCGTCCCCTCACCTCCGCCGGCAGGATGTTCATGCCGGGCGAGCCGATGAAATAGCCGACGAATGTATGCGCCGGCTTGTCGAACAGCTCAGCCGGCGTGCCGCTCTGCACCACGCGGCCGTCATGCATGACGACGACGGTGTCGGCGAAAGTCAGCGCCTCGGTCTGGTCATGCGTGACGTAGATCATCGTGAGGTCGAGCTCGCGATGCAGCGCCTTCAGCTTGGAGCGGAGCTGCCATTTCAGCTCGGGATCGATCACGGTCAGCGGCTCGTCGAACAGCACGGCGGCGACATCGGACCGGACGAGACCGCGGCCGAGCGAGATCTTCTGCTTGGCATCCGCCGTGAGCCGCGTCGCCTTGCGGTTCAGATAGGGCTCGAGGTCGAGCAGGCGGCCGATCTCGGCGACGCGCTTGTCGATCTCGGCCTTCGGTACGCCGCGGTTCTTCAGCGGAAACGCCAGGTTCTGCCCCACCGTCATCGTGTCGTAGATCACCGGAAACTGGAACACCTGGGCAATGTTGCGCTTCTGGGTCGACAGCGGCGTGATGTCCTTGCCGTCGAACAGGATTTTCCCCCGCGACGGCGCGATGATGCCGGAGATGACGTTGAGCAGTGTGGTCTTGCCGCAGCCGGACGGCCCGAGCAGCGCGTAGGCACCGCCCTGCCGCCAGGTCATGGTCACCGGCTTCAGCGCAAAGCTTTCCGGGGCAGCATCATTGCCGCCGTAGGAATGGGCGAGATCGACGAGGTCAATGCGGGCCATGTCGCATCCTCCCTCAGCTGTTTTTCTTTGACGCGTTTTCTTCACGCGAACCGCTGGGCACTTCGCTTGAAAACGCTATGGAACCAGGCGCCGCGACCAAACGGTCGGCCGCGTCGAACACGAAGACATCGTTGGGATCGAGCACGGCGTCGATGGTCTGGCCGGGCTCGAATTCGTGCACGCCGTGCAGGACCGCAACCCAGTTCAAGCCGTCGCGGGTCAGATGCACGAAACTCTCCGAACCGGTAATCTCGGTCACCGTCACCGTGGCGTGGAAGGCATGACGGTCGGCCTCGCCATTGGCGAGCCCGAGCTGATGCGCGCGAAAGCCGACACGATAGGCGCCGTCGGCAAGACCGGCATAGAGGCCCGAGGCCGGCGACGCCGTGCCGCCGGCATACTGCACGGACCCGCTCTTCTTCTCGATGGCGACGAGGTTGAGCGGCGGATCTGAGAACACCTGCGCGACGCGCAGGGTCTGCGGTCGGCGATAGACGTTGGAGGTCTCGCCGATCTGCAGCGCCCGGCCCTCCCACATGCAGACCGTGTTGCCGCCGAGCAGCAGCGCCTCGCTCGGCTCGGTGGTGGCATAGACGAAGATCGCGCCCGAGGCCTCGAAGATGCGCGGCAACTCGGCGCGCAGCTCCTCACGGAGCTTGTAATCGAGATTGGCGAGCGGCTCGTCGAGCAGCACGAGGTCCGCGCCCTTCACGAGCGCGCGCGCGATCGCGGTACGCTGCTGCTGGCCGCCGGAGAGCTGGAGCGGCGTGCGCTTGAGAAACGGCTCGAGCCGTAGCAGTCTTGCAGCCTCCGCCACGCGCTTCTCGATCTCCTCGCGCGGCTTGCCCTGCACGCGCAAGGGCGAAGCGATGTTCTCGTAGACCGTGAGCGAGGGGTAATTGATGAACTGCTGATAGACCATCGCCACCGAGCGCTGGCGCACGTCGGCGCCGGTGACGTCCTTGCCGTTGACCAGCACCTTGCCCGACGTCGGCTTGTCGAGGCCGGCGAGCAGCCGCATGATCGAGGTCTTGCCGGACAGTGTCGGCCCGAGCAACACGTTGAGGGTGCCGCTCTCGAGCGTCAGCGAGACGTCGCGGATATGCGGGATCCCGTCGACAGTCCGGGTCACCTGATCGAGTGTCACGCTCATGAGCGTCCTCCTGCTTCCAGCAGGGGATTTTGCGGCACGCTGTGGGTTGCAATCCAGTCGTTCAGCGCCGCGATCTCGTCGGCAGATAGTCGCAGGCCGAGCTTGGAGCGGCGCCAGACGATGTCCTCGGCCGTGACGGCCCATTCGTTGGCCATGAGGTAGCGGACCTCGCGCTCGGTCAGCGTCGCGCCGAAAGCCTTGCCCAGATCGGCGGCCGATTTCGCATCGCCGAGCAGCTTGATGGCCCTTGTGCCGTAGGCACGCGCAAGGCGCCGCACATGCTCGTGGCTGAGGAAGGGATAGCCGCGCTTGAGCTCGGCGATCAGGCCATCGCCGTCGGACACTCCCATGTCGCCGCCGGGCAGCGGCCATTTGCCGGTCCAGCCCTCGCGTGCTTTCGCACTGCGAAGATAGGGCGCGAGCCGTTCCAGCGCCTCTTCGGCGAGGCGGCGGTAAGTCGTGATCTTGCCGCCATAGATCGAGAGCAGCGGTGCGCCGCCGGGCGTATCGAGCTCGAACACGTAGTCGCGGGTCGCGGCCTTGGCTTCGCTGGCGCCATCGTCGTAGAGCGGCCGCACCCCGGAATAGGTCCAGACCACGTCCTCCGGCGTGACCGGCTTGGCCAGATATTCGCTTGCGGCGGCGCAGAGATACTGGATCTCCTCGGCCGTCGCCTTCACCTTGGAGGGATCGCCGTCATAGTCGCGATCGGTTGTGCCGATCAGCGTGAAGTCGTCCTGATACGGAATGACGAAGATGATGCGGCCATCCGCGTTCTGGAACATGTAGGCGCGATCGTGGTCGTAGAGCTTCTTGACCACGATGTGCGAGCCCTGCACGAGGCGCACCTTGGCTTTCGCGTTCACGCCGGCGCCGCGGCCGAGCACGTCCTCGACCCAGGGGCCGCCGGCATTGACCAGCGCACGGGCCTGGATGGCCGAGCGCTCGCCGGTCAGCGTGTCGACCATGCTGACGGTCCAGATGCCGTCGGACTGGCGGATGTCGGTGGCGCGGGTGCGGGTGCGGATCTCGGCGCCCTTGTCTGCGGCATCGCGCGCGTTGAGCACGACGAGGCGGGCGTCATCGACGAAGCAGTCGGAATATTCAAATGCGCGGCTGTAGCGGTTCGGGATCAGCGGGCGGCCGACCTCGTCGCGCCGGAGATCGACCGAACGCGTCGCCGGCAACAGGTGGCGACCGCCGATGTGGTCATAGAGGAAGAGACCGAGACGCAGCAGCCAGGCAGGGCGCAGGCCGGCGTGATGCGGCAAAACGAAACGCAGGGGGCGGATGATATGGGGCGCGATGCCCCAGAGAATCTCGCGCTCGATCAGCGCCTCGCGGACCAGGCGAAACTCGTAATATTCGAGATAGCGCAGGCCGCCATGCACCAGCTTGGTCGACCAGGACGACGTCCCGCTCGCCAAATCGTTCATTTCGCACAGGAAAACCGTGTTGCCGCGGCCCACCGCGTCACGCGCGATGCCGCAGCCGTTAACACCGCCTCCGATGATGGCGAGGTCGAAAATACGCTCCAACAGACGCATCCCCCGGCGACCGCTCGTTCCTTCGAGCGACTACTTTCGTTTTTGATTAGATCATACCCAAAAACGAAAGCAAGATGAAAGAGAGGCGAAAGGAAGCGAAAGTGGAACATTTTCTGTGGGCAGCTTGGTGAAGGAGTAGGCAGCGGAGCAGCCTGGAGGGTCGCCGACGCCTTCGGCCAGAGCCGTCATGCCCCGGGGCTTGTCCCCGGGCATCTACGTTGTCCGTCCTGATCGAGGCGTGGATGGCCGGGACATAGGCGAGCGGAGGCGACGCCGTCCTTCGGACGCTACGCCCGGCCATGACGATGTGGTTGGTAGCTTTCGCGCCCCAAGCGCTCGCGATGCGGGCGATTGCCCTGCCTAGTCGAAGGCCGCTATCGCAACCTCACCACCGGCGCAGCTTCAGGCGCGGCGTCCTGTGTCTCGGCCTGAGAGTCCTCGGCATCCCCCGCCGCCTTCGGCATTGCCTCGACCACCTCGATGCCCTTGCTGTGGCAGATCGTGGCAAGGCGTTCCGGAAGCTCCTGGTCGGTCACGAAGGTCTGGATCTGCGTCATATGCGCGATGCGCACCGGCGCGCTGCGGCGGAGCTTGGTGGAGTCCGCCACCAGCATGACACTGCGGGCGTTGGCGATGATGGCCTGCGCCACCTGCACCTCGCGATAGTCGAAGTCGAGCAGCGCGCCCTCCTCGTCGATCGCGGAGGCACCGATGATGGCGTAGTCGACCTTGAACTGACCGATGAGCTGCGTCGCGGTCGAACCGACTACGGCGCCGTCGGCGCGCCGCACCGTGCCGCCGGCAACCACCACCTCGATGCGGGGATGGCGATAGAGCAGCATCGCGACATTGAGATTGTTGGTGATAACGAGGAGGTCCTCATGCGAGGTCAGCGCGCTCGCCACCTCCTCGGTCGTGGTGCCGATGTTGATGAAAAGCGAGCAGCCGTTCGGGATCAGCGAGGCGGCGGCAGCCCCGATCGCCTTCTTCTCGTCGGCCGCGACGAAGCGCCTCGCCTCGTAGGCGAGGTTTTCGACGCCGGAGGCAATGATCGCGCCGCCATGGATGCGGGTCAGCGAGCGGCGTTCGCAGAGATCGTTGAGATCCTTGCGGATGGTCTGCGCCGAGACCTCGAACCGGCGCGCCAGTTCCTCGACCATGACGCGGCCCGAGGAGCGCGCGATGTTGAGGATTTCGGCTTGGCGATGGGTCAATCCGGTCACGGCGATGCCCTCAAATCAGAAAGATACATGGTGCGGCCGTTCGCGCGGTCGGTCAATGCGCGCGTGATCACGGTTAACGGACGAAGCCCCTCACCACGCCATCACGGCAGCGAGGCGCGCGAGCAGGTCCGGATCGTCGAAGGCGCTCGCTGAGGCCACCGCTCCGGCGGCAGCAAGGTCAGCATGGCTGAGGCTCGTCCGGATGCCGATGGTCGGGATGCCCGCGGCGGTCGCCGATTGCACGCCGGACCGGGAATCCTCGAATGCGATCGATGCCGCCGCGCTGGCGCCGACGAAGCGCAGTCCTTCCTGATAGGGCAACGGATGCGGCTTGCCGTGCGGCAGCTCATCGCCGATCACGATCGCCCTGAAGCGATGCGTGATGTCGAGACCGGAGAGCAGCAGCTCCGCATTCAGACGCGGCGCATTGGTCACCGCGACCATGGGAATGCCGGCTTCGTCCGCCCGGTCGAGCAGCGCCATCAGGCCCGGCAGCGGCGCGATCTGTCCGGCGACGAGCGTGCGAAAGACTTCCTCCTTCTCGCCGAGGATTGCGGCGCGGCGCTCCTGCGCTTCATCGGCCAGGAAACGCTCGCCGATCGACGTGTTGGAGAAGCCCTGCAGCTCCTTCGAGAAGCGGGCGTGATCGAAGACATGGCCGCGCGGCCCGAGCACCTGGTTGAACGCCTTGAGGTGAAGCGGGTCGGTGTTGGCGAGCGTGCCGTCGATGTCGAACAGCAATGCCCTGCCGATAGTCTCGATCATGTCCGTACTTTCACGAATGTGCGACGCATCAATACGGAACACGTATCAATACAGCCGAGATCGCGCAATGACGCAGGCGCATGACGTCGACGTGACACTCGACAAAGTCGCGTGCGGCTGCAACACTTCGCGCAAGATCAAAAAGGAGGAAACGATGACGATCAACCGGCGCGAGTTATCTCTATCAGGCTTGGCTCTCTCGACTCTTGCCGTCTCCGCGCTCGCTCTCACGGCACCGGCACTCGCCGCCTCGGCGGACGAAGAAGCCGTCGCGAAGAAGGTCGAGGCATTCCGCCTCGCCCAGATCGCGGCCGACCCCAAGGCGCTCGGCGCGCTGTGCTGGGACGATCTCAGCTACAGCCATTCCAGCGGCAAGGTCGAGGACAAGGCGACCTTCATCGCCAACGCCACCGACGGCAAGTCGAAATTCCTGTCGATCGAATACAAGGACCCGACCATCAAGGTCGTCGGCCCCGCCGCGATCGTGCGCTTCCACTGGGTCGCGGAACAGGAGATGGCGACCGATGGGAAAAAAGTGCCGACCAACCTTCACATCCTGATGAACTGGCAGAAGCAGGGCGACGACTGGAAGCTGCTCTCGCGCGCCGCGACGAAGTTGTGATCAACGACGTCATTCCGGGACGCGCCGAAAGGCGCGGACCCGGAATCCATTCGTCGGCAATTTCTGCAGCAAGATAGATTCCGGGTTCGCGCCTTGCGCGCCCAGGAATGACTCGTGGAGCTACTACGCCGCTTCCTTCACATCGCCGCTAACCAGCTTGCGCGCTGCGCGCTCGGCTTCGCGTGCGTTGCGGAAGAGCTGGCCTTCAAGGCGATTGAAGCGGTGGGACGAGGCGAAGAAGCAGTAGCCTCCCGGAGAACGGACCACGATACCCGCGGTCTGCGAATTCACTTCGATAATGTAGCTGTCCGGCATGCCCGTTGATTCCTCAGTGCGGGCAGACAACGGCATGTCTGCCCAAAGGTTCCTAGGGCAAATCAACCGGTTTCCACCCCGAATCGACACGCAATTGAGTACGCCGGGACCTCATCCGTTTTATGACTTGTTCTTGGCGAAGGCGCGACGCGTTGACTCATGCGCGCCTTGTTTGACTAACGCCACATGCCTCCGTGAAACGGGGCACGACGCCGCGCGTGATTACGTCGCGATCTGCGTGTCAGTCGATCGAACCTCCTGCGGGCGCCCGTGCTCGTCGATCGAGACATAGGTAAAGTTGCCGTCGGTGACCGGGAACGGATGCTCCTCGCCGCGACGCAGCGCCCAGGCTTCGAGATGCACGGTGAGCGAGGTGCGCCCGACACGGACGAGATTGGCGTAGACGGAGACGAGATCGCCGACATAGACCGCCTTGCGAAAATTCATCGCCTCGATTGCCACCGTCACAGTGCGCGACTTCGCGACCTTGGATGCGAACACGCCGCCGCCGACATCCATCTGGCTCAGCAGCCAGCCGCCGAAGATGTCGCCGTTCGCATTGGTGTCGGCAGGCATTGCGAGCGTGCGGATGCAAAGATCGCCTCGCGGCTCCGTGTCGGCCTTTTGAGTCATGTCTCTCCTCACTTGAAATTGTCCCAGCCCGGATCGGGCGCGAAACGTCCACCGAACCGTTCAGCAAGTGCGTGCAGGGTGGAAACGACATTCTCCACGCCGCGCGTGCGCGCGTAATTCAACGGACCGCCGCGGAACGGCGCATAGCCGGTGCCGAAGATCATGGCGCCGTCGACCGCATCGGAATTGTCGACGATGCCTTCGCGAAGGGCGGCGACGCAGACGTTGGACATCGGCAGCACCAGGCGATCGATCATCTGGTCGGTGACGCGCGGGCCGGTTTCCGGCAACGGTGCCTTCTCCGCCTTGCCGTCCTTCCAGACGTAGAAGCCCTTGCCGGTCTTGCGGCCGAGCTCGCCTTTGGCGACCTTGTCGCGCAGCCAGGCCGGCGTCGGCGGCAAGAGATCCCCGAACTTGGTGCGCAGCATGTCGCCGACAACGATGCAGATGTCGAGCCCGACCTGGTCGGCAAGCTCGATCGGCCCCATCGGCATGCCGAACTGCTCGGCCGCGGCGTCGATCAGGCGCTGGTCGGTCTTCTCGTCCAGCATCACCATCGCTTCCAGCATGTAGGGCGTCAGCGCGCGGTTGACGAGGAAGCCGGGCGAGCTCTTCACGGACAAAGGCAAGCGATCGATCGCACCGACGAATGCGAGCGCCTCCTTCAGCACCTGAGCATCGTTGCCGTCATGGCTGACCACCTCGACCAACTGCAGCCGCGACACCGGGTTGAAGAAATGCAGGCCGACCAGCCGCTCCGGCCGCGCCAGCGTCGTTCGCAGATCCTGAAGCGGAATGCTCGAAGTGTTGCTCGCGAGGACCGCGCCCGGCTTCATCCGCGGCTCGATACCGGCATAGACCTTCTGCTTCAGCTCGAGCTTTTCCGGCACCGCCTCGATGATGAGATCGGCGTTGCGGACGCCCTCGCCGTCCATGTCGGGAATGAGGCGATCGAGCGCGTCGCGCACCTCGGTCGGCTTGCGGATGATCTTGCCGTAGAGCTCGGCGGCGCGTTTCACGGCCCCCGCAATCGGCTCCGCCTTCATGTCGGCGAGCGAGACTCGCAGCCCCTGCCCCGCGCACCAGGCCGCGATGTCGCCGCCCATGGCGCCGGCGCCGATGACGTGGACATGCCTGATCGTGTTGCCGCTGCTGGCGGCCTTCTTCATCTGCTCACGCAGGAAGAACACGCGGATCAGGTTCTGTGCGGTCGGCGTCACCATCAGCTTGGCGAAGGAGGCCTGCTCGGCCTTGAGCATCGCGGCCTTGCTGCCGCCATGGGCCTCCCAGAGATCGATCAGCGCGTAAGGCGCCGGATAGTGCTCGCGGGATGCAGCCTTCGCGGCCTCGGAGCGCATCCGCTTGGCAAGCAGCCCGCGCACGGGTGCGAGATTGGCTGCACGCGTGAGCAAGCCCGGTCTGGCCCGCTTCGACCGACCGAACAGCACGTCCTTCACCGCGTTGCGCACGTGCCGCTCCTGCGTCACGGTGTCGACGAGGCCGAGCGATTTGGCGCGGCGCGCATCGATGGTGCGGCCGGTCAGCATCAGCGCCATCGACTGCGTCGGATTGACCAACTCGGTGAAACGCGCGGTGCCGCCGAGCCCGGGATGCAGGCCGAGCATCACCTCGGGGAAGCCGAAGCGCGCGCCATCGATGGCGATGCGCGACTGGCAGGCGAGCGCGACTTCGAGCCCGCCGCCGAGACAGAAGCCGTGGATGACGGCGACAGTCGGCAGCTTCAACGCTTCCAGATGGTCGACCACCGCATGCGCCGCGCGGATGCGCGTTTCCACCATCTCGGGATCGCTGGCGCCACGGAATTCGTTGACGTCGGCGCCGGCAATGAAGCCGGACGGTTTTGCGGAGCGGATCACGAGGCCAGCGGGCCGCTCGGTCTCGATCGCAGCGAGCGCGGCGTCGAACTCCTCCATGACATCCGAGGAGAGCGTGTTGGCGCTGGCATCGGCGCGGTCGAACAGGAGCCAGGCGACCCCGTCGGCATCGCGCGTCAGCTTGAAGTGCCTGTAGGGACCGTCTGCCGCGGGCGGAGGCCCGAGCGTCAGCACACGGTCGCCAAGCGCAGTCATGATCTTGGAGTCCATGGTCACACCGCCTCGATCAGCATGGCACCTCCGAGCCCGCCACCGATGCATTCGGTGGCAACGCCGCGCCGCGTGCCGAGCCGCTGCATGGCGTTGACGAGATGCAGCACGATGCGGTTGCCGGAGGTGCCGACGGGATGGCCGAGCGAGATCGCGCCGCCATCGACATTGAGTTTTTCACGATCGATCGCGCCGGCGGCACCGTCGAGCCCTAAAATCTCACGGCAGAATTTGTCGTCGTTCCAGGCGGCGAGACAGCCGAGCACCTGGGTGGCGAAGGCCTCGTTCAATTCCCAGGTCTCGACGTCCTTGATGGTGAGTTCGTTGCGCTGGAGCAGCGGCGTTGCCGACATCACCGGCCCGAGCCCCATGATGCTGGGATCGAGCGCGGCCCAGTTGCTGTCGATGATGACCGCCTTCGGTGTCAGCTTGTGTTTTGCCACCGCCTCGTCGGAGGCGAGGATCACCCAGGAGGCACCATCGGTGATCTGCGAGGAATTTCCGGCCGTGACCTGGCCCCAGGGGCGCTCGAACACCGGCCGGAGCTTTGCGAGCGTCTCGGCCGTGGAGTCCGGGCGCACGCCATCGTCATGGTCGAAGAACTTGCCGTCGCGGGAGAAGGCGGTCTCGACCTCGCCCTTGAGAAAACCTTCGGCTTGCGCATGCGCGAGTCGGCGATGGCTCTCGGCGGCGTAGGCGTCGGACTGCGCGCGGGTGATACCGAAGAGATGGCCGACGACCTCGGCGGTCTGGCCCATGTTCAAATCGGTGATCGGATCGGTCAGCCCGCGCTCGAGGCCGATGATCGGCTTGAGGTAGCGCGGCCGCAGTTTGAAGGCGGCGGCCAGCTTCGCCGCCACACCCTTGGCGGTCGCAAGGCCAGCGAACCAGCGCACGCCGGCGTTGGGCCAGACCAGCGGCGCGTGGCTGAGCGCCTCGGTGCCGCCGGCCAGGATCATGTCGGCATGGCCTTCGCGGATGTAGCGGTAGGCGGTGTCGATCGACTGCATGCCGGAGCCGCAATTGATC
>JAEYRD010000153.1 GCA_023435725.1 Pseudomonadota bacterium | reverse complement strand
TGCCGTGCCGCGGGCGCGCGCCGGCGGCAGCCGGCGGCGGCGCGGGGCCCAGGCGATTGCCTCGCAATCGGCCGCTGCGGCGGGGTGCCCCTATGTCGCACGCTGCGCGCTGGCCGACCAGCATTGCCGCGAGGTTCTGCCCTTGCTACGCAAGGTCGGAGAAGCGCATTTCGCTGCCTGCCACAAGGCGGAGGCGGTGATGGCGTTGCCGCACGCTGCCCTGGAAGGTTAGTGTCCGGAGCGGAATTGGCATAGGCTGGGAAGAGAAGACAGAAGGCCGGGGAGTTTACGAAATGTTCAGGAAACTATCGATCGTCGCATTTGCCGCTGCGCTCGCCGTGGCGCCGCTGCCGGTGTTGGCGCAGAGCAAGAAGGACAGCGTCGTCATGGCGATGGCGCTGGAGCCGCCGGGGCTCGATCCCACCATCGCCGCCGCGGCTGCGATCGCCGAAGTGACGCTCTACAACGTCTATGAGACGCTGACCAAGATCAACGAGGACGGCTCCGTCTCGCCCTTGCTGGCGGAGAGCTGGACTGCCTCGCCCGACCTGAAGACCTATACGTTCAAGCTGCGCAAAGGCATCAAATTCCAGAACGGGGAGCCGTTCGACTCCGCCGCGGTGAAGTTCTCGTTCGAGCGCAACGCGGTCGCCAACAGCACCAACAAGGACAAGAGCCTGTTCCAGGCCTTCGAGAAGGTCGACGCGCCCGACGCCGACACGGTCGTGATCACGGTGAAGTATTCAGAGCCGAACCTGCCGTTCCTGCTGGGGCAGGCGAGCGGGTCGATCGTCGAGCCGAAGAGCGCGCCGACGAACATCACGCAGCCGGTCGGGACCGGGCCTTATCAGCTCGGCGCCTGGGCCAAGGGCTCCTCGATCACCCTGACCAAGTGGGCCGACTATCGCAACGCCGCCGCGATCAAGCTGTCGAAGGTGACGATCCGCTTCATCTCCGATCCGGCGGCGCAGACCGCGGCGCTGCTTTCGGGTGACGTCGATGCGTTTCCGCGCGTCGCGGCAGCGCGCGCCATCGGACAGTTCAAGGCCGATCCGCGCTTCACCGTCCTGGTCGGCGGCTCCAGGGCCAAGACCATCGTCGGCATCAACGAGCGCAAGAAGCCGCTCGACGACGTGCGCGTGCGTCGCGCCATTCTCGCCGCGATCGACCGCAAAGCGATGATCGACGGCGCGGCTGATGGTTTCGGCACGCCGATCGGCAGCTTCTACGTGCCGGGCGCGCCGGGTTATGTCGACACCACCGGTATCAACCCCTACGATCCGGAGAAGGCTAAGAAGCTGCTGGCGGAAGCCGGCGTCACCAAACCGCTCGAGCTGTCGCTGAAACTGCCGCCGCCGTCCTATGCGCGGCAGGGCGGCGAGATCCTGGCGGCGCAGCTTGCCAAGGTCGGCATCATCGCCAAGATCGAGAACGTCGAATGGGCGCAGTGGCTGTCGCAGGTGTTCGCCGGTAACGGTCCACACAATTTCGATCTCACCATCGTCAGCCATGTCGAGCCGATCGACCTCGTCAAGATCACCGAGCCGGACTATTACCTCGGCTACAACAACGAGGCGTTCAACGCGCTCTACAAGCAGATCGTGTCGACGCCGGACGAGGCTGGTCGCGCCAAGCTGCTCGGCGATGCCCAGCGCATGCTGGCCACCGACGCAGTCGCCGGCTTCCTGTACCAGCCGCAGCTGATCACCATCACCAACAAGAAACTGAAGGGCGTCTGGAAGGACGTCCCGCAGTACGAGAACGATTTTTCGACGTGGTCCTGGGAGTAGGGATCGTCGATCAAGTCGAGCCACGCTTCGTGTCACCTCTCCCTACGGGAGAGGTGACAACGGGCCAAAACAAAAATCTGAAAAACAACCCCATGCACAGTAGCCGGGGATAGTCATTTCAATGGCTTGCGCGTTGCGCTGAGCTGAGCCATTGACCCGTCGGGCAAAACACCGGCATGATGCCATCATCGCGGCCTCATGGTTCGAGACGCGCCGTCAGGCGAGGCACGCCATGAAGAAGCCGACCCGCCGTGATGCGCGCCTCGCCGCTGATAGCACTGAGGTGCCGACCAATCTGAAGCTCGATCATTCGCCGATGAGCGATATCGCCGACGGCTTGACCGGTGGGCGGGTCACTGCCACGGCGCTGACCAGGAATTATCTCGCGCGCATTGAGGCCTACGACCGCGATGGGCCCGTGCTCAACTCGGTGCGCGAGCTCAATCCGGACGCGCTCGCGATCGCGAGCAAGCTCGACGACACCAGGCCGTCGGTCAAACGACCGCTGGCCGGCATCCCGATCCTGCTGAAGGACAACATCGCAACCGGTGACAAGCAGCCGACGACGGCGGGCTCGCTGGCGCTGGAGGGCGCACGAGCCAAAGACGACGCCACCGTCGTCAAGCTACTGCGGGACGCCGGCGCAGTGATCCTGGGCAAGGCGAACCTGACGGAGTTCGCCAACATGCTCGCGATCGACATGCCGTCGGGCTACTCGTCGCTGGGCGGCCAGGTGAAGAACCCGTACGCGCCGACGCTGGTGGACGATCGCGGTATCCCGGTCGTGCAGCCAGGCGGATCGAGTTCGGGGTCGGCGGTCGCGGTGGCCGCAGGTTTGTGCGCCGCCTCGATCGGCACCGAGACCTCGGGCTCGCTGCTGTACCCTGCCAGCCAGAATGGCCTTGTCACCGTGAAGCCGACGGTCGGATTGATCAGCCGTGCCGGCATCGTGCCGCTCTCGCACAGCCAGGACACCGCAGGGCCGATGACGCGGACGGTGCGCGACGCGGCGATGCTCCTGAACGTGCTGGCGGCCAAGGACCCGCTCGACCCGGTGACGGAGCGGCAGAAGCGGCCGGCCGATTACACCGCCGACCTCGCAAACGACGCGATGAAGGGCGCTCGCATCGGCGTGCCGAGCGACCCCTCCGATCCGCTGAACGATTGCTACTATGGCAAGCTGCCGCCCAGATGGGTGAAGGTGATGATTGAGGCGATCAAGGTGCTCGAGGATCTGGGCGCCGTCATCGTGCGCGCAAACATGCCGACGCCTGGCTGGATCGGCGGGCCGGGCACGACCATGGCCGTGCTGAACCGCAATCTGCTGAGCCGCCACGCAGGCACCGTCGCTAGGCCGCCGGTCGTCTTCCTCTACGAGCTCAAGCGCGATCTCAACCTCTACCTGAAGGATTGGGCCGCCAACACTGAGATCAAGACCATCTCCGATATCGTGGCCTTCAACGAGGCGAATGCCGGCAAGGCGCTGCGTTTCGGCCAGGATTTGTTCCTCGCCGCCGACATCACGAGAGGTGATCTGAGCGAGCGCGAATACAAGTCGGCGCGTGCCATGGACCTGCTCTCCGCCAAGACGCGCGGCATGGACGCCTACATGAACCAGCACAAGCTCGACGCGGTGCTGTTCCCGGGCAGCGCAGGCTGCGTGATCGCCGCGAAGGCGGGTTATCCCAGCGTCATGGTGCCGGGCGGCTTCGTTTCGGGAGCCGACGACAAGGACACACCCGACTATCCGCTTGGCATCACCTTTGCGGGCCGCGCCTGGAGCGAGCACAAGCTGCTGCGTCTCGCCTACGCCTATGAGCAGGCCTCCGACATGCGCAAGCCGCCGCCCGGCTTGCCGGCACTTTAGATTTCACTCGAAGGCGCCCATCGCCCGATAAGGCAGGACTCGACGCTTGGGCATCGCGCGTAGTTTCCGCCGCAATCTCGGGCATGTTTCAAAGGTGCCGTCAGGGAATTTCGTAAACGATGATCTCGCGACTGATGCCCTTCAGCATCGTCCGCTTGACCACCGGCCTTATGTTATTGGCCTCCAGCAGTATTGATGTCTGAGGGTTCTCGACCACGCACTCGGTCGCGAAAATCCCCCGCGAGACGGCAAGGTCTTGCACGCGCGCAGCGACATTGACGGTTCGGCCAAAATAGTCCTGGCGGCCGTTCTCCATGACGGCGAGACAGGGCCCTTCGTGAATGCCGATTTTGAGTATCAGATTGTCTGCCTTGTGCTCTTCATTCAATATATCAATTGCCTGGCGCATCCGAAGGGCCGCGGCGACCGCCCTATCGGGTGTTGGGAATGTCGCCATTACCGCATCGCCGATCGTCCTCACTATTGCACCGCCCTCGGAAGCAACGATACGAGCAAGGGCATGAAAGTGCGAGCGTACCAGGTCGTGCGCAGCCAAGTCGCCAATGCGTTCATAGAGTGCGACGGAGTCTTTGAGATCAGTGAATAGGAATGTGAGACTGGTAATATGAAGACGTTGGTCGACATCGAGGGTCTCGGTGCCGTAGATCTCGCGGAAAGTTTGATTACTGAGGAGGCGCTTTGCAGTCAGGAAGGGTTTTCGTCTGCTCAGAAGGCGGTGGATCGCGGTGCCTGTTATCCACGCCGCGGGCAATGCTCGCATGTTGGTCCGATTTTCGAACAGAAGGCGCACTGGGCCGGGATGCAGCTGTTCGGAGCCGGTCGGAGCATGCACGTTGTTGATGATAATCGAGACGCTCTGGCGCTCGCGCGTGGGCTCTCCTTTCACGTCGAGAAATTTCGCCGCATGCGTCACCGGCTCAAACACAACGATATACCCCGCAGGGAGGGAGAGCGATAAGATAGCCTTCTGACCAGGCGGCAACTCGACTGAATCAAGGATGGCTTCCTCCATCGCCCGTTCAAAGGCGTCGCCTTCCGGAAGGTCGACCCCAGAGCTCCAAAGTATCTGCCGATAGTATTCCCAGATGGATAGAGTTTCCGGACGATGCGCCGAGATTGTTCGCACGCGCGGGGATACGGTGAAAGCAACTTCAACGTTCTCGTCAAGCGTGACTTTGTGTCCTGCCGCACAAAGTTCACATTCGTACCAGTCGCGGCGGACGGTCTTCAGCGTGGTGTGGGGGGCGAGGACGCCGCCACATGCAGGGCAGAGCACATTCCAACATAGTTCGAACAACCCAATCCGCGCCGCGTGTAGAAACGCTGCAATGACCTGCTCCTCATTGAGGCCAGCTTTCGACGCGAAATCCAGGACGTTGATATGACAGAGCTTGTGGTCGGGAGCGTCCCGGACCCACGCCTCAATGGCGTGAGCGACGTCGGCGTTCGCCGACTCCCCGAGGATTTTGAACATCGAGCGGGCTTCGGCTTCGGATTGCATGTCGCTCTCCTTGAGAGTGTGCTCCTAGGCGGCGGAGAGTCTACCATGGTTGGTTGGCCTTAACCATTTAGACTCACGCGGAGACAGCTTGACTGGTGATGCGAAGCCCTCATCGAGGCGGGCCTAGTCCACTTATGGTCTCGTGGCAGGCATTGAGGCGCTCAGCGCCGGTGTCGCCTTGCGACCCGAAGCAGAAATCGGCTTGGCTCAGCCATAAGGAGGGCCCGGCGGAAGGCTTCTGCGCTGGGGGCTGCCGCGAAGGCTGTCGTAAGGCGAGTGATGCCTCGCTAGGCGAGCTTCACTTCGGAAGCACTTGCTTAGTCCCAGACGGACCAACGCCAACGACTTGAATCACGACCTCGCCGTCTTTTGCCCAGGTTCGGTGGGTTGCTGCCGACTAATAGATTGCTCACGCCAAGTTCTTCGCATCTTGACCCGAATCCGGCATTCGAGCGCGCGCGCTCGCCGGGGCTTAGGCATCGGATGACCTTGTGCCGCCGGAATAGACTAAGTCAGTCTCGCTGACGGTTAGGTGCTCTCGACGCAGGACAGGCCGCGGCAGAATCAAACCTCTGATTGTTGTGCTACAAATTCATTGTCCCCTTACGAGGGACAGAGTTTTCAGAAAGAGTTTTAGGAGGGAGTGCCATGCGAAGCCATGTATTGGCCTTACTGATCGTCGTCACGTCTGCACCCTCTGCATTTGCCGCCGAACTGCCAAAGGAGGGCAGTTACGACTTCACCGCATGCTGGTCGGGGGTTAACAACGTCATCGCTTTTTCCAAGACCCATACCGCGTCCAGCTACGAAATGACGGGCTCTAACCGCAGCAATCCTCCCGGCGGGTTGTTCGATAAGACTACGTTCCACTGTGTCGGGATGAATGCTTCGTTTGACGGCAAGAACAAGGGGTCCACCGTGTGCGAGGCGGTCGATGGAGACGGCGACAAACGTCTGACGTATTTTTCGCTCGGCAGCGATGGAAAGGTAACTCGAGAAAATGTCACTGGCACGGGAAAATACGAAGGTATGGTTGCAAGCGGAACCGTAGAACCTCTGGGCCCGTTTCCGGCCGTGAAAGCCGGGACGTTTCAGGACTGCAATCATCAGACTGGCACGTACAAGCTAAGGTGAGCCCGCAGCGAGGATCAGCCGTCACTGGGCTCTCTTTCAGTGGCGGCTTCGCGGGCCAACACGGATGATCCGACGGAGCCGTTCGAGCAGCCATCCGTTGCGGGATGGATGGGCGCACTTCTTTGGCTGATCGTGTCGGCGGTAACCATCACTGCGGCGCTGCGAGAGGCTCCACGTTTGGCGACCCATAATTCGTCGGCTATCGGTCCATCAGCGAAGTGACGAGACCTCTCATTCAGGTCCGCACAGTGGGTGCAGCCGACTAGATTGCTCATACCAAGTTCTTCGCATTTTGACCCAACTGAGACATCGGGGCTCTACGCCAATGGAGCTGCTTTTTGTGTTACCTTCACGGGGGGCAACGCATCGTTCAGGCGCCCGTCGACCCGACGGGACCTGGCGCAGGAAAGGAGGATAATGTGATGAAAACACTATCGGTGGCGCTCTCCATTCTGGCGGTTGGCAGCGGACTAAGCATCGCGATTGCCCAACAGGCTCCAACGGAGAACAAGGGGATGAAGGCGGAAGCGTTGTCGGGCTTTGCGCTTGGCAAGCAGGGCTTGGACGACTTTGCGCAGCGTCAGATGCGCATCCGGCAGATCACCATCGAGCCGGGCGGAGTCGCCGGCTTTCATAGCCACAAAGACCGTCCTGCGCTGAGCTACATAATGAAGGGTAGCTTGACGGAGCACCGCAAGGGCGGCCCCGACCGGACCTATAAGGCCGGCGAGGTGATCACCGAAAGCACCGATGTCGACCACTGGGCCGAGAACACCTCATCGGAGCCGGTCGTCCTCGTCAGCGTTGACCTGTTCAAGGAGTGAAGCGGCTTTCGCGAGCACTGAGAACACAGCTATTCTCCAAAAAGAACAACTCGTTCCTCGCAGTCGCTAGTCGAGAATGCTGTATTGAAAGCCCCGGCGACCTCCGGGGCTTTTTATCGATGGCCATCTCAGCGGTGCTCCGTCGTTAGACGTGAAGCGCAATGTCGCCTGTTGGCCCATCAGCGAAGTGACTATGCTCCTCATTGAGGTTAGTTTGGAGAGGCATAGCAGAAGAATTTTTCTCGCCCTGAGTTCTTCGCATTTTGACCCAAGGCAGACTCGCAGCCGAGCCAGCCTCCGGAGGTCCTCATGCTCTCAAGCATTGGATCCTCCCATCGTGGACATCGGGCTTGTCACCGCGCGGTTTGGCTCACGATCATAACTCCAGTGCGTCTCCGGTGATCATCGGCCACGCTCGTATTGCAATCGTATACTCACGAAGATAAACTAATAATTGCAATCAGCCCATGGGGCACGCGCTGGTCGCGCTGACTGCAGCCCTGCAGTGGGACGGGGGGAAAGCAAACTCTATTGAATTTGCCACGGCGGCGCTGCTCGACGCGTCGCATGCAAGCGTTTGCGCGAAAACACTTG
This sequence comes from Pseudomonadota bacterium, assembly GCA_023435725.1. GTDB lineage: Bacteria > Pseudomonadota > Alphaproteobacteria > Rhizobiales > Xanthobacteraceae > Bradyrhizobium. The sequence goes on along the minus strand of JAEYRD010000153.1, from coordinate 48,480 downwards.
CATGAAAACGGCGGGCATCACCGCATCCATTCATCTTTCCGGCGTCCATCCGGAAGTGACTATCAATCCATTATCCGGGTGATCCATCAGCCGTAGCCTCAACGGTACAAACTTAATTGCATAGTGAGAACCAGCCATCATGAAGTGTCTTGTCGTATCTGTTTTTGCGATCACTACCATCTTCACCGTTTCGGCCTCAGCCAAGGATGCCCTCGAGGCCACGCGTGACTGCATGGTTGCACACGGCGCTGTTCGCAATCCCGACGGTTCGGTCCGTCTCAACATTCCACGCCAGGCCGCCCTGGCAGTCCGCGACAAGTGTCGGAAGCAATCTGGCTACAAGGGTAATTAATCAGTGCGCTCGTGCGGGAGCTCGTCTGTCGAAAGTTTGCACCATTTTCCGTTGCCGTCGACCAAGGCTCAATACGATCCTCACTCCAGGAGAAGCATGTGAAGAAGTTGATACTGACTGCCATGACCTTGACCGTGCTCGCATCAGGCTCGGCTTTCGCCGAGCCCTCAAACAGCACGCCGCACGCCCTGGCCTGCATGAAAAAGTACGGCTTCACTTACGCGCAATGGCGCGCCTACGCTGTACCGGCTGATAAAGCGAATCCTTATCGCGCCTGTCGGGACTCGGGTCCAGCTGGTGAAAATTCAGGACAAGGCAAAAGCGGCGCTTGTCAACGGCGAGCCGGATTTACCCAAGCGCAGAATGAAGCTGGGCAGGTCACGCCGGAGCAACGGCGGAAATGGGAGCGTTGCATGGGAATGTGACCCATTGCCGACATGAGTCACATCAGACGACCCGTCTGCCAACAGCAGGCGGGTCTTAGAAGAAACGTCAGCTGCAGACTTCACCCACGCGCCTTCGCATCCTGGATTTGCGAATCCGCTCCCCAAGGCATGGACTCATTAAGCGGCAAAGATATTGCCCCCAACATCTCGTCATCAGGCGGTGGGTGGATTCTGTTATATACTGTTCGTCACTGGGCAGTTCATACCAAAGGTATCATCCGAATAATTGCGCATGCGCTTGGCCCAGGCACAGCTGCAATCGTTTTTACAATTCGGAGCTGGCCGACGCATCGCAGTTCACTCGTCTAGGAGGGGGCTTGTAAACAAGGAGGCCAACCATGACCGCAATCTCCGCTTCACCCACCCGGCGCAGCCTCCTCGCAGGGGCAGCCGCAACTGGTGCCGTCAGCTTGCTTCCATTACATTTCGTCGCCGCACGGACGCAATCGAAGCAAGGAGAGTCCACGCTTGGCACGACCAAAGCCGACGCGATTCTTCCCTTCCGCGTCAATGTCCGGGGTGAAGACCTCGCTAATCTCCGCCGGCGCCTCGCGGCCACGCGCTGGCCCACCAAAGAGCTCGTTGAGGATCGGTCGCAGGGTGTGCAGCTGGCGACGCTGCGGGCGCTCGCCCGCTACTGGTCGACTGAGTACGACTGGCGCAAGTGCGAGGCACGGCTGAACGCGCTGCCACAGTTCACGACCGTGATCGACGGCGTGAAGATCCATTTCATCCACGTCAAGTCCCGGCATGAGAACGCGCTGCCGCTGATCATGACGCACGGCTGGCCTGGCTCGGTCATCGAGTTCCTCGATACCATCGGTCCCCTGACTGACCCGACCAAGTATGGTGGAACTTCCGACGATGCATTCCACCTGGTGCTGCCGTCCCTGCCTGGCTACGGCTTCTCGGGTGAGCCGACCGAACTCGGGTGGGACACCGCCCGCATCGCGCGTGCGTGGACGGTGCTGATGGATCGCCTCGGCTACACGCGCTACGTCGCCCAGGGTGGCGACGTAGGAGCGGCAGTAACGGATGCGATGGGGCGGCAGGCGCCCAAGGGACTTCTCGGCATCCATGTCAACTTGCTCGCAGGTGTGGCGGCAATGTCCGACAAGCTGCCCGCAGAATCCGAGAAGGAACGCGCGGCGCAGAAGGCGGCCGCGACGTTTAGGGCGAGTGGCTTTGGCTACTTCCTGGAGCAGTCGACGCGGCCACAGACGATCGGCTACTCCCTGCTGAATTCACCCCTCGGGCTCGCGAGCTGGATGCTCGACCATGACACGGACAGCTACTACAAGATTTCCCGAGCGTTCGTGGAGGGCAAGCCCGCGGGCAATCTCACCCGGGACAGCATCCTCGACAACGTCACACTGTACTGGCTGACGGGCACTGGAGCCTCGGCCGCACGGTGGTACTGGGAGGCCGGACAGGCCGCAGCCCGTGCGGCCGGCAAGTCTCCTCCGGCGGTCGCGGTTCCCGTGGGATTTACGACGTTCCCCGGCGAAATCTTTGCTGCGCCCCGAAGTTGGGTCGAGATTATGTACCCCGGCCTCGCCTACTTCAGCGAGGTCGAACGTGGCGGACATTTCGCCGCCTGGGAGGAGCCGAAGCTGTTTTCAGATGAGGTACGCGCAACCTTCAGATCATTGCGCAAATAACGAACCAGAGGCTCGACGCCGACGATGTTGAGCATGCGCGTCGTCGCGTGGCGACGCGTTGCGACAAACTTGCAGCCAACTACTTCGCCTTCGTGCAGCTCGCTTCAACCAGGATACGGCTCGGCGCGAATGACTCCGCGTCCACCGAGAGGAGGGCGCGTCTGCCGCGCATGAGGTATCGAACGTTTGCAACTTTCGTGCGTTTGGCGGGCGGATGATGCTGCGACGGCGATCCGGCGCGCCTAAGGAGTTCGGCCGTTAGCGGACCGGTCTTGAGCGGATCCGACAGCCCATACGTTTGCGGGTCCAACTCCGCTCGCCCTGGCAATGGGGTTGAATCCCAGTCGTTTTTCCTTTGGGGGCGTTCCGTAATGGCAGGTGGCTAATGGCTATGCTCGAAGCAGCCCTTCTGCTTCTTTGATTTCGGGAAGATCTTCCCCGGTGGCAAAATCGACGAGGACCGGCGCGAGCACCTCGGAGGCCGCCGCCGCTCGGCCATTTGTGCTGTAAAGGCGCGCAAGTCCAAGTGCGGCGCGCAATTCGAAAGCCTTTGTTTGTTGGCTTCTGGCGACCTCCATGGCTCTATTGAAGGAATCTTCGGCACGCGAGACGTTGGGCGGGTCACGACGCAACATGAGCGTAGCCTGGACACGATGCAGTTCGGCATCGAGCCAATGCTGGCCGGATTGTTCCGTCCAGACGATCAGCTCCCTCAAGATGTCCAACCCGATCTCGGGTTGCCCTACCTCTGCATCCGCCGCGGCAACGTGCATCCCCCAGAATGGTTCACAAAGGTAGCAGTCATTTTCGTGAAGTAATGTCCAGCCTCGGCGCATTTCCGCGAGGCCATGCACTCGATCGCCGGCACGCCACTTTGCCAAGCCGTCCAAGTAGGTGCCGGCGGCCACATATAGCGGCATCGCATGCTCGCGGGCGAGGGCAAGCATCGTCTCTGTCTGGTGTAACATGCCCCCACATAGCCCGTCGAAAACGGCCCTGTGCACCAGCGCATTGGCTTGAGCAAGCGCACGCTTTTCTCCGGGGACGCTCACCGCTTCCGCGGCGAGCCGGCGCGCTCGATCAATCTTCCCAAGCGGCCAAAGCACGAGGGCAAGAAACCGCATGATGACGTACGGCAGGTCCAGCGTTGACGCCTTGAAGGTCGCGGGAGACGGATCAGAGCCATAGATCGCGAGCGCCTGTTCAAGATGCACTCGCGCGTTCAGGTAGTCGCCCCCGAACCAGCAGGTGACCCCGCTCGTCCAGTGTGCGACGACCGCGGCCACCGGCGATTCCGGTCGCCGGTCGGCGGCGCTCATGATTGCCTGCGCCAACTCCTGCATCGGCGCGATCTCGCCGTGGGTCAAGCTCGCATTGAACAGGCCCGAATGTATCGGCGCCATTTCAGCGGGGTCACTGATGTCGGCTACGAACTGTCTGGCGCGCGTCCATGCTGCCACCGTTTCAGGGGCGCTGTGGCCAAGGCTGCCTCGCAGCGCACGGCCATAGGCGATTTGAAGATGGAGCCGGTTCATGGTCCGGCCTGGCTCGTCAGGCAGCTCATCGGCGATGGCAACCGCCTTGCCGAGATGCGCGATTGCCTCGGCATATGCCGAGCGCTTCAACGCCTGCTGTCCTGCCTTGCGCCACCACTCGAGGGCTGCTCCGTTCAGCCCCGCTTGGGTGAAGTGGAATGCCACGACTTCCGGCTCGGTCTCGGCGATGTCCGCAAACCGATCGCGAAGGACATCGCCAATGTGCTTATGCAGCAATTGCCGGCGGCTCTTGAGCAGGCTCTCGTACGCCGCTTCCTGGACGAGTGCGTGCTTGAAGCTGTAGCTCGCTTCCGGCGGCGTCCCGTGGCGCAACAGCAGTTCGGCTTCTTCCAACTGCGCCAGCGCGGCGTTCAGCGTCAGATCATCCCGGCCGGCCACACATCGCAGCAGCGTGTATGAGAAGTCGCGGCCGATGGCAGCACCTATCTGGGCTACCTCCTTGACCGGCGCCAGCCGGTCAAGCCGCGCCATGAGCGAGTCCTGCAGCGTGGCGGGAATGGCGAGCGGTGGTAACGGATGATCGAGGCGATAGCGCCCGGCCTCTTCCACAAGCAGTCCGGACTCCAGCACCATCTTGGTCAATTCCTCGATGAAGAGCGGGACGCCATCGGTCTTGTTGATGATCTGCGTCATCATTTCGCACGGCAGTTGTCGACCGACAGCCACCTGCTCGACGAGTGCGCGTGTGTCGTGCCGGTCAAGTCGATCGAGCCGCAGCAGGCTGACATTGGTAAGGCCCGCCCAAGCCGGCTCGAACTCAGGCCGGAATGTCATGAGCATGAGGATTGGCAGTCCCCTGATCCGATCGACCGCGAGGTCGTAAAGCTCGAGCGAGGTGGCATCGGCCCAATGCATATCCTCGCAGACAATCAGCACGGGTTGCTGCCGTGCCAGGCCCTCGAGCTGGTCAAGCAGGGCGGCGAATGTCTGTCTCCGCTGCTGCGCCGGACTCAAGCCGAGCGGCGGATATCGCTCGCCGGTTTCGATCGACAGAAGCGCGGCAATGAGCGGCGTCGCCGTGGCCACCTGCCGCGTTCCGAGCGCCAGCATTGCCTCAAGCTTGTCGAGCGTTTGCCCGGGCGTGTCCTGTGAAGTGATGCCGGCTGCCCGCTCGAGCTGAGCGATGAAGGGATGAAGCGCACTGTTCGTGTGGTAAGGCGAGCATTGATACCGCACCCGGCAGTACGACCCCAACGTGAGGCTCTCGACCAGCGTAGCCACAAGGCGCGATTTGCCGATTCCGGCCTCGCCGGAAATCAACACCACTTGCCCGTGGCCCTGCCACGCCAACTGCTGGCGCGACAGCACGAATTCGATTTCTGCCTTGCGCCCGACAAAGCCGATCGAGCGTGCCGTGCGCACCGCCTCGAAGCGGCTCTCCGATGCGGTTGCACCTTGGACGGCCCAGACCGCGATAGGTTTGGAAATACCCTTGACCTCGCGGTCGCCGAGACTACGAAAAGTGAATAGGTCGCCGAGGAGCAGGCGCGTCGAATCGGCAACCACAACCACACCCGGCTCTGCCAGGCTCTGGAGCCGGGCAGCGACATTCGGTGTATCACCGACCAACGCCTGCTCCTCCGACGCGCCGCCGCTGTGGAGGTCGCCGACCACCACTAGTCCGGTCGCGATCGCGATCCGCACTTCGACCCGCTGCTTCAAGCGCGTTTCGAGCTTTCCGATTGCGATGATGATATCGAGGCCCGCCCGTACTGCGCGCTCCGCGTCATCCTCATGTGCGCAGGGGTAGCCGAAATAGGCGAGTATTCCATCGCCGACAAACCGGGCGATCACGCCGTCATAGGCGGCAATGACCCTCGCACAGGCGGCCCGGTAGGCTGCGATTACCTCCCACATGTCCTCGGGGTCGATGCACGCCGAGAGCGCGGTCGAGCCCACCAGATCGCAAAACATGACGGTGAGATGCCGTCGCTCGGCGTCGTGCCGACGCGCGGTCTCGGCGATTAATTCGGCTTGATCGAGTTCGGCGATCGCACGCAGCATTTTACGGCGATGGCCGAGTAGAACGCCGAGCCTGTCGAAGTCCTCATCCTTCAGATCGGGAAGGATACCAATATCGACCCCATTCTCGGCAAAACGCTTCGCGTATTGCCCAAGCCCAAGCTTTTCGAGCCAGTCCGCAATCTGCTGCATGGCACCACCCACCGTGTGGTTGGCGGCTAGCCGAACTGATTACCGTGCTCTGACCACCATCAAGCTAATAACGATCAGCGCCGCTACGCAAGCGATAATCATCGGGACACCGTAGCTCTCACGCGCATCCTCTGCCTTCCAGACTGATCATCCTCAGGTTTGATGGTCCGGCTGGTCCTGAACGGAATTGAGCTGGCTGACAGAGGGCCGAAATTTTCTCCCGCCGAGGCAGAAAGACTAACCACCAGCGCACCGCCAGCTCATGTGCGGGCGGAGGAGGGACATGCAGGCCCATCGTCTGTTAGTACGTCTGTGCCCATTGGCTAAAGGTTCATGGCCAAGGGCACGTGCGCGGAATAGGCGAGCCTGACGCCGTTTGCTCTTCTTTGTGCCAGTGCCTGGCGGCGCCGCCGCCTCCAGATCTGTCGCGCTCGCAAACCAGTGAGTGCGGAGCGAGTGGTTGCTACTTTTCGTATTGCCGTGTCCCGCACATGTCATCCAGCCAGCACGCATGAGGAAGCGGCCAGATCGAATACCGTCGGTGTGTTGCAGCTGATCTGGTTCAAGCGGCGCGGCTGCTCCGATTGAGCACGGCAGTGATGCGAGCGGCGCACGATTCGTGAACGATGCGCCGCTCGTTGGATCATGCCGCCTTCGCGTCGACGTTACTGATCCAGTTGCGGGCCAGCGTCACGTCGGCCTGCGACAGCTGGTGGCCTGCCGGCAGGACCTTGTGGTCGACACGCGCTCCTGCTTCCGACAACAGCGCCGCAAGCCGTGCCGAATTGCTCGCCGGCACGATCGGATCGACCTGCCCGGACAGGAGCAGAACCGGCTTGCCTGCAAGGTCGGCCTTGGGCGGATCCGACAGCGGCACCATGGCGCGCAGCAGGATCGCGCCTGCGAGCAGGTCCGGCTTCAGCAGCAACAGCGCCGCGGCGATGTTGGCGCCGTTGGAGAAGCCGACTGCGACCGGTGCGGTGATGCGATAACGCTGCCGCGCATCGGCGACGAAGTCGCCGAGCTCGAGCGCGCGTCGCCGTACGTCCTCCTCGTCGAACACGCCTTCGGCAAGGCGGCGGAAGAAGCGCGGCATGCCGTGTTCGAGCACGCGGCCGCGTGGCGAGAGCAGGGCGGAGCCGGGCGAGATCATCCGGCCGAGCCCGAGCAGATCGTTCTCGTCACCGCCGGTGCCGTGCAGCAGCAGCAGTGGAGAGGGGCCCGCGCTGGTCGCGGGCTCGAAGCGATGGATGAATGAGGTCTCGGTCATGACACGGTCTCTTCCAAACTCGGCAGGACGTCCTCGATCTGCTTGCGATGCGCTTCGAGGAAGCCCGGCAGCTTCAGGTCACGCCCCAGCGTCGCGACGGGTTCGTCGACGGCGAAGCCGGGGATATCGGTTGCGATCTCGAACAGCACCCCGCCGGGCTCGCGGAAATAGATCGAGCGGAAGTAGTTGCGGTCCCGCTGCTCGGTCGGATGCAGGCCGTGATTGGAGACGAGCTTTTGCGCCATCTTGCCTTGCTCGGCGTCATCGGCCGCGCGGAAGGCAATGTGGTGCACCGAGCCGCCGCCCTGATGCCCGCGCAGAAAACCCTTGGCCTCGTAGATGTCGACGACGCTGCCCTCGACATCGCCCGGCGCCTTGAAGCGGATCACCGAGCCTTCGCGTCCGGTCTCCTTGAAGCCGAACACGTCGGTGAGGATGGCAGCCGTCTTCGCCGCGCTGTCGAGCAGCAGCGTCACGCCGTGGAAGCCGCGGATGGCGTGCTCGGCCGGCACGTCGCCATTGCTCCAGCCGGGCTCGGTCTCGGCGCCGGGAATGCCGACCAGGGCGAGCGCCATGCCATCAGGGTCGGTGAACGGCAGCACGGACTCGCCAAAGCGCTTCTCCAGCGCCTCGTACGGAATGCCCTTCTCGATGAAGCGCTGGGTCCAGTAACCGAGCGAACGTTGCGGTACGCGGAAAGCGGTCTGATGGGTCTCGCCGACGCCGCGGCGCCCGGCCGGAACGCCGACCCAGGGGAAGAAGGTCAGGATGGTGCCGGGGCGGCCGGTCTCATCGCCATAATAGAAGTGGTAGGTGCCGGGATCGTCGAAATTGACCGTCTTCTTGACGAAGCGCAGGCCGAGATCACGGGTGTAGAAGCCAAAATTGCGGATGGGGTCGCCGGCAATCGCGGTGACGTGGTGCAGTCCAGACATTGTCGTCCTCCAAAACTCGGGGAGCGGTCTTGCTCTGGAAGGAAATATCGTCCCGCTTTGGATTGGAGACAATCCATGCAAGTATGGCAGCTATGTCTACGATTTGGAAACAATCGCCGGAGCGCGCGCTTGGATAAGGTGGCCAGCCTCCGGGCCTTCGTGAAGGCGGTCGAAAGCGGCAGCTTTGCCGAGGCGGGGCGGCAGTTGCGGCTGTCGCGCTCGGCGATCAGCAAATACATCGCCGACCTCGAGGAGAGCCTGGGCGTCCAGCTCCTGAACCGGACCACGCGGCATGCGAGCCCGACCGAGAACGGCCAGCGATATTTCGAGCGCGCGGTCGTGATCCTCTCGGAGATCGAAGCCGCCGACCAGGCAGTGACGCAAGCCCAGTCGGCGCCGCGCGGACTGTTGCGCGTCAACGCGCCGATGTCGTTCGGCACGATGCGACTCGGACCGGTGCTGGCCGATTTCATGGCGAAATATCCGGAGCTTCAGCTCCAGCTTGTGCTCAGTGACGATCTGCTCGATCCCGTGCAGGATGGCTTTGATGTGACGTTGCGGATTGCGGAGCTGGAATCCTCCAGCCTGATCGCGCGCAAGATCATGCCGGTGGCGCGCTTGATCTGCGCTGCGCCCGATTATCTGGCGCGCCACGGCACGCCGAAACATCCGCAGGATCTGCGCGAGCACGCCTCGCTGACCTACGGCTTTCTGCTCACCGGCAATCAGTGGAAGCTCACCGGCGCGGACGGCGATCATTGGATCCAGCCGGCGTGGTCGCTCTGCGTCAACAATGCCGAAGTGCTGCGCGATGTCGCGATCAGGGGCAGGGGGCTCGCGCTGCTTCCCGAGTTCATCGCCGCTGACGCCTTGAAGAAGGGCGAGTTGCGCGCGGTGCTAACGGGCTATTCCGCGCCGCCGCTTGCGCTCTATCCCCCGACGCGGCATTTGTCGGTGAAGGTGCGGCTGTTCATCGACTTTTTGGTCGAGCGGTTTGGTCGTGAGGAGGCAAGCGTGCGGGCGGGCTGATCCCGCAGAGTGGGCGCCGTCCACAGCATCAAAAGTGTACATTGCGGGCGGTCCTACGTCTCTATTCGCTTGGAGGCATCTGGCTGACGGCATTTCAGCATCGACAGCAAGTACGTACACAACCCGGCAAGGAAAAGAGGCGGGATCATGAAAATCTTGAGGTCACTGAGCTCAAGGGCGCTCAGATCCGCCCACGACTTTAGGTACGTCACCATATAGATGTCCGCCGCAATCAACGTGGAGGGGACCAGCGCCATGAAAAAGAAGATGAGCCATTCGCGTACGTTTTCTTCGTCTGATTCTTGTCCCGGCAGTTCGTGATTCAGCACCACCTCCTGCTCTGCCCAGACCCAATAACTCCATATCCAGTATAACGCAGCGGACGTTGCGTAGATCGCCAACCCGACGAGCGCCACAAACAGCGCGTGCTCGACCGGCTGAGCAGGAATCCAGCTGGGCAGATTGATTGGCAGGGGTACGGATGCTTGATGCCGAATCCAAAGCGATATGCCAAAAGCTAACCAGGCTAAACCGCTGCTGCACCGTGCCACTCGCAGGAAGCCGACCCGCCAAGCCGCACGTTTGTCGATGAAGTCTGAGTCGTTAGGAAGTTTATGTCGCCACGGGCTCCCGGCCGTCTCGGCGCACACCCTCGCAACCCGAAGCACAAAACCGTCCCGATTGTTCCAGTAGGCGGTGTGGTCTGCGAATAGGGAGTGCAGATTCCAGATCCGTTTGGAGTCGTGTTCGCCCTCGACAGTCCTCGTGGGTCCGTTTGGCACTGGATCGGCTGATGCGTAAAGATCGATCCAGCGACGAAGACCGACCGGCCTATTCACGGGCGCTTGTACGATTTTCCTCCCCTCAGATGAGAGGATGAACTTAATCGACGAAAACAAGGAGAACAGCGCGACCATCAGCCAACCAACGCTACCCAACGGAAGCACGTCATGAAATAAGAACGCGATCGCCAACAGAATGACAATCTGAACAGCGGCCAGTGCGATGTTCACATATTTGTCTTTCCATGAGTCACCGTTGTCCTCCCTATTCTTGCTCGGTTCTTGCTTCCACAACAGGGCTTCAAGTGGAGACGAGCCCGCATCACGCCACAAGAAGAGCAAGTACCGGATGATGAAAAACGAAATTACGAACACGCCAGCCCATAAAGTGTTCTTGACCGATTGGCTCCGGTACAGCGAGAGCAATAAACCGGCCGTGCCTAAAATTGCCCACACCGCGCTACGGACCGGGTTTTTCTCCATTGTTGGCATTCTATCCGCCAGGACTTTCTGGCTTGCGAGTTGGTTCGTACCCGCACCAAAGGTAATCAGCGCGTCCGGGATCAGGCGCCGAACTGCCTCTTTCTCAAGTTTTGTCTCGATCGGCTCGAAGGCGCCCAAGGCATCGAGCACCACAGCTGCTCCTTGGGAGTGTGCAATTACGACAGTCTGCTCGCAGACCGGTTTGAGCCGTTCTAGACCATCGAGAATGCATTCCCGCATGAGTCCGGCCCGAATGGGGCTCTCGACGAAGGCGAAGCTATCGCCGACTGTTGCGGTAAGCTTCGACTGAAGTGAGAGAACCAGATTGCGGATCTGGGGAACGGGGGCCAGCCCCAAGAGCAGTGTCGCTCCGAGTAGTGTGATCAACACTGGCGTCAGTGCTAACGCAACGATGAGCAGGAAAACTGCCTGTACGCGCGGCGCTAACGCGATGATAAACTGGCGAATTGTCGTGGCGAGTGCGGTGCTCGCCTGATACCAAGGTCGCTTCAGCTGGCCATTTGATACCGGCTTGGACGCTTGCGAGTTCCTCGTCGCGCGGCCAACAGCCTGCCAATACCGTCCTCCGAAATGCGTCACGATAGACCATGGCAACGCCCTCACGCTCCATGACAGAAGCTCGCGATAGGTCGGAGCAGGGAACGCACCCGCCCACAGGCCTTCGCGGAGTAGCCATCGCTCGGTGTGGCCACCCGCGCTAAGCCGCACCACCGCCTCAAAGCGACCATTCTCCGAAGAACTTCCGTAGAGACCGGCACGCTCCGTGGACACCAACACCCCTTCAGCGGCTGCGCTTCGGCTTTCGGCGAGCATAGATGGAGGCGACGTTGGGCGATCTCTTCCGTTGGCCTCCGTTGAGCGAGTTGCGCGTGCAATTGTTTTCAGAAGTACGTCGCCCCAATGGACCAACGTATCTCCCCCAGTCCGGGGCGTCCCGATTCCGTGAACAAGCAAGACACCGAGCTGAAATTCTCGAGCGTCTGGTCTCGGCTCGATGTCCTGAATTTCGGCATCCGCCGCATGGTGAAGCTCCGCGGACTCGCGGGGTAGCTTCTCAACCGATTTACCGTCAGTTTCGACGCATCGGCTCATTGTCTCCTCCGAGGCTCGGTGAAAACGCATTCGGCGATGGCGGGATCGACGACTTCGCGACGGTGCGCCTTCGAAGCGGCCAGCGTGCCGATCTCGTCGGCGGCCATTAGGCGGGAGTAGCCCGCGAGATCGGCTGCGAGCACGGCAGCAAGCCTGCGTTCGACCCGCGTCTCGGCCATGTGGTGCGCTCCGGCCCACCCTTGTCGTGGGGCAAGTCTATGCGTCGGAACCGGGACGTGTCTATCGAGATCGGAACGTCTCAGATGGGTCAAACCGAGAGGAACTCAGTCTGAGCAAATGTCTTCCGAGGTATCCCCGAAAACGGACATCGCTCGACGAAGTCGGCATGTCTCAAACGGGCCAGATCCGGACTCGGCGGATTGGCAAGCTCGTGTGAGCTTGTTTAGCTGACCGACCGCTGATCGGCAGGCGCGAGCAATTCGTCCAGCGCGCTCATCGAGGCCTCTCGAAGCGCGGCGAGCTCGCGGGCCGCGCTCTGGCATTCGGACGGGGACATCGTGGCGGCTGCCAGCTCGATATCGCGGCAGCGCTCGAACAGGCGGACGAGGCCGAGCGCGCCCGCCGCGCTGCCGAGCTGATGTGCCGACCGTGCGAGCTGCTTGTGATCGCCAGTCGCCGCAGCCTTGGTGATGCCGTCGATAAGTTGTTCGCTCGTTTGCTGCAGAAGTTGCCGAAGCTTTTCGATTTGCGAAGGGCCCAAAAGCTCCCTCTGGTCATCGAGGAAGTGCCGGTCGATCAATGCGCCTGCGGCAAGTTGCACTGCTGCCGGTTCGTCCTTCGGATCGTCCTCGATCGCTTCGCGCAGCGCGTTGATCTGGATCGGCTTGCTGACGATCTTGGCGATGCCGGCACCTGTGAGCCGCTCGCGGGCGCTGCGCGACACGTCGGCGGTCACCGCGATGATGCGCGGCATCTTCGGCAGCCCGAGTTCTCGGATTCGAGACGCCGCCTCCACGCCATCCATGTCGGGCATGTGCAGATCCATCAGGATGACGTCGAATGATTGATCGCGGGCGAGCGCGACGGCCGATGCTCCGTTCCGGGCGATCGTGGAGCGGTGGCCGAGCCGGTTCAGGATCGCTTCGCCGACCTCGCAATTGACGGGATCGTCGTCGACCAGCAGCACGCGAAGCTGCCGCGATGGCGGCTGGACTGTACCTTGTGCGATGCCGCTCGCGGCAAGGCCGAGCGGCACTTCGAGCATGAACGAGCTGCCCGCGCCCGGTGTGCTCTCCATGGTCAGCTCGCCGCGCATCAGGCGTGTGAGGCGCCGCGCGATCGCCAGCCCAAGGCCGGTGCCGCCGAACCGCCGTGCGATGCTGTCGTCCGCCTGCACGAAATCCTCGAATATCCGCTCGTGCATGTCGGGCGCAATGCCGATGCCGGTGTCGCGAACGGTGACGCGCAGCAGGACATGATCGTCGTGCAGTTCGGCGGCCGCGTTCAAGCCGATCCCGCCATGCGGGGTGAACTTGATCGCGTTGCCGATCAGGTTGAGCAGGATGCGATTGAGCCTGACAGGATCGCCGTGAACGGAGGTGTTGACCGTCGCATCGCAGGCGAGATCGAAGGTCAGCCCCTTGCCGAAGGCCTGTGGGCGCATCAGGTCTGCGGCGGTCTCGATCAGCTGGTCGAGGCGGAAGTCGCGCGTCTCCAGTGTTTCGGCGCTCGCTTCCAGGCGAGCATATTCCAGGATGGCGTCGACCAGCGCGATCAGCGTCTCGCCCGAGGCGGCCGCGGTCGCGAGGTGGCGGCGCTGCGCTTCGCCGAGGCGACCATCGTCCAGCAGTTGCAGCACGCCCATGACGCCGTTCAGCGGTGTACGCAGCTCGTGGCTGACGACGGCAAGGAAGCGCGACTTGGTCTCGTTGGCCTGCACGGCAACGCTACGGGCGCGTTCGGCCGCATCATGCTCGGCAAGCGCGTGATCGCGTGCCTTCTCGAGCTCGGAGGTCCGCTCGATGACCTTGCGCTCGAGCGTCGCGTAGGATTCGCGCAAGTGAGCGGCCATCCGGTTGAACTGGTCGCCAAGCGCCTCCAGCTCGTCACCGGTCTTGATCGCGAGCCGCAGGCTGAGATCGCCGCTGCCGATCCGCCGCGCACCTTGCGTCAGGATCTGGATCGGCACGGTCATGCGCCGGCTGAGCAGCAGGGAGACCAGGACCGCCAGGGCGAGCAGGATGACCAGCAGAAACGTCGACCGTCCGATCGATGCGTAGATCGGCGCGTAGGCCTCGCTGAGCGGAAGCTCGACGAACACCAGCCAGCCGAGCGAGGGGACCGTCTCGTAGGTCGACAGGACGCGCCGGCCCGACAAATCCTCCTTCACGAGGCCCGCCGCCGGCGGCGCCGCGCCGTCGAGAGCGGCGCGAACATCCGGATGCCCCGAGAGATCGCTGCGGCGAAGTGCCGGCCACAGGTCCGGATGCGCGATCAGGAGTCCCATGCGATCGACGACGTAGGCCTTGCCGGTATTGCCGACCTTGATGCCGGTGACGAGGTCCCAGATGAAGCGGAGATTGACCTCGGCGACGATGACGTTGGGATCGCGGCCGGCACCGCGCGCGGCGATCGTCATGAATGGCTCGGTATCGCCGAAGAAGTAGACCGGGCCGTAATACGTCCGGCTCTCGTTCGCACCGCGGAAAGCCGCCGTCGCGGAGAGATCGGCGTTGCTGCCGATCCTGTCCGCGACGCGGCGCGACACGCGCACCAACTCCCGCCCTTGCGAGTCGAGCTCGGCAATCTCCGCGATCGCGGGCGAGAGGCGCAGGAGGCGGATGGCGTTCAGGCGCTCGTCTTCGTTTGTCGATAACTCCGGAGGCAGGCGCGAAAGCCATTTGATCTGGTTCTCGATCTGGCCGATGAACTGGCCGATCTGGACGGCCGCGCTTGCTGCCTGCTCGCGCTGGGTTGCCGCGAGAAGCTGTTTCTGCTCCCGGTAGGAGAACCAGACGTCGAAGGCGGTGCTGATGGCGAGCGCGGCGAAGGCGAGCGCGACGATCGAGTAGAGATATTTACGGAACAGCCGGCCGGCCGGCGCCCGTAAATCTCCCTGGTCGATCGTTTCGTTCACTCGCGGATCTCGTCGGCGCGCGCGAGCAGGGTGAAGGGAAGCTTCAACCCGAGCGCCTGGGCAACGGTGCGGTTGACCAGGAGATCGTACTTCCGGGGCGATTGCACCGGCAGATCGCCGGCCTTGGTGCCGCGCAGGATCAGGTCGACATAGTCGGCCGAGCGGACTTCGAGCGTCGGCCCGTAGCTCATCAGCCCGCCCGCATCGATGAAATAATGAAACGGGTAGATCATCGGAACGCGATATTTCGCCGCCGCTGCGACAACCGCCTGGCGGTTGATCACGAGGAAGCTGTCGACCAGCGCGATCATCGCAGCCTTTGGCGGTTCGGAAAAACGCCTGATCGCTTCGTCGATTTGCGCTGGCGCATCGACGGGCGCGGGGACGACGGACACTCCGGACGCGGCCGCCTCCTGCTCGATGGAATCGAGGAAGAAGCGCCCGGCGCGCGGCGTTGTGTCCGGATTGAACAGGATGCCGACGCGCGAAAGATCCGGCACGGCCTCACGGATGAGCTGAAGCCATTTGCCGCCCATCTCGGCGGTGCTGTTGGTGAAGCCGGTGGCATTGCCGCCGGGATGCGCGAGGCTTTCGACGAAGCCATTGCCGACAGGATCATTTGCGGTGGCGAAAACGATCGGGATCGTCTTGGTGGCCGCCATGACGGCCGCGGTTTCGACCGTCGATCCCGTCAGTATGACGTCCGGCTTGAGCTCGATCAGCTCCTTGACTGCTGCCCTCAGCTTGTCCGGTCCGCCGAAGCTCGAACGGAGCTCGAAACGGATGTTGACTCCCTCGACCCAGCCTCGCTGTTTCAAGCCTCCAATGAGCCCGCCCAGGCGCGAGGTCGTGGCCGCGGTCAAGTTACGCCGGGTGAGTTCGTCGTCGAGCGGCAATCCGGTGAGCGAAGCGACGATCCGGATGCGATCCGACGTTGCGCCAAGCGCAAGCCAGCCCGCGGCGGTTGCGCCTGCTAGGCGAAGGACATCGCGGCGGGCAACCGCCGACACAGTGTGGGCAGGAGCGGGCCGCTTGATCATGAAATGTTTCGCAAAACTATCCCCAAGCGAGTGCATAACGCGAAAGTCTGACGACCACAATTGATGAAAAAATGCGCTTGTGAATGTTCATTCGCAGCGTTGAGCGGCCCGATACCGTATTCGTAACGCCGCCAAAGAGTCGCTGTTTCGAGCTGAGTCTCCTTCGTGACGCTTTGTAACGCATTGTGGCGTTGCAATATTTTCCGTCTCGGTTGCGACGACGGATCGGAGACGTCGATTTCGTAGCCGCCGATTTTTGAAGCGTTGTTTCAGGTTGTTTCGAAGGTTTTCGATGCGCAAAATCTATCTCGTTCCGGCCCTCGTCGGGCTTCTCACCTCAGTTGCGGCTGGACCGCTCGCGGCTCAGGGAGCCGTGCCGAAGCAAAAGGCTGCGCCGGCGCCGAGAGCCGCCGCGACCGGTGCGGCGCCTGTCGCTGCCGGCGCGACACCAACGGCCGCAGCCGAGACGCCGGCCGCGGAGGACAAGTCCAAGGCGATCGACGGTTTCCGCTCCGCCAAGTTCGGCATGAACGAGGCTGACGTGCGCGCAGCGATGACCAGGGACTTCAATGCCAAGCCAGACGCCATCAAGGCGCAGGACAACGCGTCCGAACTGACGCACAGCATCCTCCTGTCCGTTCCCGAACTGCTGCCGAATGGCGGGACCGCCGAGCTTTCCTACGTATTCGGCTACAAGTCCAAGTCGCTGATCCAGGTCGGCGCGGTCTGGTCGAAGGGGACCGACGCGGCGATGACGCCGGAGAAGCTGTTCTCCAACGCCAATATCCTGCGCGCCCATTTCCTGAGCGAGGGCTTCAAGCCCGAGTCCATCGCGGTCAACATGCCCGTCAACGGCGGCATCGTGATGTTCCGCGGCAGCGACTCCAAGGATCGCTCGGTGATCCTGCTGCTCCAGGGCACGTTCGAGAACAAGGAGAACAACCAGCGGCTGCTGACGCCGGCCAGCCTGCTGCTGTTCTACGTGGCCGACGCCAACAGCCCCGACATCTTCAAGCTGCCGCCCGGACAGTTCTGATCCCGGACCTTCCCAAGACATTCTCCCGCCCGGTTGTGGATCGGCGCCAATGCCGATGAAGAGGATCTGAAATGCGCGGGCCATCTGCCAGGCAAGACAATGACGAGCTGACGCTGCGGGGACTTGCGCGTTTCCGTTCGATGTCGCTGCTCTGCGCGATGCAGATGGTCTTCCTGCCGGTGTTCAGCGTCCGCCTTCAGGCGCAGACGGCGAACGTCATCGTTCCGGACGGCCGCACTGGCACCAGCCTGCAAACCTCCGGCAGCGTCACCAATGTGACGACGTCGACGGTCTCGGGCGCCAATGCCTTCAACTCGTTCTCGCAGTTCAGCGTCGGGCAGGGCAACACCGTCAATCTGCAACTGCCGACCGGCACGCAAAACCTCGTCAACATCGTTCGCGACGCACCGGTCTACGTCAACGGCACGCTGAACTCCTACATGAACGGTGCGATCGGCGGTAACGTCTATTTCGCCGATCCCAAGGGCTTCGTGGTCGGCCGCAGCGGCACGGTCAATGTCGGTAGCCTCAACGTCTCGACGCCGACGCGCGAGTTCACCGACAGCCTGATCGGGCCGCAGGGGCAGATCAACGGCTCGGCCGTCGGCAATCTGATGGCCGGCTCGTTCCCGGTCTCGCCGGATGGCAACATCCGCATCTACGGCCGGGTCAACGCCATGGATGGCGTGCGCCTGACCGGGCAGAACGTCTATGTCGGCGGCGCCAGCCAGCGCGACATCGCCAATCTCGATCACGCCGCGAAGTTCGCTGCTTCGGTCAACTCCAAGGGCCTGCGCAGCGCCAGCGCGATCACCGTGAGCAACGGCTCGATCCATATCGGCGCGGTCAACAATGCCAGCGTCAACGGACGCCTGACCGCGCGCAGCAAGAGCGCGACGCCGAGCAACATCACCGTCGAGGCCGGCAACAACATCGACATCGGAAAGAACGCCAAGCTCAGCGCGGCGAGCACGACGGGCGATGCGGGTGGTGTGCTGCTCAAGGCGGGACAGAACCTGACGGTGGCGGGTGGCGCGTCGATCGACGCCAGCTCGAAGACCGGCAATGCCGGCCTCGTCGATTTCAGCGCGAAGGGAATCATCGAGGTCGGCAACGGCGTTTCCATCAACGTCGCCGCGGAGAACGGCAAGACGGGAACTCTGCTGATCGACCCGACCGATCTCGTGATCGGTGACGCCGCGCAGGGTGACACCGGCGTCAACTACTCCAACGATTCCGTCAAGAACGCCGTCGCGGGTCTCAGCGCCGGCGCCACCTATCTGCTTCAGGCCGACAATTCGATCACGCTCGCTGCGCACGCCGTGATCGATGCGCGCTGGCTCGACTCTGCCACCAAGACCCATTCGGTCGGCAATGCGCTCAATGTCGAGATCGTCGCTCCGAGCATCAATATCACCAACGGTGCCAAGATCCTGGCCCAGGCCATCAATACCGGTGGGACGACCTACACCAACGGCAATGTCACGCTGACGGCGAGCGCGAGCGACTCCAGGCTGTCGGGGCTGGCCACGGCCACCACGGGCATCACGGTCGACGGCCAGATCGCGGGCGGCAACATCACCATCGGGGCGACGTCGACGGCGTCATCGGATTACACGGCCTCGACGGGCGGAATTTTCGCGCTGGTCGCCGACAGTATTGGAGGTTCGATATTCGGCCTCAACGGCGGTTACGTCGCAGCGAATGCGACGGCGACGGTCAATATCAACAGTCACGCCAACATCAGCGGCAGCGGCAACGTGTCGATCAGCGCGCACGGTTCGGAGACGGCCGCCGATCCCGTCATCGCATCGAGCCTCGGCGGCGCCGTCCCGTTCGCGATCGGGGTGGTCGTCGGCCAGCTCACGGGCAACGTCACCGCCAACGTCGCGTCGGGCGCGACGATTTCCGCAGGCGGCAGCCTCGCCATCAGCGCGGTCAACGACGCAAATCTCAATGTTGCCGCGGTCGGGGCGACGCCCAACGGCGCACTCGCCGCAACGGTTGCCTATTCCCAGGGATCGGTGACGACGACCGCAAATGTCGCGACCGGCGCCAATCTCAGCGTTGGAACGGCGAGCGGATCGACCGGCGGCTTTGTGCTGAACGCGGTGAACGACAACAGCTTCAAGACCGCGGCCACCTCGGTGGTCACGTCCTCGCTCGATACGACGGGCGGGGCGGGCGGCGCAGTCGCTTACAGCGATATCTCGACGTCGGCGACGGCAACGCTGGGCGCATCGCTCGGCACCAGCGCGTCGAACCGCATGAACGGCTCGGTCGTGGTCGAAGCCAGCTCGAACACGAGCAACAATTCGACGATGGCATCGACGATCATTGGATCGCCGACGCTGATCGCGGCTATCCAGGGTGTTGCCGTCGTCGCGAGCATCGCGGATGGCCCGAACCTCATCACCGCGCTCATGAGCTCGCGGACCCCCGCCAGCCTGAACTTCAAGGCGGCGGCAGCGCTGTCGATCGCGGAGAGCAGCCAGAGCGCCACCGCGGCCATTGCCCAGAATCCGAGCGGCGGCGCGCCGTCGATCTACGCCAGCGGCGACGTCGCGGTCGTCAGCAACGTGGTCGATCAGGGCGTGCGCAGCCAGGCAACATCGAGCGCTATCGTCGCCTATCCCGACCGGGAGCCGGTCGCGGTCAGTGCGGCCGTCGCCTGGGGCGAATATACGCATAATTCCAACGCCTATGTCGGCACCGGCACGACGATCAATGCGTCCAGGATCGGCATTGCCTCAAACGTCGTGCTCCCGATCACGAATACCTGGCTGCAATGGGACGGCGCTACCCAGGTGCTCAGCCATCTCAACGGCAGTCTCGGCGCGGCCGGCGACATCCTGACGAGCTATGCCAGCGCGACCGCCGATGGTGCCAGCACGGCCGCCATCTCCGGTTCGCTCAACCATTTCGTGGTGAACAACAACACGACTGCCTGGGTCGGCAGTGGCGCCAGTATGACGGCAACCTGCACGGCGGCCGTCTGCGCCAACAACAGCTGGTCGCCGACGCTCACTGGCGCCACCCAGAGCTTCGCCGGAAGCATGAACATCCTGGCGACGACGTCGACCAGCTCGATCGATGCCGCCGGCAATGTCGGCACGCTCATCATCAACGGCGTGAGCTCGGGCGGTTCCTCCGGCGGCGGCTCGGTCAACCTCGTGCAGTTCAACAGCAACACGATCGCCGGCGTCTCGAACAACGTGACGCTGAACTCCAGCGACAACATTGCCATCAACGCCGTCACCAGCGATCTGTTCTTTGGCGTTGCGCCGTCTTCCGGCAAGGCGGCGGGCCTGCTTGCGCTGAGCGGCATCACCTCGATCGCGATCGTCAACAACAAGACCCACGCGTCGATTTCCGGCAGCGCGTCCGCGACCGCCCCGACGGTGAACATTCTCGCCCAGCAGGATCTGTCGGTGATCACGCTTGCCGGTGCGATGGACATGGGCGAGAAGTCCGCCGTCGGATTGGCTGTCGCCTATCTCGGCGCCAGCACCGATACGGCGGCCTACATCGGCGACAACCATCTCGACATCAGGCCAGGCACGTTCAGCTCCGATGATCCGTTCGCCGGCAGCGGCGGTGGCAACGGGACCTTCGGCGTGGACAATCTGGCGGTCAGCGCCACCACCGCGGGCCGGATCACGGCGATCGCCATCGCCGCGACCGTGTCCTCGCCTGCGTCCAGCCTGACCGACAAGGCCAGCGCGGCCGGTGGCGCAGCAACGGGAGGCACCAGCGGTATCGCTGCTGCGGCGAGCAAGATTTCGCAATCCTCGGGTTCCAGCACCAGCGGCTTCAGCGTGGATCTCGCCGGCAGCTCGGCGGTCAGCGATATCTCGCTCGGGACGAGCGCCTACATCTCCGGCGTCACGATCAACCGGGCCCCGTCGTCCACCGCTGCGGCGAGCACGCTGGTCCAGGCGCTGAACAACACGATCGTGGACGATGCGTCCGGCTCCGCCGCGTTCAACTTCGCCGGCGGCAGCTCGGCAAAGGCCGCGATCGGCGGCGCGATCGCCTCGCTGATGTCGAGCAACGCGACAAAGGCCTATATCGACAACACTGCCATCAACGACCACAAAGCCGTGTCGGTGCAGGCGTTGAACGGCGGACAGCAGACGGTGGTCGCCCTTGGCGTGGACGGCTCCGACGGCAACGCAGTGTCGTTGTCGGGCTCCGTGGGCATCATCACCGACAGCGTCAACGCCTACATCCAGAATTCGAGGCTCGTCGGTATCTCGACCGGCGGCTCGCGGGCGGTTGAGGTCGACGCCTATCAGACCACCAATGTCGCGATCGGCGGCGGCTCGCTTTATATGTCCGGAGGCCAGGTCGGCATCGGCATCGCATTGACCTACGCATCGATCGGCGACCCGACCGGCGGCAAGGCCGCCGACGCTCATATCTTCGGTACTTCGATCAGCAATTACGACACGCTGACCGTGCTGGCCGACAATGCGAGCGTGATCGGGGCGGGGGCGGCGTCCGGCGGCGCCTCGACCAACGGCAACGGCCTAGCCGGCGCCGTCGTGGTCGACGAGATCACCTCGACCACCACGGCCTATATCGCCAGCAATTCGACCGTCAACATCAGCGTGACCGGTGCCGTCATCGTGACCGCAGACAGCGTCGACGTGTCGGCGCTGGATACGGCGCTCCACAACCTCGTCAAGAAGACGAACAACAACCAGCTCGCATCGGACAATTGCACGACCAGCAGCGGTACGCAGGCCTGCATCGACTTCAGCGCCGCGGCGCTCAATGGCGGCACCGGCAACGCGCCCGGCGCCGGGATCATCTCGGTTGCCGGCGTGGTCCAGGGCGGCCTGAAAACCAACGTCGGCGCGTCGATGGTCTACGACAATATCGCCACGACCCATTCGGCCTATATCGCCGATGTGCTGCTCGCCTCGTCGAGCGGCAATGTCGCGGTGACCGCCAGTGACTCCTCGAAGATCCAGTCCGTCGCGATCGGCTTCGGCCTCTCGACGGGCCAGTTCGCCGGGATCGGCGGCATGACGATCAGCTCGATCGCCAATACGGTTTCGGCCTCTGTCGGCGACGGCGATTCGACCGTGGCGCGTTCGAGCATTTCGGCGGCGGGCCTGTCCGTGACCGCGAAGGACGTCGCCAGCATCACCGGAATAGCTGCGGTCGGTGGCGGCTCCTCGCAGGGAAGCGCTGTGGGCCTGTCGGTCGTCTACAGCAGCATCGCCAACAATGTGAGCGCGGGGCTGACCGGCTCGCTGGTCAATTCGAGCGGCAATGTCGGCGTCAACGCGAGCTCGACGGCGACGATCTCAACCGGAGCCGTGGGTATCGCGATGTCGACGCAGGTCGGCCTTGCCGGCTCGGTCGCCACCAATCTGATGGGCACGAACGTCACCGCCGATATCACTGGTGGTGCCGACGTGACCGCGACCAACAATGTCGGCGTGATCGCGAAGAACAGCGATACCGCCGCCGTCTACGCGGGCGCCGTTGCCATTTCGACCGGAGCGGCGGGCGGCGCGGGATCGCTGGTCGCGAACCAGATCACCGGTACCACCCAGGCCTATATCAGCGGCGGCACGACCAAGGTCGACGCGCTGGGAACCAGCTCGTCGGATACACTCTCGGTCGACGGCGGTCGTCTGGCGCAGGCGATCGATCTCGGCGCATTCCAGTCTCCGACCGACCTCACGCCCAACCTGAACGAGAGCCAGGATCACGTACGCGGCCTCGCCGTCGTCGCGAGTTCGCACCAGGCCGTCGTGACGAACGTTGCTTCGGTTGCCGCGAGCTCCGGCATCGCCATCATGATCAACCCGATCACCAGCGTGATGAGCGGGGCAACCAAGGCCTATATCGACGGCGCTTCCATCGACACGCGCCTGACCAGCACGACACTGGCGCCGCAGATCGAGGTCGCTGCGTCGAGCTTCTCCTATTCCGGCGCGTTCGGTGCCGGCATCGTGCCGCCCACCGGGACGGGCGGCGGCGGTGCCACGATCATCAGCACGACGATGTCGCGCGATACCCGTGCCTACATCACCAATGCCACCATCGGCGGCGTGCAGTCGTCGAGCCCGACGGTCGGCGCTGTCACCGTGAAGGCCAATGCCGAGCAGGATGCCTCGTCCGTCGCCATGGGCTTCAACACCGGCTCGGTCGGGCTGAACGTGTTCCTTGCGACCACGGAAGCCTATGTCGATGGCGGCGCGCTGACTGCGTCGTCGTTGACGGTGAACGCCAACGACAGCACGGGCATCTTCTCGGCGAATGGGTCGGCCGCCTATGGCAGCCAGGCCGCGGTCGCTGCTGCCTTCCTGGTCCAGGTCTCGGCGAACCGGACGGAAGCCTATGTCGGTGACGAGTTCCACTATCAGGGCAATGGCGCCGCGCATACGACCGCGATCAACCTGACCGGCGCGCTCGACGTCGAAGCCAATACAATCGATCGCTTCCAGGCCTATTCGGTCGGCGGCTCGCTCGCGACCGGCTCGGCCGCGGTTGCCGGCATGGCGAATATCGAGATAGCAAACAACACCACCATCGCCGGCGTCTACGACGCCACGCTGCAATCGCCGACAGGCGGTGCCGCCGGCGCGGTCACCATCAGCGCAAACGAGGACGTTGCGATCAAGGAGATTGCCGGCGCGATCGCGATCGGGGCGAGCGGTAGCGGCGTCGGCGTTGGTGCAGCCGCCAACGTCATCGTCTTCAAGAGCCAGACCACCGCGGAAAGTCGCAACAGCAATCTGAAATCGTCCGGCGCGATCAATGTCGGCGCGCTCAGCACCAAGGAAGTTCTGTCCTATGCAGTGACGACCGGCGCTGGCGGCAGCGTCGGCATCGGTGCGACTGTCGGCGTCGTCATCATCGGCACCAACACCGCCGATCCGGACACGCAGGGGCAGCAGACCGGCCAGCTCAACCAGAACGGCAACGGCACTATCGCGGCCGTGAACTCCGGCACCAGTTCCTCGCACGGCAGTGACGCGGTCGCGAGCGGCACCGCGGGGAATCCCAACAACGCCAACGTGACGTCGACCTACGACGTCAGCAGCGTGCTGACCGGCGGCAATGATGGCGTCACCGCGCAGATCGCGGGCGGCAATGTCACGGGCACGCAGGTCAACGTCGCCGCCACCAGCGCCAACGCGACCAAGATGTACCTGCTCGGTGCGGGCTTCGGCAAGGACGTCGGCGTCGGTGCCGGCATCGGCTACACCAGTGTCAGCAGCAGCGTGCTCGCCAATCTGAGCGCGGTCGTTTCCGCGCCCACGGTCAACGTCGCGGCACAAGTCAAGGACGCCGACACCGGACCTTATTCCGGCAAGACCATCGATACCGAGGCGATCGCTGGCGGCGCGGCGCTTTACTTCGGCGCGGATGCGGCCGTGGCGGTCGGCAATGTCGCGAACACCGTGACGGCCCAACTCGGCGGCCAGGTCACCGGCACGGGCGGCTCCGGCGCCGCCGTCATGGCGCGGGACTCCTCGACGCAGGTCGTCTTCACGGGCGGCGTCACAGCCGGTGCCGCGGCGGTCGGCGCTTCGATAGCAATGGCGGGACGATCGAGTTCGGTCGCGGCCAAGGTTCTGCCGAATGCTGTCATCGATGTTTCGACGCTGGCGGTTGGCGCGGGGGAGGCCGGAGCGCTGACCACGACGGCAACAGCGCTCGGCGGCGGTATCATCGCCGGCGATGGCGCGGACGCGGCGTCCAGCGAGATTTCGACCGTCGTCGCGGAGATCGGCTCCGGCGCCTCGATCACGACGCCCGCGACAGGTGTCGGCACGTTGGTGTCGGCGTCGATCACGCCCAATCTTTCGAGCAGCGCGATTGGCGTCTCGGTCGGCGGCGCGGCTATCGGCGTATCGATTGCCAAGTCGACGATCACAGCCCACGTCACCGCCGATGTCGGCGATAACGCCAGTTTCTCGGGCGGCGCGCTCGCCGTGACCGCGATGGCGCTGGTTCCGACCGGTGGCACGACGACCTACGCCTGGTCGCTCGCAGGCGGCGGCGGGTCGCTGATTGGCGCGCAGGGCAGCGGCGCAACGGCTTCGGACAACGCGACGGTCAGCGCCTACGGCGGGACAGGGATCACGCTTCCGAATTCCGACGTGGTCATTGCGGCCCAGAACGACAGTGCCCAATACGCCGAGGCGAGCGGTCTCTCGACCGGGTTCCTGGCAATCGGTGCGACTGTTGCCGAGGCGTCATCGAGCGCGCACACCTACGCCTATCTGGGCGCGCCCGCGAACATGGATGCGGCCCATCTCAATCACGCCGGCTACACCGGCATCCTCCAGATCACGGCCACGGGCACAGATACCAACGTCGCCAATGCGACCGTGGGCGCGGGTGGGACTTATGCCGGCGCGGCCGCGGTCGCCACGACCAGCACGACGGCCGTCACCAACGCGCGGTTTGACGGTGGTACCACGGATGACACGCTTTATTTCGGCGGTCTCAATATCAGGGCCAAGCACACCACGAATTACGCCGCCAGCGGCGATGCATTTCAGGCCTCCACCGCCGGCGCTTCCGGGGGCAAGGCGAAGAACGACGTCACCTCGACGACCACCGCCGAGGTCGGCACCCACCTGATCATCAACTCGGCGGGTGGTGACATGGACGTCATCGCCAACGACATCGTCAATCAGGCGGGCGGCGGCGCGCGTTCGGGCTCCGGCGGTTCGGCTGCAGGCGTCGCCGTCGCGCTCAGCGACACCCACGTCACCCAGACCGTCAACACCAATATCGACGCCGGCACGATCCTGAGTCTCAACGCCGATCCGCGCACGACGACCGGCGCGATCAACATCGAGGCCTACAACACGCTGAGCACGACCGACACGGTGAGCCTGATCGCGGCCGGCGTGTTCGCCGGCGGCGGAGCCGAATCCGACATGACGGCGAACGCAACGCTCGCAGTCAACATCCAGGCCAGAGAACTGTTCAGCGCCGGCAACATCTATATCGGGTCGGCCTCGCGGATGTCGGCGAGTAATTTCGCCAACGCCAGTCTCTATGGCGCGGTCAGCGGCGTCGGCGCCAGCACGAACTCATGGATGCATGCAAACCAGAGCGTCGATGTCGGCAGCAGTTCGACGATCGAAGCCTGGGGCAAAATCAACATCGCCGCGGGGCTGGCCGGCGACGGCAGCGTCTACAGCAGCGTGGCCGCGAACGCGACGACGGTCGTCTACAACAACACGGCCGTTCCAATCTCCGGCCTCTACCGTGGTACGGCAAACGCCGACGACGACACGAGTCTGACGCTCGCCATCGGCTCGAAGGTGCTCGGCGCCAACGACATCTCGCTCACCGCAACTCCGGGCCAGGTCACGGCCTCCGGCCTCGGCAGCAACTACAATCCGTACCTGGAGATGTTCAGCGCCAAGAACAGCGACAACCACAGCCATATCAATGATGGCGGAACCGGCACGGTCGCGCTCAATGGCCTGGTGGTGGCCGGCATCCACAATGACGAGACGATCACGATCGCACTCGGTGCGACCACGCCGACCCTGTCCACGACGAGCCCTTATGATCCGCTGACGCTCGAATACGTCTCGGACGTCAATCACTTCAACCCAGTGAAGAGCTGGAACCACCAGACGATCCAGTACACCATCGTCGGCGGCTTCAATCCCTACCAGACGATCGTCTCCCAGCTCGCGACGTTGAGCGGATTGACGACCGCGCAGGTTCAGACCGCACTTGCCGCGGCGCAGCCTTCGATCACGTTCAGCGGTTCCGATCCGACCGGCGACATCCAGCGCCAGATCAACACGCTGATCCAGCAGGCACCGTTTGCCGCCAACGCGTCCGGCAACGCGTTCGCGTTCGGCGATATCCTGGTGTCGGGCGGCAACGTCTCGATCATAGCGCAGAGGCTGACCGGGGCCGGGGGCGCAGGCAACGTCGCGCCGTCCGTCATCGCGCGCTCGTCGCCTCTGATCAAGATCGAGAACCAGGGCCTTGATTTCATCGCATTGTCGAACCTAACGATCACCAATGTGACCGGCGGGCTGGTCACTCATCCGGACGTCGCCGCGGGCTCCTCGTCCAACGTGACCTTCACGTCCAACAACAGCGCGACGCCGCTGATCGACATCTCGGCGATCTACAACAGCAAGGACCCCAACACCGGTCTCGGCATCGACCAGAACGGCAACACGCTGACGCGCACGCCCGACATCTATTTCGACGGCGTCGTCACGAACGAGCAGGGGCTGCTCAAGATCACCAACAACCTCGGCAACGTCGTGGCGTCGCAGACGCTCGATGCCGCGACGATCCAGATGGTGGTGCCCAACGGCTCGTTCACCTTCAACGGCGGCGTCGGCAGTATCTTCAGCACCAACCACGATGTGGCTTCGCAATGGGCCAATGTCGAATACAAGCCGGCTGACAATGACACGCTGACGGCTGTGATGGCTGCGGCGACCTATCTCGGCGCCTATGGCGACTATTACAGCGGCGTGCATATCGGCGGCGGCGGCAACCATCCGTACTTCTATTATTGCTGTACCGATGGCGATCACGAGGTCCAGGGAACGGCGAGCAACAGCACTGTCTTCACAGCGCGCATGCTCGACCTCTATTACGACGGCCTCTCGCTCTATTCGGCGATCTTCCTGCCGATGGGATCGGGTGCGCCCGGCAACGGCAACCCCAACGCCGGCAGCGTGCCCAGCACCAGTGTGCTCGCGACGATCGAAGGACCGACGACACAGACCATCACGACTGCGCCGTGGCAGCAGCACACCTATGACAATCAGGGTGTCTACAGCGGCACGAGCCATCAATCGCCCAATCACCTGGACGTATATTCCACGCCGTTCAATTGCGCGGGCTGCGCGGCGTATTTCCAGGTCATCAATATCCAGAACGAGGTAATCACGCCGAAGACCGCGGATACGGCGCTAAATCCGCCCGCCAACGCGCCCTTCATCGTCGGCAAGGCCATCATCCTCTCGGCGTCGGTGCTCAACATCAACGGCACGATCCAGAGCGGCTCGAGCAGCAATTACTCCGTCAACATCGGCACCAGCGCGCTGAATGCGATCAACGCGCTCAAGGCCGACAGCACGGCTTTTGCGCAGGCCCAGACCAACGCGCAGCATGGCACCTATGTCGACCTGACGCAGTATCTCTCCAAGGTGAGCGGCACCGACGTCCAGGTCGGCGCCAAGTACAACGCAGCCAGCGACCAGATCATCCTGAACAGCGTGGTGCAGGGCTCGGGCGGGTATGTCTACCTGAACGGCAGGATCATCTCGACCTCGACCGAGAACAACGTCTCGCAGGGCAATATCATTGTCAACGGCGGCGCCGGCACGATCACGGTGAACAATACCACTGGCCTGCAGCTCGTTACCAACACCATCAACACCGGCGTCAGCGCCGCCAGCGTGATCCAGATCGTCGACCAGCTCAAGCAGCAGACGACGTGGTACGTCTACAATCCGGCTGCGCCAGGCGGCCAGCAAGTGTCGACGTACCGGACCGACAGCGTCACCGCGAGCCAGTACAACGCCTCGATGCTCGCGGGCGTGAGCGGTACCGCGGGCCTTCAGTACACCCCGCAGGCCAACATGTACTACCAGTGGGTCGACACGGCGACGCTGGATCGTCCGGGAGATTCCACGCAGTTCGACTATGGCTGGCATTACACGCCCAATTCGACCACTGGCGCGATCTGGACCCGCACCACCAGCCTGGTGTCGAATGTGCAGCAGGCCACCGGCGGCGGCACCACCGGCCAGTTGCAGAGCACCAACTTCCAGGAAGTGGTTACCGCGACCGGCTCCTATCACAACGCCGGTGGCAACACCCATCCCAACTATTGCTGCGGCGCGGACTACCAGTATGACTGGTATCAGATGATATTCGACCATCTGACCCTGACGCTGACCAACACGGTCAAAGCGTCGAACCCGATCAACATCCAGTTCAACGGCGGCGGTACCAGCACGGTTGCAGTCACCTCGAACTCCGGCATCGTCATCAACGGTCCCATCAACAACCTCCAGGGCACGACTTCGGTCATCGCCACCGGCGCCAATTCGGCCATCACGGTTGGTGCGAACGCCAACAATCCGGTGATCTCGGGCACCAGCGTGACGCTGTCCGCGGCGGGCGGCATTGGCACGATCGGAGCGGGCGGGGCACCCGTCTCCGTACAGGTCTATGGTGGCAGCCTCACTGCCAACACGATCGACCACGACATCGCCATCGCAGCGGTCGGCTCGCTGTCGATCAACCAGGTGAAGGTGAATTCGACGGTCGCCGGCAACGCGCCGCAGGGCAGCGTCTTCATCTCGGCGACCGGCGACATCAATTCGGCGTCGCCCTACAACGTCGCCAACCCCGTCGTGGTCGGCAAGAACATCGAGATCAATTCCACCAACGGTGCGATCGGCGCGAAGTCCGGTGTCAGCAACGGCACCGCCGTGCTCACCGACATCAATCCGCTGGTGATCCAGGCGACGGGGACGACGCTGGCCGACGGCAGCGTCGACGGCGGCGTCCTCAACAGCTCCTCAAAGACCGGCACCTACATCGTGCAGTCGAAGGGCGACTTGCGGCTCGGCACGATCGAGTCCAAGGCCGGCCCGGTGTTCCTGGAAGCCGCCGCCTCCGACGGCAGCCACGCCAGCATCCTGAACGGCCTGTCGTCCGGCGGCCTCACCGCCGAGCAGAGCGCGCATCTGGCGGACGTCTGGACCAGCCTCGACCTGCTCAGCGGCAATGCCGCAACCGCCGCCGTCAACAGCTACCAGACCATGGTCACGGCGGCCTACAACGACTACTTCCAGCTGAAGAACATCGCCTTCGCGAACGGCACCTATGATCCCACGTCAGTGGGCCTGACGGTGCTGCGGGCGCAGGTTGCCGCCAAGCTCGGCATTGCTCCGGCGGACGTCACGACGACGCAGATGCAGGTCGAAGCTACCACGCGCTTCCTGAAGGACCAGTTCCTGCTCGGCAAGATCAGCACCGATGAGCTCAAGAGTTCGCTGACGGCATTGTTAGGTACCGCACCCGCAGATCCGTTGGCGACTGTGTTCGGCAGCACGCTCTCGTCGAACCTGTTCACCAAGTTGTTCGACGGCGTGGCGACCGACCAGCAGTTCATGCCGACCAACCCGACGCTGCAGACTGCGCTTGGCCACTACAGCTCGAACTACACCTACACGCTTGCCTCGACCGAGAAGCTCTACGGCATGATCACCGCGGGTTCGCAGTGGACGCAGAGCCAGCTCGCCTACACGGTCTCTTCGGCCGCAGTTGGCGCGCCGCCGCCGCCGATCGACGATACCGTCGTGCCCAATATCAAGGCCAACCAGGTCATGCTGTACACGCCGAACGGTTCGGTCGGGCAGCTGGCGGCGCCGCAGACGTTCACCTTCACGAGCGTCAACGCCTCGTCGCTGACCGCCGCTCAGAAGGAGCTGCTCGCATCAGCCGGTCCCGGGCAACTCGCCGTCAACTCCTCGACCGACGCGACGACGGGCGTCGTGACCTACAACGTGACCCTGTCGCAGCAGAGCCTTGTCATCCTCGACGACCCGGCCGCGGTCACCGCAAAGGCGTTGTCGGAGATCTATCTCGGCAGCAAGAACAGCCTCGTGCTCGGTGGCATCGATGCCGCGAAATATGGTCCGATTGCTGCCGCGCAAGCCAGCGGCATCCAGGTGACCGGCCGCGGTGACGTCAAGCTTGACGCCGTCAGCAACATTTCCGCAGGCGTCACCGGCGTGCCGCTGATCTCCGGCGACATTCCAAACCTGACCCTGATCGCCGAGCATGGCAACATCGGCAGCGCCGGTGCCGCCGGAAGCGATCCCGCGGCCAACGCGAACGCGATCCAGATCGCCTTCGCGAGCCCGACGACCGATCATCTCGACCAGGTGTCGTCCGGGCAGGGCAGCATCTATGTGAAGCAGACCACCGGCGACCTCATCCTCGGCAACATCTCCGCGAACGGCGCGATCCAGCTTGCCGCGACCGGCAGCATCTATGCCGAAGGCGGATCCAATTTCGCCGATCGCACGGCGGTGCATATCGTGGGCTCGGATCTCGATCTACGCGCTGGCGGCGACATCAGCTTCAACGGCACGACGTTCCAGCCTCTGCAGGTGAAGATTTCCGGCGCCATCACCGGCTCGTCGGTCGGCGACCTCAGCATCCTCGCGGTGGCGGGCAATCTCACGATCGGCGCGACCGGCGATTACGGAACGCTCACTGCGGTCGGCACGTTGACGCTGAACGTGCCGCACGGTGCGATCAGCATCAACGCCGACGTCACCAGCGTCGGCCTGATGCAGTTGCTCGCCAACGGCGCGGTGACTTTCGCGGACGGGACCAGCGCGGCGCCGGTGGCGGCCACCAGCTCCGCCGGCGGTGTGACGCTGGCTTCCGCGACGTTGTCGATGGGCCTCTATTCGGCCATCAAGGCGGCAGGCGTGATCTCGGTGACCACGACGGGCGACGCGACGCTCGGCCAGCTGAACTCGTCGCTGTCCTATGCCGCGGCCTCGAATGCGCCGTCGATCATCGTCACCGCCGGCGGCGTGGCCTCGCTTGGCGCGATCGTCGGCAATGGGGACGGCCAGACCAACTTCGTTGCCTCCGGCACCGGTGCCGAACTGTCGCTGAGCGCATCGAACGGCATCGGCACCGCGACGAACCGGGTCGGCTTCAACGCCGCGCGGCTGTCCGCAAGCACGAGCGACGGTGGTATTTACCTGAAGGCTCTCACCGACACCGAGGCGAGCCTGCTGTCGGCCGTCAAGGGCAGCGTCGACATCCTTGGCACGGGCGGACTGACGCTCGACCAGGTGCTGGCGGGAACGGCGACGGGCGCGAGCGGCTCCTTCAGCGCCGTGGCGAACAACGGCAGCATCGTGATCGGAACCGCTGACAGCAGCGGCTCGCAGACGGTCCATGCCAGCCAGAACGTGACGTTCAAGGCGCTGACGGCCACCGGCAACAGCGGTGACGTCGGCAACGTCAGCGTCACCGCTGACAATGGCTTCATCCAGGCGCAGACGGTGACCTCGGGTGGCGCGACCACGCTGGGCTCGATCTCGGCGAGCGGCTCGGCGGCGCTGGTTGCCGGCACGACCATCACCGGCAACACGCTTGCCGCCACCACCGGCTCGGGCCTTCTGACCGCCGGCGGGCCGATCAACTGGAACCTTCTCAACGTGGCGACGACGCTGGGTGTGACCGCGGGGCAGGGCAGCATCGCCTTCAGGACCGCGCAGAGCGGCGGCACCCAAACCATCCACGCCCACGACAACGTGACGTTCAATGCGCTGACGGCGACCGGGATCAATGGCGATGCCGGCAGCATCAACGTCAACGCCGACAACGGCTTCATCCTGGCGCAGACGGTGCTGGCCGGCGGCGTGACGACACTGGGCTCGGTCACGGCCAACGGTTCGGCGAAGCTGATCGCCGCGGGGACGAATACCGGCCATAATCTCGTCGCCTCGACCGGTAACGCGGTCCTGCAGGGCACGATCGTCCATTGGGACAATCTCGATGTCGGCGGCTCGCTCGGCATCACCGCGACCGCGGGCGCGATCAATCTCGGCACCGCCATCAGCGGCGGCATGCAGACGCTGCACGCCCTAAACGATATCGTTTTTACCCAGCTCACGACCACGGGCATCCCGGGCGACGCCGGCGATATCGACCTGCGGTCCGACCTGGGCGCGATCCGTGGCGGATCGATCACCGCCAACGGCGACACGCATTTCAATTCGGCGGGCCCGATTACGCTCGACCGGATCAGTGGCAACACCGTCAAGCTGTCATCGCCGGGTGATCTCACCATCGGCTTCGTCAGCGCGGTGAGGGAGCTCGACCTCGCCGCTGATACCATCAATGTCGCCGGCAAGCAGATCCGCTCGACGCCGCCGATCCCGCTGATCATGAACGTCACGGGCTATAACGGCGGCACCGCGACCTCGGCCAATATCTCGCTCGACGCGGACAGCGTCATCGTCAACCAGTTCAAGGTGGTGGATGCAAACTTCCTGACCGACGCGCACGCGATCGCGATCGTGAACGGCTATGTTCCGGGGCGGCTCGTGCTCACCACCGCAACCGAGCAAGTGCTGCTCAACAACCGTTCGCCGGCGCCGGTGAACTGGCCGACGCTCCAGCTCTACCAGCCGGGCGGCGTGTTCACGCTGACCCAGATCGGCAACGCCAGTATCAGCAATGCCTATGTGGTGTTCTATACCGGCGACATCTCGGCGACCGTCACCAATTTCGGGCCGACCCACACCTGCTGCAACGACTTCACTGGCGCCAGCATGATGCGCAACGTCTCCGTCGACGGCGAGAGCGGCGAGAGCATCGACACCTGGCTGGCGCAGAGGGGGGCGGGAACGTTCCACCTGCTCGGTCTCTCCGGCCACGCGCGGCTCGAGGCGCTGCTGACGCCGCGGCCGGTCGAGACCATCGGGTCCGGTCCCGCGGTCAACATCGAAGGCCTGAACGACTGGCGCAAGCTGCGCCGTCAGGGTCAACGGACGGGGCGTCCGGGCTGGAAGGACGCGGCGGTCAATGTGTCGACGAAACCGGCGGTCAGCCGGCTCGCGGAAGCGTGGTAACCTGAGATGCGTGGGCTGAGGGCGGTATTGGGAATCGGGCTTGCAGTGTCCTGCGTCGCGTCCGCGCGCGCGCAGGTGCCCTCGATCAATCCCGGCGCGATCCAGAACGACATAGACCGGCAGCGCCGGCAGTTCGAACAGCAGAGCGCGCCGCCCAAGCTCAACGGGCCGGCGGTGATCGGCGGCGAGCGCGAAAAATCCAAGCTCCTGAAGCCCGGTGGGCCGAAGTTCCGCCTGCGCAAGCTCGAGTTCGACAAATCGAAGTTCATCTCGCCGGCGGAGCTGGACGAGATCGCGAAGAGGTATGTCGGCAAGGACGTCGACATCGCCTCGCTGTTGCAACTCGTCGCCGAGATCAACGCCATCTACACCGAGCGCGGCATCGTCACGGGAATTGCGACGCTGCCCGATCAGGACGCCGAGGGCGGGGTCGTCCGCATCAAGCTGACCGAAGGTCGGCTCGAGAAGACGACCATCGAAGGCAACAGGCAGACCCGCACCGACTACATCCTCCAGCGCGTGAAGGAGCCGGAGGGCGAGGTCCTCGACGTGCCCAAGCTCAATCGCGACGTGATCTGGTTCAACCGGACCAACGACGTGCAGATCAAGGCGCTGCTGCAGCCCGGCTCGAGCTTCGGCCTGACCGACCTCCAGTTCGCGGTCATCGAGCCGCCGGTCGACACCTGGCAGCTCTTCGTCGACAACCAGGGCGTGGAGAATACGGGACGATGGGAAGGCGGCAACTTCTACAAGCGCCACGGCCTGTTCGGAGTCGACGATCGCCTGACCTTCTACGGCGTGCGCTCCGATGGCAACCTCAACGGCAACGCCGCCTATAGCATCCCGGTCAACCCCTGGGGCGGCCGCGTCGGCGTCAGCTATACCGAAGGCAAGATCAAGATCATCCAGGGACCGTTCGTCGCGCTCGACGTTACCGGACGCTCGAGCCAGGCCGCGGTCAATTTCAGCCAGCCGCTCTGGGTCACCCAGAACTGGCTGGTGCTGTTCAACGCCGCCGAGACCGAGGGCAAGACGGTCAGCCGCTTTGCGACCGTCTCGGTGACGGACGACCACTACGACAAGGCCACGGCCGGTTTCTCCGTGACCAATTCCGGCAACACTTATTCGATCACGGTCTCGCCGGCGGTGAACTACATCGCGTGGCAAGACCACGTGCTCGGTAACAACCGCGCGTTCAACACCTATACCGGCTCGATGATCGCAACCAGCGCCGGCGGGCCGGCAAATTTCAGCGCCAACGTGCTCGGGAGCTGGCAGTATACGCAGGAAAAGCTACTACCCGGCGACCAGATCTTCTCGATCGGCGGTCCCACTACGGTGCGCGGTTATCCGAGCAACTCGGCATCCGGCGACAGCGGCTATTATCTCAACGCCGAACTGCACTACAACTGGTCGTCTTGGCTCAAGGGCTTCGACAGCTACATCTTCGCCGACTGGGGCGGGGTGTATTCGACATTCCCTGGCGTCACCGAGCTGGCTTCCGTGGGCGTCGGCTTCTCCTGGACCTACACGCCGTTCATGACGTTCGAGGCGAATTATGCGACGCCGCTGAAGATGGCCGTCTCGACCCAGAACCACTACGAGGCCTATGGCCGCATCATCTTCCGGCCGCTGCTGATGTTCCAGAAGCAGGAAAGCGCCGCGCCGGCGGCAGCCGCTGCCGGCAGGAGCAAGTCGTAGCCGCGGGCTGCTTCCTCTCCGTCGTCATTGCGGGGAGCTCTTGCGACGAAGCAATCCAGACTGTCTCCGCGGCAAGATTCTGGATTGCTTCGCTGCACTTGCAATGACGGCGAAGCCGTGGGCTGCGACCGACCGCCAGGAAAACGCAGTGACAGGCCGAGTCAGCGCCGCAGCGTGAACTCGTCCGCGCCACGCCGGTGTTCCCATTTCGCCTGCTCGAGCTCGGGCTTGTCGCCTTCGGACTCGGGATAGCCGATGCAGAGATAGGCGATGAATTTCCAGGAGTTCGGCACGTCGAGAATGGCGTGAATGCGCGCAGGGGTCAGGATCGACACCCAGCCGAGCCCGATGCCCTCGGCGCGCGCGGCGAGCCACATCGCGGTGATCGCGGCGACCACCGAATATTCCGTCGTCTCCGGCATGGTTGCGCGGCCGAGGCCGTGACC
Source organism: Pseudomonadota bacterium (assembly GCA_023435725.1). GTDB lineage: Bacteria > Pseudomonadota > Alphaproteobacteria > Rhizobiales > Xanthobacteraceae > Bradyrhizobium. The sequence goes on along the minus strand of JAEYRD010000153.1, from coordinate 12,730 downwards.
GATATCGCTCGCCTTGTCCGCGAACACGGCGAGGTGGCCGGGGGCCTGTTCGAGGCCCGAGAGTTTCAGCGCGGCATAGCGAGCGGCGCGCTCGCCGGCGTAGGCATTCAGCGCATCGGCGTTGCATACCCTGAAGTCGTCGACCACGGCGCGTCGGCGGGCAGCATCATCGACGATGATGAAGCGCCAGGGCTGGCTGAGGCCGACCGAAGGCGAGAGACAGGCGGTCTCGATCAGGCGATCGATGGTGCCGTCCGGCAGCGGGTCGGTTCGGAAGCGGCGCACGTCGCGGCGCCACACCAACAGTTCACGCAAGTGCCGACGAAAGGCGTCGTCGAACTCGACCATGGGGTCATCCTCCCATCTGGAAGGCCGCGGCAACCAGCAGGATGAGGATCTCGCCGGTCTGCTCGAACGCACCGAGGATGTCGCCAGTCTGACCGCCAATCTGGCGGATCGCAAGCCGCGCCACAATCAAACCGGCGAGCGACAGCAGGATCAGGCTGACAAGCGCCTTGCCTGACCCGAGAGCGAGGGTGAGAGCGAGAGTCCCGAGAGCGAAGGCGATGGCCACGCTGCGTCCCGGCGGCAATCCGGCGCTTGCCGACAGACCGTCACGCCGTGCCGGCGGCACCAGGAACATGAAAGCCGGCACGCCGGCGCGGGCTGCGGCATGCGCAGCGCACAGCGCAAGCGTTACTGCCCACGGATTGGCGATCGCCGCGAGCGCGCTCCAGCGCAGGCCGAGCGACAGGAGCAGCGCGCAGCCGCCATAGGTCCCGATCCGGCTGTCGCGCATGATCTCGAGCTTGCGTTCGCGCGTCCGCCCGCCACCGAGTCCGTCAGCGGTATCGGCAAGGCCGTCTTCGTGCAGCGCGCCGGTGACGAAGATGGTCGTGCCCAGCGCGAGCAGGGCAGCCATTGTCGGCGTCAATCCCAGCTTGCTCGCGACCGCATAGGCCGCGCCGCCGGCAAGGCCGACCACCAGCCCGGCCGCAGGCCACGCCCAGGTCGCGCGCGCGACGGCGCCATCCTCGACCGGCTTCGACGACGCCACCGGCACGATCGTGACGAAGGACGCCGCCATCCTGAGATCGGCAATAAGGTCCCGTAAGAATCCCGCGCGCGGCATCATTTCAGCTTCATCGGCAAGCCGGCGACGACGAACTCGACCTCGTCGGCGACCGCCGCAATGATCTGGTTCATGATCCCGGCGGCGTCGCGAAAGCTGCGCGCCAGTGCGTTGTCGGGCACGATGCCGAGGCCGACCTCGTTGGTGACGAAGACGACGGGGCTCTTCTGGCCGCCCAGGAAGGCGGCGAGCTTCATAACCTCGTGTTCCCAGTCGCGCTCCGCATGCATCATGTTGGAGAGCCACAAGGTCAGGCAGTCCACGAGCCTCGGGCCACCGCCGTCGGTTGCGATCAGCTCCTGCAGAAGATCAAGTGGCACCTCCCGCTCGATCCAGTCGATGGCCTTGCGCTTGGCACGATGCTTTGCAATGCGCGCTTCCATCTCGGCGTCGAGCGCCTCGGCAGTGGCGATGTAGACGGGCTGGCCCGGAAAGCTGCGCGCGCGCGCTTCCGCCCGGGCGCTCTTGCCCGATCGCGCTCCGCCCGTGATCAAGATGACCGCCATGAAACCCTCCCGCCGGCCAGCACTAATCACCAAACGCGGCCGAAGACAAAGCCGAAATCAGGCAGTGAGGGGCTTGCGCTCGGGCCATGCTTTGAGCAACAGGGGCGGGACAGGAGGCATGTGTGGGTTTTGCGGGCGCGATGGTGGTGGCGATGGCGGTAGATGCCGTTTTGGGCTGGCCGTCGTGGCTGTTCGCGCGGATCGGCCATCCCGTGACCTGGCTGGGCCGGCTGATCGCCGCCATCGACGCCGCCTGGAATCGCGCGTCCGACCCGCCGGCACTTCGCCGCGCCGCGGGCATTGCCGGAGCGCTCGCGGTGGTCGCGCTCTCCGTGGCGCTCGGTTGGGTGCTTCAGTCCTTGCTTCCATCGGGCTGGATCCAGATCGTGCTGGTGGGTGTCCTGGCGTGGCCGCTGGTCGCACTGCGCTCGTTGCATGATCATGTCGCGGCCGTCGCAAATCCCTTGCGAGTTGGCGATATCGCCGCTGCACGCGAGGCGGTGTCGCGCATCGTCGGCCGTGATCCCAAGGCGCTCGATGAAGCCGGCATCGCGCGCGCGGCGATCGAGAGCCTCGCCGAGAATGCCTCCGACGGCATGGTGGCGCCCGTGTTCTGGGGCGCGCTGTTCGGCCTGCCGGGCATCCTCGGCTACAAGGCGATCAACACGCTGGATTCCATGATCGGACATCGCAGCGAACGTCACGAAGCTTTCGGCTGGGCCGCGGCGCGGATCGACGACGTCGCCAATTTCATTCCGGCGCGCCTGACTGGTTTTCTTTTCGTGCTTCTGGCGCCGCGGCGATCCGAGGCGCTGTCGTGCATGACGCGGGATGCGCGCCGTCATCGCTCGCCCAATGCCGGCTGGCCGGAAGCAGCGATGGCCGGTGCGCTTGGCGTGCGGCTCAGCGGCCCCCGGATCTATCACGGCAGCATCACCAAGGAGCCCTGGCTCAATGAAGGTGCGCGCGATCCGCTCGCCGCTGATATCGGCGAGGGACTGATGATCTATCGCCGCGCCATGCTGCTGCTCGCCGGAATCCTTGCGATCCTTGTCTTCGCGTGAAAGAAAAGAGCATGCGTGAGCACGGTGGAAATCTCGATCTGGCCCGGCAGCGTTTTGGCGGACGCGCGGAAGACTGGATTGATCTCTCGACGGGTATCAACCGGCTGCCTTATCCCGTGGGCGAGGTGAGCTCGCGCGCGTGGAGCGCGCTGCCGTCGCGATCCGAGATCGACGCCCTGCACCAGGCGGCTCGGCACGCCTATCGGACGAGTGCGGCGATAGTCGCGATGGGCGGCGCGCAGGCCGTCATTCAACTGCTGCCGCAGCTGGCGCCACGCGGCCGCGCGCGCATCCTCGCGCCAACCTATAATGAGTATGCGGGGGTGCTGTCGGCTGCGGGCTGGGATGTCCAGGAGGTCGGGGAGCTCGATGCGCTGGCAGGCGCGGATCTCGCTGTTATCGTCAACCCCAACAATCCCGATGGCCGGTGTTTTGCGTCAAAGGATTTGCTGGCGCTGCTGCCGCGCGTCGGCCGTCTCGTCATCGACGAGAGTTTTGCCGACGCCGTTCCGCAGCTATCGCTAGCCCCCGAAGCGGATCGGTCGGGGCTGTTGGTCCTGCGCTCGTTCGGAAAGTTTTATGGTCTGGCTGGCCTGCGGCTTGGGTTCGCAATCGGCGATGCGGCCGACATCGCCAGGCTCTCGGCAACGTCGGGTCCATGGCCGGTTTCTGGAGCAGCGATCGCAATCGGCTGTCGCGCATTGCGCGACGATGCCTGGGCCAAGGACACGTCAGAGCGGCTGGCACGCGACTGTGTTCGCCTCGACGACATGGCGCGAGCGCAGAGCTGGAGGCTGGTTGGCGGCACGGCTCTGTTTCGTCTCTACGAGACGGCTGGCGCGCTCTCCGCGCAGGAGAGGCTGGCACGCGGCCAGATCTGGTCGCGCGTCTTTGCGCAGAACCCAATATGGCTGCGCCTTGGGCTTCCGGGCTGTGAATCCGAATGGGCACGCCTCGCCGAGGTGCTAGCGCGCTAGCGCGAGCAGGCCGTCGACGTCGAGATGCTGTTCGATGTGATCGGCGAGCGCGTCGAGCGCGCTCTCGACCCGGGCGTGATAGGGCTCGTCGCCGGCGGCAATGTCGAGCTTTGCCAGGAACGCCTTGCGGAAATCATCCGACGTGAACAGGCCGTGCAAATAGCTGCCCTGCACACGGCCATCGATCGAGATGGCGCCTTCCGGCTCGCCGTTCAGTCTCGCAAACGGGCGGGCTCGGTCCGGCCCGTCGGTGCGGCCGATGTGGATTTCGTAGGCCTCGATCGGCTGATCCGTGGCTTCATGCACGGCCGCAACACGCGTCAATGTCTTCTGCGGGCTCATCACCGTCGCGACATTCAGAAGGCCGAGGCCCGGCGTGTCGCCTGCGGGACCTTCGATCCCGTCGGGGTCGGCGACGCTGCGCCCCAGCATCTGATAGCCGCCGCAGAGGCCGAGCACATGGCCGCCCCTGCGGTGATGCGCCAACAGATCGATGTCCCAGCCCTGCGCGCGCAGGAAGGCGAGATCGCCGCGCGTTGACTTGGAGCCGGGGATGATGACGAGGCGCACGTCGCCGGGGACAGCTTCGCCCGGGCGCACCATCACGAGATCGACGCTCGCCTCGAGCTTGAGCGGATCGAGATCGTCGAAATTGGCGATCCGCGACAGCGCTAGGCATGCGATCTTGCATTCGCCCGGCTTCCGCGCATCGCGCAGGCCCAGTGCATCCTCGGCGGGCAACTCGCCCGCGCGCACAAACCAGGGTAGCACGCCAAAGCCGCGCCAGGCAGTTTTCGCTTCGATCAGTCTGTAGCCATCGTCGAAAAGCGTGGGATCGCCGCGGAACTTGTTGATGACAAAGCCCCGGATCATCGCGGCATCGTCGGGCTCGATCACCGTCTTGATACCGACGAGCTGGGCGATGACGCCGCCGCGGTCGATGTCGCCGACGATCACGACGGGGACGTCGGCCTTGCGCGCAAAGCCCATATTGGCGATGTCGGCCTTGCGTAAGTTCACCTCGGCCGGACTGCCGGCGCCTTCGACCAGCACGAGATCTGAGCGTGCCTTCAGCCGCTCAAAGCTTTCCAGCACCGCGCCCATCAGCGAAGGCTTCATTGCCGCGTATTCGCGGGCACGCGTGGTCGTGATGCGCTTTCCCTGGACGATCACCTGTGCACCGACATCGGTCTCGGGCTTCAGCAGCACCGGGTTCATGTCGGTGTGCGGCTCGACGCCGGCGGCGAGCGCCTGGAGCGCCTGGGCGCGGCCGATCTCGCCGCCGTCGACGGTGACGGCTGCGTTGTTCGACATGTTCTGCGGCTTGAAGGGGAGCACGCGCAGGCCGCGCCGCGTAAAGGCGCGCGCAAGACCGGCGACGATGAGCGACTTGCCCACGTCCGAGCCCGCCCCCTGGATCATCAATGCGCGTGCCATCGCCAGCGTCTTCAGAACTCGACGCCGGCTTGCGCCTTGATGCCGGAGCGGAAGGGGTGCTTGACCAGTGTCATCTCGGTAACGAGATCGGCGATCTCGATCAGCTCGTCCTTGGCGTTGCGCCCGGTGAGGACGACATGCGTCATCGGCGGCTTCTGCGTCCTGAGGAAGTCGACGACCTCCGCGATGTCGAGATAGTCGTAGCGTAGCGCGATGTTGATCTCGTCGAGTACGACCATGCGCAAGTTGGAATCTGATATCAGCTCCTTGGCCTTCTCCCAGCCCGCGCGCGCGGCGGCGATGTCGCGGGCGCGGTCCTGCGTCTCCCAGGTGAAGCCTTCGCCCATCGCATGGAACTGGCAGAGGTGGCCAAAATGGCCGGTGAGCAGACGCCGCTCGCCGGTGTCCCAGGCACCCTTGATGAACTGCACGACTGCGCAGGGGAAGCCGTGGGCGACACAGCGAACGATCATGCCGAAGGCCGAGGAGGACTTGCCCTTGCCGGCGCCGGTATGGACGATGATGAGGCCTTTTTCGCCGCTCTTGGTCGCCATGATCTTGTCGCGGGCGACCTTGATTTTCGCCATTTTCGCATTGTGCCGGGCGTCGGTTTCCTCGGCCGTTTGGGTATCCGGTTCAGGCGTCATCGGATGGGTCCTTCGGCTTGACAAGTGGCGGCGGGGGGCAAATGGTGGCCCGGCGCTGGTTCCTGTCCTATGACAGGCGAAGAGGGAATGCGATAGGGCTCGAATCGCCAAGATTTGGGTCCAAAATGCAGCCGCCCCCGCGACCGTGACCGGAGAGATGCCCGAAACCACTGACCCCTGCGGGGTCGGGAAGGCGGGGATCGAAGGGCAAAGCCCTGCTCCGCAAGCCGGGAGACCTGCCTGCGCGGACGATTTTGGACCGGCGGACGGGGTGTTCCGCGACGGGGAAACGGGCCTCTCAAACCAGGGTCCGTGAGCCTCATCGCCTCCCGCTCTTTATCCTGGAAGAGGCGATGACCGTCACACTTCACGTCTGCATCACCTGCCGTGCCGGCCAGACGCTTGGCGAGGGCGAGGCGACGCCCGGCAAGCGCCTGCATGGCGCGATCCTCGACGCCGGCGTGCCCGACGGCGTCAGCGTGGTTCCCGTCGAATGCCTGTCGGCATGCAGCCAGGGCTGCTCGGTGGCGCTGAGCGCGCCTGGCCGCTGGTCCTATGTCTACGGCCGCCTGTCGGATGCGAACGCGCGCGACGTGGTCGCAGGCGCTGCAGCCTATGCGGCCGCGCCCGACGGCCTCGTGCCATGGCGCAGCCGCCCCGAAATATTTCGCAAGCAATCGCTTGCCCGCATTCCCCCCATTGCCGTCGTGCCGGAGGCCGCCGAATGAATTCGCTTGCAAAAGTCCCGGTCACGGTCGTTACGGGTTTTCTCGGGTCCGGCAAGACGACGCTGATCCAGCATCTGCTCGCCAATGCCAACGGCAAGAAGCTCGCGGTGCTCGTCAACGAGTTCGGCAGCGAGGGCGTCGACGGCGAGATCCTGAAGTCCTGCGCCGATGCGAATTGCCCGGAGGAGAACATCGTCGAGCTCGCAAATGGCTGCATCTGTTGCACCGTCGCCGACGATTTCATTCCGACCATGGAGCAATTGCTGGCGCGGCCCGTGAAGCCCGATCACATCCTGATCGAGACTTCGGGCCTGGCGCTGCCGAAGCCGCTGCTCAAGGCGTTCGACTGGCCGGAGATCCGTTCGCGCATTACCGTGGACGGCGTGATCGCGCTGGCCGATGCCGAGGCCGTGGCCGCCGGCCGCTTCGCGCCGGATCCGGATGCGGTCGAAGCGCAGCGCGCGGCGGACGAGAATCTCGATCACGAGACACCGCTGTCGGAAGTGTTCGAGGACCAGATCGCCTGCGCGGACATCGTGCTGCTGACCAAGGCCGATATTGCCGGCAGCGCGGGCATTGAAGCGGCCAAGGCGGTGATCACCGCCGAGATGCCGCGCCGCGTGCCGATGCTGCCGGTCACTGACGGGGCGATCGATGCGCGCCTCATTCTCGGGCTTGGCGCTGCCGCCGAGAACGATCTGGCCGCGCGTCCCTCGCATCATGACGGTGAGGAAGAGCACGAGCACGACGATTTTGCCTCCGTCGTGATCGATCTTCCTGAGGTCACCGACATCGATACCTTCGTTGCGTCGGTCCAGCGTCTGGCGCGCGAGCAGAACGTGCTGCGCGCCAAGGGTTACATTGCGGTTGCGGGCAAGCCGATGCGCCTGCTGCTGCAGGCGGTCGGCGAACGCGTGCGCCACCAATTCGACAAGCCTTGGGGGGCTGGTATCAGGCAATCGAAACTCGTCGTGATCGGCGAGCACGGCGACATCGACGAGGCCGCGATCAGGACGGGACTTGGTCTTTTGGGATCTGGGATCTGATGCACGTCGTCTTCCGCGAGAGTCGCGGGCTCGAAGAGTCCGCGACGCCAAGGGACATCGGCCAGGACCCGGCCGACCTCGTGGCGCTCTCGTTCTCGGACTCCGATTTGGCTGCATTCGCGGCCGGCTGGCGCCGCGGGCGCGACAGCCTGCCGTCGCTGCGCCTCGCCAATCTCGCGGAACTCCGTCACCCGCTTTCGGTCGATACCTATATCGAGCGCACCCTTGCGCAGGCGCGCGGCATCCTGGTGCGCCTGATCGGCGGTGAATCCTATTGGTCATATGGGCTTGCGGCCCTGCATCAGCTCGCCAGGGAACGCAACATCGCGCTCGCCGTACTCCCGGCCGACGGCCGCGACGACACGCGGCTCGATGCGTACTCGACCTTGCCGGTCTCGACACTGCGTCGGCTCAAAGTACTCTGCGACACCGGCGGTCCGGTCGCTGCGCAGGCAGCGATCGCGCAGCTTGCGCTGGCCTCGGGGCTGTATGCCGGCCCGGTCGTCGGCGAGATGACCGTTCCCGAGATGGGGTTTTACGATCCTGCGCACGGGGTTATTGCTGCGCCGACGGCCGGTGAGGGCAGGCCGCGCGCGCTCGTGACCTTCTATCGCTCCTATCTCACCGCCGCGGACACTGGTCCGGTCGATGCCCTGATCGCAGCGCTGCGCGAGAAGGGCTTTGACGCATATGGCGTGTTCGTCACCTCGCTGAAGGCCTCGGCCGTTGTGGATTGGCTGCGGGCGCATCTTGCGCAAAATGCTCCGGCAGTGGTCGTCAATGCGACCGCTTTCTCGGCGATCGGCGACGATGGCACGACGCCGTTCGATGCCGCTTCGTGCCCGGTGTTTCAGGTCGCGCTCTCGACGGCGCGGCGCGAGGACTGGGCGGAGGCGCTGCGCGGCCTGTCGCCCGGCGACCTCGCGATGCATGTGGTGCTGCCCGAGGTCGACGGCCGCCTGTTCGCGGGCGTCGTCAGCTTCAAATCGGCAGCACAGCGCGATCCCGATCTGCAATTTTCGCATCTTGCGCACGGGCCTGATGAGGAACGCGTGAAGGCTGTCGCCGCGCGTGTCGCGGCCTGGCGGATTCTCGCAGAGAAACCGGCCGCCGAGAAGCGGCTGGCGATCGTGCTCTCGAATTATCCGGGGCGCCCGCACCAGATCGCGCATGCGGTCGGTCTCGATACCCTGGCTTCGGTCGAGGCCTTGTTGTCCGATCTCGCTGAGGCCGGCGTCGATGTTGTGCCAATGCGCGCGCTCGGCGAGACGCTGCTAAAGGGGAGATTGACCTGGAGTGTCGTCGAGTACAACGCAGCGCTCTCACGCCTTCCGCAGCCATTGCAGGATGATCTCGCGCAAGCCTGGGGAGCGCCGGAGAGTGATCCGGACTGCCGCGATGGCGCGTTCCACTTCGCCGCGATTCCGTGTGGCCAGTCCATCATCGCGGTTCAACCGGAGCGCGGCGATGTGATCGCGCGCGATTCCGATTATCACGATCTCGCCCGAACGCCGCGCCACGTCTATGTCGCGTTCTATCTCTGGCTCCGGGGGCAGGGCTGCGATGCCGTCGTGCACGTGGGCGCGCACGGTACGCTGGAGTGGCTGCCCGGAAAATCCGTTGCGCTGTCATCGAGCTGCTGGCCGGAAGCCCTGATCGGCGATCTGCCCGTCATCTATCCCTTCATCGTCAACGATCCCGGCGAGGCCGCGCAGGCCAAGCGGCGCTTAGGTGCCGTCACCATCGGCCATCTGCCGCCGCCGCTTGCGGCGTCCACTGTGCCGGAAGGCCTGCGCCGGCTCGAGCGGCTGCTCGACGAATATTCGACCGCCGATGGTCTCGACCCTGCGCGACGCCAGCGGCTGATTTCTGCGATCCGCGACGAGGCGCGTGGGGCAGGCCTCGAGGATGATCTTGGTCTGGATGCGTCGGCGGCGCCGGCGGAGGCGATCCCGCGGATCGATCGTTTCGTCTGCGATCTCAAGGAAAGCCAGTTCGGCGACGGCCTGCACGTGTTCGGGCGCGGCGCCTGCGGCGAAGCGGAGCGGGACGCACTGCGCGCCGCGCTTGCGGGGCAGCGCGTTGCGCCGGGACCGTCGGGCTCGCCCTATCGCGGGCGCCAGGACGTGTTGCCGACCGGGCGCAACCTGTTTGCCGTCGATCCGCGCGCGGTGCCGACGCCGGCCGCGCATGCGCAAGGCGTCAAGCTCGCGGAAGAGCTGCTCCGTCGTCACCTGCAGGATCACGGCGATTGGCCAAAGGGGCTGGTGGTCGATCTCTGGGGCTCGGCGACGATGCGCACTGCGGGCGAGGAGTTTGCGATGGCGCTGCATCTGGCCGGCCTTGCGCCGCGCTGGGATCACGCCTCCGGCCGCGTGACCGGCTACGACATCATCGCGCCGGCCGAACTCGGCCGTCCTCGCATCGACGTCACGCTGCGCGTGTCGGGCCTGTTCCGTGATGTCTTTTCCGGCCTTGCGCAATTGTTCGAAGCCGCCACCGAGGCGCTTGGGAGCTACAAGGAGGAGGGCGACGAGAATCCGTATCGCCACCGCACCTCCCGCGTGTTCGCACCGCGCCCCGGACAATACGGCGTGGGCCTCTCGGCGATCCCGGATGCCTTCACGCCCGAGACGCGGGAAGCGGCCGGCGAAGCCTGGTTGGCGGCATCGTCGTGGGCGTTCTCGGCCGATGGCGAGATCAAGCTCGATCGCGCCGGCATCGAGTCGCGGCTCGCGTCGGCCGATGCCTTCGTCCACGTCCAGGATTTGCCGGAGACCGATCTTCTGCTCGCCGCCGACTATGCCGCGCATGAAGCCGGAGTTGCCGCGGCCGCGGCGCATCTCGGTGCGGCGGGACCGTCGCTCTATCACCTCGATACGACGCGTCCCGACCAGCCGCACACCCGCACCCTGACCGAGGAAATATCGCGGGTCGTCCGCGCACGCGCGGCCAACCCCGCCTGGATCGCTGGCATGATGCGCCACGGTTTTCGCGGGGCCGCCGAGATCACCGCGACACTCGAACACATGGCCGCGTTCGCCCATCTTGCGGATGCCGTGCCGCCGCATCTGTTCGACCTCTATTACGATGCGACGCTCGGCAATGACGACGTTCGCGCCTTCATGACGCGCGAAAATCCGGCCGCGCTCGCCGCGATGGAGACCTGTTTCATGCGCCTGCATGAGGCCTCACTCTGGCGAACGCGCCGCAATTCGATCGCGGCTGCGCTGCGGGAGGCGTCATGAGCGCTTCCGTGGTCAAGGGCTGGTGTCCCGGCGCGCTGCGACCGATGCCCTCGGGCGACGGACTGGTGGTCCGCGTGCGTCCGTTCGGTGGACGTCTCGAAGCAAACCAGATTGCCGGCCTTGCCGAGCTCGCCGGACGCTACGGCAACGGTCTCATCGATGTGACGAGCCGCGCGAACCTCCAGATCCGGGGTGTCGACGAACAGGGCCATCCGGCTCTGCTCGACGGTCTTGCGCGGCTGCGGCTGCTCGACCCCGATGCCGACATCGAGGCGCGGCGCAACATCCTGGTGACGCCGTTCTGGAACCCCAGCGACGAAACGCAGTCGCTCGCCGCGGAGCTCGAGGAAGCGCTTGCCGAGAGCGAGCTCGCACTTCCCGGCAAGTTCGGTTTTGCCATCGATGACGGAAGATCGCGTGTGCTCGCCGGCGATTCCGCCGACGTGCGTATCGAGCGCGATGGGGAAGGACGCCTCCTGGTGCGGGCTGATGGCGTCAGGCTCGGCCGTTCGGTCGGGCGCGGAGAGGCCGTGAGCACGGCGCTCGCTCTCGCAAACTGGTTCATCGCGTCCGGCGGCGCGAAGTGCGGGCGAGGGCGTATGAGGGCCCACATCGCAACCGGCGCGAGTTTGCCCGAAGCGTTACGTGGCGAGACCGAGCCTGCGCCCGTGATGGCGGCGTCGCGGCCCGGGCACTATCCGCAAGGCGCGATGGTCGGCGTCGCGTTCGGGCAGATGCTGCACACCACGCTCGATCAATTCTCCGGCTGTGGACATGCGCTGCGGATGACGCCGTGGCGGATGGTCTTGAGCGAGGGCAAGCGCGAGATGCCGTGCGCGGCGGGCCTCATCACCGAGCCCCACGACCCGGCGTTGCGCGTCATCGCCTGTAGTGGCGCACCGCGCTGCCGCGAGGCGCATGCCGACACGCGCGCGCTGGCGGCGGCAATCGCGCCGCGCATGGCGGCCGATACACGGCTTCACGTTTCCGGCTGCGCCAAGGGTTGCGCCCGTTCCGGCGCCTCGGCGGTGACTCTGGTTGCGACCAGCGCCGGCTTCGACCTCGTCCGCGATGGCACGACGCGCGACGAGCCGGTCCTGCGCGGGTTGAACGGCGTCGACATCGTCAGTGATCCCTCCATCCTGGTCGGAGGGCACTGATGCCGCACACTTACGAGACCGATGGCGCAGCGATCTACCGCCAATCCTTTGCGACTATCCGGGCCGAAGCGGATCTTGCCCGCTTCACGCCGGACGAGGAGCAGGTCGTGGTGCGGATGATCCATGCCGCCGGCATGGTCGGCCTGGAGGCGCATATCCGCTTCACGCCCGGGATGGTGACCGCCGCGCGCGCCGCCTTGCAGAAGGGCGCGCCGATCCTGTGCGACGCGCGCATGGTTTCGGAAGGAATTACGCGCGCGAGACTTCCCGCGGCCAATGCCGTCATCTGCACGCTTGGCGACGCGACCGTTCCCGCGCTCGCGCAATCCATGCGCAACACGCGCTCGGCTGCGGCGCTGGAGCTGTGGCGGCCGCATCTCGACGGCGCGATCGTCGCGATCGGCAACGCGCCGACCGCGCTGTTTCACCTCCTCAACATGCTGGAGGACCGGAACTGCCCGCGGCCCGCTGCCATCATCGGCTGTCCCGTCGGTTTCGTCGGCGCGGCGGAATCCAAGGCGGCGCTGATGGCCGATCCGTCGGTGCCGGCGCTGACGGTCGAGGGCCGCCTCGGTGGTTCCGCGATCACCGTTGCCGCCGTGAATGCCCTGGCGAGCCGGAGCGAATAGAGATGGGACGCATCATCTGCTGCGGTCTCGGCCCCGGCGATCCTGATTTGATGAGCGTGCGCGCGGACCGTACGGTGCGCAGTGCGAAGCATGTCGCCTACTTCCGCAAGAAGGGAAGGCCGGGTCAGGCGCGGCGCATCGTCGAGGGCATGCTAG
>JAEYRD010000137.1 GCA_023435725.1 Pseudomonadota bacterium | reverse complement strand
AAGCCACGCCCTCGAACCGGTTTCGGCCAGCTCCCGTCGAAGCTGTGTGCGAGCCGTTCCGGTCTCGCCGACCGAGGCTGGAGAATTTCCATGAAACTCACATTGTCGAAAGTTGCTTTGATTGCATGCGTTGCGGCGACCGCGTTCACCGCGACCAGCGCCAACGCGGTGCAGTTGCGGAATTACGGTTGCGACCTCGTCTTCTTCGATGGCTGCGGCGTGCCCGATATTCAGCAGCAGGCCGGAGGACGTCGCGTCATCCGCGATACCTCACCCACCTACATGAAGCAGACCGATCCCCGCTACAATTCGGCGCTGCGTGACGCCGGTGGTGGCGGAGGCGGTGGTGGCGGCGGCGGCGGCGGCGGCGGCGGCCGCTGAGCTCACCTGAGATCTTGAAATGACGATGCCGCCGGAGCGGATCCGGCGGCATTCTTGCTGTCTGCGTTGCACGGCAGCGGTTCAGCCGCGGTGCTTCTTCCTTGCCTTCTTTTTTCCCGGTGCGCCCTTCGAAGGCCATGGCGTGACCGACGGCGCCTCAGCGTGGCCCGGCTTGTTCCGATGCTTCTTTTTCTTTCCGAAAGCCGGAGCCTCGTCGAATGTCGGCCCACGCTCGCCGTGAGGCTTGCCACGCGGCTTCGGTCCCGTCGTGTCGCGGACATGATCGCCGCGACGCGTATCGCGGTCGCTCTCACCGGCCTCGCGCCGGGGCGAATGTGGCCGCTCCTCTGAAGGCTCCCGCCGCCGGGGCGCGTCCGCCATCGGCTCGATGCGGATGCTGTCTTCCTTGTCCGGACGCTTGACCTTGGCGGCGAAGGATTCCGCGACCCGCTCGGAAATCTCGAACTCGGTGGTGGTGTCCATGATCTTGATGGCGCCGATGTCGCGCTTGTCGATGCCGCCGCGGCGGCAGATCATCGGGAGCAGCCAGCGCGCCTCCGCATTCTTTCGTTTTCCGATGGCGGCCCGGAACCAGACGCTGGCTTCCGCCATGCCGTGTCGCGATGACGATTTCCCGGATTTCGATCGGGGCCTGGCGGGGCGATCGTCGCCGCCTTCGCCTTGAAACCTGTCGCGACCGCGATCGTCGCGCGGCCGTCCGCTTCGCTCGCCCGGATCGATGATATCTTCGGGCGACGGCAGCCGCGCGCGATAAAGCCGCGCGAGCGCCGCGGCGATATCCTCAGGCGACCGCTCGGCCAACAACGCCTGCGCCAGAACCAGATCGTCGGAGGTCGTCTCCTCCGTGAACAACACGTCCTTCATGCGCTCGTGATCGAGCTTGCGGATCTCATCGGCCTGCGGCGCCGTGCCCCACACGGCGTCGATCCCCGAGAGATTGAGCAGCAGTTCCGCGCGGCGCCGTCGTGCGGGTGGCACCAGGAGGACGCTTGTACCCTTCCGTCCCGCGCGCCCGGTGCGGCCCGAGCGATGCTGCATGACTTCGGCATCATTGGGCAGGTCCGCATGAATGACGAGGTCGAGGCTCGGCAGGTCGATGCCGCGGGCGGCGACGTCGGTCGCCACGCAAACGCGGGCGCGTCCATCCCGCAGCGACTGCAGCGCCAGGGTCCGTTCGTTCTGCGTCAATTCGCCTGATAGCGCGACCACGGAGAAGCCGCGCTCCAGCAGCGCCGCCTGCAAATGCCTGACCGCATCGCGCGTGCTGCAAAACACCAGCGCGCTCGGCGCCTCGAAGAAGCGCAGCACGTTGACGACCGCGTGCTCGACATCACCGGGGGCGATCCGGATCGCACGGTACTCGATGTCGGCATGACCGCCTTCGTCGCCCGCGACCTCGATCCGGAAGGCCTGCTGCTGATACTGCTTGGCCAGCGCAACGATGCCCCGCGGAAACGTCGCCGAGAACAGCAAGGTCCGGCGCGTCTCCGGCGTGGTCTCGAGGATGAACTCCATGTCCTCGCGAAAGCCGAGATTGAGCATTTCATCGGCCTCGTCGAGGACGACCGCCGTCAATTCGGAGATGTCGAGACGGCCGCGACGCAAATGATCGCACAGCCGTCCGGGCGTGCCGACGACGATGTGAGCGCCCGCCGCAAGCTCGCGCTGCTCGCGCCGCGGATCCATGCCGCCGACGCAGGAGACGACCCGCCCGCCGGCATGCCCATAGAGCCATGCGAGTTCGCGCTGAACCTGCAAGGCGAGCTCGCGGGTCGGCGCCACGATCAGGGCGAGCGGCGCGGCCGCCGGCTCGAACCGTTCGGCGCTGCCAAGCAGATTTTTGGCAAGCGCCAGCCCGTAAGCGAGGGTCTTGCCGGAGCCGGTCTGGGCCGAAACCAGGAGGTCGCGGTCGGCGGCTTCGTCGGCGAGCACGGCCAACTGAACGGGGGTCGGAGTATCGTAGTTCCGCTCGGCCAAAGCTTGGGCGAGCGGCGGACTCAAGGCCGGAAATGACACGAGATGGAAACCTTGGTTAATTCAGGCGCGGAACGGCGAGCCACGGCACCTGAAGCTGCATGCGCGGCAAACGGCCCGGCCGCACGCTGGCGATTTGATCTGGCCGCTCTTTACGCCAAGAGTTCGTAAATCACCATGCCTGTGACGCATGGCTTCGCGGAAAGAACCGCGCCCGAAGGTTGCAGAGGATTTTTGCGGCCACCTCGATTAACCTCCGTGCAACCGGGTCGGCCGGCAACCGAGCCAAGTTCAGGCCTGGGTGTATGGGGAGCACGACGATGCGATTGGCAGTCATTTCCGATATCCACGGCAACCTTGCTGCGTTGGAGGCGGTGCTAGCCGACATCAAGGCGCGGGGCGTCGATCGCACGGTCAACCTCGGCGATTGCGTCACCAGTCCCTTGTGGCCGCGAGAAACTTTCGAAGCACTCCAGTCGCTCTCGTTGCCGACCGTGCGCGGAAACCATGATCGCTGGATTGAGGAGTTTCCAGACGACAAGCTCTCGCCAGCAGGCCTCTTTGCGCGTAACGCGTTGACCGCGGAGCAACGTCTCGCACTGCACAGCTTGCCCTCCCAAATACGGCTGGACGACGGGATCTTGGCCTGCCATGGCACGCCCCAAGACGATATGACATGCCTGCTGGAAGAATCGCTCGACGACGGCCGCTTTGTGCCGGCACGCCGCGACGTGCTTGCGACACGCCTCGCGAGCGAGCCGACGGCGCGCGTGGTGTTGTGTGGTCATAGCCACCGCCAGGCCGTCGTTCACGGGCCTCGTGAGTGTCTGGTTCTCAATCCGGGGAGCGTTGGTTGCCCGGTATTCGCGGACATTCCCTTTGCTGCAGACCTGGAGTACCGCTCGCCTCACGCCCGGTACGCGATACTCACGAAGAGAAAAAGGGGCTGGCAGGTCGAACTCTTGGCTCTCGAATACGACTGGGAGGCAGCGGCGGCACGTGCGCTCGCAAACGACCGTCCGGAATGGGCGCAGGCCATGTTGTCTGGATCCGTCAAATGACCGCTGCGGGTCTAGTCCCTGGAAGCCACCAACCTGCTGAAGCTGCCGACCAACCTCGCTTTGGCCCGCACGACATAGTCTCTCGCCGTGCGGCTCAAGGCGCGAACGACGCGCCAGGCTTCGGTTGCCTGCAGCCATGCCTTCATCTCGGCGATCTTGCCGTACACCCAGGCGAAAGCCGGAATCCGCATCAGCTTGTCGCGCGTGAGATGGAAGAGGCGCTCGACCAGCACGAGCTTGAGCAGCTCGCCGACGATGAAAGTCGCTGCGGCGCTCAGGACCTGACCGGTTGCAGCGAGGTAAGCGGCCACCGGCTTGATCGGCTCCAGAATGATCACGGGTACGGAAAACAAGGCGAGCGAGGGATAAGGCGGCAGCGATCTGATCCAGGCCCGCAAGCGCTTGAATTCGAAATGGCGCCCAATCCAGCGCGAAATAGGCCTCGTCACGGCCATGAAGACCGCATCCACCAGGAAGTAGATGGCAGCCAGGATGTAAGCAAAGGGTTTCAGGATTCGCTTCACGATAACTCTCCCGCGAACTGAAAGCCGGAACTTGGGCCTAAGTTTCACCCCGGCGTGAATAACTCGCGGATTCCCGAAGGAACTTTTTGGGCATCGTTTCGCCTCTGGGCCATTATACGCTCAAATCTCCGCGTACACCTCCAGGAGATTGCCGTCGGGGTCGCGGAAGAACAGGGTCCGATGCCCAAACG
>JAEYRD010000081.1 GCA_023435725.1 Pseudomonadota bacterium | reverse complement strand
AGCAGCAGGCAGTTCCCGCTGTCACGGCGCCGCCTGCCCCAACCGTGGTTGCCGCGCCCCCGGCTCCAGCGCCTGCGCCCGCTCCCGTTCAAGCCGCCGCCGTCGCCCCGCCGGCTCCCGCAGCCGCGCCGGCGCACGATCTCAATTCGCCGCTCGGCGTCTGGCTGACAGAGGAGAAGGAAGGCAAGGTCCGCATCGAGCAGTGCGGCACCAACCTCTGCGGCTATTCGATCGACAGCAAGTCGAACCAGAATGGCGAGCAGGTCCTGATCAACATGAAGCCCGGCAAGGACCAGAAATGGTCCGGCCGCATCGTCGACCCCAACTCCGGCTCGACCTACGACTCGACGATCGCGATGAAGGGTATCGACCGGCTTCGCGTACAGGGCTGCGCCTTCGGCGGCATGTTCTGCGGCGGCCAAACCTGGACGCGGGTGAACTAAGTTCGAGCTCGCCGTTCTGACGAAGACAAGGGGCCTGCAATGGCCCCTTTGCTTTTGCGCGCTGTGGCACTGCCGAGTTGCGCCGCCCTTACGCGCGTGACAACACTCACATCGCTGGTTCTGCGCCCGTGCCACGATCCCCGCATGGTCAACCACCGGGGCGTGTCATGAACGGATTTCGCAAAGGTCTCTTCGCCACCATAGTCGCTATCGCCTTCCCGCTCACGCAGGCAGGCGCGGCCACAACCACCTTCGACGGCGCGTGGAACGTGCGCATCGCATCCTCGAGCGAGGCCTGCGGCAACGGCGCGACCGTCTCGATCGGTATCAATAATGGTCAGATTGCATCGAGCCGCGCCGCGGTGACGGCGTCTGGACGCGTCGCCGAGGCCGGTAGCATCAACGTCACCTTGACCACCGGCAACAAGCGCGCGGTCGGCCTCGGCCGGCTCAGCGGTACCTCAGGCTCCGGCACATGGCGCGGCGCCATGTGTACGGGCACATGGACGGCAGAAAGAATGTAGGTCTTGTGTCCCGGACGCGGCGCGGCATGAAATGACGCGACGCTGAGCCGGGACCCAGACTTTGTTTGGAGGAGATTTATGGGCCCGGATCAGCAACGCACCGCTTTCGCGCTGCGCCGCATCCGGGACACGAGAGCCTAGCCCAACGCCGCCCCATACTCCGCGTCGGTCACCGGCTCGAGCCAGGTCGAGAACACGCCGTCGAGCGCTTCCTGCATGGCGATGTGGCACATGCTGTTGTTCGGCGAGCCGCCGTGCCAGTGCACTTCACCCGGCGGGATCCAGACGGTGTCGCCAGGACGGATTTCCTTGACCGGGCCGCCCTTGGTCTGGACGCGGCCGACGCCCGAAATCACGTAAAGCGTCTGCCCGAGCGGATGATGGTGCCAGTTGGTGCGTGCGCCAGGCTCGAACGAGACGCGCGAGCAGTTGAGCCGCGCCGGCGCGGGCGCCATGTTGATCGGGTCCTGCAACACGGTGCCAGTGAAATGTTCCTTGGGCGCGCGACGGGTGGGCCGCGTGCCGGCGACTGTGATCTCCATGGGATACCTCGTTTCCTTCGATTACTTCTTGCTCGCCGCGTAGCGCGCCTTGGTCTCGGCGTTCATGGGATAGAGGCCCGGCAGCACCGCGCCATTGTTCACCTCGTTGACGATCCAGGCTTCCATGCGCTCCTGCTCGACACCTTCGGAAAGGACATGGTCGAGCATCGCCTGCGGGATCAGCACGCAGCCGTCCTGGTCGGCGACCACGATGTCGTTCGGGAATACCGCGACGCCGCCGCAGCCGATCGGCTCGCCCCAACCGACGAAGGTCAGGCCCGCAACCGAAGGTGGCGCGGCATAGCCGTCGCACCACACCGGCAGGTTGGTGCCGAGCACGCCCTCGACGTCACGCACCACGCCGTCGGTAACGAGCGCAGTGACGCCGCGCTTGACCATGCGGGCGCAGAGGATGTCGCCGAAGATGCCGGCGTCGGTGATGCCCATCGCGTCGACCACGGCAATGCAGCCTTCCGGCATCGCCTCGATCGCGGTGCGGGTCGAGATCGGCGACGACCATGATTCTGGTGTCGCCAGATCCTCGCGCGCCGGCACGAAGCGCAGCGTGAAGGCCGGTCCTACCAGGCGTGGCAGGCCCGGGCGCAGCGGACGCGCGCCGCGCATCCACACGTTACGCAGGCCCTTCTTCAGCAGGACCGTGGTGATGGTGGCAGTGGTGATGCCGGCGAGGGTCTTGCGGGCTTCAGGGGACAGCGACATGGAAACAGACGAGCTCCGGATGGGCGGGAAAGAACGCGCGCATCTTGCGAGCCGCAGGCCTTGCGTCAAGGGCCAAGAAGGCACCATGAACGCGGACCGCGAGGCTGTTATGCGACGCGATAACAAGGCCTTATCGCGGACCCCTGCATTAATTTATTGGACTTGCGGGCGCATTTACGCGAAGCAGGGTGACGCGGAACTCAAGGTCGAGCCCGCGCTTTGCCAAAGACCCGATTTCGACAGCTCATGGCCGCGACGCTCCCCCCGCCCCGCCTTCTGCCTAGCGGCGACAGCGCCGTCACGGTCGAGTTCAGCCGCACCATCGACGACGCCGCCAATGAGCGCGTGCTCGCGCTCGACAAGGCGCTCGCTGCTGCGCCAATCGATGGCATCACCGAGACAGTGCCGACCTATCGCTCGCTGCTGGTGCATTACGACCCCGGCAAGATCGGTTTCGACGCGCTTGGCGAAAAGCTGGTTACGATCGCCGGCCAACCGCTACCACCGGCCACCAAGGCGCGGCGCTGGCGCATTCCCGTCGCCTATGGCGGCGAGCACGGTATCGACCTCGAGGATGTCGCCAAGGCCCTGAACAGCACGCCTGATGACATCATCGCCCGTCACGTCGGCGGCGACTACCGCGTCGCCATGATCGGATTCACACCGGGCTGGTCCTATCTCAGCGGCCTGGACAAATCCCTGCACATGTCGCGGCGGCAGAGCCCGCGGCTGTTCACACCCGCCGGCACGATCTCCATCGGCGGCGTCCAGGCGGGGATCCAGTGCCTGGCTGCCCCGAGCGGCTGGCACCTGCTCGGCCGCACGCCGGTGCGGACCTATCAGCTCCACCGAAATCCGACATTTCTCACCGAACCCGGTGATCGCGTGACCTTTTTCGCCATCGACCACAAGACGTTCGCGGAACTGGACCGCGCCGCCGAGGCCGGTGATATCATCGCCGAGCAGGTGGTCGCATGAGCCGGCTGGTCGTCGACAGCATCGGGCCTGCAAGCTCCGTCCAGGATGGCGGCCGCCACGGCGCGCAGCGCTATGGCTTGACGGTCAGCGGCGCGATGGATCGCCTGTCGCTGGCGGCGGCGAACACGCTGGTCGGCAACGAGCCGTTCGCAGCCGTTGTCGAGATTGGCCCGTTCGGCGCCACGTTCACCGCCAAAGACGGAGCCGTGCGCGTTGCGATTGCCGGTGCGCCGCGCAATGCCGACGTCGCCGGACGGCCGGTTGCCATGGACACGTCGGTGACGCTGAAGGACGGCGAGACCCTGACGCTGGGCTTCGCCCGTGGCGGCGCCTTCACCTATCTCGCGATCGAAGGTGCTATCCGCGGCGAGTTGGTGTTCGGCAGCCTCGCGGTGAATGCCCGCGCCGGCCTCGGCAGCCCCTACCCGCGCCCGCTCCAGGCCGGCGACGAATTCACCGTCGATGCCGCGAGTGGCGCCCCCGAACTGCGCATCGAGCTGCCGAAGCCTGCTACGGGTCCGATCCGCGTCCTGCTGGGCCCGCAGGACGACGAGTTCGACGACGCCAACAAGGCGCTGTTCCTCGATAGCGAATGGAAGATCTCGGCGACCTCCGACCGCATGGGCTACCGGCTCGAAGGACCCGCGATCAAGCATCTGCACGGCCACAACATCGTCTCCGACGGCACCGTCAACGGCAGCATCCAGGTGCCCGGCAATGGCTCGCCGATCGTGTTGATGATGGACCGCGGCACCTCCGGCGGCTACCCGAAGATCGCGACCGTGATCACGGCCGATGTCGGCCGCCTCGCCCAGACCTCGGCAGGAACCGCGTTCCGTTTCCAGCAGGTCACCATGGCCGAGGCGCAGGACGAGGCGCGCAAGTTCGCTCAGCTGATCCGGAACCTGCCCGATCGCCTGCGCTCCTCCGACACCGTCGAACTCAACATCGAGGCGCTGAGCGATGCTAACGTCGCAGGCCATGCGGTGAGCGCCGTCGATGCCGGGACGTGGCAGGTCGCGGCTGAGCCGTAAACCACGAGAAGACCAGAGGCGGAGAGCTACCCATGAAGACGATCGATCTCAATTGCGACCTCGGCGAAGGTTTTGGCGCATGGGAGATGGGCAACGACGCCGCGATGATCGAGCTGGCAAGCTCGGTCAACGTCGCCTGCGGCTTCCACGCCGGCGATCCCGATATCATGCGCCGGACGGTCGAGTTGGCGAAGGCGCGCGGCGTCTCGGTCGGCGCCCATCCTGGATATCGCGACCTGCACGGTTTCGGCCGCCACCCGATCGCGGGCCTGAAGGCCTCGGAGATCGAGAACCTCGTCGCCTACCAGATCGGCGCGCTGCAGGCGATCGCGACTGCGGCCGGTCACAAGGTCACGCATGTGAAGGCGCACGGCGCGCTCTCCAACGTCGCGTGCGAGGACGACATGACCGCCAAGGCGATCGCCGCCGGTATCAAGGCGGTCGATCCCAGCCTGATCTTCGTCGTGCTCGCCAATTCGAAGCTGGTGAAGGCCGGCGAAGACGCCAATCTGCCGATGGTGCACGAGGTGTTCGCCGACCGTGCCTATGAGGATGACGGCAACCTCGTCTCGCGCAAGAAGCCCGGCGCGGTGCTGCATGACGCCAGGGCGATCGCCGATCGCGTGGTGCGCATGGTGCAGGACGGCGCGGTGGTCTCGGTCACCGGCAAGGTCATCAAGATGCGCACGGACACCGTCTGCATCCATGGCGATACGCACGGCGCGGTCGAGATCGCGCGGACGCTGCGTCAGGCGTTGAAGGATGCGGGCATCGAGGTCGCGCCGTTCAAGCGCGGGGCGTGATCAGAACGGGTGCACCGAGAGTGTGCCGAAGACGATCGCGGCGATGACTGCGAAGGCGCTGTAGACCGCAACGTGGTGCATATTCGCCCCGGTCCGCCGCGAGAGCGAGCGCGCGTAGATGTGCAGCCTGGCTTCAGCCGATAGTTCGCGCATGGTCGATCTCCAACGGCCCATCTGGGCGATTATGAAGGATCAACCGGGGTGGCAGGCAAGACACTCGCGGAAATAGCGACGCTGGTCCTCCGAGAGGGGCGCATCGCAGGCGCAAATTCTCTCCACCCGGGGGTTCCGAGAATCTTATTCGTTAAAGTCCGAGCCAGCTGGAACCGGCTCTGATGACGATAGGGTGACAGGCCAACCTTGGCTTCCAAAAGGCCGTCCGACAAAAATGTCGAAAACAACCCCATGCAAAGTAGAAGCCGCCTCTCAGCGTGACGCCCCGCGCCTGCGCCGCCGGGACGATTCACGCTGATCCCGTCGCGCCTTAGTACACGTCAGCCTGGAAGCGGCCCTTCTTCTTGAGCTCGGCGACAAAACTCACGGCTTCGTCGGTCGAGCGGGCACCGAACTGGGCGACGATGTCGACCAGCGCGCGCTCGACGTCCTTGGCCATGCGCTTGGCATCGCCGCAGATGTAGAGATGCGCGCCCTCGGCGAGCCACGTCCACAATTCGCGGCCAACCTCGCGCATGCGGTCCTGCACATAAAACTTCTTCTCGCCGTCGCGCGACCAGGCCAGCGACAGGCGTGTCAGCAGGCCTGAGGTCTTCATTGCGTTGAGCTCGTCCTGGTAGAAGAAGTCGCAATCGCTGCGCTGATGGCCGAAGAACAGCCAGTTCTTGCCCGGCGCACCGGTCGCCTTGCGGTCGAGCAGGAAGGCGCGGAACGGCGCGATGCCGGTGCCCGGGCCGATCATGATGACCGGCGTCTTCGGATCCTGCGGCAGGCCGAACCCATGCGCCTTCTGCACATAGACCTTAAGCTTCTCGCCTTCATTGATGCGCTCGCCGAGGAAGGTCGAGGCAACGCCGAGGCGCTTGCGCTTGCCGATGACATAGCGCACGGAATCGACCGTCAGCGACAGCTTTCCGGGCGTCGCATTGTGCGACGAGGAGATCGAGTAGAGCCGCGGCTGGAGCGGCTCCAGCGCCTCGACGAAGGCTTCGGGGTGCGGCCGCGTGCCCGAAAACTTCTGCAGCGCTGCCATGACGTCGAGCGTAGCAGCATCGCCGTCGGGATCCTCGCCCTGCGCTAACGCCCTCGCCTTCTCGCGCTGTGCGCCGCCGGTGATGAAGGAGATCAGCTCGAACAGCTTGTCGGGCGCCGGCGATAGCGAGACGTCCTCGATCAGCGCCTCGCGCAGCGTCTTGCCGTTGACCTTGGTCGTGTGGGAGGCGCCCAGCAGCGCGATGATCTGGTCGACGAGGCCGACATCGTTGCGCGCGAACAAGCCGAAGGAATCGCCGACGACATAATCGAGCTTGCTCGCGGAGAGATCGAACTCGATGTGATAGGTTTCCTTCTCCGAGGCACCCTTGTTGAGCAGGCGCCGCGACAGGAAGGTCGCTTCGGCCGGATTCTCCCGTGCGCGGCCGAGTTCGGCCTTCACCTCAGGCGCAGCCGGCGCGTTCGCGGCCGTACCCGCAGCTGGCTTTGCAGCCGGCGCCTTGTCCAGCTCCTCGAAGAGCTGCTTCAACATGCGCGCCGTCTCCTTGCCGCCGGGAGCGCAGAGGTTGAGGCGGGCTTCGCTCTTGTTGGCGATCGAGTCCGAATAGTCGGCGCAATTGTAGCCGCACTGGCCGCAGTCCTGCTGCGCCATCGCCGCCATCATGCGGCGGCGGAGCGGACGCCCTTCCGCGAGCTTCATGCGATCTGCGATCGCCATTGCCGGATCGTGCCAGGGGGCCTCGCCGTCATCGCCGTCGCCTTGCGGCGTGAGCATCGCGCCGTTCTCCGCCGGCGACAGCGGCGTCGAGCCATCGAGCCCGAGCATGCCGACGAGAAACCCGTTCAGCCAGAGCCGCTGGCCTTCGCTGAACGGCGCGTTGGCCGGAATGATCTCGATCTTGGGAGGGACGGTCATCTGGGTCATGCTGCTGCTTCCGCTTCGGCGAGTTTGCGCAGGGCTTCACCATCGTGGCGACGGGAGAAGGTCAGGAACGTCTCTTCGGGCGAGGTGCGGTTGGCGAGATAGGCCTTCAAAAGCCTCTCGACGGTCTTCGGCACATCCTCGGCCTTCACGTCGTGGAACACCTCCTGCCCGATATCGGCATCGGGACCGAAGCCGCCGCCGGTGAACAGGTGATAGCCCTCGACCGTGTCCTCTTCGCTCGCACCCGGCACCTTGGCGGCGATCAGGCCGATGTCGGAGATGTAGTGCTGGGCACAGGAGTGATGGCAGCCGGTCAGATGAATGTTGAGCGGCGTATCGAGGCTGATGCGTTCATCGCACCAGTCGCCGATCGCGGCGGCATGACGCTTGGTATCGGAGGCCGCGAACTTGCAGCCGGCATTGCCGGTGCAGGCGATCAGGCCGGCACGGACGTTCGAAACCTGCGTGGCCAGACCAAGCTTCTCGACCGCTGTGATGACGAGCGCGACGTTCTCGTCGCGCACGCCCGAGATCAGCAGGTTCTGCCAGACCGTCAGACGGATATCGCCGTCGCCGAGATCCTGCGCGATTTTTGCGATACCACGCATCTGCTCGCAGGTGAGCTTGCCGACCGGCAGCGCCACGCCGACCCAGTTGAGCCCGGCCTGCTTCTGCTTGTGCACGCCGACATGGGCCATGCGGTCGGATACCGGCCGCGGCGCCAGCGCTTCGGCCGGCACGCGCACGAAGGGCTTCTTCAGGTGCTCCTCGACCAGCCTGAGAAACCCGTCATGCCCCATGCTGTCGAGCACGTATTTCAGGCGCGCCTTGTTGCGGTTGGTGCGGTCGCCGTGCTCGGTGAAGACGCGCACGATGGCGTCCGCAACTGATGTCGCGTCCTCGGGACGAACGACGATACCCGAATATTTCGCGAAATCCTTGTGGCCGGTTATGCCGCCGAGACCGAGGCGGAACCAGATGCCGGGCGCGACACCAAATCCGTCCTTCACTTCGACCGCGGTGAAGGCGATGTCGTTTGTCTCCTCCAGCGCGGCGATCTTGCCGGCGCCGTCGAAGGCGACGTTGAACTTGCGCGGCAGGCCAAACAGCGAGCGGTCGTTGAGGATGTGGTAGTGCCATTCGCGCGCATAGGGGCGCGTGTCGAGCAGCTCCTGCGGATCGATGCCCGCCGTCGGCGTGCCCGTGACGTTGCGGATGTTGTCCGCGCCCGCGCCGCGCGAGCACAGACCGATGTCCTGGACGCCCTCGATCAGCGCAACCGCGTTCTTCGGCTCGATCTCGCGGATCTGGAAGTTGGCGCGCGTCGTGACATGCGTATAACCGCCGCCATACGCCTCGGCCAGATCTGCAAGCCCCGACATTTGCCAGTGCTTCAGGATGCCGTTGGGAATGCGCAGGCGCGCCATGTAGGAGGTCTGCGCCGGCGCCACCCAGAAGATGCCGTAATAGCGCCAGCGGAAATTGTCCGCCGGCGTCGGATTGGCGTTGTTGCGCGCCTGGTCCTTCAAGCGATCATAGTCATCGAAGGGATGCATCTCGCGCTTGAACTTCTCCTGGTCGGCGAGCTTCTTGCCCGCCGCAATGAGCTTGTCCTGCGCCTTGATGTGCGCGGCATCGGGACCGATCGGCTCCGCGGCCGCCACTGCGCCCGGCGCGCTGCCGGCTGCGAAAGCGCGCCCGACACGCCCCACCTGCATGCCGGACATGAAGCCTTCGAGATAGCGCTTCTGCTCGTCGGAGAAATCGGCGGCGGGAGTGGAGTCCATTTTCATGATCAGCGCACCTGCTCAGCGGTTGCCGGCATCGCGACCGGGCTCGCAGCAGCGGTCTGCGGCTTGTAGGTTGCGTAGAGTGCGAGGCCGGTGAAGACGAATCCGCCGACGAGGTTGCCCAGCGTCACGGGGATCTGATTCCAGAGCCACCAGTCGGCGACGGAGACTTTTGCGCCGAGCAGCATTCCGGTCGGGATGACGAACATGTTGACGACGGCGTGCTCGAAGCCGAGCGCGAAGAACAGAAAGATCGGCAGCCAGGTCGCCGCAATCTTGCCGACCGTCGAGGTCGAGGTCATCGCCATGACGACGCCGAGGCAGACCAGCCAGTTGCAGAGCATAGCCTTGACGAAGACCGAGACCATGCCGGCGGTGCCGATCGCGGCATTGCCGATGGTCTTGGCTTCGGCGACCGCGACAATGCGGGCAGCGACGCCGGCGACTTCGACCTTGCCCATGTTGGTGAGCGAGATCGCAATCAGCGCGCCGAAGGCGAGGCTCCCGAGCAGATTGGCAACGAAGACCCAGGACCAGTTGGCGATCACGGCATTCCAGCTCGCCTTGCCTTCGAGGCGCCCCAGCGGAACGATGGCGAAGCTGCCGGTGACGAGTTCGAGACCGAGCAGCACGATCATCACGAGGCTGACCGGGAAGATCAGCGCGCCGACGATGGGCTGGCCGGTGCTGACGGCGCCGGTGAAGGCGAGCGTGGTGGCGGCGCCCAGCAGCGCGCCCGAAATCGCGCCGCGGATCAGAAGGTCGCGCGGGGCGAGCGCCAGCTTCTTCAGGCTGGCATCGACCATCGAGGCCACGACGTCGGAGGGTTTCGCGTAATCCATATCGAAGCTCCAGCTTGCCGCGCGGGGGCGGCGTCAACGGGTGAAACGGACGTTGATCGCGGGGAGCAGGTTGCAGGCACGCGCCTGACCGGAACCCGGAGCGATCCGATCAGCCTCGTTGCTGCGGAAATCCACCATGGATTTGGAGCCGTCGGCGCCCACGCCGGGCGGCTGGGTTCTACCTATTCAAGACGTGTGCCAACGCAGCATGAACTTGAAAGACTAATGACATCAGATGCTTGATGCGGGGTGCAGTGCATCAAGTGGATCAAAATTCATGCTGCTTCGGGCAGCAATGGCCCAAAGTTTAAGCTTCGAATCGGAATGATTGTTTTTTAAGCAGCCGCTACGATGCCCGTCGCCCGACCTCGAATGAGGCAAGATAACTGCCGACATCCTGGGGATCGAAGGTTGGGCCCGCGAAGGCGCTGAATGGGCTGCTCGCCTGACCGTCGCCTGCCCGTCCCAGCGCAGCGTCGTAGAGGTCCGGCCGGAACACAGCCATCGCGGTCTTGAGCGCCTCCGGGCTCAGCGCCGTCTGGCCCCAGCGCACCATCTGCGCGTAGAGCCAAGCTGCCTGGACCGGGTCCGGGCGCCCTGCCCCTTCGCGTCCGACCAGGAGGTAGCGGCTGCTCTCGCGCACCGTACCGTCGGGCGAGATCTTCAGGCGCCCGACGAGCGACCGCTGGATCACCTCGGCATCGACGCCGATCCGCTCGGGCTGCGACAGGATCTGCGCCGCCTCGGTCAGGTTCGCGGGCTGCTCGATGAACTCTGCAGCCTTCACCGCCGCGCGCACCAGCGCCGCGACCACGTCGGGATTCTTGTCGGCCCAGACCTGCCGAACCGCGAGCACCTTCTCCGCGGCGCGCACCAGGATGTCGGAAACGAAGTGCAGGATGTGCCCGATGCCGAGATCGACCGCGACCGAATTCCAGGGCGCACCGACGCAGAATGCATCGACATGTCCGCTCTTGAGGCTGTCGACCATGTAGGGCGGCGGCAGCACCACGAGGCGCACATCCTCGTCCGGATCGACGCCTGCCGCCGCCATCCAGAACCGCAGTTGGTAATTGTGGGTCGAGAACGGGAAGGTCATGCCGAAGGTCAGCGGATCGGCGCCCGCCTTGCGCCGCTTTGCGACCACCTTCGCCAGCGCTTTTGCCGTCGCGAGCGGATCGTAGCGATCGCCGTCGATCTCCTCCATCAGCGCCGCATGGAGCGCCGGCGAGACCGTGATCGCGTTGCCGTTGATGCCGAGGTTGAAGGGCGCCAGAATCGGCACCTTGACGTGGCCGAGCCCCAGCGAGGACGCGATCGCCACCGGTGCGAGCAGATGCGCGGCATCGAACAGGCCGATGTTGAGCTTGTCGCGCACGTTGGACCAGGACACTTCGCGCACCAGCTCGACCTCGAGCCCCTCGGCGGCGGTGAATCCCTTGTCGACAGCGACGATCAGGGCGGCGGCATCGACCAGCGGGATGAACCCTATGCGGAGGGGAGCGGTCATTTCAGCATCTCCGAGGCGGTGATGATCGACTGCGCGATCTCGCCGATTTTCTTCTTCTCGCGCATCGCGGTGGAGCGCAGCAGCACATAGGCCTCGTCCTCGGTGAGACCCTTGACCCTCATCAGAATTCCCTTGGCCTTCTCGATGATCTTGCGATCCTCGAGCTGCGACTTGGTGCGCTCCAGCTCCTCCTGCAGTTTTGCGAAGGCATTGAAGCGGGACACGCAGAGGTCAAGGATCGGCTTGATGCGCTCCTTCTTCAGTCCGTCGACGATGTAGGCAGATACCCCAGCCTCCACGGAGGCCTGGATCGAGGCTGAATCGCTCTGGTCGACGAACATCGCAATCGGCCGCCGCACGGCACGGCTGACCTGGAACATCGCCTCCAGCACGTCGCGGCTAGGGTTTTCCAGATCGATCAGAATGACGTCGGGGTCGACCGCATAGATGCGGGCGAGCAGGCTCTGCATCTCGCGGATATGGACGACCTGCGTAAATCCGGCCTCCCGCAACCCCTCCTCGAGGATCGCAGCCCGGATCGGGCTTTCGTCGACAATCACAATTTTAGGCGACTGTTCGGCGCTCATAGCTCACTCGCGTCAGGCGATTCATCCATAGCACGCCGGAGGGCCATGCAAAGGGTTGTAATTATGGGCAATTGGAACTAGCCCCAGACCTGTCAATCAGGCAGATTAGATTGGGCGCCCAGGCTCAGCTTCGTGTCGCGCGAGCGCGCCTGAGACTGCGCATGCAGCCTTTTGAGCCGCCTACTCCCGCACAAGGAGCTTCCCGAAGGTTGCGCCTCGAATCGGACGTCGTTGATCCAGGTCAACATCCCCGCCGCGGCGCCTCATCACCGTATTGTCCAATATGACACCAGGGACTTGCCATGCGTGCATTCAGATATCTCTCTGCCGCCGCCTTGCTGCTCATCGCAGATGCGGCGTCTGGCGGCGCAGCTTTCCGATCGATTGCAAAGGCCGCCGAGGAAATGCCCAAGGACATGCTCGCAGCTCAAATCCGCAGCCAGGGCATCGCCTGCGACAAGCCACAGCGTGCAACCCGGGACGCCAGGCGATCAAAGCCAGATCATGAAGTCTGGGTTCTCAAATGTGAGAACGCAACCTACAGGATCAGCCGATATCCCGACATGGCAGCAAAGGTAGAGCAACTGCGATAGCCACGTTGCCCCTCAGACAATGAGCGTACACTTTTTGAGCCGCCCAGGCGCAAACAAAAAGGCGTGTGCTCATCTGCTGGGAGCATTGCACAGAATTCGATAAATCTGGGAGGCTACGATGAAAGATCTGGCGCTTGCGCTTTGCCTTTTGTTTGCAACTTCCACAACGGCTGCGTTTGGGGGCCCCGCAGAAGACGCCAACGCGGTGATCGACCAATGGTCGGCCACCTATAGTGCAAACGATCGCGACGCGCTTGTAGCTCTCTACGCCCCGGACGCAATCCTGCTCGGAACGACAAGTCCAGTGATTTCCGAAGGCTCAGAGGGGATACGAGAATATTTCCAGGAATTGCCGGGGAGCGGCCGCAAGAACACGATTGTCGAGAGACGGACGATCGTTCTCAGCGAGACTTCCGTCGTAGGGACCGGATTTTACACTTTTGCTCGGGCGGCAGAAAACGATACTCCCCGCCCCTCACGCTTTACGATCGTCGTCGTCAAACGCGACGGTCGATTGATGATCGCTCACCACCACTCGTCGCCGTTGTCGGCTGCACGTCAATAGCGACGCGAACGTACCGCGACGATCGGAGTCCAATCGCGCGGGCTGGCAGACGTGCATTGTTATGCCGCTTCTGGGCGTTGAGCAGACGCTCAACCAGCATGGCCGATAGAGCGCATCCCTCATCGCTTCGGTGAACTCGATCGGAACGAGCCTTGCCGTCAGGAACTTTCAGCTCTCCAGGCAATGGTTTGATCTATTCGCCATGCACGAGGCTGATTTTTCCATCGCGAGAACGCGCGAAACGGTTGAATTTTCTCATCAGATCAATTAGTTGGATCACAAATCCGAACAATTTAGATGCAGGTTCCAGGCGATTACATGGAAAGAGCGCCGCGTATTTCATTCACGTCACTCGGTTGTCCCAAGGCGTTAGTCGATTCCGAGCGCATCATCACGCGCCTGCGCGCCGAGGGCTACGAGCTCGCCCGCAAGCACGATGGGGCAGACATCGTCATCGTCAACACCTGTGGCTTCCTCGACAGCGCCAAGCAGGAATCGCTCTCGGCGATCGGCGAGGCCATGGCCGAGAACGGCAAGGTGATCGTGACCGGTTGCATGGGCGCGGAACCCGAGCAGATCGAGCAGGCCTATCCCGGCGTCCTCTCCATCACCGGCCCGCAGCAATATGAAAGCGTGCTGGACGCCGTGCACCGCGCGCTGCCGCCCGCGCACAATCCGCATCTCGACCTGGTGCCGCCGCAGGGCATCAAGCTGACGCCGCGGCACTACGCGTATCTGAAGATCTCCGAGGGCTGCAACAACCGCTGCACCTTCTGCATCATCCCGAAGCTGCGCGGCGACCTCGTCTCGCGCCAGGCCAATGACGTGCTGCGCGAGGCCGAGCGGCTGGTCGGTGCCGGCGTCAAGGAGCTGCTGGTGATCTCGCAGGACACCTCGGCCTATGGGGTCGATCTCAAATACGCCGAGAGCCCGTGGAAGGATCGCCAGGTCCGCGCCAGATTCCTCGATCTCGCGCGCGAGCTCGGCGAACTCGGCGCCTGGGTGCGGCTGCAATACGTCTATCCCTACCCGCATGTCGACGAGGTCATCGCGCTGATGAACCAGGGCAAGGTGCTGCCCTATCTCGACATCCCCTTCCAGCATGCGAGCCCCGAGGTGCTGAAGGCGATGAAGCGTCCGGCGGCGCAGGACAAGACGCTGGCGCGGATCAAGCGCTGGCGCGAGGAATGTCCCGACCTCGCACTTCGCTCGACCTTCATCGTCGGCTTCCCCGGCGAGACCGATGCCGACTTCGCCTATTTGCTCGACTGGCTCGAGGAAGCCGAGATCGACCGCCTCGGCTGCTTCAAATACGAGCCGGTTGCCGGTGCCACGTCGAACGCAATCGAGAATCCTGTCCCCGAAGAGGTCAAGCAGGAGCGCTACAACGCGCTGATGGCGCGCCAGCAGAAGATTTCGGCACGCAGGCTGAAGCGCAAGGTCGGCACGCGCCAGCAGATCATCATCGACGAGGTCGGCCCGACCGTTGCAAAGGGCCGCTCCAAGGCCGATGCGCCAGAGATCGACGGCGCGGTCTACCTCTCCAGCCGTCGCCCCTTGCGCGTCGGCGAGATCGTCACTGCGAAGATCGAGCGCGCCGACCAATACGATCTGCACGGCAGCGTCGCGGGGTACTGACGGCGCTCCTTCATTGCGAGCGCAGCGAAGCAATCCAGAGTCTTTCCACGGCAGCAGTCTGGATTGCTTCGCGGAGCCTGTCATCGGGCCGCGTTTGGCGCGGACCCGTTGGCTCGCAATTGTGCAAGTTCACTAATTCGCTGATCGAATTCATCCTGAGCAGGGAGAATTTCGATGCGCGACAACAGCTTCGACCGGACGATTGAGCGGAATTACCTTCAGAAGTGGCGATTTCTGATTGCGGAAT
>JAEYRD010000058.1 GCA_023435725.1 Pseudomonadota bacterium | reverse complement strand
TTGCCTCCCGGGCCCGCGACTTCGCCGCGCCCGGGAATGACGGCGGAGGGATCGGCCTTACGCCGCGCCCAGGCCCAGCTTCGCATAGATGCGGCGCGCATAGGCGCCGAACGCGTCGGTGGTCTTGAGCGGCAGATCGCGGGGGAAGGGCAGGTCGATCGCGAAATAGTCGGCCATCTTCGCTGGCCCTGACGTCAGCACGGCGCAGTGCGAGGACAGGAACACGGCTTCCTGGATCGAGTGCGTGACGAAGATGATGGTCTTACCGCTCTCGCGCCAGATCCGCAGCATCTCCAAATTCATCTGCTCGCGCGTCAGCGCATCCAGCGCGCCGAACGGTTCGTCCATCAGGATCAGCTTCGGATCGTGCACGAAGGCGCGTGCAATCGCGGTGCGCTGCTGCATGCCGCCTGAAAGCTGTTGCGGATATTTCTGCTCGTAGCCGGCGAGCCCGACCAGGTTGAGAAGATCGCGCGCCCGCTCGCGGGCGGCCTTCATCGGCAGGCCGACGATCTCGGCCGGCAGCAGCACGTTGTCCAGAATGGTTCGCCACTTCAGCAGCAGCGCCTGCTGGAACACCATGCCGATGTCGCGGGTCGGATCGAACGGGCTGCTGGCGTTGCCGATCTTCACGGTGCCGCCGTCGGCGCCGTGCAGGCCGGCCAGGATCTTCATCACCGTGGTCTTGCCGCAGCCGGACGGACCCACCAGCGAGACCAACTCACCTTCCTGGACGTCCATGGTGACGTCGGACACCGCCAAAAACTCAGCGCCGCCGCTGCGATAAACCTTTCGGACGCCTTGCAGGCTGATGAAGGGCTCGGAGCTCATGCCAGCCATTTGTCCAGATTGGCAGCGACGAAAGCGTCGTCGCTGAGGTCGGCATGCTCGCGGTAGACGCGGTCGATCTCCTCCTTCTGACCGGGGCTGAGGCCCTCGTTCGGGTCCAGGCACCACAAGCCCTTCATCAGGCCCTGACGCCGCAGCACCTCATGGCAGCCGGCGATGCAGCCGTGGAAATTGTTGGCGACGTCGAAGAACGCGCTGTTGCAATCGGTGACGCGGGCATCGAGCGCGAGTAGATCGGCCGGCACGGTGTCCTTGTACCGAGCCGCCTTGCAGCGCTCGAATTGCTTGATCGCGCTCGCAGTCCAGACCGACCAGTGGCCGAGCAGACCGCCCTTGAAATAGGTCCGCGTAGTGACGCCATTGTCGCGCAGGTCGAACGGCAGCATGAGGTCGAGCAGGATGTGATCGTCATTGCCGGTGTAGAGCGCGACGCGGTCGAGCGCACCGGCGGCTGCGACGCCACGCAGCACGTCGAGCGTGCGGTAGCGGTTGAACGGGGCGATCTTGATCGCGATGACATTGTCGATCGAGGCAAAGCGCTGCCAGAACCGGCTCGACAGGATGACGCCGCCGACGGCCGGCTGGATATAGAAGCCGACCAGCGGGATCTCGGCGGCGACCGCCGTGCAATGCGCGATGATCTCGTCCTCGGAAGCGCTCTTCATCGCGGCGAGGCTGAGCAAGCCCGCGTGATAGCCGATGTCGCGCGCGATGCGGGCCTCGGCGGTCGCCTGCCGAGTTGGGCCGGCAAGGCCCGCGACCATTGCCAGCGGACGCTTGGTCCAGCTCGCGGCGGTCTCGGCGGCAAGCTCGAGCACGGGACGGTACAGGCCGACGTCGCGGATCGCGAATTGCGTCGTGTGCACGCCGACCGCAAGGCCGCCTGAGCCGGCATCGATGTAGTAGCGCGTCAGCGCGCGCTGATGTGTCCTGTCGAGCTGGCGCTCGGCGGTGAGTGCGAGGGGATGCGCCGGCAGCACGGTGCCGTCGGCGATCAGCTTGCGGATTTCGCTGTTGATCTGGCTGTGGTGCATGATGTCCTATCCGAATTCAGGGCCGGCGACGGCGAATGGCACTTCCTCACCCGTGGCGGTGGCGGGGCCGAACCGCATGCGCTGGAACGGCCGCTCGATGGTCCACCCGGATGCGATCAATCCTTCGAGGAACGCGCTTTGCGACGCGACAGCGTCGAGCAGGAGCGGTCCGTTCTCCGATTGCGCGACCGTATTGACGAGGGTCAGCGCGGCGGCGGCATGATCCGCAAATAGCGGGCCGATATGGCGCGCGGTTCTGCCGTCACGCACCAGCGCGATGGCGCCATTCGCGGAGACGATGCGCGAAGCTGGTCGCCGTGCGAAGGCGGTCAGCAGGGCGGTGCGATCGAGGCCGGTGGCCTGACGGTCCCGTGCGCAAAGCGCGTCGAGCGTCGCCGCGCAAGGCGCCTGCGCCGATGCCCGCGCGGATTTCAGCTTCAGCCGGCGCAGCTGCTGTGTCGGCGTAAACCCGAGCGGCCCGTAGACCGCGGCGCCGTCGGGCGTCGCGTCGAGCCAGCTCGTCAGGCCGCGCTTGCGCGCAGTTTCCAGGCAGGCATCGACGAGCCGCGTTGCGAGGCCGCGCCGGCGGTGGCTTGCAGTCACAAGCACCATGCTGATCCAGGCGTTGTTGCCGGAGTAGGGCAGCAGCGCCGAGGTCGCGACCAGCTGCGCGCCGTCGCGGATGCCGAACACAAAACCGTCGCGCAGGAAGACGCGCCAGTCGTCCTCTGTCTGGTTCCAGTGCGCTTCCGTCGAGAGCAGCAGGCCAGCGGCTGCGTCCTCAACGCCGAGTTGGACGACGCGTGGGTCGTCAGTAGCGTCCATCGCGCACCTCGTATTTGGTGGGCTTACCGAGGCTCGGCATGGCGCGGGACACCCAGTCTGCGGTCCATGCAATCAACTGCTCGGTGTCGACGACCGGAAGGCCGAACAGCGCGACCGCCTTCGACGTGTCGGTCAGCCACGCGGTCGGCTCCTCCTTGCCTGTCAGCACCGGCGCACGGCCGAACCTCGCGCCGAATTTCGCAGCGAGATCGCGCACCGCCAGGATCTCGTGGCCGCTGACATTGATCGGCGAGGTCGGCGCCGTGCAATGCGCGAGGCAGCGCAGCGCCTGTGAGGACGCATCGCCCTGCCAGATGAAATTGACGTGGCCGAGGCTGACGTCGATCGGCGTGCCCGTGAGCACCTTCGTCGCGATGTCGTGCAGCACGCCGTAGCGCATGTCGATCGCGTAGTTGAGGCGGAACAGCCGGCCCGGTGTTCCGAACTTGCCCGAGAAATATTCGAACATGCGCTCGCGGCCGACACAGGACTGGGCGTATTCGCCGGGCGGGTTGGGCGCCATGTCCTCGGTCGAGCCTTTGCCGTCGACCGGCACGAAGGGATAGATGCAGCCGGTCGAGAACGCCACGATGCGGGACGACGGAAAGGCCTGTGCGACGAGGGCCGGGACGTGTGCGTTCATCGCCCAGGTCAGGGACAGATCGCCCTCGGCGCCGAACTTGCGACCGGCCATGAACACGATGTTGGGCGCCTTCGGCAGCGCATGAATCGCCTTCTCGTCCATCAGGTCGCAATTGATGGTCTCGACGCCGCGCGCCTGCAGCCAGTCCTTGACGCTCGCGTCACTGAAGCGTGCCACGCCAATGACGCGGCGATCCGGCACGGCCGCTTTCGCCAGTCCGGCCAGCGTCGGTCCCATCTTGCCGGCGACGCCGAGAATCATGATGTCGCCCTCGACCTTGTTGAGGTCGTCGATCAGCGCCTGGCTCGGCCGGCACAGGAGATCATCGAGCGCAGCGACGTCCGGGATCGTCTTCGGAAGCGTCTGGCGGGTGAGCAGCATGGGGCGGTCCTTGGTCAGTTAGGTCTGCGGTCTTCAGGTCTGTCTTGCATCGCCGACTACGAACATGCGTTCGAGGACGAGGACCACGCCGTAGAGGGCAACGCCGAGCAGCGTGAGCAGCACGACGGCCATCACCATCGCGGGCGTGTCGAGCGACGACTGCACCTGGATCATGAGGTAGCCGAGCCCGCGCTCGGAAGCGATGAACTCGCCGACGATGGCGCCGGCGACTGCCAGGATGGCGCCGACCTTCATGCCGGAGAACACGTAAGGCAGCGATCCCGGCAGCTGGATCTTGCGGAACAGCGTCCAGCGCGAGCCGCGCAGCGATTTGACGAGATCGAGCAGGTCCGGCTCGACCTCGCGCAGGCCCCGCGCGGTGGTGAGCAGGATCGGGAAGAAACAGATGCTGAAGGCGATCAGGATGTTGGGCACGATGCCGTAGGAGAACCAGACGATGAAGAGCGGGCCGAGCGCGACCTTCGGGATCATGTTCATCGTCACGAACAGCGGCAGCAGCACGAGACTCACCAGCGGCGCCCAGCTGAAGATCACGGCGAGCGCGACGCCGACGACTGCGCCGAGCGCGAAGCCGCCGAGGATCTCGACGGCTGTCACCAGCGTGTTGGCGCCCCAGGCGTAGCTCGCGGTTCCCAGCGTCTGGATCGTCGCGAGCGGGGAGGGCAGGATGAACTTCGGCACGTGGAAGGCATCGACCGCCACCTGCCAGAGCACGAGCACGGCGAGGTGCACGATCAGGATGATCGCAAAGCTGCGCGAGGTGCGTGCTCCGTCTCCTGCCACCGACTGCTCCTGTTGCCCGCGGTCACCTTGCCGCCGGCCGCAAGCCTAACCGGCCTTGAGGCAAGTTTCAACCAGTTGGTTGATTATGGCCGAAGCGAATGAAGCACGAGATCGGCGACGTGCCTGCGGCGGGCGCGCCGCGCCGCCCGGCTCGAGAGGTCCTTGCCGAAGATCGCCGACAGCGTCGGGGTGTTGGAGAGGTAGAAATAGCCGAGGGCTGCGATGGAGATATAGAGCTGGATCGGGTCGATCCCCTTGCGGAACACGCCGCTGCGCACGCCCTCGTTGAGGATGTGGGACACGCTCCGGACCAGCGGTGAATGCATCGCCTCGAGCCGCGTCGAGCCGCGGACGTGGCGCGCGCCGCCGCGGTTCTCGTCGTTCAGAAGCACGATGAAATCAGGGTTTGTCGCGAGGTAGTCGAATGAAGCCTCGATCAGTTTCCGGATCGCCTTTTCCGGCGGCAGGCCTTCCAGGTTGAGCTGGCGCTCCTGCTCGCGGATATCGGCGTAAACCCATTCGAGAACGGCGAGATAGAGCGCGTCCTTGTCGCCGAAGTAATGGTAGACGAGCTGCTTGTTGACGCCGGCGCGCTCGGCGATCTCGTCGACCCGGGCGCCCGCAAAGCCGTGCCGGGCGAATTCCAGCCGCGCCGCGGTGAGCAGCTTCTTGCGGGTGGCGACGGGGTCGCGCCGCTGCGGCACGGTGTCGCCTGAACGTTTTGCGGGCATTTCCAACCAAACAGTTGACAATTGAAGGGCGGCTTGTTGCATTGGTATCCTCACATGGGGAGAGCGACAAGCCGGGTCGCGGCAATGAGGAGAGATGCGATGAAGCGTTTGCAGGCGATTGGCTCGGCTCTGGGGTCGGCTCTGGTTTTGGGCCTGACGCTCGGTTTGCCGACGGCACCGGCCCGGGCGGGCGAGGCGGTCAACCTGATCCTGAACTGGACGCCGACGGCCGATCACTCGCCGTTCTATTACGCCAAGGCGCAAGGCTGGTACGAGAAGGCCGGCATCGACCTCACCATCGAGGTCGGCAAGGGCTCGGGCGTCTCCGCCGCCAAGGTCGGCTCCGGCGGTTCGCCCTTCGGCATTGCCGATCTCGCCACCATGCTGGTGGCGAAGAGCAAGGGCGCCGACGACGTGGCGCTGATGAGCATCTACGCCAACACCGGTCAGACCTTCTACTGGCTGAAGAGCTACGGCGTGAACGGCGTAAAGGATTTTCCGAGCCACAAGATCGGCAACCCGCCCGGCGATGCTTCGCGCGTGATGTGGCCGGCTTTTGCGAAGGCCGCGGGCATCGCGCCTGATGCTGTCAGCTTCGTCAATATCGGACCGACCGCGAAGATCGCAGCTCTGAAGAGCCACACCGTCGACATCATCAGCGATTTCTACAACGAGCACGATCTCAAGGTGATCGAGTTCGGGCCCGATCTCGGCTACGCCAACTGGAAGGATATCGGCCTCAACCCGTACGGCAATTCGCTGATCGTCAACGGCACCTATCTGCAGAAGAACCCGAAGCTGGTCGAAGAGTTCGTGCGCATCTCGCAGAAGGCCTTTGCGGCCTGTGTCGCCGACGTTGCCCCATGCCTGAAGGCGCTGCTCGACCAGGTCTCCGGTCTCGACAAGGAGAACCAGGAGCGTCAGTGGGAGCGTATCAAGTACCTGATGACAGACGAGTTCACGACGACGAAGTCGCTGGGCTGGATCGACGGTGAGCGGATGAAGAAGGACTACGAGCTGGTCCAGACCTATCTCGGCATGGAGAAGCCGTTCGACGTGACCACCGCGTTCACGACCAAGATGCTCGATCCCGCCATCAAGATGGATGCCAGCAAGGTGAAGAAGTAGGGGGCGCTCTGAGCAAGATCCGACGGCTGCCGCGGATCATCTGCCCTTCTTCATCTCGTACACATGTTCCGGCCCGGGAAAGGCGCGAGACCGCACGTCGGCAGCATACCCCTCGATCGCCGCTTCGATGGCCGGTCCGAGATTGCCGTACCGCCGGACGAATTTCGGTGATCGCGGCGACAGCCCCAGCATGTCCTCGAGCACGAGTACCTGGCCGTCGCAGGCCGCGCTCGCGCCGATGCCGATGGTAGGAATGGCAATCGTCTCCGTGATCTTGCGTGCCAGTGGTTCGGCTACAGCCTCGACGACGACCGAGAATGCCCCGGCATCGGCGACCGCTTTCGCATCCTCCTCGATCGGTCCCCAGTCTGCCTCGCTGCGTCCCTGAGCACGGAACGAGCCGAGCGTGTTGATGGATTGCGGCGTCAGGCCAACATGACCCATCACAGGGATGCCGCGCCCGGACAGGAATGCGATCGTCTCGGCCATGCGCACCCCGCCTTCGAGCTTCACCGCGCCGCACTGCGTTTCTTTCATGATTCGCACGGCGGAGTTGAAGGCCTGCTCCCTGGAGGCCTCGTATGATCCGAACGGCATATCGACCACGACCAGCGCCTGCCGGGAGCCGCGCATCACCGCTGCCCCCTGGAGGATCATCATGTCGAGCGTGACCGGCACCGTGGTCTCGAAACCGTGCATGACGTTGCCAAGGGAATCACCGACCAGAATGACGTCGCAATGCCGATCCACCAGCGCTGCCGTATGCGCGTGATAGGACGTCAGCATGACGATCGGCTCGCCCTGCTTGCGTGCACGGATGTCCGGCGCGGTCTTGCGCCTGGTGGCGGACTGAACTGACATACTCGGCCTCCATTTGCGGGGACACGGATCGAACGCCGGATGCCGGGAGCATGTCAATCCAAGATGATCCAGGTCGCCATCAAGCTCGGTGCGTGCACGGCGAAGAAGCGGAGCTCTCGTAGCCCGGATTGCGCTGATCCGGGCTGCGAACCGCCGCTGCGGGCAGACTCCGGCTTTCGCGAGGACGGTGGATGGTCGGGCGCAACTGCGGGGAAGTTAACCGGCCGTTAACCAAATCGACCGCATCGTTAACCATTCAATAACGGGGAACGAGTCGGCCGCTATGGAGGCTGCAGCAAAATCTCAACGCCAAATGGTGCGCCTGCGCGGGCGTTCCTATGTGGCCTTCGTGTTCGCACCGACGGTTCCGATCCAGGACTGGCTGCAGGAGATCGACACCACGATCGCGCGCTCGCCTGGCTTCTTCGCCGGCCGTCCCGTGGTGGTCGATCTGTCCTCGGTCGATCTCAGTCAGTCCGGCATCGGCCATCTGCTTGCGAGCCTTCAAGACCGCAACATCCGCGTCCTCGGCATCGAGGGGGTGGAGGAGGCGCGCCTGACCCCGTCAATGCCGCCGCTGCTCTCGGGTGGACGCAGCTGCGTGGTCGAGCCGAGCGCGCCCAAGAAGGTGGAGACCAAGAAGCCAACCTCGCTGCTGCTTGAAAGCCCCGTGCGCTCCGGACAGACCGTGATCTTTCCCGAAGGCGACATCACCATTCTCGGTTCAGTCGGCTCGGGCGCCGAGATCGTCGCCGGCGGTTCCATTCACGTCTACGGCGCGCTGCGTGGTCGCGCCATGGCAGGCGTGAACGGGCATACGAGCGCGCGCATCTATTGCCAGAAGATCGAGGCCGAACTGCTTGCAATCGATGGATTTTATCAGACCGCCGAAGATATCGATGAGGCCTTGCGCGGCCAGCCGGCCCAGGCCTTTCTGCAAGGCAACGCCATGCGAATCACTGCACTGAACTGACCAGAAGGAGACTGTAGAGATGGCCAAAGTACTGGTCGTGACATCAGGAAAGGGTGGCGTCGGCAAGACGACGACGACCGCCGCACTTGGAGCTGCGCTCGCGCAGCGCGGCGACAAGGTCGTCGTCGTTGATTTCGACGTCGGCTTGCGCAACCTCGACCTCATCATGGGGGCCGAGCGCCGCGTCGTGTTCGACCTCATCAATGTGGTTCAAGGTGTCGCGAAACTGCCGCAGGCGCTGATCCGCGACAAGCGGCTGGAGAACCTGTGGCTGCTCCCGGCCTCGCAAACCCGCGACAAGGATGCGCTGACGGAGGAGGGTGTGGGCAAGGTCATCGACGACCTGCGCACCCGCTTTGACTGGGTGATCTGCGACAGCCCGGCCGGCATCGAGCGCGGCGCCTCCATGGCGATGCGCTTCGCCGACGAGGCCGTGATCGTCACCAATCCGGAAGTCTCCTCGGTGCGCGATTCCGACCGCATCATCGGCATGCTCGATTCCAAGACGGTGCGGGCGGAGAAGGGCGAGAGCGTCCAGAAGCACATTCTCATCACGCGCTACGATCCCTCCCGCGCCGCGCGCGGCGAGATGCTGACCATCGACGACATCCTGGAAATCCTCTCAACGCCCTTGCTTGGCATCATCCCGGAAAGCCAGGACGTTCTGCGCGCCTCCAACGTCGGTACACCGGTGACGTTGTCGAACGTCGATGGTGCGCCCGCGCGGGCCTATATCGACGCGGCGCGAAGGCTGTGCGGCGACACCGTGGCGATGCAGGTGCCGACCCAGCGTAGGGGCTTCATGGATCGTCTGCTGCGACGGAGGGCTGCATGAGCATGGGTCTGCTTCGACTTCTCCGCGGCAACAAGGCGTCTGCTCCCGTCGCTCGCGAACGGCTGCAGATCCTGCTTGCCCACGAACGCGGAATGCGCGGCCAACCCGACCTGCTCGGCGTACTGCGTGAGGAAATTCTCGCCGTCGTTTCCAAGCACGTGAAGCTGGACCCGACCAAGGTGATCGTGCGGCTCGATCGCGGCGACGAGGTGTCGACCCTGGAAGTCGATATCGAGGTGCCGAACGACGTGGAACGCAAGCGCGCGGCGGTCGGGTAGGGGACGCGGCCGAAAGCTTCCAATTTGGCAATTTGGGGTGGGTGAAGGGGCGGTCCGCTGGGCATAGCGGGCCGCCTTTGTCGTGCTGGCTCGCCCAAACATGGTTTCATGCTTCGAGCCCGTTCAAGCTCCTGGGTCTGTCGATATGATCGGCCACGGGAACGGGACCCGCGCCCCATCGTTGTAGCAGACCCGCGGGACGGCACACCGATGGCTCCGCGGCTTGGTCAAACCGGAGAGCGCCCATGATGTCCGAGGTCCAGGTCCACACCGTCGCGCGGCAGATGCTGGAACGGCATGGTTTCGCTGCGATTGCGAAGGCCGCCGAACAGGCGCGGGCCTGCGAGGGGCGGGGCGAGGCCGATGAGGCCACGGAGTGGCGTCACATTGTCGACGCCATGAAGATCATGCGTGGGCCTCACCACAGCTGATCGCGATCAGCTCCGCGCGGTTCCGTCCCAGATCATGTCGGGGACGCGGCTCGCCAGCGCCTCGACCTCGAAGGTTCCGCGCAAGCGCGTCTCTCAGCGTTCGCCCTGGTCGGTGCCTTGCGCGCCAGACTTGTGCTGGGTCTGTGGCTGGCTGCGTTCGCCCGTTTCCTTGCAGGGGAGCTGCTCCCACGATCCGTCCGGCGCCTGCTGATAGGCGCTGCACGATGACGACTCGGTCGATTTGTCCGCGCCTTTCTGGGCGTCGGAATTCCTGGCCTGCGCCGGGCCTGTCAGCACGGCGCTCGCCGCGAGCGCGCCGGCGAAGACGAGATGAGCAATCCGCATGGGCTTCTCCTGTTCGAAGACGCCCGCATGCTGACGAGGAATGTGACGATTATTGGCCGTGACGGCGGTTCCGTCGCGGCGTGCTTAACGCTAGAGCATGATCCGGAAAAGTGTGAAGCGGTTTTCCCTCGCGACAAACGCGGAACGCGTTTGCGCGGAGATTATGCTCAAACAAAGAGCTAAAGCGCGACGACGATTCAACCCAATCTCATCGCGCTTTAGCCGCCCTTGCTGCGGATCAGGCCGGCGAGGTTGGTTTTCTGCGCCTCGCACCAGTTGCTCATGCCGAGCCGGCGCTGGTCGAGATCGGTCATCTGGGTCGCCACCGCGACCTCTGCCATGATGTCGTCGGCCTGCTTCTCGCCCATCTTGCCGCCGGTGTGCATCCAGGCAATCGCCTTGCGCACCTTCTCGGTGGTGTCGTCGGGCAGGTGCATCTGCTGCGCCTTCTGCACCAGGTCCTGGTAGGCGACATCCGTGCCGGGACATTCGACCTTGGCGGCGAAGGCCTGCAGGACCATCGTCACATAGGTCGAGCGTGGATGGTCCTCGGCTTGGGCGGGGGCAGCGATCAGCAACAGGCCTGCCATCAGGAAACCGGTGCGCATCCTTGGTACCTCCTCGATTTTTTGAGGAGGCTAGCGTCCGGCGGGCCGCACCGCAATAGTGTCAGGGCGCGATTGTCGTGCGTCGCTGCGCTACGCTATCGTTCGGCATCCCGACGCCGGAGAGCGACATGAGCCTGTTCAGCACGCCGTTCGATCCTGCACGCGACACGGCGCTGGTCACCGGCGCTGGCAACGGCATCGGCCGCGCAATCGCGCAGGGCCTGGTTGGTGAGGGCGTGCGGACGGTGTTTGCCGATGTGAGTGCGGAACGGGTGCAGGCCGCGATCGCGGCCTGCAGCAGGCCTGAATTGGCGGTGCCGTGGGTCGGAGATCTCGCCAGGTTAGATGCTTGCGATGAACTGCTGGCCGCCGCACAGGTGGCGCTGGGTGAGGTGACCCATTTCGTGCACAGCGCATCCCCGCCGCGGCGCGAGGCCGACCATGCACTCGCGGTTGATCGCAGGACCTGGCAGGAGATGCACGCCGTCAATCTCGATGCCGGCTTTCATC
Organism: Pseudomonadota bacterium; assembly: GCA_023435725.1. Taxonomy (GTDB): domain Bacteria; phylum Pseudomonadota; class Alphaproteobacteria; order Rhizobiales; family Xanthobacteraceae; genus Bradyrhizobium. The sequence goes on along the minus strand of JAEYRD010000058.1, from coordinate 24,175 downwards.
TGGCGCGGGAGATCGCCAAGCGGCTGATCGTGGCGAAGCGTCCCGGCTCGTTCCTGTTTCTGACCTCGCTGCATGCGGGCACGCCGCGCAACCTGCCGCACTACTCGACAGCGAAGGCGGGGATGGCGATGCTGGTGAAAGAGCTCGCAAAGACGTTCGGCCGTCACGACATCCGCGTCAATGCGCTGGTGCCCGGCGCGATCGCGGCCGGCGGGTTCGTTGCGGATGCCTCTTTGGCGAAGCACATTCCGCTCGGGCGTCTCGGCGAGGCAAAAGACCTCGCACCGATGGCGCTCGCGGTGCTGTCGAACCAGCTTTCGGGCTATGTCACCGGCGCAGCCTTCGTCGTCGACGGCGGATTGTCGCTGACGAACTGGTTCGAGGCGCCGATGCTGGATGACTAAAGCGCGATGAGATCGGGATGAATCGTCATCGCGCGCTTTAGGTTATTGTTTGAGCATGATCTTTTCGGAAAACCGCTCCACACTTTTCCGGATCATGCTCTACCTAGCGCTGCCAGGCCGGCACGGGATCGAGCGGCGTACGATAGACCTCGTTGTGATCGCGATCGGTGACGCGCACCGAACAACCCTTCCGTTGCAGTTCCGGCTTCACCTGCGACAGCTCGTTCGCCAACTGATCGGCGCGATCGGAGGCGACCTCGATGTCTTCGAGGATGATTCCACCCTGGTTCTTGAACTCTTCACCAACCACAAGATCGAAGGAATAGTAAGGCATCCGAATCTCCCGGTGTGACGAACTGAGCTTCAGTGGAAGTCTCAACACATGCGGAATGGTACCACTGAGTCGATATCTATCGAATGAACGGACCGAGCAATCTCTGTGCTTATGGCGCAGAAATGATGTGCAGCACGCAGTCGCGTTAAGGATTTATTAAGCATGCTGGCCCGACCCTGAGGCATGGAATTGCAGCAGAACCGGGCTCCGGGAACCGGCAGTTGCAAGAGAAGGCCGGCGGCATAGATCCCGACGGCCTTTTCTCTTGGTGGTCTCCTGACGGTTTCCGAAGCATCACGTCCCGTAATTGCCCGGACTCTACAGATCACATCGACTCGGACAGCGTAGCGTTCGCCACGCAGCGGCTCGCCCTGACGACGTGTCGTTGCGCGACGTTCGTCAATGCACCGGCATCGGCGGACGCACGACAGGCCCGTCGTCATCGGCAACAGCTTGTGTCGTGGTGACCGGCGCAACCGGCGGCGGAGCTGCGATGGCCTGCGAAGATGGTGGCGGCGGCGCAAGCGGCGCGGGTACACGGGCCGGCGCATAGGTTTGCGACACGACTGGCTTCGGTTTGCGCACCGGCGGAGCCGCGGGCCGCGGAGGCACTGCAGACACGCGCGCGCGGGGGTCGATAGGCCTCGTCTCAGCCACCGGCCTCGGTGCGGGTGGCTTTGTCATCTCGCGCGCCATCTGCTCCTGTCCGGCCTTCAACTCGGCGATGTTGGCCTTGAGCTGTTCGATCTGCTGCGCCATCGCGGCGAGATCGCGCGTCATCGATTGCACCGACGGCGCAGCATCGGTCTCCGATGCCGCGGGCGGAGCTGCTGCAAGCTGAGGCGCAGGCGGTGGCGCAGATGGATCGGCCGTTTGAGCAGATGGATCGGCCACTTGATCGGTTGCCGCCTGCGTCGCGGAGGGCGCTGCCTGCGCGGCAGCGACCGGGGCTGTCTGCGACGTCGAAGGCATCAGCGACGCCAATGCGGGCGTCCATTCCGCGAGCATCTGCTTTGCGGTATCGCCGTGCTTCTCCCAGGCGAGCGTGGCGGCAACGCTGCCGCCCGCAAACAAAAACGTGACGAATGCGCCGCGCAGCCACTTGCCGGCGGACGATCGCTTCTGCCGGCTGAGACCATCGCCGGGCGCAACCCGCACGGTCGTGTCGACCGAAGGCGCCGCAGCCTGCGGCTCCGAGATCCGCGGCTCCAAGGTCTGCTGCTCCAAGACCGGACTGAGCTTCGGCTCCGGATTCATCTTGGGCTCCGGACGGGGGGTGATCTCTGGCGCAAGCGCGGGCGACACGCTGTCGGGGCGTGAGGCGAGCACGATCTCAGGCGAAATCTGCACGGCGTCGTGCGGATCGTTGTCCTTGATCGTGTCCTTCACGATCTCATCGACGATTTGCCTGCTGTTCAGCGTCGCGAGCATCGCAGCTCCTTTGAAGCCTTGGTCGTTCGCATTGGCGCGAGCCGATCTGTTGAGGTGAGCCCATCCCAAGCCCGATGGCGCACGAGTCCAGCCGGGTTTGACCAAAGCAAGGCGCGGGGATGGAGACTGTGCGACGCTCTTCCGCCGTTTGTGGTGATGGAACCCGGTTAAAGAACACGCGCACGTGTCCATACTGCCTTGTTTTCAGCACGATTTGGGCGGCAACTAAGGGCGCTGGGGGTGGTGCTATCCGCTATCGGGGGGACCGGCGGTGCCAAGATCCATTTTCGCTTTTGTCACTGTTGCCTTGCTTCCGCTCGGCGGCTGCATGCAGGCAACGCTTTCGCCATCGACCGACGCGAGCATGACGCCGCGCGATCGGCAGTTGCTCGCGCACACGCCTTACGCGAAGGCGAGCGTGCCCGAGCAATATCTTCGTCACATCGTCGATTACCAGCGCAAGGAGCAACCGGGCACGATCCTGGTCGATACCGATGCGCGCTATCTCTATTACGTGCTGCCGGACGGCAAGGCGATCCGCTACGGTGTTGCGGTCGGCGAGGAGGCGATGGCCTTCTCGGGCGTTGCGCGCGTCGGCCGTCTGGCGGAATGGCCCGACTGGGTTCCGACCGCAGAAATCCAGGCGCGGCTTGGGCCCTATCCGGCGCGCGTGCATGGCGGTCCCGCCAATCCGCTGGGGGCGCGGGGCATCTATCTCTATGCCGGCAACAAGGACACGCTCTACCGTATCCACGGCACCAACCAGCCCGAATATATCGGGCAGGCGATCTCGTCGGGCTGCATCCGGATGCGTAACGAGGACGTCATCGATCTCTACGACCGGGTGAAGCTCAATTCGATGGTCGTGGTGCTGCCGCCCGGGCAGAGCGCGCAGGCTGGGACGAGGATAGGCTGGCGCGGGTGATCGAGCGGTTTCTTGCCGTGGCGTTCACTCAAGCGTGACTGCCCGTACATCGTTCGGTCGATCAAGGGTGAATTGCTTCACAATTGGTCAGCACCGGTCGCGCTATGCCTCCAAGGCTCGTTGCCATTGGAGGCATCAATGCAAAAATTCATTGATCAATTGAACGAGAGCGACCGCCCCGTTGTGCGGACATGGCGCCTGGCCGCGTTCGGCTTTTACGGAGCCCTCCTGGCCGGAATGATCCTCTACGTTGCGCTGCACTGGAATCCGGAGGTGAATTACGCCTCGGTCGATTCCGGGGCGCGCGCGAAAATCGTGGGCTCGTCGGGCCCGAGCGGGCCCGCGCCGTTCTCGCCCTAATTGTCGGGGCGGGCAACGCGCCATTGCAGCGTCGTGGCATTGCCGTTGACATCTCCCGGCGTTTTGTCGGCGGGTGAGGTGTAGAGCGGGCGATAGCGGTATGCCCACATCTTGCTGCCGTCGTTGCGGTCGATCACGGTGAAGTCGCCGACAGCCTTTGCGTCGACCGCCGCGGCCAGCGGCACCCAGCTCTCGGTGCACTTGCCGTTGCAGTTCGACGTCTTGCCGGTTGTGTCATGCTCGTAATAGTAGAGCGTCATGCCCTTAAGATCGACGAGCTTGGGACCCTGCTTGGTCTGGATCACTTTCGCCGGTGCGGTCGTCGCCTCCGGCTTCGGCGGAGGAGGGGCATCGCCGCCGCCATGGCCGTTCGCAAGCGCATGACCCGTCGAGAGCGCGATGGCCACGGCAGCAACGAGGAACCTGAACATCCAATACTCCCGAACGGCAAAGTTAATCGCGCGTTAAGCGCCGAATGGGGTCGATGGTAACAGGCGAAAGTTAGTTCCCGGTTTCGCTGCACTGCGACAATTACGGACACCCGTGCGAATTCATGCCTGCGCATCGCGCAGCGGGGCGCGGCTCAGCTCGTTGCCGGCAGCGATGGCCTTGCGCAGAAGCCGCATCAGCTCCTCGCCTTCCTTCGCGCTGAGACCGCGCAACATGACGCGCTGCGCGGACTCGACGGCGGGCGTGATCTTGCGCAGCGTGCGCCGGCCCTCGTCGGTGATCTCGAGCTCGCGGGCGCGGCGGTCGCGGCTGGAGGCGCGACGCTCCGCAAGCCCCTTCTGCACGAGGCGATCGATTACGCCGGTGATGGTGGTGCGGTCGTAGGCGATCAACCCCGCGAGCGTCACCTGGTCGAGCCCCGGATTGGCCTTGATGGTCGCAAGCGCGGCGTATTGCACCGGCGTCAGGTCGAAGCCGGCATCTCCGACCTCGGCCAGGAAGACCGCGACCGCGATCTGCTGGAACCGGCGCGCCAGATGCCCGGGCATGTCGTTGTTGTCTTTCACCGGAGTCTCCGTTGGGGCGAAGGAGGGGCGGGATGATTGACAAGTATACTGATAGTCAGCATACTGAGCAATATCCAAACAGAACGTTGGCAGGGAGGTGATCATGCAATTCCATCTCAATGGATTTCAGCCGGGTGATCCCGAGATCGCCGATCCCGCCGAACGCATCCGGGCATCAGGCGCGGCGGGCGCCGTGCCTGAAGAAGTCGATGTCCTCATTGTCGGCTGCGGCCCCGCTGGCCTGACGCTCGCTGCCCAGCTCGCGCAATTCGGTGACATCAAGACCTGCATCGTCGAGCAGAAGCCGGCTCGCCTGCTCGTCGGCCAGGCCGACGGCATCGCCTGCCGCACGATGGAGATGTTCCACGCCTATGGCTTCAGCGAGCGCGTGCTGAAGGAGGCCTATTGGGTCAACGAGACGACGTTCTGGAAGCCGGACGAACGGGCGCCCGAGACAATCGTCCGCAGCGGCCGGGTGCAGGACGTCGAGGATGGCCTGTCGGAATTCCCGCACGTCATCCTCAACCAGGCGCGCGTCCATGACGGCTTTCTCGACGTCATGCGCAAATCGCCGGCCAAGCTCGAGCCCTATTACGGCCGGCGTGTGCTCGACCTGGAGGTCGATCCGGCCGCAGGTCCCACCGATCATGCCGTCACCGTGCGCCTCGAACGGGCCGATGCCGCGAACGAGGGCAAGGTCGAAACGATCAGGGCGCGTTACGTCGTCGGATGCGACGGCGCGCGCAGCACGGTGCGCAAATCGATCGGCCGCGAGCTGCATGGCGATTCCGCCAACCACGCCTGGGGCGTGATGGACGTTCTGGCGGTGACCGATTTTCCGGACATCCGCTTCAAGGCCCTGATCCAGTCGGCAAAGGACGGCAGCCTGCTGATCATTCCGCGCGAGGGCGGCTACATGGTTCGCGTTTACGTCGAACTCGCCAAGCTCGACGTCGGCGAACGCGTCGCCAACCGCAACATCACCGCCGATGACGTGATCGCCAAGGCGCAGCGGATCCTGAATCCGCATACGCTCGAGGTGAAGGAGATCGCCTGGTGGTCGGTCTACGAGATCGGCCAGCGCCTGACCGACAAGTTCGACGACGTACCAGAGACCGAGATCGCCTCGCGCCTGCCACGGATCTTCATCGCGGGCGATGCCTGCCATACCCACAGCCCGAAGGCCGGGCAGGGGATGAACGTGTCGATGCAGGATGCCTTCAATCTCGGCTGGAAGCTCGCCGCCGTCCTGCGAAAGCAATGCGCGCCGAGCCTGCTGCATTCCTATTCGGCGGAGCGCCAGGCGGTTGCGAAGGAGCTGATCGATTTCGATCGCGAATGGGCGGCAATCCTGGCGTCCGCAGCGAAAGCGGGTGGCGCCGATGCCGCCAAGACGCAGGACTATTTTGTCAGGCACGGCCGCTACACCGCCGGCACGGCGACGCATTACAAGCCGTCGGTTCTGACCGGCGTGCCATCGCATCAGCATCTGGCGCAAGGGCTTGTCATCGGCAAGCGTTTCCATTCTGCGCCGGTGATCCGGCTCGCGGACGCCAAGCCGGTCCATCTCGGCCACGCGGCGCAAGCCGACGGCCGTTTCCGCATCTACGCATTTGCGCGTGCGGAGGATCCCGCAGCGGCGGGCTCGTCCATTCGTGCGTTGTGCAATTTTCTCACCGAGGCAAGGGAATCGCCGCTCAAGCGATACACGCCTGTTGGAGCCGACATCGACAGCGTGATCGATCTGCGTGCTGTCTTTCAGCAGGATCATCGCGAGCTCGCGATCGGGGCGATGCCATCGCTACTGCTCCCGCGCAAAGGCCGCCATGGTCTGATCGACTACGAGAAGATGTTCTGTCCGGACCTCAAGAGCGGCCACGACGTTTTCGCGATGCGCGGCATCGATCGGAAGGCCGGCTGCATGGTTGTCGTGCGGCCGGACCAGTATGTCGCGAGCGTGCTGCCGCTCGATGATTTTGCTGCGCTCGCGGCGTACTTCGATGGGTTCATGCTGCAGGTGAACTGATAGTCAAGCAGCGCTCTCGCGCGCTGTGCCGATGAACGGCGAATGAATATCGAACCGCGCGCGGCGTTCGTCTCAATCTTTCGGCCGATGCAGCCACCATGCGCGGAACGCTCATTCCGCTGGCGCGTTCCGATTTGCAAAGGAGGAACACGCCATGAGACTCAGAAGCGTTTTGGTTGCCGCATTGCTGCTCGCGCCAACGGCCGCACTGGCCGCGCCGGGCATCGTCACCGTCTCGACCGGCTTGCGCGCCGGGCCGGGCTCGGGCTTTCCCCTGGTCGATCGCATCCCCGAGGGCGCTCGCGTCAACATCCACGGTTGCCTGCGTGGCAATGCCTGGTGCGACGTTAGCTTCTCCGATGATCGCGGCTGGGTGTCGTCGCAATACCTCGAATATCTCTACCGCAATCACTACGTCTATTTTCCCGACTATGTCGACGAGATCGGTGTGCCCGTCGTCCCCTTCGTGCTGAGCTCGTACTGGTCGAGCTACTATGAGGGGCGGCCCTGGTATCGTCGCCATGCCTACTGGAATAATTACTGGAACTCGCACGAGCGCCTGGCGTCGCGGATGACGATTGATCCGCGAGCGGCCCGCATCGGCCGCGCGGCGACTCGTGACTCGGCGATCGCATTGGGGCGCGAGGGGGTGCACGCCAAGGGTGGTGTCCAGGGTGGCACCGCGATCTCAGGACGTGACGCCGCCATCGCCAGGCGCAATGCCGCGATCGCCAACCGCGACGCTGCGATCGCCAACCGCAACGCTGCGGTTGCGACCGACCGGACCCGCGCCGGACGAAGTGAGCGCTTGGCGAATGAGCATGCCAATGTGCAGGCTCGCACTCCACGTGATGCTCGGGCACGCATGACGCATGAACGGGCTGCAAGCCGCGCCGCGACGCGTGCGCAGCCGGTGGCGCGCGCGCATGAGACGCCGCGTGTCTCGGCCGCGCCCGCGGGCCGGCCCGCGATGCCTCATACGGCCCAGCCGAACGTGAGCCACGGCCCGCCGATGAATGCCCGCGCCCAGATGCCGGCGCCGCACGCGGCTGCGCCCGCGATGCCGCGTCCCGGCGGCGGTGCTCCGCACATCAGCGGCGGCGCGCCGGCCGGCGGTCCCGGGCGCGGTCACGAAAAGCCCTAGCGCTGCTGCGAAAGCCCGGCCCTCGCGCCGGGCTTTCGGTTCGGCCCGGGTTCCCTCCGCGTACAATTTAAGGCAGTTCTGCCCGGGCAGATTTCATCCATTGTAACATCTCTACTCAAAGCTGTGGGCATCCACTCGGGGCAGCGGGGCACGGGAGGATGACGATGAGACAGAGCCAGGCGGAGACGCGCCGCCAAAATGTCGCGAAACGGTCGATGGCCAGGAAGGCCAAGCAGCTGGCCGACCTGATTGCCGGGCTGCGCAAATCGCTCGAGGCCATCCGCAAGGAACGTGCGAACACAAAACTCTCCGGCGCCGAGATGGGCCTGCTCGACGAACGCCGCAACAATCTGCTGCTCACCATCGCAGCCCTGGACGATCGCCTGTCGGCGGTGCAGGGGCTGATCGATCTCGGTCGTCGGCATGTCATCCAGGTCCATTAGTGGATATTGAGCAGCATCGGTTCCGTCGCGGCGGCGACGGCTCTCCGACCGGCCGACGGCTTTGCATGAAATAAGGATTGGCGTAGCACCGGGCGGACTGTCCGGAGGCTGTCGCTGCGCATTGCGCGATCGACGTGAAGCTGCAATCGATGCTGCTGCCGTCGATAGTGTAGACCTCGATGCAGACGGGATGGCGCGGATCGTAGGTCTGCGCTTCTGCTGGCGTGGCGCCGAGCAAACTCGCTCCCAGCAAGCCCGCGACAAGCGGAGTCGCATTGATATTGCCCGGCATATCGACCTCCGTCGCTCGGCTGGAGCCAAAGCACAATGCTGCCGTGAATGGCACCAAATTGCCACGCTCCCGGCGAATTGCGGCCAAAGCCCGCTGTCACGAGGGGGAACGGTTGCAGGGCAACTTCAGGGGATGCGCATTGGCCTATAAAATGGTCGCAGAACGCGATAACGAGAAGTGCAGTTTCGCCCGCGAGAGCCGGTTGCTCATCGTGGCGAAGGCAAGGGTGTGGGCGAGCGAGGGGTGGCGGGTCGTCATCACCGACCCGGACGGCAAGGCCTATACCCCGCTTGAATTCGATCAGTTGCTGGCGGCGTGACCGCGCGACGGGGCTAGGGGACGACATTTGACACCGCTGTTTCGACCGGGGCGCGATGTGATCGCGCCCTTGATGACTCTCGCGGCCGCGGCCATGCTGACGGCAACGGTTGCGTCCGCGCAAAATCTCGACGCCGGCAAACCGCCCGCAAAGCTCTTCGCGGACGGGTGCGCGACCTGCCATCGCAGCCCACGGGGGTTGGCGAAAGGGCGCTTCAGCCTGACGCTCGCTTGGTTCCTCAGAGATCACTACGCGACCAGTTCCGACTCTGCCAAAGCGCTCGCTGCGTATCTGGAGTCGGTCGATGGACCGCCTCCGCGCGCTGCCGCAAAGTCCGGGGCAAAGCCGTCCAGATCCGCGCCGCGTCCGCCCAAGCCGGTGGAGAGCCACTAGCTCTCGTTCCGGTTACGGGTTTGGTTCGGCCGTGGCCCCCTAGGTCTGCCGGTGCCCAGGGTATCCTGGCGACTTAGGTCGGCCGCCGCGCCAGCAATCCCGTCAGCCAGGGCCGATGAAGCTGCCGCTGTTCGAGCAGGTGGTGCACGAGCATGGGCTCGGGCCTTCGCAATTCGTGGTCTCGAAGGACAGTGCGAGTACGCCGCTGATCCCGATGATCGGGTAGTTCTTCTTCGACTACACCGTGTTTTTCGGCGACGACAAGTTCACCGTCACAGAGCCGAACGACATGCGGTTCCTGGACTATTTCTTCAAGCGCGTGACGGCGCTGGAAGAGATGCCGGAGCCAGGCCGGCGCGACGGTTTGATCCGGCGCATCTTCCGCTGGATGGCGCAGCCGATCGGAGCCCCGTGACTGTCTCCCACAAGGGAGAAGGTTGAAGAGCTCGCCGATAACGGAAGTCTGACTGCACTATTAGGGGCGTGGGATGTGGCGTAATCTGACGAGTGGCCAATCTGGCGCGCCTCAATCCTGTAAGATCAAGGGCTGCGACAGTGCCTACGGGCAACTAAACTGCATTTCACTTTTTGCGCGATGTTGCGTGCCTTGGACAAGGGTTCTCGGCACTTTTTGCAGCAACAGGAATATGGATGGAGCGGGATAGACCGGAAGCGTAGCGGTCGATCTACGCGCGCCATCGCTTTCATACTGAAGGAGGCTTGCGATGAGCACTCAATCGACGCGAATATTGTTTGCCACTGGCTTGATTGCTGCAGCTCTTTCAAGCAGTGCGATCGGCCAGCAAGTCCAGCAGCTCGGCACAGTGACCTTTCCAACTTCCTGCGATCCCAATGTGCAGGCCGAGTTCGACCGCGGCGTCGCCATGCTGCATTCATATTGGTTCCTGATAGCCCGCCGGAAGTTCGAGGCGATAGCGCAGCAAGATCCCAATTGTGCCATGGCATATTGGGGTGTGGCGATGGACCTCCTCGGCAATACGCTGGCAACCACGCCGACACGAGCGGAGGCGCAGGCAGCTTGGGACGCACTGGAAAAAGCACGGGCCGTTGGGCCGAAGACGCAGCGTGAGCGCGACTGGATCGCGGCACTGAGCGCCTATTTCCGAGACTTTGATAAGGTCCCGGTGGATGCTCGTCTGGCGGCCTACAATGCTGCTATGGAGCGGATGGCGCAAAGTTATCCCGACGATTACGAGGTGCAGGTCTACTATGCGCTGACACTGCAAGCTTCGGCGCCGAAAAACGACCTCACGTACGCCAATCAACTCAAATCCGCAGCACTTCTGGAAAAACTCTTCGAACAGAACCCGCAACATCCAGGTGTGACCCACTACCTCATCCACGCCTACGACTTCGCGCCACTTGCCGAAAAGGGTGTTGCGTCGGCCCGCCGCTACGCCGGCATTGCGCCGGCCGTGCCGCATGCGCGGCATATGCCGTCGCACATCTATTCCATGGTCGGGCTTTGGGAAGAATCCATCGCCTCAAACGCTTCGGCGCTTGAGATCCAGCCTGACTATTATCATGCAGCAGACTTTACCGTTTATGCGCATCTGCAGCTCGCGCAGGATGCCAAAGCGGACGCGATGATCAAAAAGTCACTTGCCACCGCCGATCGCGGCGATCGACCGATTAACTTCGTCAACTTCACAGCCAAGGCCGCTATGCCAGCGCGCTATGTCCTGGAGCGGGCGGACTGGGCCGGCGCTGCCGCACTACCAATGACACCCACGAAATATCCCATGGCAGATTCGTTGATCCGCTTCACGCGCGGTCTCGGTATGGCGAGGACCGGCGATCTCACCGGTGCCAAGCAGGAAATCGAAGCGATGAAGGTGTTGCACACGACGCTACAGGGGGCCGACCAGTCCTATTGGGCCGACCGCACCGAAGAGCAAATGCTTGCCGTTTCTGCATGGGTGGCACTGAAGGAAGGCGACCGCGATCAGGCGCTGCGGTTCATGCGCGCAGCCGCCGACGGTGAAGACAGCAGCCTCAAACACGTGGCGATGGAGAACCGGCTCTTTCCGTTCCGCGAACTGCTGGCGGAATTGCTCCTCGAAGTAGGGCAGCCGGCGGCCGCCCTGAACGAGTTCGAGACTGCGCTCAAGCAAACCCCCAATCGCTTCCGCGGGTTCTGGGGAGCGGCGCGGGCTGCCGAAGGTGCCGGCGACCGCCAGAAGGCGACCGAGTATTACAGCAAGGTGGTCGAGTTGACCAAGAACGCCGACACTGAGCGGCAGGAAATCCGTGAGGCCAAGGCATACCTGCGGGATGACAATGTAGTAGGTCGCGCACGACAATGACCCTTCGGCCGTCTTGCTCAACGCCAGGTCAACAGCGAGATGAGAACGATGATCCGTTCGATCGCAATGGCCACAGTGCTCGGTGCGCTGGTCGGGAGTGTAGCCATCTACACGACAAGCCTGCCGGGGTGGCGTACCCAACCGCCGACCGACGGGCTCGACCGCAAGGCTGACACTGCAACAACGCCCGAAGCATGGCCGATCTGCACCACGATGGTATCCGTCGCATCGGATGCTGACTGGGCGGTGCTCGACCCCGATTTCAAGGCAGGTAAAAGAGCGCTCGCTGCAGAGGATTGGAACGGTGCAATCGCAGCCTTCGAACTCGCCGCGCTGCGTGACCCCCTTAATGCCGATACCCAGAACTACATCGGCTATGCCTATCGACGGCTACGTCAGCTTGGTCCGGCTATCGGCCATTATCAGCAGGCGCTGATCCTGAATCCCCGCCATCGCAGTGCGCATGAGCACCTTGGTGAAGCCTATCTGGTGCTTGGCGAGCCCACGAAAGCAGAGCAACTGCTTGCGGCCCTCGAAAATCTCTGCCTGATCCCTTGCGCGGAATATGACGACCTCAAGCGGGCACTTGCGGCGTATAAACGGCTGGCTGCGCGTTGACATCAGAGTCCACGCCCTTGGCGATGGGTCTGCGCGATCAGGCGGTCGTGTACGGCCCGCAGATCCGCGCTCATCCGCGTCTGTCCCGTCGTGACGTAGGACAGCCATGCTCCGTCGGCGGCGAGGCGCACGACGTGAAGATCGGGGGCGCCGTCGGTCGCACGATGGCGCTTCAGCCGCGCCTTCATCCAGTCGTTCCAGAGCCGGCGCAATGACGGATCGGTGACTGCGACCATGCTGAGCGCGGCCCATGGGGTGGCGAAGCCGAAGGCCTTGCCCGTAAACACCGCATTCACATAGGCGCGCGTGAAACTGCCGCGCGGCTTGGGATCAGCCTCAACGGCGGCGTCGATCTCGGCATCCACGCGGGCGAGCAGATCGGCAAACAGGCCCTCGATCAGCGCCTGCTTGCTCGAGAAATGATGAAACAGCCCGCCCTTGGTGACGCCGGCTGCCGTCGCTACCGCCTGCACCGTAACGCCGGAGACGCCATGGTCCATCGCGATGGCCGCGGCGCAGTCGAGCAGGGCGCGTCGGACCTGCTCCGGTTGCTTGGCGCGGGTGTAGGCGCTGGCCGGCATCAGTGCACCGTCGTCTCCGAAAACAGGTTGATGATCACGACCCCGGACACGATCAACGCGATGCCGACGAAGGCCGCGGCGTCCAGCATCTGGCGGAACAGCACGAAGGAGACCGTGGCGGTCAGGATGATGCCGACGCCGCCCCAGATCGCATAGGCGATGCTCAGGGGAATGACCCGGATCGCGACCGATAGCGCATAGAACGAGGCGACGTAGAACAGCACCATGGCCAGCGTCGGCCAGGGCCGCGTGAACTGCGCGGACTGCTGGAGGAAGGCGGACGCGGTGACCTCGAAGACAATGGCGAGGGCGAGCGCTGCGTGGGCACTGAAGGCGGAAGTCATGACGGGCTCGGACATGGGTCGCACGAAAGATACCGCGCGGTAGGTATGTTCAACAGATGGATCGTGGCTTTTCGGTGGGCTTTGGCCTGCTGCCGAGGCATACCACCCGGGCGTGACGAACCGGCGACAGGCGGGGGGCAGCGCGGCTGGGTTGCGAACCACGCAGTGATTCCCGTTCGGATTTCGCGCGATCATGGGTTAGCCTCGGCTTGCCCTCCCCCCAGCAATCGAGCGCCACGCATGCATGTCCTTCGTCCCCAGTTCCGAATCGAGGAGCAGCGCGCGCTGGAATTCGCTAGCGAACGCGGCTTCGGCATGATCGTGGCGGCGGATGAGCGCGGCCCGCGCGCCTCGCACGTGCCGTTCGTGCTGGATCGGCGCGACGGACGCGCCATCGTGCAGATCCATTTCACGGCCAAGAATCCGCTCGTCCCGCTGGCGGACGGAAACAGGCGATTCCTGCTGATCGTGGCCGGCGACGATGCCTACATCTCCAACGACTGGTATGCCTCGCCGGATAACGTTTCGACTTGGCTCTACGAGGCCGTTCACCTGTCGGGCGTGGCGCATCTGCGCGGACTTGACGAGAACCGCCGGCATGGCGATGCGCTGCTTGCTGTGGCCGAATCCCGGCTGCCGAAACGGCCCTGGGACCTCGCGCAAATGGAGCCGAGCAAGCGCGAAAGCATGTTAGCTGCGATCCGCGTCATCAATCTCGTGGTGGACACGGTCGAGGGGCAGGGCAAGCTCAATCAGCACAAGAACGACGCGGATCATATCGCGGTGGCCGACCGGCTGGCACAGTCGGAGGAGACGGGACACCGGCGGCTGGCGCGGAAGATGCAAGCGCTGCGGCCGGGGCTCAGGTATGGGACGTCGTAGATCTGTTGCCCGGATGGAGCGCAGCGAAATCCGGGCTACGCTTGCCATCCTTGCGCCGTCCAGCTTTTGACCCTACGGACCTGTCCATGCTCGTCATCTCCATCCAAAGCCAAGTGGTCCATGGCCATGTCGGCAACAGCGCGGCCGCCTATGCCATGCAGGCGGAGGGCGTGAACGTCGCGGCGGTGCCGACGACGCTCCTGTCAAACCATCCGCGCTATTCGAGCCTGCGCGGACGGATGCTGGAGACCGAACTCGTCGCCGACCTTCTAAGAGGCGTCGAGGAACGCGATCTCGTCGATGAGGCTGCGGTGCTCGTCACCGGCTATCTCGGCTCGCCAGGCAACGCCGTTGTCGTCGCCGATTTCGTCGAGCGGGCCTTGATGCGCAATTCGAAGCTCGTCTATCTCTGCGATCCCGTGATCGGCGACGACGGTCGCGTCTATGTCGCCGACGGCATTCTGGACGTGCTGCGGAAGCGGCTGTTGCCAGCCGCGAACCTGACCACGCCGAACCAGTTCGAGCTCGCGTTGCTCGCGGGCACGACGATCGCGGATGCGCAGAGCTTGCGCACGGCTTGTGCGGCCCTGGCGGCGGGACGCCGCATCGACGTCGTTGCTACCGGCTGCACGCTCACGGACACGCCTGGCGGGCAGGTGGAGACGATCCTCTGCGCCGACGGTCAGCTGTCGCGCTTTGCGACGCCGCGGCTGCCGATACGCCCCTATGGCACCGGCGATCTCCTGACCGGCCTGATCGCGGCACACCTCGCCAAGGGCAAGGCAACCGAGGCGGCAGTGCGGCTTGCGGTCGAGACCATCTTTGCGGTGCTGGTGCGCACGCAGGAGGCCGGCACCGCCGAGATGCGGCTCGTGCCCCTGCCGACGCAGGGGCAGACGGCGTAACGGCTCAGGTCGCCCGCTTTGCCGCGGTTTGCGCCGACTTCTGCGGCTTCGGCGGGACCTTCTGCTCGCGCGCGGCCTGTGCCTTCGGCTTTGCGTGGCCTGCAGCCCGCACCTTCCTGGGCTTCGCATTGGCCGCTTCCTTGCGGTCCGCGGTGCCACGGCGCGAGATGTATTCCTGACCGTCGACCGGGCCGACATGCGGCGGATCGCGGTCGAGATAGGGCCGGCCGATGCCGAGCGCCTTGCCGTTGGCGTCAACCCATTTCCACAGCACTTCGGTCGAGACCCAGCGTTGCGCGCGATTGTCGCCCTTGGTGCTGACGATGTCCGCCGCCATGCCATGCCCGTAGCCGCCGCGCATGCTGCCGCCATGATAGGAGCGGTCGGAAGCGGCCTTCAGGCCGCTTGCGATCGACTGGCGATAGTTGTCGCGGAATGCGCTGGTAATGCCCGGCGAGAGGCCGGCGGCTTCGGCCGCAAGCAGCGCGCGAAACAGCTTTCGCTTAAAGCTGCGGTCCATGCCGCCGATCACGTAGTCCATCATCGGCATGCCGGCGTGCTCAGCCGCCTTCGGATCCTTCCAGCCGAAATCCTCGTCGACCAGCTTCGTGAAGCTGCGCATCACGGTTCTCGTCTTGCCCCTGCGCTTGACGGTGACGGCGCGGCGCTCCTCGACCTTGATCGAGTCTTCCTTGGGCGTGCGCTGGTAGAGCGTCCAGAGATAGCGGTCGATGCAGGCATCCAGAACAAAGCACTCGTCGAGCACGGCAACGGTGTCCGCCGATGGTGACGCCTTGCTCTCCGCTGCCGCGGGTCCGCTCGCGATTGCTGCGGGGGACAGCGCATCTGTCGTCACGACCTCGGTGGGATCGGCGGATGCGACTTTGACAGGCGCCGGCTCTGACGCCGGCGTGGCTTCTGCTGGTGCCGCCTCGCTGACGGTGGGCGCCGGCTCGGGCGAAATCTGTGGCGCTGGCGGCTCTGTCGGCAAGATCAGCGCCGGATCGGCCGAGGCGAGCTTGACGGCGGGGGTGGATGTGTCGGGCGTCGTCTCGTCGATGGTCGCCACCGGGCTCGGCGCCGCAGCCACGGCAGCGGCGATGTCGGCGGTCAACGCGATGCCATCTTCGATCGTCGCAGCGCGCGGAACATCAGCGAGCTCGAGCCGGTTGGGATCTTTCGCACGCGAGACGGCAATCGCATTGGCGCCGCTGTTCTCGATGAGGGCCGGAGCCTGGGCGGACAGCGAGAGCGTCAGCCAGCCGGCCATAACGGCCGAGGGGCACAAGACTGCCACCAGAAGAGACCGCCGATCATTCATGATCCCTGCCTCCAAACGGTTCTGTTCGAACCTGCCTTGTCGGAACGGCTTACACAGCCAAGCACGCGGTGCGTTAATTGTTCGGAAGACCGTGTGGCGGCGCAATGGCACAATTCGGCGAAAAAGACCTTTTCGAGCGGGTGTTGCGCAGGCGCAACGAAGGTTCCATCGCGGTTCCAGGGCCGGGCAGGCATGCCGGACATGATCGGCAAAGGCAGAGTTGATTGTCGTCAAATTGGGACAATCGAATTTACTCAATCTTGGATTGTGGATGTGCATTTCTCCCGTGCCGGCATCGTCCGGCAGGATTGGAAGGACTCGATTGTGAAACTGAAGAACATGCTTCTTGAATTTGCCGCCGATGAATCCGGCGCGACCGCGATTGAATACGGCCTGATCGCGGCGGGCATTGCGCTCGCCATCATTGAAGTCATCTATGCGCTCGGCACCAATCTCGTTGAAAAGCTTCAGGCGCTTGCGACCGCGTTGAAATAGCAGTTCGCAATGATGGAGCGGGGGGCGCTAATCCCCTCGCGTTCCGGACCCGTCATTTTGCCCGACGCCGCGCGGCAACCTTGGCGCCGTCGGGGCGTTGGTCGGCCATGACGCATTCCTCGCTTAGTCCCATGGACGCCTTCGACCCTACCGAACCCGCCATCCTGCATGATCGTGTCTCCGACGCGATCATCACTTGGACTGCCGATCAGGCCGATGACTATCGGCGGGCCAGTCGATCTCGCGTGGATGGAACCGTGTCCTGGAAGGCTTACGTCTTCGACGGCTGGGGTGAGGTGCTCGGCGGCTGAACCGCCCCAGGGGCAGGGAACTCGTCCAAGGCGTTGGGGCCATTAAACATACCGCCATGCGCCGTGCGCGATGTTGCGTTGCGGTAGCGCATATCGCATTGCAGCAAATCAGGATTAGATGTGCTCCGAACTTCTTCCAGGAGCACCACCAATGAACAAGAAGACTTTGTCGATCGCAGCCGCCGTCCTCGCCATCGCGGGCTCGACTGCCACCTTCGCCGCTGAGCTGCCGGCCTATGAGGCCAACGGCATTCCGGCCTCGCCCGTGCAGGTCCGCGTGCTGGGCGCGGCCCATGTCGAGCAGCAGGTGACGGCTCCAGCCACCAGTGTGACGGCGCTGCAGGCCAGCGTCCTGACGCCGCGCAAGGTCAAGACCGCCGACGTCACGACCGGCGCTGCCCGTTAATCTGACTTCGCCTGACGGCAGGCGGGCCTTGCGGAGAGCGAGACCCGCCGCCTCGTCCGAGCACCGACACTCGACGTTGCATGCGCATCGCGTTGACGCACAATTGCGCTTCGATGCGCTGCCTGAGACTCCGGCCGCGAGCAAGTTCGCGTGAAGTGCCGGTTATGTATGCCGGTTCATAACGGCGCCCTGCCATTTAACGCTTTGTTTCGAGGGCCGCGCGCCTGATGCGGCCGCCGTATGGTTGCGGCCAATTTTTGAAATCATAACGGAGGCCACATGCCCGTTGCCCAGAAAGCCGTTGTCGCGACCACCTCGCCGCGCGCGTTCATTCTCAGGCATGCCGCGACGTTCGCGGCCGCGGCGCTGTTCGTGTTCGTTTTGAGCCTGACATACGGGCTCGATCTCAGCCCCGGGTTTTTCTAGCTCGTAACGGGCTGCGATAACGCTCCGCCCTGCGTTCCCGCACCGCGCGCAGGCGCGAACAACCGCGCGAGATGACACGAGGCGATGCCGAGCCGCATCGCCAATGTCACCACTGAAGCCTGATTGAGCGCGCCCACATTGATCAGCATTGCGCTTCGCTTCATCTGGGCTACCCAACTTTGCATCACCGTCGCGTGCCAGCCCTGCAACCGCGTGGGTTGAGGCGATGAGTGCACTGACATAAGGCTTGCCCCATGGATCAGCGAACGAGCGGCGCTGACGCTCTCATTCGGAAGAACGATGCGGCGCCGGCGCTCCTTGGCGTCGTCTGCGGCCTGTCCGCGGCGCTGTTCTGGGCGCTGGGCTTTGCCGGCACGCGGCACGGCCTCAAGGTCGGCTTCACGCCCGTCGATCTCCTGGTGCATCGCTACGTCTGGTCGGGCGTCGCGTTCCTGCCCCTGGTGTTGCGCGCCGGCATCTCCGATCTCTGCGGCATCGGCTGGGGCAGGGGCCTTGCGCTGATGGTGCTCGGCGGCCCCGTGATGTCGCTGATCTCCTACACCGGATTCCTGTTCGTGCCGCTCGGCCATGGCAGCCTGATCCAGCCCTCCTGCGCGACGCTCGGCGGTCTCCTGCTTGCTGCAGTCGTGCTGAAGGAGCGGATCTCCGCCTCGCGCCTTGCCGGCGCCTTGGTCATCGTCGGCGGCCTCTGCGTGATCGGCGCGGAATCGATCGGCCATATCGGGGCCGACGGGGTGCTGGGCGACCTGATCTTCGTGCTCACCGGATTCATGTTCGCCGGCTTTGGCGCCGCGCTGCGCCAGTGGCGCGTCTCCGCGGTGTCGGCCGCGCTCGTCATCAACGTGCTGTCGCTGCTGTTGCTGCCGATCTACCTGGCGACCGGCGGGCCCGCCCGCGTCGTCGCGATCGGCTTCACCGAGAATGCGATCCAGGCGCTGGCGCAGGGCGTGCTCGCCGGTCCCGCCGCGCTCTATCTCTTCGCTGTTTCGGTTCAGCGTCTCGGCGTCGCTCGCGCCGCGGTGTTTCCGGCCTGCGTGCCGGCGATGACGTTGATGGTCGGCTGGCTGCTGCTCGGCGAGCCGCCGACGGCGCTGCAGGCCGCTGGCCTCGTCACGGTGCTGTGCGGGTTCTATCTGGCGCAGAGACAGAGCTGAGGGATTGGCCTCCCGGTTTGTCGGACGGGTGGAGCGCTCAATCTCCGACCTCAACCGGCCTCGACGGCTTCATGGGTGATTTTGCTCGCGTTCCATCCGGGCTACGCTCGCAGTGCCAATCGCATTCAGACGGGCCCGCCATGACCTTCCTGCTCAACATCGACGTTCCCGACGTCGCGGCCGCCACGACCTTCTACACCGCAGCCTTTGGCCTGACGGTCGGCCGCCGCTTCGGCACCGATTTCGTCGAGCTGCTCGGCTGGCCTGCGCCGGTGTATCTGCTGACCAAGCAGGCTGGCACGCTCGGCGCCGGCGACGACCGCCGCCGCTACGAACGCCACTGGACGCCGCTGCATATCGACGTCGTGGTCGATGATGTCGACGCCGCGGTCGAGCGTGGCTTGCGTGCCGGCGCGACCCTGGAGACGCCTGCGCGCGATACGCCCTATGGGCGGATCGCGATGCTGGCCGATCCGTTCGGACACGGATTTTGTCTGCTGCAGTTCAGCGCAAAGGGGTACGATGCGCTGCTTGGCGGCTAGGATCGGAACGACCGGGAGCTGCCCGGATCCTACGCCTTCTTCACGAATTCCGATTTCAGGTTCATCGCGCCGATGCCGTCGATCTTGCAGGCGATGTTGTGGCCGTCGGTGGCGTCCTGGAGGCGGATGTTCCTGACCTTGGTGCCGCCCTTGACGACCGATGACGAGCCCTTGACCTTGAGGTCCTTCATCACGATGACGCTGTCGCCGTCAGCGAGGACGTTGCCATGGGCGTCGCGCACGCCGGCCTCCTGCGCGACCTGCGGGGCCGCATCGCCCGTCGCGCTCCATTCATGGGCGCACTCCGGGCAGACCCATAGATCGCGATCCTGATAGGCATGCTCCGAACCGCAGTTCGGGCACTTCGTTGCGTCGTTCATGGCTGGTTTCGATCTCCGGGAATCCAGGGAAAAGTCGTAGGCCGCGTCGGGCCCGATGCGCTAAGGCCGTCACCGAAACAGGGCGACGAAAATCACGTAGAGCCAGCCAAGAATCCCGTGGATGATCGCCCACAGGATCGAATGGTTGTTGGTGTAGGAGATCGCGATGGCGAGCGCCGAGCCGAAGCCGACGCCGTATTTCGCGCCCTCGACGCGGACGCCGTAGTAGCGATTGCCGTTCATGATGATCCTTCCAGGTGATTGCGCTGCATCTCTTCCTACGGGCCGCGCACCGATCTGTTGATGCAGATCAATTTTCTCTGCGCGCGACGCCCTACGCTTGTCAAGCGGCCGAAGCAATGACGAGGTTGAGGCGATGTCGCGCAGTGTTCGAATTTACGTCGGCCTTGCCGTGCTGATCGCGTTGTCGGTGCTGTTTCTCGTCGGTGTGGTCCATACGGCCGCCGGAGCATCGAGGCCGGCCTCGCGTACGGCCGCGGAGGGACATCGTCTCGCGCAGGCGTGGTGTCAGACGTGTCACGCCGTCGAGCCTGGTACGGCCGGACTGTTCGACCAGGCCCCGAGCTTTCAGGCCATCGCCAACCGCAACGGCACCACCGCGCTGTCGCTCAAGGTGTTTTGGCGGACCAGCCACCAAACCATGCCAAATCTGGTGATCTCGCCCGAGCAGGCCGATGCGCTGGTGAGCTACATCTTGAGCCTGAAAGGAAGCTGAGAGCGCGTCCGAAAAAAAATCTCGAAAACAACCCCATGCACAGTAGAAACCGCCGTCCCGAATGGCATTTCGGCGATACCGAATAACGTTTGACGCGTCAGGCAAAACAGGGGCATTATGCCATGGTGGCGGGGCCTGGACGGCGAGCTTCGTAGCCCGGATGGAGCCGCAAGCCATCAATTGGCAGCAAATCCTTTACCATGGCCTCCGGTCCCGGTTGAACCGGTGGAGCAGTTACGGAAAATTCCGGGGACTTGCGCCTGAATTTTAAGGGTGCGTCGGCTACGCCGTTCGAAATTGCCTGGGGTTACGGGAGCGTACTGGTCATGAGCGAGTATCGTGCTGCAGTCAGACATCAGACGTTGAGGACCGGCATTGTCGAGTTCGACAACGGCACCGGCAGCACCGTCAGCGTCCCCTGTACGATCCGCGATGTCTCCGGCAGCGGCGCCCGCCTGCAACTCAACAGCTCGCTATGGGTCGCCGAGCAGTTCACGCTGATCTTCAACAATGGACTGTGCAAGGACTGCCGGGTCGCCTGGCGCAAGGGCAGGCTGATCGGCAGTGCGTTCGCGACCGGCTATGCGAGCCCGGAGGAGCAGGCGGCCATGATGACCGCGGACGAGCAGTCCCGGCACAGGCTTGGGATCGGTGCGCGCGTCAGAAGCGCGCGCGAGACCCGCGGCTACACCGAAGTCCAGCTGGCGGAGCTCATCGGCGTGACGTCCGGGTTTCTCGCATCGGCCGAGAAGGGAGACGCGGACATTCCGCTCTACCAGCTGATGCGTATCGCCGATCTGCTGATGGTCAGTCTCGACAAGCTCGTCGCAGGCCCGGCGCCGAGCGAGGCGGACGAGGAAGTCGACGCGGCGTAGGGGCGGGGGCCGTGACGCGGTTGGCGCGGCCCGGCGTCTTCGGCTCGACCGCCCTGCGGGCTCACCAATCCATATCGCCGTAGGGGTCAACCATATAGGGCGGGGGCATCCAGGGGCCTCGCGGCGGCCTGGGCCGCCGAGGTGGTGGTGCGGCTGCCTGGATGTGCGGACGCGCAGCCGTCTCGTTCTCCTTCGCCACGCTCCGCGCCGCGGGTTTGGGGGATGCGGACAGCGTCGTGAGCTGCGTCTGCAGCGCCTGGACCTGCGTGGCGAGGCGCGCACTGTCGCTTGCGTCTTTCTCCTGCGCCGTCTTGAGCTGTTGAATGGCGTCGGCCTGCTCGTGAAGCGTCTGCTCGTGACGGCTCTTCAGTTGCTCGAGCTTTTCGTTGATGCTTGCGAGCTGGTCAGTGATGGCCTTGAGCGATTGCGCCAACTCGGCGGATTTCGCATCGGGCGGCGTTGTGGCGGCCGGCGGATTGCTGTCGGCGTTCTTCTGGACCGGCGGCGCCGGCACGGGCACCTGGTCATCGGCAGCAGCCAGCTGGACCGGCGGTGGATTCGCCGGACCTCGAACCTCGGACGCTTCCAGGTGTGGGCGCGAGACCGGCGCAGTCCATCGCGCCATGATCGCCCTGGTCTCGTCCCGATATTGCGAAGCCAACGCAGCACCAAGGATGCCGGTCGCCAGCAACAGGCCAACGAGGACCCGCAGCATCGGCCGATTCGCTTTCGGGCTTTCCTGGTGAACCTGGCTTTGCGGCGGTGACGGCTTTTCCGGGGGATCGGCGTCGGGCCCGGCACTGGCCTTTGGCTGCGAGGTCGACGGCTCGTCGCTGCCCCGTTCCATTCCCGAAACCAGCCGGTCCAGGCGCGCAAGGTCTTGCTCGGCGCTCTTGATCTGCTCATACGCCCGCGTCAGATCGCCATCGGCGCGCGGTGCGTCCGGCTTCGGCTCGTTCGTCTGAGTCACTGATGCGCTCTCCATTCAGTCTGGCATCGGCGGAATGAGTGCGGCGGTCCGGAATCCTCGCGAGGATAGTCCTCGCCGCCGCCCGAGACAACGCGAGCGCGACGGAGAAATTATGGCGACCCCGGTCGGCCGGACCGGGGCTTCGGCATCGAACTGCAGTTCGTAGCCTGGATCGGCCAACGGGTCGACGCGAAGCGCCGCCCTGTGACAGGCTCCGCGATATCCGTCCGGAAGCCGATGCCGGCGCAAGCTTCGCAAAAGCGGGCATTGGGATGGTGGGATCTACTCTAAAGGAGATTCTGCCATGCCTATCGCGGGGCAAAAGCTGGCCTTTGTCATGGCCTCGTCCAACCACGGAACGATGATCGTCAATCGCTTCGACTATCGCATGGTCAGTCCTGACCGCGGCTACGGTGTGGGGTTTCAGATCCTCGAAACGGCCGCGTTCGATCCAGGCGAAGTCAAGATCGCTCTCGAATTGCTGGCCTTGCGACGGAAGCACTTCGGTGACGGGGTGATCGCCATCGACTGCGGCGCGAATATCGGCGTGCACACGATCGAATGGGCCTCGTCCATGACGGGCTGGGGTTCGGTGATCGCGATCGAAGCCCAGGAACGGATCTACTATGCGCTGGCGGGCAATATCGCCATCAACAACTGCTTCAACGCGCTAGCGGTGAATGCTGCCGTATCCTCCGAATCCGGCATGATGCAAATTCCAAATCCAGACTATTTTACGCCTTCCAGTTTCGGCAGCCTGGAATTGCGGCAGCGCCCGGGTAACGAATTCATCGGTCAGCCGATCAACTATACGGACAACACCGTCCTTGTCCGAAAAATGACGCTGGACGAGCTCAACCTGCCTCGGGTCGATTTCATCAAGATCGATATCGAGGGAATGGAGTTGGAGGCCCTTGCGGGGTCCCAGGAGACAATCAGAAAGTATCGCCCGATCCTGTTGATCGAAAAAATCAAGACGGACAACCAGCAACTCGAGTTCTGGCTGCAGGACCACGGCTACCGGACCATGGCTCTCGGCATCAACATTCTCGCAGTCCATCAAAGCGACGAGTGCTTGAAGGATATCAACCCACCGCAAGGCGCCGGCCAGAATCCTGCAGCACGCGGCTTCGCGAACGCGGGTGTCTAGACTGCTGCATGGTACGGGCTGACTGCTCTTACCCGGTCAACCGGGTGAGAGCGCGTCATCCGACATTTTGAACGATTGGCTCCCCGGATATTGCGGACCCTGTCATCGGGCGGCGCTTCGCGCCGACCCGTCGGCGTATCCCGGCTGCGCTCGCCTTGAGGTCCCCGGATTGCGCGGTCGGCCGAAGTTGCCAGAGCCGATAGCGGTCATTCAGGCAAGTCGAGGGCGAATTAGCTTGCCTTGCTTCGCGTCCTTCAGCACTCTCTCGGGAGGAGGCCAACGCATGAAGATCATGACCGTCACGTGTGCGCTCGGAACGGCCCTGGTGCTGTGCAGCCTTGGGATGTCAGGCGCTGAAGCCCGGGCGAAGAAAGCCCCAGTCGTTCGTGAACAACAGAGGCTCATTGTCACGGCGCCTGTGCTCAGGCCGACGCCGTGGGATTATTATATTGTTCCTCGATATCGTTATCGCCCTGAAGACGACCGGGTCGATCCATACGGCCCGCCGCTGGTGTCGTCGTGGGTCCGCTATGAGGGGTGGCGGTGGCCGTACTGGTGGTGAACGACGGCCACATTCCGGGGCAGGTGGTGATCGGCCACCGTCGGACGTGGAACTGAATATCGCGAAGCCTGTAGCCCCGATT
>JAEYRD010000166.1 GCA_023435725.1 Pseudomonadota bacterium | reverse complement strand
TGCCCGAGGACGGCAAGGAAGAGAACCCCGTCAACCTCGACCCCCGCATGGCCAAGCTCGCCGGCGGCGTCCACCGCCTCGACGGCCAGCTCATGGTCGTCCTCGACGTCGATCGCGTCCTCGAACTGAAGACCGAAGTGCAGATGGCTGCGTGAACTAACGAAAACATCGAATCCGGAGAACCAAAATGAAAACATGTTTGGTGGTCGATGATTCCAGCGTCGTGCGCAAGATTGCGCGACGGATCCTGGAAGGCCTGGAATTCGAAGTCACCGAGGCCGAGGACGGCTCCAAGGCGCTCGAGATCTGCCAGCGGCAGCTGCCCGATGCGGTGCTG
Organism: Pseudomonadota bacterium; assembly: GCA_023435725.1. Lineage (GTDB taxonomy): Bacteria > Pseudomonadota > Alphaproteobacteria > Rhizobiales > Xanthobacteraceae > Bradyrhizobium. Next base: position 102,224 of record JAEYRD010000166.1, on the reverse strand, counting down.
CTCGACTGGAACATGCCCGTGATGGACGGCTTCGAGTTCATGGGCCACATGCGTCGCCTGCCCGGCGGCGAGCAGCCGAAGGTGGTGTTCTGCACCACCGAGAACAACGTGGCTCATATCGCCCAGGCGCTCAGCGGCGGCGCCAACGAATACATCATGAAGCCATTCGACAAAGACATTATCGCCGACAAGTTCGCTGAAGTTGGCTTGATCCCGGTCGGACGAGCGTTGGTCTGAGTGTGTCTGGCCCGCGTATTTCCGGCCAGAGTGTTACAGTACAGCTTCCGAAAGGGTATCCGTGACCCCGACCGAATATGAGTATCTGCGTAAGTTCCTGAGGGACCATTCCGGTCTCGACCTGTCCGCAGACAAGCAATATCTGATCGAAAGCCGCCTGCTGCCGCTCGCGCGCAAGGCGGGGCTCTCCGGCATCGGCGAGCTCGTGCAGAAGCTGCAAGGCGGCTCGGGCGCGCTTATCACCAGCGTGGTCGAGGCGATGACCACCAACGAGACCTTCTTCTTTCGCGACAAGGTTCCGTTCGATCATTTCCGCGACACCATCATGCCTGAGATCATCAAGGCGCGCGCCGGCCGCCGCAGCGTGCGCATCTGGTGCGCCGCCGGTTCGACCGGGCAGGAGCCCTATTCACTGGCGATGTGCCTGAGGGAGATGGGCGCGGCTCTTACCGGCTGGCGCGTCGAGATCATCGCGACCGACCTGTCGCAGGAGGTGCTGGAAAAGGCCAAGTCCGGCATCTACAGCCAGTTCGAGGTGCAGCGCGGCCTGCCGATCCAGATGCTGGTCAAATATTTCAAGCAGACCGGCGAGACCTGGCAGATCAATCCCGAATTGCGTGCGATGATCCAGCACCGCCAGCTCAACCTGCTGCACGACTTTTCCCAGCTCGGCACGTTCGACGCCATCTTCTGCCGCAACGTGCTGATCTATTTTGATCAGGACACCAAGATCAACATCTTCAACCGCCTTGCGCGCCAGATCGAGCCCGACGGCTTCCTGGTGCTGGGTGCGGCCGAAACCGTGGTCGGATTGACCGATACGTTCAGGCCGATCCCGGATCGGCGCGGTCTCTATAAGCCGAACGACCAGCGTGCGGCCGCGGCCCCCAAGCCGGCCCTCGCAAGCGCGCTGCCGCGCATGGCTGTGATGGCAGGACGATAAGCATGGCCGAGGATGGCAGGGGTGCGGAGCGCGTCACGTTCAGTCGCGGCTATGATGTCTGCATCATGGCGATCGACGGCACGTGGCGGCGCGACTGCAAGCTCAACGCGATCTCCGATACCGACGCCACCCTCACCGTGGAAGGCTCGATCCAGGGATTGAACCTGAAGGAATTCTTCCTGCTGCTGTCGTCGACCGGCCTGGCCTATCGCCGCTGCGAGCTGGTGCGTGTCAACGGTGCCGAAATGGACATCCAGTTCCTGCGCGGCAAGCACCGGAAGAAGCGCGGCGCTGCCGGCGGTCACGACGCGGCGGCGTGATTTCCGCGTGCGCCTCGTCGCGGTGTTCCGGGACATTGGTTCACATTTGCTAAAACATCCGAATGAATTCGTCACAACGGCTTTACGTGGCTTAAGCGCGACCCGTGTATCAATCGCCCGTCTCAATCTCAGGGTCCGGCAATGCCAAGAAGCTCTCTCTCCCCCATCCCGTCAAAGCTGCCCGACGTCGCCGAGCGGCGCGCGCTGCAGCTCCTGGTCGTCGATGACGACGCCACTCAGCGCAGCCTGATCACCGTCGCCGCCAAGCACGCCGGCCATGAAGTCACCGTGGCGCCGTCCGTGGCGGAGGCGATCGAAAAGCTCCGTTCCGCGCGCTTCGACTGCGTGACGCTCGATCTCGTGCTGGAAGATGGTGACGGCATCGACGTGCTGCGCGAGATGGCCGACGCGAAATTCGCAGGTTCGGTGATCGTCATCAGCGGCATGGACGGTAAGCGCCGCAGCGCTGCTCGCAGCTTTGCGCGCTCAGTCGGGATCGAGCTCCAGGGCCTGCCGAAGCCGCTCGACCTCGCGGCCCTGCGCATCAGCCTCGCCAATCTCGGCAAGACGGCAATGGGCTTGCCTGCGATCCACACCTGGGGCGGCGTCGCCACGGACGCGATCGTGGAACGGCACCGCGCCTGAGGCGCGGAACCGCGGTGCAATCAGCTGCGGCGGATTCTCCGCGGCGATGGCGATCGACGTTGGACTGCCGGATTCGGACAGGCATTGCAGGGCGTGGTCAAGGGCCGCCCGGCAGGCGCTGAGGGCCGCGCTCGCCGTGGCATAACGGGGCGTGACGTCATCCAGCACGAAAATGTCGGTGGAACCCGCGATAGCGCTGTCGTCTTCCCGTGCCATGTCTTCCCGTGCCATGGTCGCGTCGATCAGATGCATACTGTTCTCGATGCGTGCGATCAGAGAGCGAAGATCGGCTGTGATCAACTGACGGCTGTCGGTTTCGAGCGTCGCGATGGGCGGGGGTGTGCCTGCGAGATTTAGCATGGATATTCTCCGTACCCTGCAATTAGGTCCCCCGCCGCTACTTGTGCGTTAAGTCCATGTCCCGTACAAATACGGGTGGGCCGAATCCGCGCCGGACGCCATAAAGCTTGGCGCGGACGCGAGTCCTCAATGCGAATGGACGTAGCACATGGCCGAAAAAACCTCTCGCGGTGAAATCTTCGTCGTCGACGACGACCCTGCGGTTCGCGACACCTTGTCGATGGTGTTGAAGGCTGCGGGCTACGAAGTGATCTGCTTTGCGGACGGCGCTGCGCTGCTCTCCATCGCGCGAAGCCGCACACCGGCTGCGATCCTGCTCGACGTGCACATTCCCGGAAAGTCAGGCCTCGACATTCTCAAGGAACTGCAAGGCGAGGAATATCCGGCGCCGATCTTCATGATCTCCGGCCAGGGTGACATCGCGATGGCAGTGGGCGCCATCAAGAGCGGCGCGCTCGACTTCATCGAGAAGCCGTTCCGCGGCAGCGAGATCGTCGGCCGGCTGGACGAGGCGATCGGGGCCTATGCACGCAGGCAGGCGGAGAACGAGAACGCGTCGCCGAAATTCGGCCAGCTGCACTTCCCCGGACGCGAGCCGTTGACGCGCAGGGAACGCGAGGTGCTCGAGCAGTTCGCTTGCGGTGCGTCCAACAAGGAAGCCGGCCGCACGCTCGGCATCAGCCCGCGCACCATCGAGGACCACCGCGCCAACATCATGAAGAAGCTCGGCGCGCGTAACGCCGCCGACCTGATCCGCATCGTGATGACTGCCGCGCAACGCGCGTCGTAAGGCGGCTGGCGCTTCTCTCTCGTGCCCCGGACGCAGTGCGTCATGCAGTGATGCGCCGCAGAGCCGGCATCCATCTCTCCAATTGCACGGCTAGCCGTTCTGGGTCCTGGCTCTGCGCAGCAGCCGAAGCGCGTCGAAGACGCGGGTGAACGCGCTCATGGCGCTGCAGTGCGTCCTGGACACGAGACCGAATATCAGCCGGGCAGTGCCTTGCGGATGATCCGCGCCAGATCGGATTTACGATACGGCTTCGCTAGCAGCAGCACGCCAGAGTCCAGCCGGCCGTGATGGATGATCGCGTTCTCGGTATAGCCGGAGGTATAGACCACCCTGAGATCGGGACGCATCTTCAGGACCGCGTCGGCGAGTTGCCGTCCGTTCATCCCGCCGGGCATGATGACGTCGGTGAACAGCAGGTCGAACGGCTTGCCCGTGGCGACGATCGCGAGCGCTTCCGCGGCGTTCGCGGCCTCCAGGGTGACGTATCCCAGCGAATGCAGCTGCGCCAGCACGTAGTCGCGCACCAACCGGTCGTCCTCGACCACGAGGATCGTCTCATGTCCGCCCTCGATCGTCACCGGCGCCACGCCATCGCTGACCGCCGCGGGCGTCTTGGCGGGCGGCAGGTACATCTTGATCGTGGTGCCGTGGCCTTCCTCGCTGTAGATCTTGATGTGGCCTGCGGACTGCTTGATGAAGCCGTAGACCATGGAGAGGCCAAGGCCGGTTCCCTTGCCGGGTCCCTTCGAGGTGAAGAAGGGGTCGAACACTCTAGCCAGCATGTTCGCGGGAATGCCGGTGCCGGTGTCGCTGACTGCGATCAGAACGTACTGTCCGGGCGGCACGTCGTTGACGTTGGCATAGGCCTCGTCGAGATAGGCTAAGCCCGTTTCCACGATCAGCTTGCCGCCATCAGGCATGGCGTCACGGGCATTGAGCGCGAGGTTGAGGATCGCGGTGGTCAGCTGGTTGGGATCGACCATCGCGACGCAGCTCTCCTCCTCGAACACCGACTCGATCTGGATCTGTTCGCCCAGCGTCGGCCGCAACAGCTTTGCGGTGTCGATGATCAGCGAATTGATGTCGATCTCGCGCGGCTGGAGCGGCTGCTTGCGCGCGAAGGCGAGCAGGTGCTGGGTCAGCTCGGCGCCGCGCCCGGCGGCCTCGTCGATCATCCTCGCGATCGCCGCGAGCGCCGGATCCTTGGCCACCGCGTCCGCAAGAATCTCGATCGTTCCGGTGATGACCGTGAGGATGTTGTTGAAGTCATGCGCGACGCCGCCGGTGAGCTGGCCGACCGCCTCCATCTTCTCGGCCTGGCGGACGCGTTCCTCGGACGCGATCTTGTCGGTGAGGTCACGGTAGAACACGTTGAAAAGAATGCCTTCACGGCGCCTCAGCGCCGTAACGCTCAGCTCGGCCTTGAATTCAGTGCCGTCGCGGCGGCGGACCGTGAGTTCGCGGCGGCGGTTCAGCGTCTGGCCGTTCTGGGACTCGAGGAAACGCGAGAGGCCGGCCTTGACCCTGTCGCGCTCGCTTTCGGCGACGATGAGGTCGATCGCGTTCCTGCCCAGCACCTCCTCGCGCCGCCAGCCGAACAGCTCTTCGGCCCGCGAGCTCCAGTTCAGGATGCTGCTGTGGTCATCGGTCTGGACGAAAGCGTCGAGCGCGGTCTCGACGATGTTGCGCGCGAGCTGCTCGCTTTCGCGCAAGGACTCTTCTGCGAGCCTCGCCTCGGTCATGTCGCGTCCGACGAAGAAGAAGCGCCTGGCTTGATCCGACCAGTTGCCGAGCCAGGACAGCCAGACCTCGCGTCCGTCCTTGTGGAAGCAACGGGTGTCGGCGAGCTTCGGATGTTCGCCGCGCCGGAGCGCGCGCATCTCTTCGCGGGATTGCTCGAGGTGGGCCGGATGGATGAAATCGACGCCGCTGCGGCCGATCATTTCCTCCGACAGGTAGCCGAGAACGGCCATGCTGCTCGGACTGATCTGCACGATCTGGCCTCGCGGGTCCATGATCATGATCAGGTCCTGCGAGGTGTCGAAGAGCAGCCGCCGTTCCTCCAACTGCTGTTGCAGCGCCCGCTCGGTCCGCCGCGCCTCGGTGAGACTGCGTGCCGAGCCCGATGCGCCGATGATCTCGCCCGAAGGGCCCCGGATCGGAGAGAGACTGACCGATATATCGAGCAGGCTGCCGTCGCGATGTATTCGCACGGTCTCGAAGTTCTCGATCCACTCGCCTAACGCGATCCGCCGCAGATAGTTCTTCCCTTCCTCGCGGCGTTCGGCAGGTATGATGATCGAGGTCGGCTGGCCGACGGCCTCCTCCGCCGAATAGCCATAGAGGCGCTCGGCGGCCGGATTCCAGCCTGTAATGATCCCGTCGAGCGTTTGCATGATGATCGCATCGTCGGACGATTCGACCGCCGCGCTGAACAACCGCTCGCGGGCGGCATAATGGTCGCGCGCGGCCTCGGTGCGCCGCCGCTCCTCGACCTCATGCTCCAGCGCGGATGTCTTCGCCTTCGTCTCCTCGACCATGCGCGCAAAAGCCCGCGCCAGCATGCCGGTCTCGCCCGGCGCGTCGACCGGGATCTCGGCGGAATGACCGCGCCCGATCGCCTCGACCGCCGCGGTGAGCCGGCCGATCGGCCGGGTCAGCGATCGCGCCAGGAGCATGGCCAGCACGGCCGCGACCATCACCGCGATGATGCCGATCGTGATGGTGGTTTTCTCGATGCTGACCGCCGGTGCCATGAAGACGGCGTTGGGCACGACGCGGATGATGCCGACCCATTGGCCCTCGGCCAGGATCGCAGGCGAGATCGCGGCGCCGCTCGGCTTGTCGTCGCCACCAGGCACGACTTGGGTAGCGCCCTGGGTCGATCCGGTGATTGCAGCGAAATAGGGGAAGTCGTCCTGCCAGTGCGTCGGTGTCCCCAGTTGCGAACCGAACTCGCGAGTCCGATCCGGATGCACGAGATAGTCGCCGTTACGGCCGACGACGTAGACCGACTCGCCGCGCCGGATCGATATCCTGATACGGTCGAACACTTGTCGCATGTCGACATTGATGACGACGATGCCGAACAGCCGGTGATCGGATCCAAACAGCGGCGCGGCGACGCGCAACGTAGGAACATAGGGCATCTGGATCACGCCGTCGTCGACGCTCAGGTCGACCGGAGAGACGTAGACCTGATCCTCGGACAGCTTGATCGCGTCCTGGAAGTAGGAGCGATCGCCTTTGTCTTGCAGGGCATCGTTGGGAGCGATGCGCACCGATCCGGTCGGGCCGGTTTGGTCGACGCGCAAATATTCGCTGCCGTCGGCGTTGATGATGCGAAACTTCGTGTAGGTCGGGTTAGCCCCGACCTCGGCCACGAGGCCCCTCAGCAATCGCTCACGCCAGGCCGTTTCCGAAAGGTGATCAATTGGATCGATGCCGTTGTTGAAGTGGGCATCGATCATGCCGCGTACGGCGGCATGGGAGCGGAACGTTACGATATCGGCGCGCGCGCCGTTGGTCTGGGCTTCGAGTTGGGAGGCCATCAGCCGCGATTGGCTTTCAATGCGGTCGAGCACGCGCGGCAGGAAGGCCTGCTCCAGGCTGTAATGGCTCAGCCATCCGACGGCGGTGACCGCGATCGCGACCAACAGGATCATTGCGATGGCCAGCCGGGTTGCGAGGGTCATGTCGCCCTTCGCGCCGCATCGAGAATGGCCCGGAATGTTCTGCTCCGCTGCAACATGGCCGGTTCCGTCATCCGCGGCCGACGTCGGGTTGGGGCGGAGATGAAGACTGCGCGACCCTCACGCAGCCATCGACCGCAGCGAGCGACGCCTCGGCCCCGAACGGCGCGAGCTCCTTGTGACCATCGCCGGCGACCGTGACGTGATGACCAGCTCTCTCGAGGATCAGGCGGGTTGGGATCTGCAAGGCCGGATTGTCATCCACAATCAGGATGTTGGCCACGTCTCAAATTCCTCCGGGCCGGATAGGGCTAGCCCTGAACGACCATGAACAAAGCATCAAATATGAAATTGTTGCGCGGATTCAGCCCGGCCCGCAAGCACTTCAGAATTGTCCGGCAGCTTGGCCTCGATGCTGCGGTGCAGCGCGATGTATGCGCGCCTGCATGCATAGCAGACGCCCGTTCCCGGCCAGCGTCTTGCGAGGGGCGGACGGCCTGTGAGAAGAGCAGGGCGTATTCCCTGAGGGAAAAGGATAATGACCAAGAAGAAAACACCCGACCAACTCCGCAGCGCGCGCTGGTTTGCGCCCGACGATCTCCGCTCGTTCGGACACCGCTCCCGCGCCATGCAGATGGGCTACGCGCCGGAGGAGTGGAAGGACCGCCCGATCATCGCGATCCTCAACACCTGGTCGGACGCCCAGCCCTGCCACATGCACTTCAAGTCGCGCGTCGACGACGTCAAGCGCGGCATCCTGATGGCCGGCGGCCTGCCGCTGGAGCTGCCGGCACTGTCGCTGTCGGAATCGCTGCTCAAGCCAACCACCATGCTCTATCGCAATCTGCTGGCGATGGACGCCGAGGAGTTGCTGCGCAGCCATCCCGTCGACGGCGTGGTGCTGATGGGCGGCTGCGACAAGACGACGCCGGCGCTGCTGCTGGGCGCCACCTCGATGAACATCCCGGCGATCTACTTGCCGGCAGGTCCGATGCTGCGCGGCAATTGGAAGGGCAAGACGCTCGGTTCCGGGTCGGACGGCTGGAAATACTGGGACGAGCGGCGCGCCGGAAAGATCTCGGATCGCGACTGGCTCGACATCGAGGCCGGCATCGCCCGCAGCTATGGCACCTGCATGACAATGGGCACGGCCTCCACCATGACCGCGATCGCCGAAGCGATCGGCATGACGCTGCCCGGCGCTTCCTCGATTCCCGCCGCGGACGCCAACCACATTCGGATGGCCTCTGAATGCGGCCGCCGCATCGTCGAGATGGTCTGGGAGGATTTGACTCCGAAGACGATCCAGACCCGCAAGGCCTTCGAGAATGCGATCGCGGTCGCCATGGCAATGGGCTGCTCGACCAACGCGATCATCCATCTGATCGCACAGGCCCGCCGCGCCGGCCAGGACATCGGTCTCGACGATTTCGAGAAGGCCAGCCGCAAGGTGCCCGTCATCGCCAACGTCCGTCCAAGCGGCGATGCCTATCTGATGGAGGATTTCTTCTATGCCGGCGGCCTGCCGGCGCTGATGGGTCAGATCAAGCCGCATCTGCATCTCGACTGCATCACCGTGACCGGCCAGACGCTTGGCGAGAACATCGCCCACGCCGAAGTGCACAATGACGACGTGATCCGATCGGTCGACAATCCCATCTACAAGGAAGGCGCGCTCGCCGTGCTGAAGGGCAACCTCGCGCCCGACGGCTGCGTCATCAAGCCAAGCGCCTGCGCGCCGCGTTTCCTCAAGCACACGGGACCTGCGCTGGTGTTCGACGACTATGCCTCGATGAAGAAGGCGGTCGACGATCCCAATCTCGACGTCACCGAGGATCACATCCTGATCCTGCGCAATGCGGGGCCGCAGGGTGGGCCGGGCATGCCGGAATGGGGCATGCTGCCGATCCCGACCAAGCTGGTGAAGCAGGGCGTGCGCGACATGGTGCGCATCTCGGATGCACGCATGAGCGGCACCAGCTACGGTGCCTGCATCCTGCACGTCGCGCCCGAATCCTATGTCGGCGGCCCGCTGGCGCTGGTGCAGAACGGCGACCGCATCACGCTCGACGTCGCGGCCCGCACCATCAATCTCGACGTGCCGGAGGCCGAGCTCGAAAAGCGCCGCGCCGCCTGGAAGCAGCCCGAGCGCCGCTTCGAGCGCGGCTATGGCTGGATGTTCACCAAGCACATCAAGCAGGCCAATGACGGCTGCGACTTCGACTTCCTGGAGACCGATTTCGGCGCGCCGATCGGCGAGCCGACGATTTACTGACCGTCGTTCCGGGGCGATGCGAAGCATCGAGCCCGGAACCCATTTCACCGCCGTCTGTGCGGCCCGATGGATTCTCGCGCCATCCAAGTCGGCTGTTGCCGACTTGGACAAACTAAATTAGCCGAACTCGGGTAAACCCGAGGTCGGCTGGCGCGCCCCGGAATGACGATGACGAGAGAGAACACCATGTCCAAACTCAGCGAAGCCACCCGCAACAAGCTCAAATCCGTCTCCACCGCCACCGTTGCCACCGCGCTGTTCAAGCGCGGCCTGCGTATCCAGATGATCCAGGACGTCCATCCCCTCGGCCCGGACCAGCCGACCATGGTCGGCGAAGCCTTCACGCTGCGCTACATGCCGGCGCGTGAGGACCTCAACACCATCGACGTCTTTAGGGATCGCTCGCATCCGCAGCGCAAGGCGGTCGAGGATTGCCCGGCAGGTAGCGTGCTGGTGATGGACAGCCGCAAGGACGCGCGTGCCGCTTCCGCCGGCGCGATCCTGATCACGCGATTGATGAAGCGCGGCGTCGCCGGCGTGGTCACCGACGGCGGCTTTCGCGATTCTGCCGAGATCGCAAGGCTCGGCTTCCCGGCCTTTCATCATCGCCCGAGTGCGCCGACCAACCTGACCTTGCATCAGGCGATCGAGATCAACGTCCCGATCGGCTGCGGCGATGCGCCGGTGTTTCCCGGCGACGTCGTCCTCGGCGACAGTGACGGCGTCATCGTCATCCCCGCGCATCTCGCTGACGAGATCGCCAACGAGACCTTCGAGATGACCGCGTTCGAGGATTTCGTCACCGAAGAAGTGGGCAAGGGGCGCGGCATCTTCGGTCTCTATCCGGCGACCGATCCGCAGACGCTCACCGATTTTGCGGCGTGGCGGAAGAAGAACAACCGCTAATCAGTTTGAAGGCGTCAAACTTTCTACTGTCGTCCGGGACAAGCAAAGCGCAGATCCGGGACCCCCGCGCGAGCGCTTGCGCTCGTCGCGAGGCCCAGAGAGCAGTCTGGCGAAGGTCGGCAGTTAGGTGGCCTTCCCGCTGCACTGCTACTGGTGCTCCACCGACAGATCACGCGGCGTGGGACTCGGCTTTCGCCGGGACGAACGCTAAAGCATCCCGGGCCGGAACAGCTTCCGGTATTTCCGTGTCTCGGCGCCTGAGACCATGAACTCGCCATCGCCGCGATAATGGATGGTCTTCGGGTGCTTCGGCGATGTCGCCGCGTGTGCCTTCACCACCTCGAAGATGAACATGTTGTATTTCTTCACCCGGCTGGCATCCGCAAGCCGGCATTCGAGATTGGCGTAGCATTCATCGATCAGCGGTGCGCGCACATGCGTGCCGGGCCTTGGCGTCAGGCCGAATTCGCTGAACTTGTCGATGTCGCGTCCCGAACTGTTGCCGACCTTCACGACCGTCGTCGCCAGGTCGACGGTCGGAATGTTGATTACGCATTGGCGGCTGCTGCGGATCAGGTCGAAGCTGTGATTTGCGCTCGAAATGATGCAGGCAACCAGCGCCGGCGAGAATTCCATCATCATGTGCCAGCCCATCGTCATGATGTTGGTCTCGTCCCCGTGGGCCGAGCTCACGACGACGATGGGGCCCGGCTCGAGGAAGCGGCGGACATTCGAGGTCGGAAAATCTCGTTTGCGGTAGCGCGGCACGCGAGCTACGCCTCCGCCATTCCGACCGCCCACAGCGCGAACGCATACACGATCGCGACTTCATCGAGCCGGTCGAAGCGCCCGGAGGCGCCGCCATGGCCGGCGCCCATGTTGGTGCGCAGCAGGACCGGGCCGCCGCCGCTCATGGTCGCGCGCAGGCGCGCGATCCATTTGGCGGGCTCCCAATAGGTGACGCGCGGGTCGGTCAGCCCACCCATCGCCAGGATCGCCGGATACTCCTTCGCCGCGACATTGTCGTAAGGCGAATACGACAGGATCGTCCGAAAATCCTTCTCGCTCTCGATTGGGTTGCCCCATTCCGGCCATTCCGGCGGCGTCAGCGGCAGCGTGTCGTCGAGCATGGTGTTGAGCACGTCGACGAACGGCACCTCGGCTACAATGCCGGCGAACAGCTCGCCGGCGCGGTTGGCGACCGCGCCCATCAGCATGCCGCCGGCCGAGCCGCCATGGCCGACGATGCGTTTTGCGCTCGTATACTTTGCTGCGATGAGTGCGCGGGCACTGGCGGCAAAGTCGTCGAACGAATTCGTCTTCTTCTCGCGCTTGCCGTCGAGGTACCAGCCCCAGCCCTTGTCGGCACCGCCGCGAATATGGGCGATGGCGTAGACGAAGCCGCGATCGACCAGCGACAGGCGGTTGGCGCTGAACGAGGCCGGCATCGCCATGCCGTAGGAGCCGTAGCCGTAGAGCAGGAGCGGCGCCGAGCCATCGAGCTTGAGCCCGCGGCGGTACAGGATCGAGACAGGCACCTCGGCGCCGTCATGCGACTTGGCCATGATGCGCGTCGTGACATAGTCGGCCGCATCGTGGCCGGACGGAATCTCCTGACGCTTGCGAAGCACGCGCGTCCGCTTGCCCATGTCGTAGTCGTAGACTTCCGACGGCGTCGTCATCGACGAATACGCGAAACGCAGGGTAGTCGTCTCGAACTCGTAGGAGCCCATGGTGTCCAGCGAATAGGCGGCCTCGTCGAAGGCGATGGCGTGCTCTTCCTTCGTCGCGAGATCGCGGATCACGATCGCCGGCAGCGCGTTGGCGCGCTCCAGCCGCACCAGATGGCCGGCATAGAGATCGAGGTCGATGATGTAGATGCCCGGACGATACGGGATCAGATCGCGCCAGTTCGCGCGCTCGGGTGCGGCGAGCGGCGCGGTGACGATCTTGAAGTCGATCGCGTCATCCGCATTGGTGAGGATGAAGAGCTCGTCGCCGCGATCGGCCAGCGAATATTGCACGCCCTCCTGTCGCGCCGCGACGAGGCGCGGTGGCGCCTCGGGATTTGCGAGATCGATCAGCCTTTGCTCGCTGGTCTCGTGATCGCCGCCCGCGATGACGCAGAAGCGGCCGCTGGTGCTCTCGTGCAGATGGGTGAACCAGCCGGAATCCTGCTCTTCATAGACGAGCGTGTCGTCCGCCTGCTTCGTGCCCAGCCGGTGCCGCCACACCTGCATCGGCCGGTGATTGTCGTCGAGCTTCACATAGAAGAAGCTCCTGCAATCCTTGCTCCAGACGATGCCGCCGTCGGTCTCCTCGACGAGGTCATCAAGATCCTTGCCGGTCGCCCAGTCGCGGACGCGGATCGAGAAATATTCGGAGCCTTTGGTGTCGGCGCTCCAGGCCTGCAGCTTGTGATCGTGCGAGTGCCGGCTGCCACCGAACTTGAAATACTTATGGTCCTTGGCGAGCGCATCGCCGTCGAGCACGATGTCGCTGTCGCCGCCGTCGCGCGGCATGCGGCCGAACAGTTCGTGCTGCCCGCCTTCGCGAAACTTGCGGAAATAGGCGAACGGCCCGTCCGGCGACGGCACGCTGGAATCGTCCTCCTTGATCCGGCCGCGCATCTCGCGCACCAGCGTCTTCTGCAAGGCAGCGGTGTGGCCGAGCAGGCTCTCGGTGTAGCCGTTCTCTTCGTCGAGATATTTGCGAATATCGGGATCCAGCACAGCGGGATCGCGCAGCACCTCCTGCCACTTCTCATCCTTCAGCCAGGCATAATCGTCGTTCACGGTGATCCCGTACCGCGTGAAGGAATGCGGCCGGCGCGGCGCGACGGGCGGCTGGGAAGGCGTTTTGGCTTGTGTCACTCGATCCTCGTTCGATTCATATCCGTGCGCCGCTCTTCACCTCGCCCCGCTTGCGGGGAGAGGTCGATCGCGAAGCGATCGGGTGAGGGGGACAGGTCCATCGACGATCTCCTCCGCGGAGAGAGGCCCCTCACCCCAACCCTCTCCCTGTAAGAACGGGGAGAGGGAGAAGACAGCTACGCATCCCTTATATCGTCCCGATTCCGCGAATTGCCAGCACCGCTGCGCCAAGTCGCGGGGTTGTTGGGGGCCGGCTTGTATGCTTTAGCCTGCACGACCCTCGCAAGATGTGGCCGATGCTGTTCAATTCCTATCCGTTCATCCTGCTGTTCCTCCCCGTTGTTCTGATCGGCTATTTCTGGCTCGGGCGGCGCAGCAATCTCGTCCCCGTGATCTGGCTGGCGCTCGCCTCGCTTGCCTTCTACGCCATCGGCAACTGGCAGTTCGTAGGCCTGCTGCTGCTATCGATCGCCTTCAACTATGGGGTCGGCCACCTCCTCATCGTGGCGAAGCTCACCCCAAGGCAGCGCCGGATCGCGCTTGTTTTCGGCGTCGCCGGCGATCTGCTCGTACTTGGCATCTTCAAATATGCCGGCTTCGCCACCGAAAACGTCAATGCACTGTTCGGCTCGCATTTCGCGGTCCACATCCTGCTGCCGGTCGGCATCTCCTTCTACACTTTCACCCAGATCGCGTTCCTGGTGGATGCTTGGCGCGGTCATGTCGCGGCCTACGCGTTGCCGCACTATGCGCTGTTCGTGACCTATTTCCCGCATCTGATCGCGGGGCCGATCCTCCACCACAAGGACATGATCCCGCAATTCGAGCGGAAGGGGTCCAAGCATCCGGACGCGCATCTGATCCTGTGCGGCGTGATCATCTTCGCGATCGGATTGTTCAAGAAGACCTGTCTCGCCGATGGCATCCAGCCGCTGGTCGCGCTTGCATTCGATGCGCGCTCTCCGAGCTTCGATCAGGCCTGGCTGGGTGCGCTGGCCTACACGTTTCAGCTCTATTTCGATTTCTCCGGCTATTCCGACATGGCGATCGGCATATCGCTGATGTTCGGCATCTTCCTGCCCATCAACTTCAACTCGCCCTACAAAGCTGTCAGCATTGTCGAATTCTGGCGGCGCTGGCACATGACGCTGTCGCGGTTTTTGCGCGACTATCTCTACATCCCGCTCGGCGGCAATCGCCACGGCCGCGTACTGCGTTACGTCAATCTGATGGTCACGATGCTGCTCGGCGGGCTCTGGCATGGCGCGGCCTGGACCTTCGTGATCTGGGGCGCGCTGCACGGCGCCTATCTCTGCGTCAACCACGCCTTCAATGCGCTGGTGCCGAGCGTTCCGGCGATCCTTGCACGCCCGGTTCGCATCGCAGGTAGCTTGCTGACGTTCCTGGCCGTCGTCGTCGCCTGGGTGTTCTTCCGCGCCGAGAGCGTCTCATGGGCGCTGCGGGTTCTTCACGCCATGGCCGATCCCTCGAACATCGTCCTTGGCCGCGAGGAGATCGCGGCTCTGGTGCTCATATCCATCTATGCCGCGCTGGTGTGGCTCGCCCCGAACACGCAGGGAATCATGGGATACGACCACGGCAACCGCAGCGTTGGCGGAAGCCTGAGAGCGGGACGCATGCGGCCGCTGGTCCTCTATGGTGCGTCGCTGGTGCTCGCGTTCGGCATTCTCGGCATCCAGAGCCACAGCGAATTCATCTATTTCCGGTTCTGATGCGCGCGCCATTCACACATTTGGGGCGTCTTCTCCTTGCGAGCATCGCGTGCGTGCTGGGTGCGGCGGCGCTCACCTATGTCGTCGATCCCCTGCAACTGTTTCGTCCGTCGCGTCTCGCCGCCTTCTACTCCGACGACACGCGCGTGCAGAATGCCGGGCTGATCAACAGCCAGTCGTTCGAAACCGCCTTCATGGGCACCTCGCTCGCGATCCATTTTCGCCAGAGCGACATCGATCGCGCGCTCGGCGGCCATTCGCTCAAGCTGGCGATGACCGGCTCCAATTCGCGCCAGCAAAGCTTCGTGCTGGAGCAGGCGATCGCTCGCGGCGCCCGGCGCGTGATCTGGGAGATGGACGACTTCATCTTCGTCGATGCGGCCGACATCGAGGCCGACCCCTATCTGTCGGTCGATCTCTATCGCAGGACGGCCAAGGGCGTCGCGTCCTATCTGTTCAGCGCCACGATGGCGAAGGAGTCCCTGTTCGCGATAGTGCGGTCGTTCCCACCGCTGCGGCAGCCCCTGACCCGGGCGGCACCCTTTCTCCCCGTCAAGTTCGCGCTGTCCGACGTCGACGACATCTACGCGCTGCCGCGGGATTTCGACGTTGCGCATGGCTACAACGCGGAGAAGACGCTGGCCTCCTTCGCCTATATCACCGATCCCGTGCGCAGCCGTTTCCTCGGCGAAGGCTACGACTACGACGTCATGGTACGGCATTTCGAGCATGATGCCGTCGGCCTGATCACGCGCTATCCGGACGTGACCTTCGACGTCTACTTCCCGCCCTATTCGATCCTGCAATTCGTCGCGATGCGCGATGCCTCGCCGGAGACACTGAAGATCGTCACCAATCTCACGGCGCACATTGCGCAGCACCTGACGCAGCTTCCCAACGTGCGCCTCCACGATTTCCGCGCGATCAAGGAGGTGACGCACGACCTCAACAATTACGGCGACGTCATCCACCATTCGCCGGTTGTCGACGCGAAGGTGCTGCAGTGGCTGGAGAGTGGAGAGTACCGGGTTGACCCGAAGGCGCCGCTTGCGTCGCTGAATGAGTTGAAGGCGCAGGTCAAAGCATATCGTGTGACGAAGTAATTTCAGGGCTTCGCGAATATGAGGCTCAGCGCAGCGGCAAACTAAGCTGTCGTCCCCGCGAACGCGGGGACCCATAACCCCAGGGAGCAGTTGTGACGCTAACTGGTAACCTCGAATCTTCGTCAAACCACTCCCTGTGGTTATGGGTCCCGGATCTGCGCTGCGCTTGTCCGGGACGACGGCGGAATTTGCGGGCGGCTCTTACACCGCCACCTCTTCGCCGAGATACGCGACCGCGGCCTCGAGCCCGCCCTTGCCGTGCGGGATCTTCAGCGCGTTCAGCCCGATCTCGATGACGCCCAGCGTTCCGAGCAGCATCGGAGCGTTGACATGGCCCATATGGGCGATGCGGAAGGCCTGACCGGAGAGATCGCCGATGCCGGTGCCGAGCACGACGCCGCATTTCTCCTTGCAATAGCGTTGCAGCACCGCCGGATCATGGCCGTTGCTCATCGTCACCGTGGTCACGGTGTTGGAGCGCTCGCTGGCCTCGGCGACATTGAAGCCGAGCACCTGGCCTTCCGACCATGCGCCGACCGCACGGCGCGCGGCCTCGCCGAGCAGGCTGTGGCGGCGGAAGGCGTTCTCCAGGCCCTCTTCGTGCAAGAGGTCGATGGCCTGGCGCAGCGCGAACAACAGATGCACCGGCGCGGTGCCTGCATATTTGCGGTAGTGCTCGCTGCCTTCGCGTTCGCTCCAGCTCCAATAGGGCGTCGACATGTTGGCCTTCTTGTGCGCCTCGAGCGCGCGCGCGCCCGCGGAGACGAAGCCGAGGCCGGGCGGTGTCATCAGGCCCTTCTGCGAGCCGGACATCGCGACGTCGATGCCCCATTTGTCCATCTCGAACGGCATGCAGCCGAGCGAGGCGACGGTATCGACCATGTACAGCGCGGGATGGCCGCTCGCCTTGATCGCCTTGCCGATCGCCTCGATGTCGTTCTGCACGCCCGAAGCAGTGTCGACCTGGACGACGACGACGGCCTTGATCTTGTGCTCCTTGTCGCGGCGCAGGCGCTCCTCGACCTCATGCGGCCGCACCGCGCGGCGCCAGTCGCCCTTGAGCACCTCGACCTCGGCGCCCATCAGCGCCGCCGCATTGCCCCAGCCGACCGCGAAGCGGCCACTCTCGAGCACCAGCACCTTGTCGCCGCGCGACAGCACGTTGCTCAGCGCGGCTTCCCAGGCGCCATGGCCGTTGGCGATGTAGATGTAGGACTTGCCCTTGGTCGCGAACAGCTTCGAGATGTCGCGGAGCAGGCTCTCGGTCAGATCGGTCATCTGCTTGGAGTAGATGTCGATCGCCGGACGATGCATCGCCCGCAGCACCTCGTCGGGCATCGTGGTGGGCCCGGGGATGGCCAGAAATTCCCGGCCCGCGCGAACGGTCATTGCTGTTGGTCCTTGTTGCTTGAGAACAGGGTGATGGGTTGCTGAATCACGCTTTTACGCGCCACGAGCATGCAAGAAAAGCACGTAAAATGCAGGTCTGTAGTGGGTTTATCGCTTCGTCTCGCGGCAGCCGGCGGCCTCCGCCTCCTCCACCGAGCAGAACCAGCGGGTGCCCTTGCTGATCTTCATCTTGATCTGCGCGTACCAGCGGCTGGTCGGCTGGTGATAGATGCATTCGCCGGAACTGTTGACGTTGCCCTTGATGGTGCAGTCCGGCGATGGCGCAACCGGCCCGGAGGCCGAGGCGAGCAGCACTGCATGCGCGCCCTCCGGCGGCTTGGTCGCGCCCAGGATGGCGGTCTTCTTGTTGCGCACGCGCCAGTCCCAGGGCGCGATGAAGGCGCCCTGCCACATGCCGGCCTTTGCCTCGCGCGCGGCAGCCTCGTCGGCGTCGTAGTCGTGGGAGATACGGGTATAAGCCAGCGCCCAGCCGCTGCGCACCAGCCATTTCTGGATGTCCTCACCGCCGACCTCGCAGTGCGCCACGGTGCGGCCGCGCCGGTCGATCGAGCGGGCATGGCAGACCCAGTTCTTGCCCTCGGTATATTTGGCGAGCTCGTCGCGCGCCGCCACGCCGCAGGTCCAGCGCTCGCTCCTGGTGTTGAGGCAGAGCTGGTCGGACGAGGGCGCGTCTATGCCGCCGAGCCGGACCCGCGTATTGCCGATCAGGACGGAATCGCCATCGCGGACTTTTGCCGTGCCGCTAATGTCGGTGGCCTGCGCCAGCGATGGGATGGCGAGAAAAGACAGCGCAATCAGGAATTTTCGCAGCATGCCGGTTCGCGTGTGATGAAAATCTCGATAGACCCCGCAATTGTGGTCGGCTTTTGTCCACTCGGCCAGCGCCCGCCCAGGAGTTAGGCTTTCAACTTCCCGTCATTGCCGGGCGAATGGCGAGTAGGGAGTGGCGAACAAGGCGCGGATTGCCATTCGCTATTCGCCATTCACAATTCGCCGCCTGGCCACCGCCAGGCCGATCAGCACGAAGGCCGACGTCACCTCAGGTCCGCCGACCAATATTCGCGTCGGCGTCTTCATCTTGTTCCATTCATAGGCGCGGAACGGGCCGCGTCGGCCGCCTTCGCCCAAGCTCGCGACGATCACGTTCAGCGCCGGCGCGAAGGCGCGCGGGTCGGCACCGAGATGACCGAGCGCGATCAGCGCGAGCGCGGCGTCGAACACGTTCATCTCGGCGGCCATCAGCTCGCCCTTGACGTAGGAGAGCACGCGATGGCGGATGAAATCGAAATCGCCGTTGGGGTCGACCGCGGCCTGCGCCGCCAGCGGCAGCGCCAGGAAGGCCGCGTAGCAGCGGCCGAAATAGGCACTGTAGAGCTCCGGCAGATAATAGATGTGCGAGCGCGGATTGGCGAAGGCGCCGCTCGCCGCAAGCCGCTTCTGGAAGCCGATGATGCGATGCACGGTGGCCAGCCGCGCCGGCGTCTCCAGGATTTTCCAGCGCGCAAGGTTGCGGAAGCTCACCTCGAGAATATCGAGATTGAGCGTCGGATCGAGATCGTTGCCATAGGGCCGCTCGCCCCCGAGGTTGTCGATCCAGGTCGCGACGCCGCCCTCGTAGTCGATATTGTCGTTGAGCGGAACGGTCACGCGCGGCTCGTTGACGCCGGCACGCACCTGGTAGCCGGCGTAGAAATCCAAGAGCGGCTGGTCGATGATCGGATCGGTGCAGCCTGCCTGCGTCGCCGCGGAGATCGAGCACGCCGTGGTGTCGCAATCCGGCACGTAGACGCCGAAGCCGAGGTCCTGCTTGATCTGGGCGAAGAAGCGGGAAAAGCGCGGATGCGGCGCGGGCGCCAGCGCGGTGATGACGTTGAACCGTGCGCCGTCGCTGCCCTCGACTTCCTCGCGGCTGATGTTGACACAGAAATCGACCATGTCGGCGATGGCGCGTTCTGCCGCAATCTTGTCTGCCGGCGAGGCGAGCCCGGTCTCGACAAAGCTCAGCAATGCCTCGATGAAGAACGCATCGTAATAGGCCGAGCGGTGCCGGATCTGCACCGGCTCCCACATCGGCTCGGCAATGCCGGTCCAGGGCGGATTGATCACGGCGCGTGCGGGCGAGCGTGCGATGAAGACGCGGGCGAGGTTGAACAGCAGCGAGGAGTTCTTGTAGCCGCGCGCGTTGAGGCCCGTGAGCGCCATGATCAGCTCGCGTCCGCGGAAGTCGGGATCGCCGATCAGGTTGAAGGCGGCATAGGTCGGCAGAAAGCTGTTCTTGCGGTACGAGCCGAGCAGATGCTGCGCGCAGTCGCGGATCACGCTGTCGATTTGCGCTGGCAGCGGCATGGCGCCGGCGAACAACGCCGGCTGCGGTTTGGGATGGTCGAGCGCAATGCTGTCGACGAGATCGGCGACGGGCTGGCCGATCGCGGCCCAGTCGGGCTCGGCTTCGTCGCGGGCGCGCAGCAGCGCCTCGCGCAGCCGGGTCAGCTTCGTCTCGTCGCGCAGCTCGGGCAGACCGGCCCGCCGGAGCAGCACCCGCAGTGCGGGATTGCCGAGCGCGGTCTTGTAGAACTTGGCCAGGTGCGGATCGCCGCCGGCGGGGCCCGCCAGCACGGGATCGCAGACATCGTAAAGCGAGGGACCGTCCTTTCGCGCCGTCAGCGCCCGGCAGGCGGCGCCGGCAAAATAATGAAAGCTCATGAAATACCTGGTCGCGGGGCTCTGGCCGGGGGCCGGCCGGCCCGCTCCCATCTGCGCGCCACCCCCAACAAGTCTTTGAAAAGCTACCCGGATTCGCAGGAAAAACAAATGTGATGAACGTCACGGAAAAAGCCGGCGTGAGGGCTGCATGATCGGCCTCCGGAAGGCTACGGAGGTGTTTAGGAAGCAGAAATCTGGCTTGTGCTATTAACCAATCAATTCAGTGACTTAGCTCAAATTTTTGGCGATCTATTGCCGGGGACACTATATCCGGTTAAGAGTTTGTTTGGTGCGGCGCCGCAAATTGCGCGCAATTCGGGGGCACGTCCCCGGCCAATCCCTCAAACCTAAAGACGCTATCGCGCTACTCAAACAGTGCGCGCGTTGGGTTGATCTTTGGCACTGACAGGAATGAAGCGAGATGAATGTAAGGCAGCTCGACATTTCCCGACGCACGATCGCAGTCGCCGCGGCCCTCATCGGCACGGTGTCGCTCGTGATTGGCGCCCATGCTGCCCTCAACATGCGCGCGCTCGATGCCGCCAAGGCCGTCTCGACCGATCAGGTCACGGGCTCGATCGGCCAGTCCTCGCGCCTCGCCCTCGTCATCGGCAATGGACATTACCCCGACGCCAACGCGCCGCTGACGCAATCGATCAACGACGCCCGCGCGCTGTCCTCGGCCCTGCGCAAGAACGGCTTTGACGTCGACATGGTGGAAGACGCGACCAAGGACGACATGGTTCGTGCCGTCAGCCGCCTGAAGTCCCGGATCAAGAACGACACTACCGTCATGCTGTTCTTCGGCGGCTTCGGCGTGCAGGCCGGCCGTGAGAGCTACATGCTGCCGGTCGATGCCGTGATCTGGAAGGAGAGCGATGTTCGCCGTCAGGGCGTCTCCATCGACGGTGTGCTCGAGATGATGAAGGAGCAGGGCGCCAAGGCCAAGCTCGTCGTCGTCGATGCTTCCCGCCGCAATCCCTATGAGCGCCGCTTCCGCTCCTACAGCCACGGCCTCGCGCCGATCAGCGCGACCGACAACGCGCTGATCCTGTCCTCGGCCTCGCCCGGCAAGGTCGCCGACGACGGCAAGGGCGAGCACAGCGTGCTGGTCAGCGAGTTCCTCAACAACCTCAATGCGCAGGGCAGCGCCGAAGGCGTCTTCAACAAGACCCGCGTCGCCATCTCCCGCGCCTCCGAAGGCGATCAGGTCCCGACCGTCTCCTCCTCGCTGCTCGAAGACGTCCATTTCGGCGAAGCCGGCGGCTAGTTTTCGGCGCTTTGCGTCTGCGCGCATAGGCCGCGCCTGCACCCACATCGTCATTGCGAGCGAAGCGAAGCAATCCAGAATCCCTCAGCGGAGACACTCTGGATTGCTTCGTCGCTTTGCTCCTCGCAATGACGGTGCGGCGAAAACCTACTTCGCGGCTTCCGCGCTCGCCATCACCGGGCGCACGGGATCGCCCTCGCGCAGCAGCGCGCCGGCGCGGGCAACGACGACATCGCCTTCGTTGAGGCCGTCGCGGACCTCGATATTGCCGCCCGACATCAATCCGAGCTCGACGCGCTTGGTCTCGACGCGGTTGCGGCGGATCACCTGCACCACGGTGCCGGCGGAGGAGTACTGCACGGCGGTCAGCGGCACCGCGACGTTGCAGCTCTGCCCGGTCTTGATCAGCGCGCGCCCGCTCGCGTTGAGCAACAGCCGCTTCTGCGACGAGATGCCGATATAGACCATGCCCTGCTGGATGTTCGGCTCGACGGTCGGCCCGATGCGGCGCACCTTGCCGTCGATATCGCCGGCGCCGGCGATGCGCACGGTTGCCGGCTGATTGACCGCGAGCTTGCGCATGTCAGTGGTCGCGACCAGGCCGACGAGATCATATTCGCCGCGCGCCACGATCGTGAACAGCGCCTCGCCCTTGGCCGAGGCGAGCGCGCCGATCTGCGCAGTCGATGTGGCGATCACGCCCGCCACCGGTGCCGTGACCTGAAGCGTGCCGCCCTCGGGCAGCGCGAGGCGCGCCAGCACTTGTCCGGCGGTGATGGTGTCGCCGGCTTCCGCCAGCGCCTCAGTCACCTTCAGGCCCGGACGCTCGGGCCGCACCGACGTTTCCTCGCGCGCGATGATCGTGCCGGTGGCCTCGACGATGTCGGAGAAGCAGGATTTTGCCACCTTCAGCACCGTGACCGCCGGCCCCTTGGGCGCGTCGTCATCGGCGGCCAGCACGGGCTGGGCGGACAGCAACAGCAATCCGGTGAGAGCAACGAGAGGTCTGGAAAAGGAACGCGCAGGCAATGGACGCATCAGTCATTCCGGTTGGGGCCTTGACGGCCTCATCGATAGCAGAAGCAGCCGCGGCGGGCCATGGGCCGGTGGGTTGAGAATGCCGCAGCAGCGCAGGCGGCGTGATGCCGCCTGTTGAATTAGTCTTCGGGACCGGAGCTAAGGTTCGCTGGTGTCGCCACCCGGCATGACGATGCGTCGGCTGCTGTGCCGGGTCGGGTCAGCGTCCCTCACTGCAGGCTCAAGAACTCCACCCAGTTCGGCTTCTTGCCAGTGGGGTAGGATTTCAGCTTACCGAGCGCCCCGCTGCTCTGATCGATCGCGTAGACCGTCATGCTGTCGGAGAGCTCGCCGACCGCCGCGAGATAGCGCCCCGAGGGATCGATGTCTAAGCCGCGCGGCTGCTTCTCCGTCGGCACGCTGCCGATCGTGGTCAGCCTGCCGCTGGTCGCATCGACCTTGTAGGCGGCGAGCGTGTTGGTGGTGCGCTCGGAGGCATAGAGGAAGCGTCCGTCCGGGGTGATGTGGATGTCGGCGGCCCAGGGCTTGCCGCTAAAACCTTCCGGCAGCGCGGTGGTGCGCTGGATCTCGGTCCAGGCGCCGCTCCTGGCCTCATAGCTGAACGCCGCGACGTCGCCGTTCAGTTCGTGGATGAGATAGACGAATTTGCCATTGGGATGGAACACGAAGTGCCGCGGCCCCGACTTCTCCGGCACCTTGATCGCCGGCGGGTCGCTCGGCGTCAGCGTGCCCGCCGCGGCGTCGAACGCGAAGGCCAGCACCTGGTCGGATCCGAGATTGGTCGCGAACACGAAGCGGTTGTCGGGCGAGGGCAGGAAGGCGTGCGCGTTCAGCCCCGTCGGGATCACCTGCTTCGGCGCGCCGGCAACGCCGTTTGCGAGCAGAGGATTCAGCGCGACCTTGTTGCCGCCATAGGAGGCGCTGAACAGGAATTTGCCGCTGCGGTCGCTGGCGATGTTCGCCATGCTGTCGGCGAGCGGCCCGTTGCCGATATGGCTGAGTTGGCCTGTCCTGGGATCGATCGCAAAGCTCACCGCAAGGAACGGCTGCGAACGCACGCCGGCAATCAGCACGCGGTGGTCGGGTGTGATCGCGAGCGGCGTCGAGGAGCCGGGCTTGTCGACACCGGTGAAGGCAGCCGTCTGCACCGGCGACATCTCGCCGCTCTCCGCCATCTTGAACACGCTGATGTCGTTGCTGTCGGCATTGCCGACATAGGCGAAGGTCTCGGCCATGCCGACGCGGACTCCAGAAAAGAGGGCGAGGAGGGTGAGGGTGGTGGCGATCGCGGTGCGTGCCGCGCTGCGGCGGGTCGATTTCAGCATGGGCTCCTCCTTTAAGCCAGTGCGGCATTGTCGTTTTGCCACGGAGGATAGCGGGAGGCGCCCCGCCGCACCAAATTCCAGTTGGGATCGATCGATGCCGAAATCGTATCGGTTGCGCTGAGGAGCTACCGCACCGCCGCTGTCAGGCTGCGGGACGGCAATTGCGGGCCGGAGGCATATTCGGGCGGCCCGAGCAGGCTCCATACCGCGACCGCAAGCAGCGCGCAGGTCAGAATAGTCCAGGCGACGAGTCGTTTTCGCATAAGGCCAAATCCGTCAGTCGAGATATTGATGCCCCCGGCGGCTGCGATAGTGCAGTGCACACGGCGATAATCCTATGAACTCGTTCACAGGCGAAAACAGCTCACACAATTGCGAACCGCCGCCGCGCCGCTGCATTGACGCGGCATGTCCGCCGTGAAAACGATCTCGAAGGCAAGCCCGACATGGGTGGAAGGATGGCGGTCAGGCCGGCCAGCCCGAGTTGCCGCCGCGTCCTTGCCGAGGGGCCGCGATGAGGACGTCGTGGCAAAGCGCCACATCGGGCAAACCGATCGTGCGCGACCGGCGACCAACAAATGATGACGCCGCGCTTCGCCCGCACATCGTCGTGCTGCAATCGCGCCGGGAACGACAGCCTTGCCTTGCCGTTACCCTGATCCCGCGGGCGGAGGACGTCGAAACGGAGGCTGGCACATGTTTTGGATCTATTGGGACACCGCATGGTCGCTGATCATCAGCGGCATCATGGTCGCCACCATCGTCAGTCACCCCGACGCCGAATTCGCCGAAGTGCGCGATGCAAGACGGTTGATGTGAATTTTCCGCCTTCAGCGGATGTCATGCTGCCGATCGCTGCTTTGTCTTCACGGCAAAGCTCGCGGTCCGAGGTCCGGTCTGGATTCGCCCAGAACCAATCGCCGGCCGGATGAGCAGACGCCCGGTTCATACCAGAAGGCGGGCAAGCCTCCGCCCAGCCGCAAGTGCGGCTTTGAGCCGTCGCCGCTTCATGAGCGGCTCCTGCAGGCTCTCGCCATTCAAACACTGCGGCGAATTGAAGTTAGCTCAGCTTGGGCAGGCTTGTGATGAGCGGGGTTGCTGACGCCAGGAATAGCGAAATGCCTGCTACGGGACGAGCGGCCCCATCCAATCCGTAAAGTCGTATCCGCTCCACCATCGATGGAGTGTTCGCTTGCACTTTGTACAATTGAAGCGGCCGTTTCCTACGACCGGTCGCTTTATCTGGATGGCGCTATACACCGCACCGCAAAACAAGCAGCTAAAGAAGACACGTATTGGTGGTTGGTTGGTCATCGATCCTGGCCGAGGCTGCACCCCGTCTCTGGGGTAACCCGCGCGCCTTAGGCGAAGGCCGAGATCGCGTCTTGGCAGTTCGTGCCAACAATTTGTCAATGTCCGCCAAACGAAGCGCGCAAGGGGCAATTCGGGATGCCCGTGATCGACCCTTCGCCTGCTCCGGCCGCCGGCTACGCGATATCGGCTCGTGGCCCCACATCGGATCATCAATCGATCCGAGGCGCGCCGCCTACCACGTGTAGTGCGCGCCGAAATTGCCCTTGACGCCATCGCGCCGGCCGCCGTCGGTGTCGCTCACGGCAAACTGGTAGCCAGCCTGCGCATAGATGCTGAGGCCGGGAAGGATCTTTGCGCTGAGTCCCCCGGCGAATTCGAGCCACGTCGCCTGCGCGAGCAAGGGCACCGACTCGATGCCGAACATCGTGGTCGCGTTGGCGCGGCCGGCAGCAAATTGCTTCAATCGGCCTAGCCGGACTGCCCTGGCGCAGCTCTCATCATGGGCCACTCTAAGGACCAGCCATCACTTTCCTGGTCCGCAGGAACGCATCAGAAGATTGTCAGTTGGTTTTCCGACATCTGTCGACTGGCGGGCAACCATGGCATATCTGTTTGCGAAGTGGGTGGGCCGGATGAGACAGCCAGTAGACCGCTTGCAAACTTTCGACCTTCGGAGTCTCTGCTGAGAGCCATCGTGGCATCGATGGCTCGCCAGGATGACAAGCCTTGGTTTGTCCGAGGCGGTCGGTCGTTTGGTTGAACTGGGACTGACGTTGAGCGCCGATCAGGATCGACAGAAGCGGCGTGCTCGCAAAATGGCTGGCGATGCGATTGATCGCTTGGGCGACGCATGCAGGCGGAATCTGCGCGATGGACCCGAGGAGTTCGACCGCGTGCGAATTGATCGGCCCAAGTGCGGCACAGCAAGTCGATGCGGAAATAATCCGAGCAACGAGAAGCCGCCAACAGTAGGCAACTTCAGGACAAAGGAGGACAAGCGATGAGAAAGCAATTTCAATCGCCTGCGGTGAATAAGGCGAATTGTCTATTCAGGCAGATCCCAGAGAGGACCACGACTGATTACGAAAAAGCGCAACAGGCCTTCCACGCGAATCGGGAACGGCTGAAAGCTGAGCGGTTGGCCAGGGAAGCGAAGCGACAAAGCCGGCCCGATCGGGCGCCTTAGGTGTCGCATTTCTACTTTGACATCTGGGACGGCGAAACGCTCGTCGTAGACGAAGAAGGTCTGGATCTGCCCGGTCAACGGGCCGCGGAGATAGAGGCGGCGTTATCTTTGGCCGACATTGCCAAGGAGCTCGATACCTTCGCGAGCATCGATGGCTTGGCCATCCAGGTTCGGGATGCGGGCGGTCTCATCCTGAGAGCGACATTTGTCTGTGAAAGAGGTCACCCGACCAATTGAGCGTCGACCAAAGTGCTGACGCTCCCTTCGTAGGTCCGACTACAGCATCGACAGGATGACAATCCCGTCTTCGAGCTCCCCCGACGCAAGGCGCGCCCGCGCTATGCGCTCGTACTCCGTTCGATGCTTCTGCAGGTAGCTGAAGGCCTGCTTCTGCGTCTGAAACGTCGTCGCAAGCCGGCACATCTGTCGATTTGCGCCGAACGCAAGAAAGAAAGTGATGGTTCCGTCGTCCGGCTTGAGTCTAGGCACGACCTGCACTCTCCGGCATGTGACAGCCCTCAATGTTCCGTCGACGACTTTGAAAACGGTTAGCGCGACGGCCTTCTCGCGCGTTTCCTAGCCGTGGGCGCTGGTGAAGTTCGCTGCAGGGCTGCGTCAGCCGCTTCCTTGGCCTCGCGCGCTTCTCGAAGCCGCGTCATGTTGGCGCGAACCGCGATGGCTTGCCTTTCGATATCGGCCAATGCCCGCGCTCCCTCTTCTTCAGCCAGGCGCT
The DNA here is from genome assembly GCA_023435725.1 of Pseudomonadota bacterium. GTDB lineage: Bacteria > Pseudomonadota > Alphaproteobacteria > Rhizobiales > Xanthobacteraceae > Bradyrhizobium. The sequence continues at coordinate 75,368 of JAEYRD010000166.1, read as the reverse complement.
TGCGATCGGACCGCGCAATGCTCTCGGGGGACGGCTCTGCCGATTTCTTGGCGCTCATCCTGCACGCCGCTCCTTAATGGACAAAACCCGCTCAATCCGGGGATCGAGCGGGTATAACACCGTTTCAGTACATCCGTGAAACGGCGTCACGATGTTAAGCCAGCGAAAGGTTCTCAGCGCTGACTTTGCCTCGCATTTTGTCGGTTTTGGCCTCGAAATTGACCTTCTGGCCCTCTCCAAGACCCGCAAGACCCGCTCGTTCGACGGCGCTGATGTGAACGAACACATCCTTGCTGCCGTCGTCCGGCTGTATGAAGCCGAAGCCCTTTTGGGCATTGAACCACTTAACAGTACCTGTCGCCATTATCTTCTCCAAAGCACGCACAAGCGCGTGCCGCGTGACAATCACGCGATAACCTTCAACTTCGTCGATGTCTTTGGAAAAGGAGCCCGCGGGCGCATTCAACAAGGCACAGCGGCTGATCGAACTCGCACAATATATATCAACCTCACGTTTTAGCAAGGACGGAAGCCATTTATTCCAGCCAGGCAGCTTTAGTGCCCGATCGAGAGGCTTCGAAAGAGGCTGTCGGTGTAAGCAGGGCCTCATCGATTGACAGGGCTGCACGACAGTGGTCACGTTGATATCATGAAGTTGCAGCGCTGTGACAAAGTCGGCGAATCCGAAGCCGGCGACGAATGTCACCGCCACCATCCTCGAAATCGCAATGATGCTCCTGCGCAATTGGCTGCCATGCAGGACGTCCCGCAATTTGCAGCCCCATCGAGGAGGTCTAATTGCAGGTACTTGTCCGGGACAACAATGTTGAGCAGGCACTCCGTGTTCTCAAGAAAAAGATGCAACGCGAGGGCGTCTTCCGGGAAATGAAGCAGCGGCGTTCCTATGAAAAGCCGTCGGAAAAAAAGGCTCGCGAGAAATCTGAAGCTGTGCGCCGAGCCCGCAAGCTCGCTCGGAAGCAGGCGATTCGAGAAGGATTGCTGCCCGCGCCGCCGAAAAAGAAGCCTTTTGAGCGCAAGCCGCCCTTGCCGGATATCAAAGCACGGACGGAATAAAGAGGACCTCTGTCTCAGGGATTGGAAGATAGGACGGACAGTTCTGCGACCGCTACTCGCTGGGCGATGCGAAGCGTCGCTCGCTTGACGCCACTGCGGAGTTTCGGGCGTCTACGTCCATCGTTCCACAAGGAAGGCTTCGACCGATAGGGAGAAGCCGATCAATGGAGGCGCTCGGATCGCCCTCCGGTCGTTCCCGAGTGCCTACGTCCTGAAATCAATGCCTCGTAGGACAATCCCGGGTGGCGTACCTTCGAATTCGGTCGCGCGATATTTGCTCGCCGCGCGTGCTTCGATGCGGTCGCGCAGGCGGGTGAACTGGGCTTCTCGTTGCTCGGGCCTCGCCTGCGGGCCGCGCTCAAGATAATCCATCGCAGAGGTCGAGATCGCGCAGGGAATCTCCCTGTCCCCATCGTGCATCGAGAACCGGACGATCATTCTGTCGTATTCATGGCTGATGAAACGGGCGCTGGTCAGTGTCATGGCGTACTCCTTCACGCGATTGCTTCCTGGCGCGAGCGGCCGTTATCGCTTCAGCCCTCCCCGCCGAGCCGGGCGAAATCGTCGAACAACGCCGCGACCAGCGCGCGGTGGCGCGTGTCCTCGACGGGCAGGCTTGCAGCATAGAGGTTCAGCAGATGGCGAGCCTTCACGGCGGCCTCCGGCCAGGATGCGGCGGGCACCGTCATCATGCGGTTCTCGAGATCGGCCTCGCGTTCGCGCAGCTCCCTGACATGGGTCTCGACCTCGGCCAGCGCGCGGCGCAGATCGGTCGCCTTCTGTGCAGCCATGCCGCGATGCTTGTCGAGATCGATCGGATGGTCAGTCATTGGGTGGCGCTCGCGTCGATCCGTTGCGCGTCCGCAAGGTCGACCGAGCCGACGGGCAGCAGATCGGCGGAGCCGCGCATGGCTTCTGCCGGTACGGTGATCACCGTGGCGACGCGACGCCAAGCCCGAAAGGACAGTCCCTCGATCGTTTCCTCGTCGGTGCCGACCTCATGGGCGCCGGCGGACAAACGCCGCTCGATGCCGCGGATGCGGAACGGGTGCCTGAAGGTGACGGTTTCTCGTCGCGAACGGGTGGTCATGCACGCTGCCTTTCGCAAGTGAAGCCCCAACCGACGCCGGTTGTGACGACCATGCGCCCTTCGCGCCGCAATAGCCAGCGCTATCGTCGCTCGCCAGCAGGTAAGGATGCCGCGGTGCGGAGAACAGCCAGGCTAAGCCGCCGCCTGCGTCGACAGCAATTGCTTCAGCTTTGCCGCGGGCACGGCTGGGCTGAACAGCCAGCCCTGCATCTGGCTGCATCCAAGCTGCCGCAGCACCTCGCGCTGCGCTTCGGTCTCGACGCCTTCGGCCGTCGTCGCCATGCGGCGGGCGGCGGCCATGTGCACCACCGCCTGCACGATCGGTGAGGAATCCTCGGGCTCGCCGATGTCGCTGATGAAGCTGCGGTCGATCTTGATCTTGTCGAAGGGAAAGCGGTGCAGATAGCTCAGCGAGGAATAGCCGGTGCCGAAATCGTCGAGCGCGATGCGCACGCCGAGCTCGCGGAGCTGCTGCAGGATCGTCAACGCTTCCGCGTCGTCGCGGATCAGGACGGTCTCGGTGACCTCGAGCTCGAGCCGCCCGGGCGCAAGGCCGGACTCCGCTAGTGCCGCGGCGACCTTCAGTGCCAGCGTCTTGGCGCGGAACTGCACCGGCGAGACGTTGACGGCGACGTGGATCTGACCGGGCCAGCTCGCGGCCTCGAGGCAAGCCTGCTTCAGCACCCATTCCCCGATCTCGCCGATCATTCCGGTCTCTTCCGCGACCGGAATGAAATCGGCGGGCGAGATCATGCCGCGTTCGGGATGGCGCCAGCGTAGCAGCGCCTCGCAGCCGGTGACGACATTGGCCGCGAGGTCGACCAGCGGCTGGTAATGCACCTCGAACTCGCCGCGCGTCAGCGCCTGCCGCAGGTCGAGCTCGAGCTGCCGGCGCAGCCGCGCCCTGGCGTCATATTCGGGCACGAAGAGGCGGAAGGTGCGGCGGCCCTCGGACTTCGCCGCGTACATTGCGAGATCGGCGCGCTTGAGCAGGTCGTCGAGATTATCGGCGTGATCCGGCGCGATTGCGATGCCGATGCTGGCATCGGTCGGAACCTCCTGGCCCTTGCAGTTCACGGGCGCGCGCAGTGCCTTGAGGATCGTTTCCGCTAGCGCGGTCAACTCGGCCTCGTCGTTCGTGCCGGCCTTGACGATGGCGAATTCGTCGCCTCCTAACCGTGCGACGAGGTCGTTGCCGCTGACGCAGGCGCGCAGGCGGTTTGCGACCTGGCGCAGCAGCTCGTCGCCGACCTCGTGGCCGAGTGAATCGTTGACGCCCTTGAACTCGTCGACGTCGATATAGAGGATCGCAAACGGCTTGCCCTCGGCGAGCTCGGCCACGCGGCGCTCCAGATGGCCGCGCATCAGCACGCGATTGGGCAGGTCGGTCAGCGCGTCGTAATGCGCCATATGCGCAATGCGTTCGTCGGCGCGGATGCGCGCGGTAACGTCGTCATGGGTTGCGAGCCAGCCGCCGGCGGCGCCAGGCTGGTTCTTGATCTCGATCAGGCGGCCATCGGCGGTCTCCACGACGGAGTTCTGCGTGCGTCCGGCACTGCTCAAGATACCGTCGCAATAGGAATCGACGTCGCCCTCGAACGAGCCGGTGTCGTAACGGTGCTGGATCACGTCGCGGAAATAGGCGCCGGGCTTCACCACGTCGGTCGAGAGCCGGTACATGTCGATGTAGCGGCGGTTGCAGACGATGAGCCGCTGGTCCTGGTCGAACATCAAGAGGCCCTGCGTCATGGTGTTCAGGGCGGTGTCGAGCCGCTGCTTCTCCACCGAGAGCCGGTGCGTCATCTGGCGGAAGATCAGGTAGAGCGTGAGCACCAGCAGGCCGATCGACAACACGGCGACGGCGACGAAGAATTTCGTTTGCGTGCGCCAGGTGGCGAGCGTCGCGTCCAGCGACCTGGTCGCGACCACGACCAGCGGCTCGCCGGTCAGCATGCGCGAGGCGACGATGCGGTCCTTGCCGTCCATCGGGCTTGCGAGCTGTGTCGTGACGAAGGTGCGCTCGAACACCGCCCTCTGCTCGGGCGAGCCCTTGCGGTAGTTCTGTCCGATCATCTCGTCGACATGCGGAAGGCGCGCCAGCAACTGTCCGTTCTGGTGATGTATCGCAATCGAGGATTCGTCGCCGAGCCCGATCGAGGCGAAGAAGGATTCGAGCTGCTCGGGCGCGATCGCGCGCGAGACCATGCCGAAGAATTCGCCGTGCGGGCCGGATACGCGCCGCGCGAACACGATCGCCGGTCCATTGCCGAACCGGCCGGGCACGACCTCGACCTCCTCCTGCGACGCCGGATCGTTCTTGAGGCGATGGAAATAGCCGCGGTCGGACACCGAGATCTCGGCGACCGGCCAGCGCCGCGACGAGTTGATCAGCACGCCGTTGGCATCGAACACGTTGGCGCCGGCGACGTCGGACCAGCCGCTGGCCTTGTTGCGCAGCACCTCGTGCATGGCGAGCGTGGCCATCTCGCTGCGGAACACGTCCGCGGAGTCGATGCCGTGGCTTTCAAGTTCCGCGATGATGCTCTTCTGGAGCACCGAAAAATCCTCGAATTCGCGGTCGAAATGCCGGGCGAGCATGCGTACGGAGCTTTCGAGGCCGTCGCGTCCGCTTTCGATCGCATTCTGCCGGAAACGATCGACGGTGAGCGCGGTGCCGATGGCCATCGCGACCATCAACACGAAGCCGCCGACGATCAGCCACGTCAGCGGCGCCCCGCGCCAACGGCGAAGCAACGCGCGCGTCCGCGCGCTCCATCGGATCGATGTGCCCATCCAGCCCTCCCGTGGGATGCAAGATACGGCAAAACCGACAAGACCCCGTTACCAGTAAGGGTTAGGAAAATATGAATCGGAGCGGAATCAGGGGCTTGGCGTTCCCGCCGGCGGAAAGCTGGTTGGCAGGGTCGGTTAGGCTTCGCCACCCCGCCGTGCGGTCCTACTTTGCATGAGATTCTTTTCGGAATCTTTGTCCGAGCGCGGCCGTCTCGGACCGGAGGGGGCGAAGCCTCAGCGACGGATCTCCCAGTTCAGGGCTTCCGCATTGCTCCTGGCGAACACCGCCGGCACGTCGAAGGTCCCGGTCTTGAGGTCATAGCGGCAGCGCCAGTCGCCCAGTCCCTTCACCATGACGTTCTTCGGATGCTTGTCCATTTCGCCCGACAGCGAGATGACGAGGTAACGGTTGTCGGGCCAGTTCACGCCGAGCCAGCGATAGGCCTCTTCGGTGCCTTTCGCGAGATTGGCCGTGATGTGGTAGTCGAGCTTCATCCTCTTCGTGTCGGGCCGGCTGTGGAAATAGGCCCAGGCGAGGTCGCTGAGCGGCTTCCTCGTTGCGCTCACGAGGGCTCCCTTCTCGACATGGTAGAGATAGAGGTCCTGCTCGCCCGAGCCTGTCTTCTGCATCCGGACCAGCCATTGCGAATCATTGGTGAAGCGGAAGCCGGCCGGATAGCCCTGCTCCGGCTTCAGCTCCGTCATCTGCTCGCCGCGCCGCGCCCAGACCTGCCATTTAGCGTCGAAATCCCCGCCGTCCTTCATGTACTGCTCGAGCTTGGTGGCTTGGTCGGGGGAGGTGAAACCGAGGTTGGCATCGTCGCTGAGCGTGAAACCCGGCGGCGGGCCGGAGGCGGCCAATGCGCCTGACGCCGCCAGCGTCAGGGCAAGCGCCAGCCATGGCGCGGGACGGCAAAATGCGTGCACGGAAAAAATTCCTGAAGAAATGCCGCCAAGCGGCCTTGCTCATTTGACGCCGACGGAGCCGCGCCGGTTCATCCTGGGCATGCCGAGATCATTCCATTGACCGTCTTGCTGCCGTGGCCAAATCGGCGCAGGTTGCCGCCATCGGTTATTTTGCGACCAAAGGTTCATTTCCTGATGATGACCGCTACCAAGGCCCTCATTGCATTCTGTCTCCTCGCCGTGGTCGGCACCGTGCTGGTGATCGGGCCCACCGAGCTGCGCCGACTCTTGCCGGGCGGGGCCAAGGACGAGTCCAGGACCGACGTGGCCGTTGCCGCCAAGCCGGATGCAAAGCCTGAAGCCCTGGTTGGGATCATGTCAGCCTCGAAGCCGGAAGAGCCCAAGACTGCCGCGCCCAAGACTGCCGCGAGCACGCCGCCGGCATCGGCCGAGTCCCCGGCGCCGGCCGCCGAGCCGAAGGCCGGCGCGCTCGCCGGGACCGAGAAGCAGGTCGCGGCCGCGATCGCCGATCTCGCGCCGGTCAAGCCGCCGGCGGCCGTCACCGACGCCGGTCCCCGTTTCGACGTCGCGCGCATCGATGATCATGGCGAGGCGGCGGTGATCGCGGGCCAGGCCACGCCGGGTGCGAAGGTCGAGCTGCTGCGCGACGGCAAGCCGCTGCATTCGGTGGTGGCCGACGCGTCGGGCCAGTTCGTGATGACCCCGCCGCAGCTTCCCACAGGTGCCTATGAGCTGACTCTGCGGGCGAGCTCGCCTGATGGCACCGTCACGCAGTCCGGCCGCAGCATGCCGGTGATCATCGCCGAGGCAGCGCCGCCGCCCGCGCGTCCCGCACCGGTCGCGAAGCAAGAGACGAAGCCGGACGACAAGTCGGATGTCGTGGCGTCCTTGCCGTCAGCCGCGCCGCATCTGGCCTCAGTACCCGACAGGCCGGCGGTTCGGTCCAGAATGATCGCTGCACCGAAGCCCAGAATCGCATCGGCGTCGCCTGCGGACGTCTTCAACGGTGCACCGGCGGAGGCAGGCCATAGCCGCGTGATCTCGCGCGGCGACAGCCTGTGGGCTCTCAGCCGGCTCGCTTACGGTGATGGCTCCCGCTACTCCGTGATCTACAATGCCAACCGCGGCAAGATCCACAATCCCAACCTGATCTATCCCGGACAGACGTTTGTGCTGCCGCAGAAGGCGCAATGAGGGCGGTCCTTCGGGGAGAGGGCTTCTCGCCGCAAAGGCATAGACAGTGGGGATTCTCGCGGCGCGCGACGCTTTGACCGCTGCCGCCCCGGAACATTTGGTTCCGCTCTGAGTCATCTCCGTGCGCCGTAATGTGTGCTTGGCGCTGGAGGAGGGCCAAGACTTGGTCAGCTCGGTGGTCATGTCGGGATCGCGCACGAGACTGGCGCTAATAGGCGCGGCCCTCGTTGTTCTGGCAGTGCTGCTGCCGAATAGAGCGGAAGCGCAGTTCGGATTCCGCGGTGGGCCGCTTGGCGTTGCACGGTTCGCCGTCGGCCACGTGCTCGGCCTGTCGCGAATGCGGCATGCCCGCATGGCGGTGCGGGGCGGCCGATACCGTTCCGCTGCGTTGAGGTCGCAGGATCCTCGCGGTGCCGAGCGTGGCCAGCCCTCCAATCCCTACATCCTGCGTGCGGCGCTGACGGCGCAGGCCGCGCTGTCGGGCTGGCATGGCGGCCGCCGCCCGCAAGGCTGGTGGCGCCACCCCGACGGCAGCTATGGCTGGGTCGGCCCGGTGTTCTGGCCGTTCGCGCATGACGACCTCACCACCGCCGTCGTCTTCGGCGATACGACCCCTCTCTCCCTGTATGGCTATGGCGACATCTACGCCGCGATCTTTGCACCTTATGCGGCGACCGAGCTTGCCGCCTACACCCCGCCGCAAGGCAAGCGCGGACGAAAGGTCCCGTCGGCGGAGAATGTCTGCGATGCCAGCGACACCGGAGGCTTGCCTGTCGACCGCATCGCCGCCGCCGTGCAGCCGAACGAAGTGCAGCGCACGGCGCTGGACGAGCTCGCAACCGCCTGGGCCGCGGCGCGCGACACCATCCGCGCGTCCTGCCCGGCGCAGGCGCCCGCGAGCGCGCCAGAGCGACTGGGTCTGATGCAGACGCGCCTGGAAGCGATGATCAAGGCAACAAACGTAGTCGCGCCGCCACTCGCAAAATTCGTCGATCTTCTCGACGACGGTCAGAAGAAAAAGCTCGAGGCGCTGGCCAACGAGCGTGGCGCCGCGCTTGCATCAGCCCAGCACAAGGACGCGCAGGCGGCGGCAGCCTGCAAGGCGGACTATGATCCCCGCTACGATCTGCAGGCGCAGCGGCAATATCAACAGCTCGTGCAGCAACAATGGCCTGCCGAGGATATCGCCTCTACGCTCCGGCTCGACGACATCGGCCGCGCCCGCCTCGACGTGCTCCAGGACACCACGCTCCGCACCATGGAGACGCTCAGCGCCTGCCCGTCCAAGGCCATCGCGACACCGCAGGCCCGCCTCGCCGAGGTGAGGACGCGGCTCGAGACGATGCTGCAAGCCGTCAGGAGCGTCGGCGATGCACTCGATGATTTCGAATTCGATTTGACCGACGCGCAGAAGTCGGCGTTCGAGGCGATCGGACCGAAGCGCGGAGCGTGATCACCCGCACGCCCAGTCGAATTTCATATCCTTGAAGTCGAGCTGCGCATTGCCGCCGCCGAAATTGTAGCCGCCGAAATATTCCTCGAACTCGATGTAGAACGGACTCATCTCCGGCACCGCCTGGCACGGCCGCATGGTGCCGCCGAGATGATTGTGGGCGTGGTCCTTGCCCCACTCGTGCAGACGGAAATTGTCGCGGCTCGGCACGCCGCCGGCATAGTAATAATACGGCTGATAGCCTGTCGGCGGATTTTGGCGTGTGTGCTGGTCCTGCGGGCCCTTGCCGGCGTTGGGATCGGTTGCGCGCGGCTGAAGCGCGATTGCGCGGGTTTCGCTGAGATCGGCGCGCGGCGGCGCGGCGAACTTCTTCTTGGCGTAGGGCGCGGCGGCCTCGAAGAAGGCACTGGCGCCGCCGACGTCGAGCCAGCGCGGCCGCTCGGCTGTCGCAAGCGAAAGCGGTGCCGGCGGCGTCGCGAACGCGCCGTCATATTCCTGCGCGGTGAGCAGCAGCGCGGCATATTCGTAGTCGAGGATGTCGGTCATGCGCGAGAGGCGCGGATGCGGGGTGCGCGCCAGCACCGCCTCGCGGATTTCGGGATCGTCGGGCGCACCGCCGTCATTATGATCGGGGGCGGTGGCAAAGAACGACACCGCGACGATGTCCTCACCATGCACGCGATAATCGTCCGGCAGCTTCAAGGTGAAGCCGTGCATCAGCGGAAATCCGGTGACGGGATCGAGCGGCCATTGTTCGCTCGCGATCCCCGGCGGCAGCCCATAGACCCAGCCGTGATCGCGCTCACGATCGGCGGAACGGTCCAGCATCTGCAAATCATACGCACGCGTAGGCAAGGCAAACGCCACGATCGTCTCCATTCCGAACTCTGGCCTCGCCATTGAGGCGATCGTTAGTCGCGGGGAGGGGAGATGTGGTTCGTTGGGTCGTGGCGAGAGTTGCGACGATTGTGCGGCTTGCACCGCTGCGCTCCCTCCCCCCTTGCGGGGGAGGACGGGGGAGAGGGGTAGCCGCGAAGACGGTATCAGCCGGCTCTTCCGATCGCCTCCACGAGCCCTCCACAGGACCCGTCCCACGCAAAAGCCGCGCTTCGCTTCCCTTCTCGCATTTGCTAATGCAACTTCCGACAAGCGCAAATCGAGGCAGGGAATGCTCACGGGTGAACTTCGTTCCAAGATCGACAATGTCTGGAACGCTTTCTGGGCGGGCGGCATCGCCAATCCGATCGAGGTGATCGAACAGATCACCTATCTGCTCTTCATCCGCGGCCTCGACGAGGCGCATACCCGCGAGGAGAACAAGGCCAACACCTTACGCCGACAGATGGAGCGGCGGATCTTCCCGGACGGGAAGGACGGCGTCGGCAAGGGCGGCGGCGTCGCCTACGAGGAGATGCGCTGGTCGCGGCTGAAGAACAAGGACCCTGCGACGATGTTCACCATCGTCTCCGAGCACGTCTTCCCGTTCCTGCGCACCATGGCGGAGGAGGGCACGGCCCACGCCACCCACATGAAGGGCGCCCGCTTCACCATTCCGACGCCGGCGCTGCTCGCCAAGGTCGTTGATCTCCTCGCCGACATCCCGATGGAGGATCGCGACACCAAGGGCGATCTCTACGAATACATGCTCGGCAAGATCGCGACCGCAGGGCAGAACGGCCAGTTCCGCACGCCGCGCCACATCATCGCACTGATGGTGGAGATGATGGCACCCAACCCGAAGGACGTGATCTGCGATCCCGCCTGCGGCACCTGCGGCTTCCTGGTCGCGGCCGGCGAATATCTCCGCGACAACCATCCAAAGCTCTTTCACGACAAGGAAAGCCGCGACCATTTCAACGAGGAGATGTTCCACGGCTTCGATTTCGACGGCACGATGCTGCGCATCGGCTCGATGAACATGACGCTGCACGGCGTCGAGGACCCCGACATCCGCTACAAGGATTCGCTGTCGCAGGACCACGCCGCCGACACCGATCGCTATTCGCTGGTGCTCGCCAATCCGCCGTTCGCGGGCTCGCTGGATTACGAGACGACGGCCAAGGACCTGCTCGCGCTGGTCAAGACAAGGAAGACCGAGCTCCTGTTCATGGCGCTGTTCCTCAAGCTGCTGAAGCCCGGCGGTCGCGCGGCCGTCATCGTGCCTGATGGCGTGTTGTTCGGCTCCTCGACCGCGCACAAGGCGATCCGGAAAATGCTGGTCGAGGATCACAGGCTCGATGGCATCGTGAAACTGCCGTCGGGCGTATTCAAACCTTACGCCGGCGTCTCCACCGCGATCGTGTTGTTCACCAAGACGAATTCCGGCGGCACGGATCACGTCTGGTTCTACGATTGCCGGGCGGACGGTTTTTCGTTGGATGACAAGCGCAACGCATTGCTGCCGGCGGACAAGATCGGCCCCAAAGTCAGACTCGATGTCGACGAGCATGCTAAGAACAATTTGCCCGATATTGCCAGCCGCTGGAAGGCACGCGTCGGTGCTGAGCGCAAACGGCCCCGCACCGCGCAGAGCTTTTGTGTATCGAAGATCGAGATCGTTTCCGCGGGTTATGACCTTTCCATCAACCGCTACAAGGAAGTCGTGCATGAGGTGGCCGAGCATCGACCGCCGAAGGACGTCATCGCGGATTTGAGGGCGCTTGAGAAGGAAATTGCTGACGGGCTCACTGATCTGGAGGCGATGCTGTGAGCTTCGCGTTTCCAACAAGGAGATTATCGGAACTAGCGACGGCGATAGACTACGGCGTTACAGCTTCCGCATCGGCGATTGATACTGGGACCAAGTTTCTGCGGATCACCGATATTCAGGATGGTTCTGTCGACTGGGCTCAGGTGCCGTATTGTGATGCTCCCATCGAGAAGCTCAGGTCAGCTGGTCTACAGGACAGTGACATTGTATTTGCTCGCACCGGGGCCACGACTGGGAAGAGCTTCCTGATCAAAAAACCACCGGATGGCGCGGTGTTCGCTTCATACCTAATCCGGGTGAAGCCTTCACAATCGATCGATGCGAGTTATCTCGCGCACTTCTTTCAGTCTGAAGGATACTGGCGCCAGATTGGGAGAAAAACGCACGGTGCGGCTCAAGGAGGAGTGAATGCAACGAGTTTAAGCGAACTCGAAATCCCGCTTCCCCCGCTCGACGAGCAGCGGCGTATCGCTGCGATCTTGGACGAGGCGGTTGCGCTGCGACGTAAGTGCAAACAGGTCATCAGTCTATTCGATGAGCTAGAGCGATCAGTATTTTTGGACGTTTTTGGGAGCCCAGAGACCAATCCGAAAGGATGGAAGCGCGGAAGAATTGCTGATCTTCTCGAAGAAACTCAATATGGAACGAGTGCAAAAGCCGGCGAGAATGGAGTTTTCCCGATTTTGCGAATGGGCAACATTACCAGCTCGGGGGGGCTCAACATTGAAGACCTCAAGTACATCGACCTGGAAGCTGGCGAACTTGACAAGTTTACAGTGCGGCGCGGCGACATTCTCTTCAATCGAACAAACAGCGCCGATTTGGTCGGTAAGACCGCCGTATTCGATCGGGCTGAGATGTTCGCTTTCGCAGGTTACCTTGTCCGCGCTCGAGTGAAAGACGGAGTTAGTCCGTACTATGTTTCAGGTTATCTAAACTCGAAACATGGTAAGTTGGTCTTGCGGGGAATGGCCAAGAGCATCGTGGGGATGGCCAACATCAATGCGAGGGAGCTACAATCGATCCCGATCCTCCTACCTGATGCTCACAGCCAGAGGGTCTATTCGACGGCTGTTGCAGAGATTGAAGCATCACGCTCCCGTTGTCGTCGGCAATTTGATTCTCTGGATTCCCTTTTCTCCTCCCTCCAGCACCGTGCCTTCTCCGGGCAGCTCTGACCACGCAGTTCGAGTTCGATTGGGACCCGGTCAAGGCGGAGAGCAATCGGCGCAAGCACGGGGGCGCCTTCGAGGCGGCGATGGGTGTTTTCGGCGATCCGCTGGCGCTGCTGGGGAGCAGCCATGGCCCGCCGCAAGATCAGATCCTATGAAGATGGGTGATCGGTGATCCGATGAAGGACGAATACGATTTCTTGATCGCCAAACGCGGCAAGTTCTTCCGGAGAGGCGCGCGCCTCGTGCCCCGACGTTCTGACCTAGCTGTCGGACCTGGCCGCGACCCAGGGAGCCAAGTTGAACGACCTCGCGAACACCCTCCTGAACGAAGACATCGAGCGGATCGACACAGCCAAGTAGCGCATCTCCCGCCGGCATGTCCTGACGCGCGTACATAGCCGACGGTCGCGCCGGGGTTGCATCTTGCTCGCCCAGATGGGACGATGCCATCGTCACTGAGCCGGTCGGGCAGATTGGCTGGGGCAGGGGGAGCCAAATTGCTTCGGAATCGTCATCAGATCGTTTTGGCCCGCGCGGCGGCGGATGCCGCCTGAGCTGGCCGATGTCGAACTTCGCATTCCTCGCCGCTGAATTCCCTGCCGTGCACGAGGCGGCCGTGGAAGCTGAGCGCCAGGCCGCGGTGTCGCCGACCGCGGCCGCCTTCTTTGCCGGCAAGACAGTCGAGATCGCGGTGAAATGGGCGTTCCGGTCCGACCCCGACCTGAAGCTTCCCTATCAGGACAACATCGCCGCGCTGCTGCACGAGCCGAGCTTTCGACGCGCCGCGGGCGAGGCCGTGTTTGCCAAGGCGCGCTATATCAACACGCTGCGCAATCGCGCGGTGCATGAAGAGCGCAAGATCAGCCCCGGCGACGCCACGGGTGCGGTGAAGGAGCTGTTTCACGTCTGCTTCTGGTTTGCCCGCACCTATGCGCGCAAGGCGAAGCCGGCGGATGGCCTCGTTTTCGATCCCTCCGTGCTGTCGCGCCGCGACGAGGTGCTGAAAAAGGCATTCGTCCAGCTCAAGTCGCAGCAGGCCGAGCTCGATGCGAAGGACGGTGAGCTGACAAAGCTGCTGCTCGACAAGCAGAACCTCGACGAAGAACTGAAAAAAGTCCGTGCCGAGGTCGCGGCGGCCCGCAAGGCGGCGGAGGCAAAGCCCGACGGGCACGACTACAACGAGGCCGAGACGCGGGATCGCTATATCGACCTCCTGCTGCGCGAGGCCGGCTGGGCGCTCGACAAGCCCGACGACACCGAGTTTCGCGTCGAGGGCATGCCAAACAACGAGGGCATCGGCTTCGTCGACTATGTGCTCTGGGGCGCGGACGGCAAGCCGGTCGGTCTGGTTGAGGCGAAGCGGACACGGAAGGATGCGCGCGCGGGCCAGCAGCAGGCCAAGCTCTATGCCGACCGGCTGGAGGCGCGCTACGGCCAGCGGCCGGTGGTCTTCTATTCCAACGGCTACGAGCACTGGATCTGGGACGACACACGCTGTCCGCCGCGCCAGATCGGCGGGTTCTACAAGCGCGACGAGCTGGAGCTTCTGATCCAGCGCCGGGTCAGCCGCAAATCGCTCGCGAGCGAAGCGATCAATCGCAGGATCGTCGAGCGGCCCTACCAGCATCGGGCCATCCGCTCCATCGCCAAGCATTTCGAGGACGACGGGGAGCGCAAGGCGCTTCTGGTCATGGCTACCGGCTCCGGCAAAACCCGCACCGTGATCGCGCTGGTCGACCTCCTGATGCGCGCCGGCTGGGTCAAGCGCGTGCTGTTCCTCGCCGATCGCGTCGCACTCGTGAACCAGGCGGCCGGTGCCTTCAAGGCGCACTTGCCCGACTCCGCACCGGTCAATCTCGTGACCGAGCGGACCAGCGAGGGCCGCGTTTTCATCTCGACCTATCCGACCATGATGGGCCTGATCGACGGCAAGCAGAAGGGAAAGGCCAAGTTTGGTCCCGGCCATTTCGATCTCATCGTGATCGACGAGGCGCATCGCTCGGTCTATCAGCGCTACCGTGCCATCTTCGAGTATTTCGACTCCTTGCTCGTCGGTCTCACAGCAACGCCGAAGGACGAGATCGACCGCAACACCTATTCGCTGTTCGATCTCGAAGACGGTATTCCGACTGACGCCTATTCGCTTGAGGAGGCGGTGGCCGAGGGCCATTTGGTCCCGCCCAAGACGATCTCGGTGCCCCTGAAGATCGTTCGATCCGGCCTCCGCTATGACGACTTGTCCCCGGAGGAGAAAGACCAGTGGGACATGCTGGAATGGGGCGAGGACGATGTTCCGGACACCATTGAAGCCGCGGAAGTGAACAAGCGTCTCTTCAACGAAGAGACCGTCGATCTCGTCATCGCTCACCTCATGCAGAACGGCCTCAAGGTCGAGGGGGGCGATCGGCTCGGCAAGACCATCGTCTTTGCCAAGAACGAGGCGCATGCGAAATACATCGAGGCGCGATTCAACGTGGCCTATCCCGCACTTGCTGGCCACTTCGCTCGCGTCATTACCCATCAGACCGGCGCCTACACCCAGAGCCTGATCGATGATTTCTCGATCAAGGCCAAGGAACCGCACATCGCGATCTCCGTCGACATGCTCGACACAGGCATCGATGTGCCGGAGGTCGTCAATCTCGTCTTCTTCAAGCCGGTGCGATCGAAGACGAAGTTCTGGCAGATGATCGGCCGCGGCACGCGGCTGTGCCCCGACTTGTTCGGACCCGGACAGGATAAGAAGTTCTTCCGGGTCTTTGACTATTGCCAGAACATCGAGTTCTTCGGTGCCAATCCCGAATTGAAGGAGGCGAGCGCGGCGCGCTCGCTCTCCGAGCGCCTCTTCGCAGGACGCGTCGATCTGGTGCGAGCGCTCGACGAGAAGCACGCCAAGGCGGGCGGCTTCGCAGCGGGCGAACAGATGCCGTATGAGCCTTCCGGCGAAGCGCCGACCGAGCTCGAAATTCGTGCCTCTGCCGCGAAGACACTGCAGGACATCGTTGGCGGATTGAACGAAGAAAACTTCATTGTGCGTCAGCATCGTCGGTCCGTGGAAAGATTCCGCGAGCCGAAAGCGTGGGAGGCGATCGACGAGGAAAAACGCAAGGAGCTGGTCGACGAGATCGCGCCGCTTCCCTCCAGCCATATGCTGGGAACCGAGGACGCCAAGCGCTTTGATCTCTTGATGTTCCAGCTCGAATTGGCCTTGCTCAAAGGGTCGAAGCGTTTCGACACCCTGCGCAAGCAGCTCCTCGAGATTGCCTCCGCTCTGGAGGAGCAAACAGCGATTCCGGCGATCGCTCAGCATGCAGAGCTGATCGAGGACATCCAGACCGATCAGTGGTGGGAAGGCGTCACCGTGCCGCTCCTGGAACTGGTACGTCTGCGCCTCCGCGATCTCGTCCAGCACATCGAGAAGGGCAAGAAGGCGCTGGTCTATTCGAACTTTGCGGACGAGATCGGAGAGGGCGTCGAACTGCAATTGCCGCAAGTCGGAGAGGCCGATTTCGCGCGCTTCAAAACCAAGGCGCGGCATTTCCTGCGGGCGCATCAGCACAACCTCGTCCTGCACAAGCTGAGGCAGGGGAAACCCCTGACGCCGTCTGACCTAAGTGAGCTTGAAAAATTGCTTCTCGACGCGGGTGTTGGTGAAGCCGATGATATCGAGCGGGCGCGTGAGGTGAGCCATGGCTTCGGACGGTTTGTGCGCTCGCTCGTTGGTCTCGATCGCGCTGCAGTGAGCGAGGCATTCGGAGGATTCATTGCTGCCGGCACCGCGACCGCGGCACAAATCGAGTTCATTGACATGGTGATCGAGCATTTGACCGATCAAGGCATGATGGACCCGTCATTGCTGTACGAGCCGCCCTTCACCGCGATCGCGCCGACGGGACCGGAACACTTGTTCGATGAGGCCAAGGTCGTCCGTCTTGTCAGCACGATTCGTGAGATCAACGACAGCGCAGTTGCTTGAGCCGGACGACCGTGATCCGCCGAGGGCAAATACATCAGAGCGCGGTGAGGTTCGGCGCAGTCGCCCGATAAGAAGGCAAAGAAAAGCCCGGACAGTGATCCGGGCTTTTTGCCTTAGTTACGCGGCCTCCATAAGTTTTTTTGCCGCTTGGGTTAGAAAGCCCGATCTTGTGTAACCATGCGTCTCTGCAAACTTGTCAATTTGCTCCAGCACATCGCCCGGCAAAGTAACATTCACTCGAACAATCTTGGGCTGTTCGTTCTTCACAGAAACGAGGATGGCTACTCCAGATCGATTGTCTGGATCAGACATAACTTCCTCTAGAGCGGAGGGTTCGGGAATGGCTTCCCCGTCCTCTTCTAACCCTTCGATGTGGAGGGTTAGGGCTTCCTCAGCCATATCTCTAGCGTCATCCAAGCTTGTCCCTGCGGTAATAACGCCCGGAAAGTCTGGAAAGGAAACGCCAAAGTGGCTGTCGGCGTCCTTATGGATAAGACCAATATAGTTACGCATGGCTCTTACCTCAGCTTTAGACCTGACTGCTTTTCAATGCTTCTCAGTGTCCCGATCGGGATGTCCCGTTCAGGATGCGGAACGGTTACGCGGCCCTTTTTAGTCGGGTGCTTGAACTGTACATGGCTGCCTTTTCGGGCCACCTCGAACCATCCATCCCCTTGAAGGGCCGAGATAATTTCTCGGCTTTTCATGATGTGTATTTATACACACTGATCTGCTCTGTCAACAGAAAGTTGACCTTCCGGTTCCTACCGAGTCCGCTTGGGCGGATACTTCTTCGCCCGCCAGCGAACAAAACGACGGGCCAACCGGGACAGGTCGCGCTTAGTGAGATTGACGATACGTCAGGCGCTTGGGTGAGAAATTGGCTTGATCGCCGATAATGCCATCCTGCCAGTGTTTTGCCCGACGTGTCAAAATGATTTCGGAATTGCCGTAACTTATTGATCCAACAGCCCCCGGCTACTGTGCATGGGGTTGTTTTCGACATTTTTGTTGGCGCCTACATCCGCCGCCGCGCCGCGGAGGCATCCACGACGTTCGCCACTTCCGCGCGCCAGCCCAGAATCTCCATCGCCAGCACGGGGTGAATGAACCCCTTGAGCTGGAGATCGTCGAGCGCGCGGGCTTCGACGAAAGGTTCGACCATGCCGTAGACGCGGCGGCTGACCACGATCTGGCCGGCCTTGGCTTCGTCGCAGAGGCGCGAGGCGAGGTTGGTGACGCTGCCGATCGCGGCATATTCGAGCCGCTGCTCGAAACCGATCTGGCCGAGCGTGGCATAGCCCATGGCGACGCCGAGGCCGAAACCGAGCGAGTGGCCGCGGTTCTTCCATTTCTCGGTCAGCTTGCCGATCGCATCGCGCATCTCGACCGCCATCTTCACCGCACGTTGCGTGTGGTCGGCGAACTGGATCGGCGCGTTGAACAGGATCATCACGCCGTCGCCGGCAAAGCGGTCGAGCGTGCCCTCGTAGCGATGGATCAGCTCGCCGAGCGCGGCGTGATATTCGCGCAGCACGTTCATCGCCTCTTCCGGCTCGGTCGCCTCGGTGAACGACGTGAAGCCGCGCAGATCGCAGAACACGACGGTGACCTCGCGGCGATGGCTGTCGAGCAGCGCGTCGTGGCCGTCGGAGGAGGCGATGAGCTGCGCGACCTGCGGCGCGAGGAAACGTTCGAGCCGCTTGATGCGGCCGATTTCGCCGAGCTGCTTCTCGACGCGCTCTTCCAGCGAGCGGTTCCAGTTGCGGAGCTGCTCGGTCTGCTCCTGGAGTTTTGCCGCCTGCTGCTGCACGGTCTCGTGCGCAGCGGCGAGCTCGCGGCCCTTGTGATCGACCTCGCTGAACAGCCGCGCATTGCGCATCGCCAGCACGGCCTGGTTGGCAAAGGTGCGCATCAGGCCAATGATGCTGCCCGCGAACTCGCCGCTGGCGCGGCGCAGCACCACCAGCGAGCCGAGCGTGCCCTGCTGGTCGACCAGCGGCACCACCAGCACCGAGTGGAAGCCGGCATCGATCGCGACGTCGCGCAGCGGCTGCTCGGCGGCATGGTCGAGATCGGCCATCGCGATCGGCTCGCAGCTCGCCGCGGCGTCGCTCAGGATGTTCCGGCCTGCCTCGATCGTGACGTGGGCACCTTCGGCCGATTTGTCGATGCCGTTGGATTCGACCAGGTTGAAGCGGCGTGTTTCGGCGTCATAGCCGTAGATCAGTACCGCATCGGCATGGGTGATCTCGATCGCGCGGGCGGCGATCGTCGGCAGCACGGCGTTGAGATCGAGCGAGGAGGCGACGGCGCGGCCGACTTCCTCCAGAACCTTCAGCTCGTTGATCGACTGCGCGAGATCGCGGGTACGCTCCTCGACCTTGGTTTCGAGGTTCGAATAGGTCTCCTGGATCTGGCCGGCCATGCTGTTGAACTGGCTGGCAAGATCTTCCAGCTCGTCGGACGTGTGGACGTCGATGCGGTGGCTGAAATCGCCTTCGCCGAGCTTGTGCGCGCCGTCGCGCAGCGCCGTGATCGGAATGATCATGCGGCGGGCGAGCAGCGTGCCGGCGAGGATCGCGACCATCAGGCCCATGCCGATCAGCAGCGCGATCCGCACGAGCTGGTCGCGGATCGGCGTCAAGGCCTGCGTTGTGGGCTGCTCGAACATCACGCTCCAGCCGAGCTTCGGCACGGTGCTCGCGGCGGTCAGCACCGAATTGCCGTTGAAGTCGGTACCCGACGTGTCGGGTGCGCGGCCGGGCGCGATCGCGGCAGCCACTTGCGGCAGCTTCGACAGGTCCTTGCCGACATCGGGCCCTTTCGACGACGTCGCCAGCACGCGGCCGCGCGGATCGACCACATAGGCAAAGGCCGCCCTGCCGACTTGCGCGTCGGACAGGAAGTCGGAGAGGAAGCCGAGATCGATCTCGGCGACCGTGACGCCTGCGTTGAAGCCGGAATGCGCCACCGAGATCGACATCAACGGCGTCTGGTCGGAGAACCACGCCGGCGCGTAGCTGACGCCGCGGGCGACGGTGTCGGTGAAGCGCGTGTCGCGGGAGAGGTCGGCGTTGCTGCCGGTCGTGGTCGACTGGCGCGAGACGCGCAGCACCTCGCGGCCCTCGCCGTTGAGCTGGAACAGCTGGTTGACGACAGAGACCTGGTGCAGGAGCTGGGCGTAGTCGGCGCGGCGCTTCTCCAGCGTGTCCTGGCTTGCCCGCGTCACCCAGCTGATCTGGCGCTCGAGCTCCGAAACCGACTGCTCGATCCGCCGGGCGGCAGCCTGCGCCTTGTCCTCCAGCCCGTCGGTCAGCGACGTCTTGGTGGCGCGGTAGGAGATCCAGGTCTCCATCGCGCCGTTGACGGCGAGGACGAACACGACGAGGCCGACGAGAGAGACGACATATTTGGCGAACAGGCCCTCGCGCAGAGATCGTGTCTTGTCGTTCGCTCCTGCCATCCGGATCCTCTCGCGCCGCCATCGACGCCGGCGCTACGGGCCGCGTGGCCCCGGGGCGTCTTCTACCATAATTTGGGCCAAGGGATCGGCCGAGCCACCGGTGTGGTTACCCGTTGCGGACGCCAAGGTCGGTCAGTTGGAGGCTGGTTGAAGGGTGGTGAATTGCCGCAGCCTCATCCGTTCGGAGGAAGCTGCGGATCGCGGCTGACGTGGAGTCCCGCGCGTTGGCCCGCCAATTACCGGTTGAAGAGCTGTTTCAGCACGTCGTTCATCGGCTGACTGTCCTGCTGCGCCGCCGGAGGGGCCTCCGGGGGCGCGGGCGAGGCCTGCGGTGCCGGCGTGGACGGTGTTGCCGGCAAGCTGCGGCTGCGGCCGGTGCCAGTGCCGGCTCCCGCGCCGCTGGAGAGCCCTTGCTGGATCAGATTGCCGATCGCCTCGCCCAGCTGTCCGCCGAGCAGATTGTTCTGCCCCGGCGGCTGCGATTGCGGATTGGTATTGCCGTCCGCGTTGCCGCCGCCCGGCGCGGTGGCGCCTCCAAGCCCAAGGCTACCGCCAAGGCCGCCCAGGATATTGCCGAGCCCGGCACCGTCAGGACCGAACAGGCCCTTGCCCATCTCGCGCAGCTTGGCATAGGCGGCGTCCGGATTGTCCAGCACGCCGGCCATGTCAGGGTAGATCCGCGGCTGCGACCAGGTGCCCTGGATCATCACGGGGATGCCGAAGCCGACGGGCTCGGAGGTGCGGCCCTGGCCTTCGGTCGTCATCACGAGCTTCGGCTCGACGCGAAAGCCCATCATCTTGGTGTCGAGCGCGATCGTGCCCGCGCCGGTCACGCGCACCAGCGGTCCGATCAGATTGAGATCGGTCGTCACCGCCTGGCCCTTGTCGATGCGGAAGGAGGCGGAGAGCTGTGACAGGTCCGTGCTTTGTTCCTGGCTGGGGCTCTGGTTGTCCTGCCAGCCGGACAGCGTGCCCGATGTCAGCGCGCGGATCATCTGCGCGACGTTGATGCCGCGGATGGCGCCGTCCTGGAAGTTGACGAAAGCGGTGCCCTGCATGTTCGCCATCAGGGCGCGCTGGCTGTTCCCGGCGCTGCGCAGCGCGAGCTTGGCTTGCAGCTTGCCGTCGATCCGGTCGAATTCGGCAAGGCCCTGGAGCAGCGGCAGCGCGCGCACCCCGACGAGGTCGGAATGCATGGCGAAGCTCGGCGCGCCGCTGGTCGCATCCAGGATCACTTCGCCCGAGACCTGGCCGCCATAGGCGCCGAGATTGGCGGTGCCGGCTTTCATCACGCCGCCGGCGAGCTTCGCATCGAGCGCGAGCGGCGAGAGGCGTGCATCGCCGATCACGGCCTCGTTCGCGGAGATCCTGATCTGCGCATCGACATAGTTGAGTCCGGAGACGTCGATCGGCGCATTGCTCCAGGGCTGCCCGGACGTGCCTTCCGGCGTTTTCGCCAGCGGAACCGCAAGCCGCTGGAAGTCGAGATCGACCTTGACCAGGGGCTTGCTCGCGATGTCGATCGAAGCCCAGCCGTTGAATGCGCCATCACCAAGCGTGCCGTTCACGCCGTTGATCATCACGATATCGCCGTTGAGCCGCATCTCGGCGTGACCGGCGAGCTGGGACTTCAGCACGTCAGGCATGTCGATGGCGAACTCCACCGGAATTGTCGGTCGATCGGTCGCCGGCGCCGGCGCGGTCGCCTTGATGTCGAATTTGGTCGGGTGGTCGCCGACGCGCGCGGTGCCGGTGATGTTGACCTTGCGGTCGCTGCCCACGATAGCGTCAGCGTTGATGGCGCTGATGCGGCCCTCGACGCGATCGCGCATGCGCGAGAATGCGACCTCGCCGTCATTGACCTTGATGCGGTCGATGGTCGCGCCCGCAGCGTCGAGCGCGAGCGGCGGCTTCGGCAAGGCTCCGGCGTTGGGCAGCCGCTCACGCAGCAATGGCTGGTAGAGCACGGGGTGGGTGATGACGAGTTCGCTGATCGCCGGGCGGCCAGACCAGACGCTCGCGAGCGGCATGTCGGCCTGCACGCTGCCGATCGTCAGGCGCGTGATGCCGCTGCGATCCTTCGGGTCCTGCAGCGTGAGATCGTTCAGCGTGACGTTCAGCGTCGGCCACAGGCTGATCTTCGTGGTACCGTCGATCGACAGGCGATAGCCGGTCGCGCTCTCGATCCGCGACGCAATCGTCGAGGTCAGAAAGCCCGAGGGGATTCCGACCGCGAGGAGAAGCGCTATCACGACGATGACGGCGGCCACGGCCACGCCGGCGAATTTCACTGCTCTCATGTCGACTTTCCAACGACGGACAAGCGTCGAACCGGCTGGTCATTCGCCCGTTGCGCGTGAGCTTATCCCCGGACGGGAAGCGGCTCCAAGCGCGCAAAATTAGTCGGGGGATGCTGCAAAGCTATGTGACTTATGACACACTTCCCCGGCGCGGTTCTACGCGATTCTGATGTTGATGGTTCCAAGCGATTTGCCAAGGAAATTGGCCAAGGAAATTGGCTAAGAGAATTCACAAGGACATCGAAATGAGCAAGCAGGCCGAATTTGCGGTCATCCTGAAGATGAACGCCATGTTCGCCGATCTCGGCGCAGACGAGCTTCAGCGGCTGTCCAACCTTTGCCACACTCAGCATCTGGCCAGCGGCGAGATGCTGTTCCAGAAGGGCGATCCGGGCGATGCACTGTTCGGCGTGCGCCGTGGCCAGGTCCGCATCGAGACCGGCGCCTCCGACGGCAGCCGGCTGACGCTGAATTTCATGGGCCCCGGCGACCTGTTCGGCGAAGTGGCGGTGCTGGACGGCCAGAGCCGTACTGCGGATGCAACCGCGGGCGAGGATAGCGAACTGTTCGTGCTGCGGCGCGAAGACTTTCTCGGCTTCCTCGAGCGCGAGCCGAAGGTTGCGATCAAGATCATCGCGCTGCTCTGTCAGCGCATCCGCTGGCAGAGCGAGCGCATGGAGGAATCCATGCTGCAGCCGCTGCCGGTTCGCCTTGCGCGGCGGCTCTGTGCGCTCGCTGCCGATTTCGGCTCCGAGGTGCACATCTCGCAGGAGCAGCTCGGCGTTTTCGTCGGTGCCGCCCGCGAGAGCGTCAACCGCCAGCTTCAGGCCTGGCGCAAGGAGGCGATCCTGGATCTCCAGCGCGGCCGCATCCTGCTGCGAAACATGACCAAGCTGACGTCGATCGCGCGGAACGAGTAGGGGGCAGCCAGGCTGCCTTCGGCACATAGTGAAAAGTCAGCAACTGCGATCGTAAGCACGGGCGAAGGCATAGCCCGTCATCGTCACTTGCCTGCTCGCGCGAACCCTACTCCGCCGCGGGATGCACGAGTTTCTTCGGCGCGGGTGCCGCTTCGTGATGATCGGCAGTGTCGGCATCCTCGCTATGCACGATCAGCCGCTTGCCGAAGCGCCAGATCAGGGCGCCGAGATCGTCCATCACCATGAACATCGCGGGCACGAACACCAGCGACAAAATGGTCGAGAAGATCAGGCCGCCGATCACCGCGAGCGCCATCGGTGAGCGGAACTCGCCGCCGGCGCCGACCGCGAGTGCGCTCGGCATCATGCCGGCGGCCATCGCGATTGTGGTCATCACGATCGGGCGGGCGCGCTTCATGCCGGCGTCGATCATCGCCTCCTCGCGCGGCTTGCCGGCGTTGATCGCTTCGATCGCGAACTCGACCAGCATGATCGCGTTCTTGGTGACGATGCCCATCAGCATGAGGATGCCGATCCAGACCGGCGTCGTGAGCTGCTTGCCGGTCACAAGCAGGGCTGCGATCGCGCCGCCGATCGAGAGCGGCAGCGAGAACAGGATGGTGATCGGCTGCAGGAAGGTGCCGAACAGCAGCACCAGCACCGCGTAGACCATCATCAGGCCCGCCGTGATCGCCGTGGCGAAACCGTCGGACAGCTCGTTGAGGCTTTCGGCATCACCCGACGGGCTGACCCTCACGCCCTTCGGCAGGCTCTTCATCACCGGCAGGTCGTAGATCTTCTTGGTGGCATCTCCGAGCGCGGCGGAACCGACGAGGTCGGCGGCGACGGTGGCCTGCCGCTCGCGGTCGTAGCGGTTGATGCTGGTCGGGCCCTGGTCGAGCTTGACGTCGGCGATGACCGAGAGCGGCACGCCGCCCTTCTCGCCGTGCTCACCGAGCGGCACGCGCAGCTGTTCGAGCGTCTTCAGATTGCCGCGCGCGGCATCCTCCAGCTGCACGCGGATCGGCACCAGGCGGTCGCCGACGTCGAATTTGGCGAGCGCAGGACCGACGTCGCCGATGGTGGCAACGCGGATGGTCTGCGACAGGCTCTCGGTGGAGACGCCGAGCCGTGCGGCGAGATCGGCGCGCGGTTCGATGCGCAGTTCGGGGCGCTCCAGCGAGGTCTCCGAGATCACGTTGGAGATCGTCGGAATCCGCTTCATCTGCGTCGCAAGCTCACTCGCGACGTTGTTGACGATATTGGCGTCGACGCCGGTCACCACCAGCGAGATCGCGCGCAGGCCGTTCTCGTCCAGGAACCAGAAGCGGATGTCGGGAACGTTCTCCAGCTCCTGGCTGATCGAGAATTCGAGCTCGCGCTGGGTGATGTCGCGCTCGTTCTTGGGCGTGTAGTTGATGATCAGGGAGGCGCGCCGGACTTCCTGAGTCCCCGGCGGGACACGTCCGCCGTCGACGAAGATGCTCTTCACCTCAGGCCGCTTGCGCAGGCGCGCGACGATGTCCTCGGTGACTTTTTCGGTGTAGGCGAGCTGGGTGCCCGGCGGAAGCTCGAGGGCGAGTAGTGAGCGCGCGCTGTCCTGCGCGGGCAGGAAGCCCTGCGGCAGCAGCGTGATGCTCCAGATCGAGGCGGCGAAGATGCCAAAGCCGATCAGCACCGTGATGTAATGATGCTTCACCGACCACGCGACGATCTTGTGATAGGTACGCAAGATCCGGCCCGGTGGCGGTTCCTCGTGAGTGCTGTGCTTGAGGAAGTAGGCCGCCAGCATCGGGGTGACGAAGCGGGCGGCGAGAAGCGAGAAGAACACCTGCACCGAGACGGTGATGCCGAACTGCTTGAAGAACTGTCCGGCGATGCCCGACATGAAGCTTGCCGGCGCAAAGATCGCGATGATGGTGAGCGAGATCGCGATCACGGCGAGGCCGATCTCGTCGGCAGCTTCCAGCGCGGCCCGATAGGGCGACTTGCCCATGTTCATGTGCCGGACGATGTTTTCGATCTCGACGATCGCGTCGTCGACCAGAATACCTGTCGACAGCGTGATGGCGAGGAAGCTGACGAGATTCAGCGAGAAGCCGAGCATGTCCATCGCCCAGAATGCCGGGAAGATCGACAGCGGTAGCGAGATCGCGGCGATGATGGTGGCACGCAGGTCGCGCAGGAACAGCAGCACGATGACGACGGCGAGGATGGCGCCTTCGAACAGTGTCGAGATCGCCGCGTGGTAATTGCCCTTGGTGTATTCGACCGAGGTGTCGATCAGCTTGAGGTCGACGTCGGGGTAGGCGGCCTTCAGCGCGTCGATGCGCTTCTGCACGGCTTCGGCCACCTTCACGTCGCTGGCGCCCTTGGAGCGCTTGATGCCGAGCGCCACCACGGGTTCACCGTTGAAGCGGGCGAAGGTGCGGCGGTCTGCGATGGTATCGGTCACGGTGCCGAGATCGTCGAGCCGGACCTCGCCGCCGCCGAACAGCGGGATCATGGTGCCCGCGAGGTCGCTCAGCGTCTTGGCGCCGGCCAGCGTACGGATCGCCTGGTCGTTCTTGCCGATCTCGGCGCGGCCGCCGGCGACGTCGACATTGGTGCCGCGCAGGCTCTGGCTGACATTGACGGCGGTCAGCCCCATCGCCTGCAGGCGATCGGGATCGAGCGAGACCAGGATCTCGCGCTCGACACCGCCGATGCGCTCGACCTGGGCGACGCCGCGCACGCCCTGCAGCGCGCGCTTGACCACGTCGTCGACGAAATAGGAGAGCTGCTCAGGCGTCTTGCCGGGCGAGATCGCCGCGTAGGTGACGATCGGCAGGCCGATGACGTCGACGCGCTGGATCAGCGGCTCGGTGACATTCTGCGGCAGGTTCGAACGGACGCGCGTCACCGCGTCCTTGACGTCGTTGAGCGCACGGTCGGTATTGGTCTCCAGCGCGAATTGGATGGTGGTCACCGAAAGGCCGTCGGTGATCGAGGACGTGATGTGTCGCACGCCCTCGACGCCGGAGACCGCGTCTTCAACCGTCTTGGTGACCTGGGATTCAAGCTCGGCGGGCGCTGCGCCGAACTGCGACACCGCGACCGAGATCACGGGAATGTCGGCCGAAGGCAGCCGCGTTATCGCGAGCTTGGTGAAGGATGTCCAGCCGAGGATCAGCAGGATGATCGAAAAGACGATCGACGGCAGCGGATTCCGGATCGACCATGCCGAGATATTGAGAGCCATCAGCGTACCCGCGATCGATCGAGTTCATCGGCGAACATGATTTTTATCTGGTCGCCGTCATGCAGCGAAGAGCCGGCATCGGCCACGACGATTTCGCCGACGTCGAGGCCTTCCAGGATTTCCGTCGCGGTGTCGGACGACAATCCGACCCGCACCTTCCGCGTCTCGATCGTGTTGCCTTTGACGACCTGTACGGTGAGATGGTCGATCGCGGTCTTGGGAACCGCGACGCCGCAGCTTCGCTTGGCGTCGATGGAGGCGCGGGCGAACATGCCGACCTTCAGCGACGGATTGTTGGTGACGCTGATGCGGACGCGGCCGAGTTGCGTGGCGCGGTCGATTTCGGGCGATACCAGCCGGACCCGTCCGATCAAGTCCGGAGCGTCGTCGCGGCTGATGCGCACCGTCGCGCCGGGGCTGAGCTTGGGCATGTGCACCGCCGGGACCTGTGCGTCGAGCTCGATCTCGCCGTTGACGGCGATACGGAACATCGGGCCGGCCTGCGGCGATGCCGGTGCCCCCACGACGGTGCGGACCTCGGTGATGAGACCCGGCGCGGGCGCTTTCAGCGAGATCGGCCCTTGCGGGCCCGGTCGCTGCGGCTGGCCCGGGATCTGCGGTGGCGCCGTCAGGCGCGCCAGCTCCTGGTTTTCGGTCACGGTCGCGCCTTCGGTGACGAAGACGTCGGTGACCTTGGATCCTTCCTGGTCTGCAATGACCACGGCCTCGCGGCGCGGCACGAAGAAGCCGGTCACCCGCACGAGGTCGGAGAAGCAGGCGTTGGTCGACTTCGTCACGACGACGTGGGCCTCGCCCGGCGTGTCCTTCGCCTCGGGGCGATGCCAATGCTCGAACACATAATAGCCGACGCCGAGCGCAACGATGAACAGCACGGTTCCGGCCGGCTTGAGATATTCGGTGACCTTCATCGCCGGATCATCCTGGCCTGGCTCACGGCCATCCGCACGAGGCCTGCTGAGAGCGTTTCCCTGAAATAAAGCGGCGTCCCGCAAGGCCGCGGGACGCGCTTTGGAAGCGAGACTTTACACCACATCACGACTTGTCACTTCAAAGGATTACGTCGTGATTACTTCGATGCGGTGGTCTTGTTTTCCATGTTCACGACCTGCACGCGTCGATTGACCTCCGCCATCGGCTGGCTCGGGTCCTTGAGCTTGCTCTTGCCGTAGCCGACGGTGACGAGGTCGGTTGCCGTGATGCGGTATTTGTCGACGAGGTAGCGCTTGATAGAATCCGCACGGCGTTCCGACAGGTCCTGGTTGTAGGCCTCGCCGCCCGCGGCATCGGTGTGGCCGGCGACCACGAAGGTCGAGCCCTTCAGGTCGGGGCTGGTCAGCGCGCGGCCGAGCGCCTGCACGGAAGCCATCGACTTGGCGCTGATATTCGCGGAGTTGTAGTCGAAGGTAATTTCGAGATCGATGTTCGGCTTGTCCTTCGCGGCCGTCGCGATTTCCTCGCGTTCGGTCGACGAGAGCGAGCGCGTTGCGCGGCCGCGGACGGACTGGATCAGCTTGGTTTCCGCCGCGCTCGGCGTCGGATCGGCCTGCGGGGCCATTGAGAGGCCGCGGGTCAGGGGCTTTTTCGGCGGCGGCGCCAGCGCGCGGACGATCTCGTCCTCGGTGACATTCTTGCCGTTGCTCTCGTCGGCCGCGAATACGGGTGCGACCGGCAGCGACAGGGCGGCGCTGATGGTGATGATGGACAGGATCGCGGTGAATCCCTTTGCAGCCAATCTCATTGACAGTCCCTCCTGCGCGGCGAGCCCGCGCGGTTCCAAAATTTCTGCAATAAGCCCCCGGGAAAGGCCGCCTGCGACATCCGTCGATTGGTCTTCCTTGGGCCGCCGAGGGTTCGAGGCAATGCGTGCCTCAACTCAAAAAAATATCAACGGACTCCGTAGCTTGCGAATTCCTGAACGATGTTCGGGTCCATTGCCTTGGCGTTGGCGATGTCGAGCGCGCCTTCCTGCGCCGAGCCATTGCGCTGCTTGGCGATCCCCCGTCCGTAGAGCGAGGAGGTCAGGCGGGGATTGATCTTCAGGGCTGCATCGAAATCGGCGATGGCGTTCTTCACCGCCCCGGATTTGAGGTTCATGAGGCCCCGGCTGTCCAGCGCGTCGACGAAGTTCGGCCGCAGCCGCAGCGCCTCGTTGCAATCCTTCAGCGCGCCCTGGAGGTCTCCGACCACGGTGCGGGTCCAGCAGCGATTGTTCAGCGCCTCGACGTCCTTCGGGTTGATCCGGAGGGTATCGTCAAAATCCTTGATGGCGAGGTTGTAGGCGCCCTTGCTGGCATAGACTTGGCCGCGCCGGTATAGCGCATTCACGTCATCCGGATTGGCCGTGATCTTGGCGGTCAGGCCCTTGATGGTGGGGTCGTCTGCCAAGGCGGCCGCGCTCGGCCCGCTATCGGTGCTCGGTGCAGGAGCTGTCTCGGCAGGCTTTGCCGGTGGTGGCGCCGGGGGCAAGGCGGCCTCGACCTGCGGCTTCGGCTGTGGGGTCGGCGCGGGCGCAGGTGCTGGAGCAGGCGCGGGGGCAGGTGCAGGCGCCGCGGCGGTGTCGGCCGGCTTCGGCGGCGGAGGCGGTGCTGGTGGCGCGGGCGGCGCCGGCGGCGGGTTGTTGGCGACGACGGGCGGCGGAGCGGGAGGCGTCGGTTGTTGTGCCGTCACTGGCGGGCGCGATCCGCTCGGGCCGGGGATGAATGAAAAGTCTTCAGCCAGCGAAGACGAGATCCACGGCACCTGCTCACCGCGCGAGGCGCGGGTGACGCCCATCTTGGTGCGGTTCAGCGTCTCTTCCGCCATCAGGTCGGGGACGCGGATTTCCTTCAAGAGTTCCTGGACGAAAAGGCTGTGGTCGCCGCCGGCATCCGAGACCACCGAGGCCAGTGCGGCGGAATACATCACCAGCGTGCCGTTCGGCGCGATGACCGGCGTGAGGCCGGCCGAGAAGCTGCGGAACCGGCGCTCGAACGGGTTGCGTCTGGAGGCGTCGATCAGCGCGATCTTGACGCCGGCGCCACGGGTATTGAGCTCGCCGAGCACGGTCTCGAGGCTGAAACCGTCGCGGCGCACGTCGGATTCGGTCCAGATCTGTGCATCGATCGGCAGCATGTAGCTCTGGCGCGCCGACTGGATGCCGAAACCGCTGAAGAACACCAGCGCCACGGAGCCCGGCTTGATCTTGCCGTAGAGCTTGTCGAAGGCGCGGCGCATGCCGTCGCCAGTCAGGTTCTCGCCGATCTCGACGGAAAAGCCGTCGCGCTTGAGTTCGTCGGCGACGTCGCGCGCATCGTTGAGCGGTTCCTTCAGCGGGGCATCGGCGTCCGGATATTTGGCGTTGCCGATGACCAGTGCGTAGCGGTCGCCGGCCGCAAGCGACGGAGCGGTCGGGAGAAACGAAACGAGCAATGGGAGAAGGACGAGGAAGCGAATTTTCATAATCAGCGCGGTCCAGCCAAAAAGGCGCCGATCCCAGCTTGCGCCGCGGCGACCTTAACTTACGCTCTAGGCATTATCAAACCGGGGGGAGGGTGCGTCAACCGCTTGGAGATTCGGCGTTATCGCGACGATTAACCGCAACGAACGGGCGCGCCGCGAGGGGAATAAACGGGCTGTCATGGATGTACTCGAGGCGATCGGTTCGACCTTGCGGCAGCATGTTAGGGCCGCCATGGCGACGAAAATGTGATTGGTCTCACATTGCAGGCTTGCGGTGGTCGCAACCTCGGATGTTTGACCTTTGCGGCGGACAATGGCTTGGTTCGCTGGATCGTCCCGGAAGGTCCACCTCGAAAAACGAGTCAAAAGCAAAACATGGGAAACGCCTACGAAATCTATGCCCTGCGCTACGCGACGATGTCGCCGCGAACCCCCAGCATGAACTTCCTGGCGCCCGACCCGCATGACAGCGCGGCTCAGGATCTCGACTACTTCGTCTGGCTGATCCGCGGCAGCGGCCGCGACATCCTGGTCGATACCGGCTTCAATGCCGAGGAGGCGACCACGCGGGCGCGCAAGCTGACGCTCAATCCGGTCGATGCGCTGGAGCGTTTTGGCGTCGCCGCGTCGAGCATTCGGGACGTTATCGTGACGCATCTGCACTACGACCACGCCGGCAATCTCGATCGCTTCCCGAACGCACGCTTCCATCTCCAGGAGCGCGAGATGGCTTACGCGACGGGGCGGTGCATGTGCAACGGACTGTTGCGACATCCGTTCTCGGTCGAGCACGTCACGCAGATGGTGCGCCACGTCTATCGCGAGCGCGTCACATTCTATTCCGGCGATGGCGAAGTCGCGCCCGGCGTCACCGTGCATCGCGTCGGCGGGCATTCGGACGGCCTGCAGGTGGTCAAGGTCGAGACCGCGCGCGGGCCGGTGGTGCTGGCGTCTGACGCCACGCATTACTACGCCAACCTGCAGCGCCGCAGCCCATTCCCGATCGTCTACAATGTCGGCGACATGGCGGTGGGCTGGGAAACGATCGAGCGCCTCGCCGGTCACCCCGACCGCTACATTCCCGGCCACGATCCGATCGTGACGGAGATCTATCCGCGCGCCAGCGACAAGGTCGATGCCTGGGCGCTGCATCTGCCGCCGTCGAGATCGTTCGCGAAATAGCGACTGGTGTAAGTCCTTCATCCTGAGGAGGCCGCGCAGCGGCCGTCTCGAAGGATGCGGGCCAAGCTGCAGCAGCGGGGGCCTTCACGGTTCGAGATGGCGCTTGCGCGCCTCCTCACCATGAGTCACTGCGCAAAGGTCGCTCAATACGCCTGCTTGGCGTCGGCCTCTGCGCTGGTCTGGATCAGGTCGAGGCTCTCTTCGATCTTGCCAAGAAGGGCAGAGAGCTGCTTGCGCTCCTGTGCGGAGAGGCAGGAGAGGATTTCGTCCTCCCGCCGCAGCAATCGCGGGAACAGCTCCTCGTAGAGCGCGCGGCCCTTCTTCGTCAGCTGCAGACGGAATTCGCGGCGGTCGGCTTCATTCTCGACCCGCTCGATCAGTTCCTCGTGCAACAGCGTGGTCACCGCGCGGCTGATGGTTGATTTGTGGGTGCGGGTGCATTGCGAGATGTATTGCGCGCTGCACGCATCATTGCGGAAGCCGAGCGTTGCGATCACGCGCCAGGCCGGAATGTCGAGGCCGTGGCGCTCCTGATATTCGACCGCGAGCGCGGAGCTCACCTCCGCCGCAAGCCGGTTGAGGCGGAACGGCACGAACTTGAACAGATCGAGTCGAGCTTTTGGCCGCGGTGAAGTCTCATCGGCTTCCCGTGTCTTCAGCGCGATGTCGCTGGATGTCCTCGCCAAGAAGAGCGCTCCGAATTCCAGTTGACGGCCGGCCGGCTCCGGTCCAAAATAGTTGCACGTGAGACTATCTAGCAGATCAGACCTCTCCTGACCAGAGCCGAGGTTCGCGTATGGCGCAGGCCAATTCTCCTCAGGCCAAAACCCAGTTCGGCTATCGCCGTCACCCCGATCAGGACCGTCCCGGCCAAAGCCCGGCCGAGCATCCGGTCGTGGTCGTCGGCGCGGGTCCGGTCGGGCTGTCGCTGGCGATCGACCTTGCCCAGCGCGGCCAGTGCGTCGTCCTTCTGGATGACGCTGACCGTATCGGCGAGGGCTCCCGCGCGATCTGCTTCTCGAAGCGTTCGCTGGAATATTGGGACCGGCTCGGCGTCGGCGACCGTATGGTCGACAAGGGCGTGGTGTGGAGTGTCGGCCGCATTTTCCACGGCGAGTCGCAGCTCTACCAGTTCAACCTGCTGCCCGAGGACGGCCACAAGCGGCCGGCCTTCATCAATCTCCAGCAATATTATGCCGAGGCCTACCTCGTCGATCGTATCAGTGATCTGCCTGCTATCGACCTGCGCTGGCGCAACAAGGTGACGGCGCTGGAGCAACGTAATGATTCCGCCCTGCTGACGATCGAAACGCCGGAGGGGGCCTATCGCCTGCAGGCGCAATATGTCATCGCCTGCGACGGCGCGCGGTCGTCGCTGCGGCAGATGGTCGGCGCTGAGTTTGCAGGACATGTGTTCGAGGATCAGTTCCTGATCGCCGACGTCAAGATGACGGCAGAATTCCCGACCGAGCGCTGGTTCTGGTTCGATCCGCCGTTTCATGCGGGACGTTCGGCGCTGTTGCACCGGCAGCCTGACGATGTCTGGCGCATCGATCTCCAGCTCAATCGCTACGCCGATCCCGTCGTCGAGAAGAAACCCGAGAACGTGCGGCCGCGAATCGTGCGCATGCTCGGCCACGACAAGTTCGAGTTCGAGTGGATCTCTCTCTATAAGTTCCAATGCCGGCGGATGGATCGCTTCCTCCATGGCCGCGTGATCTTCGCCGGCGATTCCGCGCATCAGGTCTCGCCCTTCGGCGCGCGCGGCGCGAACTCGGGACTCGAAGACGCCGAAAACCTCTCCTGGAAGCTCGATCGCGTGCTGCGTGCCGTGTCACCCGCGAGTCTGCTCGAAACCTATCATATCGAGCGCAGCCGGGCGGCCGACGAGAACATCCGCGAATCCACCCGTTCGACCGATTTCATGGCGCCGAACTCGCATCAGGAGGCGCGGCTGCGCAAGGCGGTGCTGTCACTGGCCAGGGAAACCGAGTTCGGCAAGCGCATGGTCAATGGCGGCCGGCTGTCGGTGCCGTGCAGCTATGACTCGCCGCTGTCATCCTCCGATGCCGACGCCTGGCGCGGCGGACCGTCTCCCGGCTGTTCCATGCTCGACGCCCCCGTTGTGACGCGCGGGGGCGAGCAGGCCTATCTGACGGATGCATTCCGCAAGGGTGGAACGGACTTCACCTTGCTGTCGTTCAGCAATGGTGCAGCGATCGATGTGCCCGATGGAGTGAAGGATGTCCGCATCGGCGGCGAGGGCGGACTTGCCGATCCCTCAGGCCTTGTCGCAAAGCGCTATGACGCCGAGCCGGGTGCGGGCTATCTGCTCAGACCCGATGGTTACGTTGCAGCGCGCTTCCGCCATCCGACGCGTGCGGCAATCGCGGCCGCGCTGTCGCGGGCCCAAGGCCTGAATTGAAGGCTTGAATTGAAAGGCTTGAATTGAGGTCTGGCATGCCGCTTTCCACCAACTCCAACTTCGCGCGCCCGGACGACGCCTTTCGCGTCATTGTTGAAGCGCATCGCGGCCTCACCGAAGAGCAGAGCGCCGATTTCGACGCGGCACTGGTGCTGATTCTCGCCAATCACATCGGCGATATCGACGTGCTGCGCGAGGCGATCGGGCTCGCGAAGCGCCGCATGATCGACGGCCAGCAGCAACAACAGCAACAACAATAACTCTGTGACGAGGATGAACTGATGGCGAAGAATTTCGCATCCACGGGCGATCTCTCCGAGAAGAAGATCACCTTCTCCGAGATCGGCACCGATCTCTACGCGTTCACCGCCGAAGGCGATCCGAACACGGCTGTCATCGTCGGCGACGACGGCTGCCTGGTGTTCGACGCGCAAGCAACGCCGGCAATGGCCAACAAGGTGATCGAGCGGGTTCGCACCGTCACCGACAAGCCGATCAAATATGTCGTGCTGTCGCACTATCACGCCGTGCGCGTGCTCGGGGCCTCCGCCTACAAGGCGCAAGGCATCGTGGCCTCGCAGGAGACTTATCGCCTCATCGAGGAGCGCGGCAAGCAGGATTGGGATTCCGAATATGGCCGCTTCCCGCGCCTGTTCCAGGACGCGCAAAGCATTCCCGGCCTGACCTGGCCGACGCTGACCTTCGAAGGCGAGATGTCGATCTATCTCGGCAAGCGCGAGGTGCGCCTGATGCAGCTTGGCGCCGGCCACACCTCCGGCGACATCGTCGCCTGGGTGCCGGACGCCGAGGTCATGTTCTCCGGCGACCTCATCGAATATCACTCGGCGTGTTATTGCGGCGATGCGCACTTGCGCGAATGGCCGCTGACGCTGAACGAGATCCGCAACTTCAATCCCAAGGCGATCGCGCCGGGCCGTGGCGATGCGCTGAAGGGCGTTGCAACAGTGCGCGAAGCCATCGCGATGACGCGCGACTTCGTCACCTCGCTCTATGGCGCTGCCGAGATCTCCGTCGCCAGGGGACGCACGCTGAAGGAATCGATGGCGGCGACGCGCGAAGTGATGGACCCGAAGTTTTCCAGTTTCGCCATCTACGAGCACTGCCTGCCGTTCAACGTGTCGCGTGCCTATGACGAGGCGTCGGGGATCGACGATCCCGTGATCTGGACCGACAAGCGCGACCAGGAAATGTGGGCCGCCCTGCAAGGAGGAGGATAGTCATGAACATCAATACCTCGCCTGATCAGATCATTCGGAGCTCGGCTCAGGTGACGCCAGGCTACATGTCCGGTTTCGGCAACAGCTTCGAGACCGAGGCGCTGCCCGGTGCGCTGCCGATCGGCCGCAACTCGCCGCAGCGCTGCGCCTACGGGCTCTATGCCGAGCAGCTCTCGGGCTCGCCCTTTACCGCGCCGCGCGGCACCAATGAGCGCTCCTGGCTCTATCGCATCCGCCCCTCGGTGAAGCATTCAGGGCGTTTCGAGAAGGTCGATGCCGGCCTGTGGCGCTCGGCGCCGTGCCATGAATACGATCTGCCGATCGCGCAGCTGCGCTGGGACCCGGCGCCGCTGCCGAAGGAGGATGTCACCTTCGTCCAGGGCGTGCAGACCATGACGACCGCCGGCGACGTGAACACGCAGGCCGGCATGGCCGCGCATGTCTACCTCATCACCAAGTCGATGGTGGACCAGCACTTCTACAATGCCGACGGGGAGCTGATGTTCGTGCTCCAGCAGGGCAATCTTCGCATCGTGACCGAGTTCGGGCGGATCGACGCCGAGCCCGGCGAGATCGTGGTGATCCCGCGCGGCGTGAAATTCCGCGTCGAGATTCCGAACGGTCCCGCCCGCGGCTATCTCTGCGAGAACTATGGCGGCGCCTTCACGCTGCCGGAGCGCGGGCCGATCGGCGCCAACTGCCTTGCCAACGCGCGCGACTTCCTCACGCCGGTCGCGTTCTACGAAGACAAGGACACGCCGACCGAGCTCTACGTGAAATGGGGCGGATCGCTGTTCAAGACGACGCTGCCGTATTCGCCGATCGACGTCGTCGCCTGGCACGGCAATTACGCGCCCTACAAATACGATCTGCGCACCTTCTCGCCGGTCGGCGCGATCGGCTTCGATCATCCCGATCCGTCGATCTTCACGGTGCTGACCTCGCCGTCGGAGACCGCGGGCACCGCGAATATCGACTTCGTCATCTTCCCGGAGCGCTGGATGGTCGCCGACAACACCTTCCGTCCGCCCTGGTATCACATGAACATCATGAGCGAGTTCATGGGCCTGATCTACGGCGTCTTCGATGCCAAGCCGCAAGGCTTCGTGCCGGGCGGCATCTCGCTCCACAATTGCATGCTGCCGCACGGCCCGGATCGCGAGGCTTTCGATCACGCCAGCAACGGCGAGCTGAAGCCGGTGAAGCTGACCGGCACCATGGCCTTCATGTTCGAGACCCGCTATCCGCAGCGCGTGACGGCGCATGCCGCAAACGCCTCAACACTCCAGGACGATTACGCCGATTGCTGGAAGGGCCTGGAGAAGCGGTTCGATCCGAACCGGCCGTAGCTTTCTCCCCTCGTCATTCCGGGGCGCCGCGAAAGCGGCGAGCCCGGAATCCATAACCACGATCGTGAGTATGGATTCCGGGCTTAGCCCTTCGGGCCATCCCGGAATGACGAAGGAGAGAGCTTGCCCGATTGCAAACAGGATTCACAGCGTGCCCCACCCCAACGACCCCAGTCTCCGCTCCTTCATCGAGGTCGATCCCGCCTCCGACTTCCCGATCCAGAACCTGCCGTATGGCGTGTTCTCAGCGAATGGACTCGCGCCACGGGTCGGCGTCGCCATTGGCGACTACATCCTTGATCTCTGGGAACTCGAGCAGGACGGTCGCCTGGATGTCGGTCAGCCAGGAATCTTCGCGGCGGGCTCTTTGAATCCGTTCATGTGGTTAGGACCGAAGGTCTGGACGAAGACCCGCGCGCGGATCAGCGAACTCTTGCGGCACGATAACCCCGAATTGCGTGACAATGGCGAGTTGCGCCAGCTCGCCTTGATTCCGATGTCACGCGCCAAACTGCATCTGCCTTTCAACGTCTCCGGCTACACCGATTTCTATTCTTCGAAGGAGCACGCCACTAATGTCGGCGTGATGTTCCGCGGCAAGGACAATGCGCTGCAGCCGAACTGGCTGCATATGCCGATCGCCTATAACGGCCGCGCCTCGACCGTCGTGGTCTCCGGCACCAGGGTGAAGCGTCCGCGCGGGCAGCTGAAGCCGCCGAATGCAGAGGCGCCGAGCTTCGGCCCATGCAAACGGCTCGATTTCGAGCTGGAGATGGGCGTTGTGATCGGCCAACCCTCGCCGATGGGCGGCATGCTCACGGAGAGCCAGGCCGAGGAGATGATTTTCGGCTTCGTGCTGCTCAACGACTGGAGCGCGCGCGACATCCAGCAATGGGAATATGTGCCGCTCGGCCCGTTCCTCGCAAAAGCGTTTGCGACCTCGATCAGCCCGTGGGTGGTGACGCGCGAGGCGCTGGAGCCGTTCCGCCTGAAGGGACCGGAGCAGGAGCCGGTGCCGCTCGATTATCTCAAGCAGAGCCGGCCGCAGAATTACGATCTGGAGCTCGACGTCTCCTTGCGCGCCGCCGGCGCCAACGCGCCAGCCAGCATCAGCCGCACCAATTTCAAGTACATGTACTGGTCCTCGGTGCAGCAGCTGATGCACCACGCTTCCAGTGGCTGCGCGATGAATGTAGGCGATCTCTTGGGGTCTGGTACCATCTCCGGCCCGGAGAAGAACCAGCGCGGCAGCCTTCTGGAGATCAGCTGGAACGGCACCGAGCCGGTCGAGCTCCCCGGTGGCACCAAGCGCTCGTTCCTCGAGGACGGCGACAGCCTCGTGATGCGCGGCTGGTGCCAGGGCAACGGCTATCGCGTCGGCTTCGGCGAGGTCGAGGGGACGATCCTGGCGGCGGAGTAGGCTTCGCCGCGGCAACAAACACCGTCATTGCGAGGAGCTCGCGACAAAATTGCGAAGCAATTTTGCGCTGAAGCGACGAAGCAATCCAGAAGCTCTCTGCGGAGGGATTCTGGATTGCTTCGCTGCGCTCGCAATGACGGTGTGGAGAGAGCCTACCGTTTCTCCGGTGCCACGTCCTTGATTCTCGCGCAATGCGCCGCGACCTCGTCCAGGCTGTACTTCAGATGGACCCGCTTGTCGGACGGCGCCTGCTTGCTCGTGCACACGCCCGGCCGCCATTCCTGCATGGGGCGGATCGGGCGCGGGGCAAAGCCGCCGCCGCAGTTCGGGCAGACGTTGGAGAGCTTGGTCTCCGCGCAATCCGCACAGAACGTGCATTCATAGGAGCAAATCCGCGCATCCGTCGCGTTCGGCGGCAGGTCGCGGTCGCAATATTCGCAATTCGGTCGAAGCTGCAGGGCCATGGCTGAATCTCCGCAGATTGGTCTCGATCATCGCAGATCGCGCGCGCAGCGCGAATGCCGCATTTCCCTCGATTTCAGCCGGGCTTGATCTCCTTGAGCGGCAACCGCGAACTTTCCTTGAGCCTGTCGAGTACGATCGAGGAGCGCACATGCGCCACGCTCTGGTGCGGCATCAGTACGTCGTTGACGAGGTTGGAGAGCCCCTTGAGGTTGCGTAGCACGGCCTTCAGCACGTAATCGGCATCGCCTGTCAGTGAATAGGCCTCCTGAATTTCGTCGATGCGATTGACTAGCGCGCGGAAGCGCTTCGAATTGTCGGGCGAGTGGGTCGCCAGCGTGACCTGGATGAAGGCGATCACGCCGAAGCCCAATGCGTCGCTGGAGAGATCGGCGTGGTAGCCCGCGATCACCTTCTCCTCCTCGAGGCGCATCCGCCGTCGGGAGCATTGCGAGGCCGAAAGCCCCGCGAGCTCGGCGAGCTCCTGGTTGGTGAGGCGGCCGTCGTCCTGGAGCGCACCCAGGATCTTGAGGTCGAAGGCGTCAACCGAGATCATGCGTCATTCGTCCATTTCATGCACGGATCGTGCATATGATAGCCGGGACGCGTCCCGTTTGCACGCTCATTGCAGACCCCGTGAAGGATAGTTCATGGCAGCAGCAATTTGGGAGAGCACGATGGGTCCGTTTCCACACGACGCGCCGCCGGCCACGATCAGCGCCGACAATCCGATGGGCACCGACGGGTTCGAGTTCGTCGAATATGCACACCCCAATCCGGAAGAGCTGCACGCCCTGTTCAAGCTGATGGGCTATGCGCCCGTCGCGCGCCACAGAACCAAGAAGATTACGGTCTATCGCCAGGGCGATATCAACTATCTCGTCAACGAGGAGCCCGGCACCCACGGCTACGAGTTCGTCGCCGTGCACGGCCCCTGTGCGCCGTCAATGGCGTTCCGCGTGGTCGATGCGAAGGCGGCCTACGACCGTGCGATCTCGCTCGGCGCGGAGCCTGCCGAATTGTCATCCGCGCAGAAGACGCTCGATGTGCCCGCGATCAAGGGCATCGGCGGCAGCCTGCTTTATCTGGTCGACCGCTACGGCGCCAAGGGTTCGGCCTATGAGGCCGAGTTCGAGTGGCTGGGCGCGCGCGATCCGCGGCCCAACGGGGCCGGCCTGTTCTACCTCGACCATCTCACCCACAACGTCCATCGTGGCCGCATGGATGTCTGGGCCGGCTTCTACGAAAAGCTTTTCAATTTCCGCCAGATTCGCTTCTTCGACATCGAAGGCCGTGCCTCCGGCCTGTTCTCGCGTGCGTTGACCAGCCCGGACGGCAAGATCCGGATTCCGATCAACGAGGACGCCGGCGATTCCGGCCAGATCGAGGAATATCTGAAGACCTATCGTGGCGAGGGTATTCAGCACATCGCCTGCGGCTGCCGCGACATCTACCGCACTATCGAAGACCTGCGCGCCGCGGGCCTGCCCTTCATGCCGTCGCCGCCCCGGACCTATTTCGAGCGGATCGACGCGCGCCTGCCCAAGCATGGCGAAGACGTCGCGCGGCTTCAGAAGAGCGGCATCCTGATCGACGGCGAGGGCGTGGTCGACGGCGGCCAGACCAAGGTGCTGCTGCAGATCTTTTCCGCCAACGCGATCGGCCCGATCTTCTTCGAGTTCATCCAGCGCAAGGGCGACGACGGCTTCGGCGAAGGCAACTTTAAGGCCCTGTTCGAGTCGATCGAGGAAGACCAGATCCGGCGCGGGGTGTTGAAGGTGGATACGGCGGCGTAAGTCGCCGCGTTAACGCATAGTGCTGCGTCAAAACAGGTGTCGTCCCGGATAAGCGTAAGCGCAGATCCGGGACGACAGCGCAGGTTTGGGCGAAAGCAACGTTACTTTGTCGCCTTCCACGCAGCCGTCACCGCTCCGATCTCTGCGCCTTCCGGCTCGCGGACGGCAGATGGCGTGCGCGAGAAGCGCGGCGCGGGCGCGGGCTGTTTCACGCCGTAGCGCTCGATGAAGACGTTGCGGGCGACCATGTGCGGATGCTTGGTCGCTTCCGACATGGTCAGGACCGGCGCGAAGCAGATGTCGGTGCCTTCCATGATCTTGCACCAGTCTTCGCGCGTCTTGCTCTTGAACACGGCCTTCAGCTTCTCCTTTAGCGCCGGCCAGGCCTCGCGGTCCATCTGCGCGTCGAAATCGGCATCGGTCAGGCCCGCGTGCTCGCGCAGCAGCGCGTAGAACTGCGGCTCGATCGAGCCGATCGAGATGAAGTGGCCGCAGGCGCATTCATAGACGCCGTAGAAATGCGCGCCGCCATCGAGGAAGTTCTGGTTGCGTCCCTCGGTCCAGCGTCCGAGCGTGGTCATGTCGAAGAAGAACGACATCAGTGATGCGGCGCCGTCGCACATCGCGGCATCGACGACCTGGCCCTTGCCGGACTTCTGCGCTTCCAGAAGCGCGGCAAGCACGCCGACGACGAGATAGAGCGCGCCACCGCCGAAATCGCCGACCAGATTGAGCGGCGGCACCGGCGCTTCATTAGGTCCGATCGCGGCCAGCGCGCCGGTGATGGAGATGTAGTTGATGTCATGGCCGGCGGCGTTCGCAAGCGGGCCTTCCTGGCCCCAGCCGGTCATGCGGCCGTAGACGAGCTTGGGGTTGCGGGCGAGCACGACATCGGGGCCGAGCCCGAGACGCTCCATCACGCCGGGGCGGAAGCCTTCGACCAGCGCGTCGGCGCTAGCGAGCAAGTCAAGCACTTGCGCGATCGCCGCCTTGTCCTTGAGGTCGAGCTCGATCACCTTGCGGCCGCGGCCGGCGACCGACTTCATGCTCTTCTTCGCGCCGACGCGGTCGAGCGTGACGACATCGGCCCCCATGTCAGCCAGCATCATGCAGGCGAACGGGCCGGGTCCGAT
Source organism: Pseudomonadota bacterium (assembly GCA_023435725.1). Lineage (GTDB taxonomy): Bacteria > Pseudomonadota > Alphaproteobacteria > Rhizobiales > Xanthobacteraceae > Bradyrhizobium. The sequence goes on along the minus strand of JAEYRD010000166.1, from coordinate 34,585 downwards.
GCCGGCGAATTCGACGATGCGGAAGCCCGACAACGGGCCGGAGGTGCGGACGGAAGTGTTTTGGGCTGGTTTATCGAGCACGTTGTTGTTTCCTCGGGTCGCGGGCAGATTGCCGATGGTTTGGCAACCGCCTCGGACATTCCTCTCTTGGCGGCGAGTTAATTGGCTGATTAACTTTTTGTCGCCTTCACGACAGCGAGGCAAGCGCTTTTCATGCATGGGCGCATAATAAAAGCGGCGCGCATTGCTGCGCGCCGCGGAAGATTTGTGTTGAGGCGCTAAGGCGCGACGCGCTGTCGCGCTCTATTTGAGCAGGATCTTACCGGAAAACCGTTTCACACTTTTCCGGATCATGCTCAGCCGGCGGCCGCCACCGCGCGCTGCGCCATGACCTTGATGAGGTTGGCGCGGTAGTCCGACGAGCCGTGGATGTCGGACAGAAGTCCGCTCGCCGAAATAGTCACGTTGTCGATCGCTGACGGCGACCAGTTCGCCTTCAGCGCGGCCTCGATGGCGGGAACTCGCATCACGCCGCTCTGCGAGGCCCCCGTCGCGGCAGCGCGGATCTCGCCCGACTTCGTCTGCGCGACGAAGACGGCGGTCAGCGCGAAGCGCGAGGCCGGATGCGGGAATTTGGCGTAGCCTGCCTTCGCCGGAACTGGGAACGACACGGCGGTGATGATCTCGCCGTCCTCGAGGGCTGTCGTGAACAGGCCCTTGAAGAAATCATCCGCCGCAATCGACCGCTTGTTAGTCTTCACCGTCGCGCCGAGCGCCAATGTCGCGGCCGGATAGTCGGCAGCCGGATCGTTGTTGGCGAGCGAGCCTCCGATCGTGCCGCGATAGCGCACCGCGGGGTCGCCGATCAGCGAGGCGAGATAGGCGAGCGCGGGAATCGCCTGCTTCGCAGCATCGCTGGTCGCCACATCATAATGCGGTGTGGCGGCCTTGATGGTCAGCGTGTCGCCGGAGGCCTCGACGCCGATCATCTCCTTGATCTTCGCAAGGTCGATCACGTCGGAGGGGCTCGCGAGCCGCTGCTTCATGACCGGCAGCAGCGTCTGGCCGCCGGCGAGGAATTTCGCCTCGCTGCTCTTGCCGAACAGGCTGGCGGCCTCGTCGACCGAGGAAGCGCGATGATAGGTGGTCTGGTACATCTTCGTTCCTCCTTCTTAAGCCGCGTGGATCGTGCGCCACACCCGGTCCGGGGTCGCGGGCATTTCCAGATTGTTCTTGCCGATCGCATCCGTGATCGCGTTGATCACGGCCGCAGAGGCGCCTATCGCGCCGGCCTCACCGCAACCCTTGATCCCCAGAGGATTGCCCGGGCATAGCGTCGTGGTGTGGGAGAGGTTGAACGAGGGCAGGTCGTCGGCGCGCGGCATGGAGTAATCCATGAACGAGGCTGTGACCGGCTGCCCGTTGGCGTCGTAGATCGCGTGCTCGAGCAGCGCCTGCCCGATGCCCTGAGCAAGGCCGCCATGGACCTGGCCTTCGACGATCATCGGGTTGATCAGCCGGCCGAAATCGTCGGCCGCGACGAAGTTGACGAAGGAGGTCTTGCCCGTGCCGGGATCGACCTCGAGCTCGCAGATATAAGCGCCGGCCGGGAAGGTGAAGTTGGTCGGATCGTAGAAGGCGCTTTCCTTCAAGCCCGGCTCCATCCCCTCAGGCAGATTGTGCGCGGTGTAGGCCGCGAGTGCGACCATCGGGAAGGCGATTGCCTTGTCCGTGCCGGTCACCTTGAACTCGCCGTTCTCGATGACGATGTCGGCTTCCGACGCTTCGAGCGCATGCGCCGCGATCTTCTTGGCCTTGGATTCCATCTTCTCCATGGCCTTCAGAATCGCGGTGAGGCCGACGGCTGCGGAGCGCGAGCCGTAGGTGCCCATGCCGAACTGCACCTTGTCAGTATCGCCATGGACGATCGAGACTTGGCTGATCGGAACGCCGAGGCGGTCCGCGACGAGCTGGCAGAATGTCGTCTCGTGACCCTGGCCGTGGCTGTGCGAGCCCGTCAGGATCTCGATGGTGCCGACCGGGTTGACGCGCACTTCTGCGGACTCCCAGAGACCGACGCCGGCACCTAGGCTGCCGACCGCCTTGGACGGCGCGATGCCGCAGGCCTCGATGTAGCAGGACACGCCGATGCCGCGCAGCTTGCCTTGGGACTTCGCTTGCGCCTTGCGCGCGGCGAAGCCGGCATAGTCGATGGCCTTCATCGCGGCGTCGAGTGAGGCATTAAAATCGCCGGTGTCATAGGCCATGATCACGGGCGTCTGGTGCGGGAACTGGGTGATGAAGTTGGTCCTGCGCAGCGCCGCCGGATCGACCTTGAGCTGCCGCGCCGCGGTCTCCATTAGCCGTTCGATGAGGTAGCTCGCCTCGGGGCGGCCCGCGCCGCGATAGGCGTCGACCGGCGTGGTGTTGGTGTAGACGCCGATCACCTCGGCATGGATCGCCGGGATGTTGTATTGGCCCGACAGCAGCGTCGCGTAGAGATAGGTCGGCACCGACGACGAGAACAGCGACATGTAGGCGCCGAAATTGGCGTAGGTCTTCACCTTCAGGCCGACGATCTTGTTGCTGGCATCGAACGCCATTTCGGCATGGGTGACGTGGTCGCGGCCATGCGCGTCGGTGAGGAAGGCCTCGGTGCGGTCGCCGGTCCATTTCACGGGTCGGCCGACCTTCTTCGACGCCCACAGCGCCACCATCTCTTCGGGATAGATGAAGATCTTGGAGCCGAAGCCGCCGCCGACGTCGGGTGCGATCACACGCAGCTTGTGCTCCGGGGCGATGTTGTAGAACGCCGAGAGCACGAGGCGGGCGACGTGCGGGTTTTGCGACGTCGTGTAGAGCGTGAAATGCTCGTCCGCCGCGTCGTAGTCGGCGATCGCCGCGCGGGGCTCCATCGCGTTCGGGGCGAGGCGGTTGTTGGTGACGTCGAGCTTTACGACATTGGCGGCCTTCGCGAAGGCGGCATCGGTCGCGCCCTCGTCGCCGATCACCCAGTCATAGACCTGGTTGCCGGGGGCTTCGGGGTGAAGCTGCGGTGCGCCGGCCTTGATGGCGGCATGGACGTCGGCGACTGCCGGCAGCTCTTCATAGTCCACGACCACGGACTCGGCCGCGTCGCGCGCCAGATTCTTGCTGTCCGCGATCACAACGGCGACAGCCTGGCCGACGAAGCGCACCGTCTCCGGCGCCATTGCCGGCCATGCGCCCATCTTCATCGGGCTGCCGTCCTTGGAGGTGATGGCCCAGCCGCAGATGAGGTTGCCGACCTTGTCGTCGACGATCTGCTGTCCGGTGAGCACTGCGACCACGCCCGGCATCTTCCGCGCCGCGGAAGAGTCGATCTTCTTCACCTTGGCGTGCGCGTGCGGGCTTCGGATGAAATGGGCATGGGTCATGCCCTGCAATTTGATGTCGTCTACGTAGCGGCCCTTGCCGGTAATGAAACGCTTGTCTTCCTTGCGCACGACGCGCGCACCGATGCCTTCAACACCCATGTCTGGTCCTCCCGACCGGAAATTGTTTGGCCGCGCTGTCCATCGATAGCTGCGGCGGTGATCCTGCTTTCGAGGCGGGCCGCTTTACTCGGCCGCCTGCGAGACCTTCATGCGGCCGGCCGCATCCAGCACGGCTTTGACGATGTTGTGGTAGCCGGTGCAGCGGCAGATATTGCCTTCGAGCTCGTGACGGACGGTGGCTTCGTCGAGCTGGCCGCCATGGCGATGCACGATGTCGATCGCCGACATGATCATGCCCGGCGTGCAATAGCCGCACTGCAGGCCATGATTGTCGCGGAAGGCGGCCTGCATCGGGTGCAGCTCATCGCCCTTGGCGATGCCTTCGATGGTGGTGACGCTGGCGCCGTCCGCTTGTCCTGCCAGCATGGTGCAGGATTTCACCGCCTTGCCGTCCATATGCACGACACAGGCGCCGCACTGGCTGGTGTCGCAGCCGACATGGGTCCCGGTGAGGTTGAGGTGATCGCGCAGGAGCTGGACCAGCAGCGTGCGGTCCTCGACGTCGACAGAAACGGCCTTGCCGTTCACTGTCAGTTTGACTGTAGACACGGTGAAGTCCTCCCAAGAATGATTTTTGATTGCCTCTAATTAGAGACAGCGCACCGGAACTTTGCAACTAGGATTTTGGTCGCCCCGGTCATGGAAAAGTCATCGATCCCGACGAGGGCGCAATGATTTGCGCGGCAAGTCGAGGATTCCTTGGCCGGACCGCCTGCAAGGCTGGGATGCCAGCCATCATGTCATCCGGTCGGCCTTTGGCCGATGAGGCCGGAGACGCGTCTGCTATATTTACCGCCCCTTATCCATTCTGCCCTAGTTTTGCGCATCCGGGCCGGGGGCGGGGCGCCTCCGGATCACGGCCGAATATAAAATGGGGGTTGGAATGTCCGGGCGTATCGCGTCGCCGTCGAAGCGTACAATATTTCCGACCCTCCGGTTCCGCGCAAAAATTATCCTCGGCTTTGCCGTGGTGCTGGTGATCTCCGCCGGCAGCATGGCTTTCTCTTATTTCGGCTTTGAGCGAGTCTCGTCCGGGGTGGGATCTTATCGCGCCAGCGTTTCCGAGGCCGACCTTGCCCGCAACATCGACCGCGAGCTGCTCGCCTACCGTTCGGCCGTCAAATATTTCGTCGCCACGGGCAAGGAGGACGACGCCAAAGCGGCGCTGGACGCCGAAGCCAGCCTGAAGAGTGCCATCGACCAGGCCGTCAAGAGCGCCAAGAAGCCGGCACGCCTGGATGGCCTCAATAAGCTCGCCAAGGAATTCTCCAATTTCTCCACCACCTTCGCGAAAGTCCTGCAGGCCAAACGCGACAACACGCTCCTGGTCCAGAACCAGCTCACGCGCAATGCCAACCTCCTGAAGTACAAGCTCGACGACATCGGCAACAACGCCTCCGATTCCGAGGCCCAGTCGATCGAGTTCGGTACCAAGCAGGCCAACGCCCAATTCCAGACCGCGAGTGCGGCGGCGACCAACTTCGTGCTGACGTCCGACCAGGCCATCGCCACCAGCGCGCTGGCGCGGCTGAAGTTCGTCGAAAACTCGCTGGGTGCGGTCTACTCCATGGACGACAAGATCGTCGCAGGCCTGAAGGACGCCAAGGCGTTGCTTGTCGCCTATCGTGAAGCGCTGGAGAAGCTGATCGCCAACGCCAAGATGGTCGATGAGCTCGTCACCGAGATGAGCGGCTCGGCCGGCGCGATCCTTCAGGGCGCCACAGCCATGAAGGCGGATCTGGTCGCCGAACAGCAGCGGCTTGACTCGGAATCGGAAGCGACCATCGGGAAGACCGAGCAACTGGTGCTGATGCTGGCCGTTGGCGGCACGCTGCTCGGCGTGGTCCTCGCCTTCCTGCTGGGCACCGGCATCTCGCGTCCAATGATCGCGATGTGCAAGGCGATGCGCGAGCTTGCCTCGGGCAATTTCGACGTCGTGCTGCCGGGCCTCGGCCGCAAGGACGAGATCGGCGAGATGGCCGGCGCGGTCGAGGAATTCAAGGTTCAGGCGGTGGCGAAAGCCGAGCGTGACGCCGCCGCCAGCGAAGCCCAGAACAAGGAGGCGAGCGCTGCCCGCCGTTCCGAGCTGATTCGTTTTGCCGATGATTTCGAGAGCGCCGTCGGCGCGATCGTGTCGAACGTCTCGGCCTCGGCCGTGCAGCTGGAATCGGCGGCGTCGACGCTGACCCGTACCGCCGAGACTACGCAGAGCCTGTCGAGCCAGGTCGCCGGCGTCTCCGAGCAGGCCTCGAGCAACATGCAGTCGGTCGCGACCGCGACCGAGGAGCTCTCGGTCTCGGTCGAAGAGATCGGCCGCCAGGTCCGCGACTCCAGCCGCATCGCGGAAGCGGCGGTGGTGCAGGCCAAAGAAACGGACGGCCGCATCGGCAAGCTGTCGCACGCCGCCCAGCAGATCGGCGAAGTGGTCAAGCTGATTACCGCGATTGCCGAGCAGACCAACCTGCTTGCGCTGAACGCCACCATCGAGGCGGCACGTGCCGGCGAAGCCGGCCGCGGCTTTGCGGTGGTTGCCAGCGAAGTGAAGTCGCTGGCGAGCCAGACCGCGAAAGCGACGGACGAGATCTCCTCGCACATTGCCGGGATGCAGGGCGCAACGGCCGAATCGGTCGCGGCGATCAAGGAGATTGGCGCGACGATTGGCCAGATATCGACCATCTCGACGTCGATTGCGAGCGCCGTCGAGCAGCAGGGCGCTGCGACGCAGGAGATCGCCCGTAGCGTTCAGAACGTTGCCCAGGGCACGCAGGCCACCGCCACCGACATTGGCGAGGTCAACCGCGGCGCCGCCGAGACCGGCTCGGCGTCGGAAGAAGTCCTGAACTCGGCCAAGACCCTGTCCAGCGAAAGCACGCGTCTCCGCGCCGAGCTCGACCGCTTCATGGGGAATATCCGGGCGGCGTAACTTCGCTGCGTCTGAAGTCTTCGCTGTCGCCTCATAGTTGGCGGTTGTCCCGGGGCGCGTAGCGAACCCGGAATCCATCACCACGGACCGCGGTTTTGGCACGAAGGCAGTAACTCTGAGCCTTCGCCAAACCACATCCCCGCGTCACCTAACCGCAAGTTGCGGACGCCATAAATTTACCACCGCTTATCCTTTGCCCCTTACCGTGCATATGAGTCGGGGAGCGGGCTGCTTCCGGGCTGCGCCTGGTTTTCCGCGAATGGAATGGGGTGGGGAATGTCCGTCAAGTCCAAGCCGAGCACGTCGAAGCTGTTCACCTTGCGTTTTCGCGCAAAAATCATCCTCGGCTTCGTGGCGGTACTTGCGATCCTCGCCGTCAGCATGGCTTTCGCCTATTTCGGCTTCGAGCGGATCCAGGGTGCCGTGGCTTCCTACCGCACCAGCGTGTCGGAGGCGGACCTCGCGCGGACGGTCGATCGCGAGCTGATCAGCTATCAGGGACTGGCGCGGGCTTACACGCTGACCGGCGCGCCCGATGACGAGACCGCGGCAAAGGCGGCCGAGGAGAATCTGAGGGGCGCGATCGCCAAGTCGATGGCGGCAACGACCGGCGCTGTCCGCCGTGACCAGGTCGGCAAGCTCGAGGCCGAATTCCAGCGCTTCACGAAGGTGTTCGGCGAAATCGTCACCCTGACGCGCGAGAACAACAAGATCGCGGCCGATGAGCTCAACAGTGTCGGCAACAAGATCCGCTTCAAGTTCGATGATCTCGCCGATACCGCCGCACTGGCGGGCCTGAACTCGGTTCAGACCACGGCCAAGGACGTCACCTCGCAATATCTGGCGGTCTCCACCTCGGTCGGCGCTTTCGTCGCCAAGCCGGAGCCGAAGACCGCCGACGGCGTGATCGCCCGCATCAAGTTCCTGGAGACCCTGCTGGTCTCGATCTATGCGAGCGATCAGAAGATCACCGACCGTGTCACCGAGATCGGCAATCTCCTGAAGCAGTACCGCACCTCCTTCGCAAAGCTGACCGAGAACGTGAAGGTCATCGTCAAGCAGAATGGCGAGATGACCAAGACGGCGACGTCCATCCTCAAGCTCTCGGCCGAGCTGCGGTCGGACCTCTCAGCCGATCAGCAGCGAATCGAGGCCAGCGCCAATGCGACGATCGGGGAAACCGAGAGGTTGATGCTGATGCTGGCGCTGGGCGGCCTCGCCATCGGCGCCGTGCTGGCCCTGATGCTCGGCAATGGCATTTCGCGTCCGATGATCGCGATGTGCAAGGCGATGCGCGAGCTTGCCTCGGGCAATTTCGACGTCGTGCTGCCGGGCCTCGGCCGCAAGGACGAGATCGGCGAGATGGCCGGCGCGGTCGAGGAGTTCAAGGTTCAGGCTATCGCCAAGGCCGAGCGTGACGCCGCCGCCAGCGAAGCCCAGAACAGGGAGCAGGCCGCGGCGCGCCGCTCCGAGCTGATCCGCTTTGCCGACGATTTCGAGGATGCGGTCGGCGCGATCGTGTCGAACGTCTCGGCCTCCGCCGTGCAGCTCGAATCGGCGGCGTCGACGCTGACGCGCACTGCCGAGACCACGCAGAGCCTGTCGAGTCAGGTCGCCGGCGTATCCGAGCAGGCCTCGAGCAACATGCAGTCGGTCGCGACCGCGACGGAAGAGCTCTCGGCCTCGGTCGAGGAGATCGGCCGCCAGGTCCGCGATTCCAACCGCATCGCGGAAGCTGCGGTGGTGCAGGCGAAGGAGACCGACAGTCGCATCGGCAAGCTGTCGCACGCCGCCCAGCAGATCGGCGAGGTCGTCAAGCTGATTACCGCGATTGCCGAGCAGACCAACCTGCTCGCGCTGAACGCCACCATCGAGGCGGCACGTGCCGGCGAAGCCGGCCGCGGTTTTGCGGTGGTTGCCAGCGAGGTGAAGTCGCTGGCGAGCCAGACCGCGAAGGCGACGGACGAGATTTCCTCGCACATCGCGGGCATGCAAGGAGCGACGGCCGAATCGGTCGCGGCGATCAAGGAGATCGGCACGACGATCGGCCAGATCTCGACCATCTCGACGTCGATTGCGAGCGCCGTCGAGCAGCAGGGCGCCGCGACGCAGGAGATCGCCCGTAGCGTCCAGACGGTGGCGCAGGGCACGCAGGCCGCGGCCACCGATATCGGCGAGGTCAATCGCGGCGCCGCCGAGACCGGCTCGGCGTCGGAAGAAGTCCTGAACTCTGCCAAGACCCTGTCCAGCGAAAGCACGCGCCTCCGCGCCGAGCTCGACCGCTTCATGGGGAATATCCGGGCGGCGTAGGACACGACTGGCGCTCCATCCTCCGCTGTCGTCCCGGAGCGCGAAGCGAACCCGGGACGACGGTTAGAGAGATGTCGAAACTCACTCCCGCCCGAACGCTCGCTTCAGCTCCACCTTTGCCCGCTCGAGCCGCGTGCGCTGTGTCTTCGGCAGCGTCTTGCCGGCGCGGTTGATGTAGAAGGTCAGCATCGAGAGTGCCGAGCGGTAGGCACCGGTCTTGCGGCGCGAGCTGCGCTCGGCCGACCGTTTGAGTGACGCGGCGATCTTCTTTGCGCTGGTCAGCTTGAATACGCCGGGTCTCAGGTCGAGTGCGTCGCTTTCCTTCGTCACACGTTGCGACCAGCGCTTCGGTGCCGCGCGTTTTGAGCTCTTGCGAGTGGTGCTCCGCCTCGCGCTGGTCTTCCGGCGATCCGTCTTGCGTGCGGCTGTTTTGCGCGAATGTGTCGTCTTTCTGACGTGAGCCATGCGTCGACTCCTTGCGGCTCCATCGGAAACGGGCAGTCCCCGGGGGCGTTCCCAAGGGAACCTGCTTTCGCCGCAGACGTTGTCGCAGGTGGCAGGCGGAATGCCGCACCCCATGATCGGATCGGTCCCCGTCCACATCATGTGAACCGGGGGTGATCGCATTGGTCAGACGCAACAACGCAATGGAATTGCAGCAGAGCCCGGCATTGAACTATGGACCTGCAGTCCCGGCGGCGGTCGCGACCGGCCGTATCGTCGAGACCAGCATTCCCGCACGGCTCGATGCGCTGCCGTGGAGCGGCTTTCACACCCGTGTCGTGCTTGCGCTCGGCATCACCTGGATCCTCGACGGGCTTGAGGTGACGCTGGCCGGCGCGCTCTCCGGCGCGCTGAAGCAGAGCCCGTCGCTGCAATTCTCCAATCTTGATCTCGGCGTCGCCAATTCCGCCTATCTGGCCGGCGCGGTGCTGGGCGCGCTCGGCTTCGGCTGGCTCACCGACCGCATTGGCCGCAAGAAACTGTTCTTCATCACGCTTGCGCTTTATCTCACGGCGACCGCTGCGACCGCATTATCCTGGAATGTTGCGAGCTACGCGCTGTTTCGCTTTCTCACCGGCGCCGGCATCGGCGGCGAATATACCGCGATCAACTCCACCATCCAGGAGCTGGTGCCTGCGCGCTATCGCGGCTGGACCGATCTCGTCATCAACGGCAGTTTCTGGATCGGGGCGGCGATGGGCGCGGTTGCGGCCATCGTGCTGCTCGATCCCGCTGCGTTCGGTCCCGATCTCGGTTGGCGCCTCGCTTATCTCATCGGCGCGACCATCGGTCTCGTCGTGCTGCTGATGCGAATGTGGATTCCCGAGAGCCCGCGTTGGCTCATGATCCACGGGCGTCCCGATCAGGCCCACGCCATCGTCGACGACATCGAGCGCTCCGTGATCGGGCATGGCCAGGATGCCAGCGAAGGGCGCTTCATGAAAATTCGCCTGAAGATGCGCACTCACACGCCGATCCGCGAGGTCGTGCACACGCTGTTCTCTGCCTATCGCCGGCGCGCGTTGGTCGGCCTCGTGCTGATGAGCGCACAAGCCTTCTTCTACAACGCCATCTTCTTCACCTTCGCGCTGGTGCTGACCGACTTCTACGGCATCAGCGCCGATCACGTCGGCTGGTATCTGCTGCCCTTCGCGGCCGGCAACTTCCTCGGCCCGCTGCTGCTCGGACGTCTGTTCGATACGCTCGGTCGCCGCAGCATGATCGTGTTCACCTATGGCGTCTCCGGCCTGCTGGTGGCGCTCTCGGGCTACCTGTTCTCGATCGGCGCACTCAGCGCGCAAGGGCAGACCATCGCCTGGATGGTGATCTTCTTCTTTGCCTCGCCCGCCGCGAGCGCGGCCTACCTCACCGTCAGCGAGACATTTCCGCTCGAAGTCCGCGCGCTGGCGATCGCGGTGTTCTATGCGGTCGGCACCGGCATCGGCGGGGTGATCGGACCCGCGCTGTTCGGCGCACTGATCGATACGGGATCACGCAACAGCGTGTTCGCCGGGTATTTGCTGGGGGCATTTCTGATGATCGCGGCTGCGATCGTGGCGTGGCGCTATGCCGTCTCCGCGGAGCGCAAATCGCTCGAACAAATCGCGCGGCCGCTCGCCTTTCTGGAGTAGACTATGAAATCGGAACTCGCTGAACTGGATCAGAAGCGCACCATGCTAGACGATGAAGCGCCCGATTCCGTGCCGGTGCCGCATGCACTCGTCCCCCATCTCGACGAGACAGCGATCCTGCTCGATATCGACGGTACACTGCTCGACCTGATGCCGACGCCGCGCGAGGTGTGGGTGCCGCCGGGCTTGTCGGATACGCTCAACCGGCTGACCGCGCGCACCTCCGGCGCGCTCGCGATGGTCAGCGGCCGCTCACTCAACGACATTGACCTGATCTTCGCGCCCGACGTCTTTCGTGCCGTCGCCGGTCACGGCGCAGAGATGCGCCTGTCGGCGGACAACGAGGCCGACGACGTTCACGCGCCGCCGATGGACAAGGAGTTGAAGCGGCGCCTGGCTTCGATCGCAAAGCTCAGCCCTGGCATTCTGCTCGAGGACAAGGGCTATTCGCTGGCATTGCATTACCGCCTGGCGCCGCACGCGGAGAAGGCTATCTATGAAGCCATCTCGCTGATCCGCGCCGACCTGCCCAATGCGCCGATCGAAGTGCTGCCCGGCAAGTTCGTTTTCGAGATCAAGCATTCCGGCTTCACCAAGGCGACCGGCGTACACGAATTGATGAAACATGAGCCGTTCAGGGGACGCCGTCCGATATTCATCGGCGACGACGTCACCGACGAGACCGTGTTCGCGATCATGCCCGACATGAACGGACTGGCCTTCTCGGTCGGCCGCCGCGCCATCGGCGTCAATGGCCACTTCGATGCGCCGAAGGATGTGCGCGCGTTCCTTGCGCGTCTGCTCGACGATACAAGGTTGGAATAAGGCATCGCCACCGGAGAGCCACATTATTGCGCGCGCAGTTCCATTGCGCGATCGTTCCTGCGGCGCGAAACAGTCGCTCAAGCTCTCATTCTCGAATGAAATCGCCGGGTTCCTCGCAAGGAAACTGGTTCCAACGCGCGTGCCTGATTTTGGTTTCAATTCGTACAAATGATGACAGGAACCATATTGATGAACGGCAGTTAAACGGGCTGGAATGAACAGGAGGGGACGACCTGTGAACTTAGTCGTCGTTTCAAATCGAGTTGCGCGCAGCAAACCCAACGAACCCATGACGGGCGGCCTCGCTGCGGCACTGCTTCCCGTCGTGGAGTATTCGGGTGCCATCTGGGTGGGTTCCTCCGGCCGCGTGCGTGACGGCCATCAGAAGGAACCGTTCGCTGAGATCGAAGCGTTGGGCTCGGGCGCCATCGCGACGCTGGATCTGCCGGCGGCGCACTATGGCGGCTATTACGAAGGTTTTGCCAATTCGGCGCTGTGGCCCGCGCTGCATTCGCGCAGCGATCTGATCCGCGTCTCGCGGGACGACTATGTCAGCTATCGCGAGGTCAACGCCTTCATGGCGCGCGCCTTGATGCGCTTCCGAAAAGCCCGGACCGCGTTCTGGGTGCAGGATTATCATTTCCTCTCGCTCGGCGCGGAGCTGCGCGATCTCGGCGTCGACGATCCGATCGGCTTCTTCCTGCACACGCCGTGGCCTGTCGTTGCGGTGATGCAGGGCGTGCCCAATCATCGCGAGCTCATCACGGCGATGCTCGCCTACGATCTGCTCGGCTTCCAGACCGAGGAGGATCGCCAGAACTTCCTTGGCTATGTCGGCGGCGAGCTCGGTCTCACCATCGATGATGGAGGCGTGCTCTCGCAGCATGGCCGCACGCGCTGCGAGGTCTTCCCCATCGGCATCGATGCCGAGAAATTTGCGCAGTATGCCGCGAAGTCGGCCTCGCATCCCGACGTGTCGCGACTGCGCCGCAGCCTGAATGGCGAGCGGCTCGCGATCGGCGTCGACCGGCTCGACTATTCCAAGGGGCTCGTCAACCGCATCAGCGCGTTCGACCGCCTCTGGACCGATCAGCCGCAGTTCGCGCGCGACATCTCACTGCTCCAGATCGCCAACCCCTCGCGCGGCGGCATCGAGGCCTACGGCAATCTCCAGAACGAGGTTGCGCGCCTCGTGACCGACGTCAACGGTCGCCATGGGGAGGTCGACTGGACGCCGATCCGCTACCTCAACAAGGGCTTTAGCCAGGCCGTGCTCGCCGGCCTCTATCGCACCGCGCAGGTCGGCGTGGTGACGCCGCTGCATGACGGCATGAACCTCGTCGCCAAGGAATACGTCGCAGCGCAAAATCCGGCCGATCCGGGTGTGCTGGTGCTGTCGAAATTTGCCGGTGCCGCCAACGAACTCGATGCCGCGCTGCTGGTCAACCCGCACGACATCGACGGCATGGCGCGGGCGATCGCGATTGCGGCTGCGATGCCGCTCACCGAGCGCAAGATGCGCTGGGACGCGATGATGAAGAAGCTGCGCAGCCACACCATCCAGCAATGGTCTGCCGACTTCGTCACTGAACTGGAAAAGTGCCGGCCCGAAAAGGCCGCCGTCGCGCCGCTCGCCGCCCAGCCGCCGCAGGCGTTGCGCTGGCTCAAGTCTGCGATCTCGGGCGTGCGGTTGATCTAACCTCCGAGAAGGCTTGCTTCATCTTACCCTCTTCCCTTGTGGGAGAGGGTGGATCGGCGAGGAGGGCTCTTTCTGCCCAAGGAAGGCCGCGCCTCAATAGCAATACGAGACCCCATCCAGGATCGCGCACTGCCGCTTGTTGGGCGCGTTCGGATCATCCAGCGGCACCATGCCCTTGCCCTGTCCGACGAACACGCCGGGCCCGATATGAACCGAACTCTTGTTGCCGATGATCACGCTCTGATGCGGCGTCGAGCTCGAGCGCGTGCCGTCCGGCCAGAGGATGGCATCGCCCGAAAGCACCCCGTGCCGCCCGTCGTCGCAGCTCACGTCGACGCCTTGCCGGGTGCAGACCTGCGCCAGGGCCGGCACGGCGGAGGCGGAGCCAAGGGCCGAAATCAGGCCGAGCGCGGCAATGGTCTTGCGGATTGTCATGGCGTCCCCGGGGGTGTTGGGTGTTATCGAGTGAATCGTCGCACCAAACTCGCTACGGGTTCAGCCGGCCGGCGGATCAAGGCTTGGCACAGCGCCAAATATTCCCTTGCAAATACAATAAGTTGAGGAAATTTCACCCGATTCTCCCGCGATCCCTTGCAAAATCACCGGCGCCCCTTCAAGAGAGGGCGCTCCGGAGAGATGGCCGAGTGGCTTAAGGCGCACGCTTGGAAAGCGTGTGTGCGGGAAACCGTACCGTGGGTTCGAATCCCACTCTCTCCGCCACCCCAGCAAAATTATCTCGTACTTCGATCTGGAGACAGGCCAGAAATACGGCCGTTTTCCTGCTTTTTTGCCGACGGAGAACTCCGATCATCCATCCAACTAGGTGCTGAATAGATCTGGAGAACCGAATTTTCTCCGAATCTTAGGATTCGCAAATTTGGTCTAGTACGGGATTCTCTGGAACATCAATGGCTTATCAGGGCGGCGGTTTGGATCTCTCTCGCTGGAGGGACGCAGGCGCAAAATTTCGAAGCTCCTAGCAACGTAGACGCCGAGCGGCGGTGGTTACTTGCCTCCCGAGGGCGCGCTTCAGCTGACCCGCCGATCTGCAACTTTTCGCAGCGCGTCTATTGTGATTGCAACTGTCAATGGTTACCCTGAGCTGCAAGTCGCCGGGGGGCGGGATGGATCAAACTCTGTACTTGAGTGCGGGCGCGGCAGCTCTCGCTCTAATCGCTGCGGTGTCATCTATCGCCGCTTTCATACAAATTGGAAAGATTGCTTCCCAACCTTTTTTGACACAGGAAGCAGTGTCAGCGTTAATTAGAAGTGAGTGTGAGGTTTTACGGCGTACCTTCGACGACAACTCCGGGCGCGCCCGCAGCGAACTCAGCTCCGGGTTAATAAGGTTTCAGGAGCTAATCTTAAGCTCTTTCAACGGGCTCGGTGGTCGCGCAGAGACAAGCTTCGTCGCATTTGGTGCGAGACTAGACAATGGCATCGGCGCTCTTGAAAAGCGAGTAGATGTCATCGCTCAAAAGCTGAACGACGATCTTAGAACGAGCGCACTGGAAGCTTCTACCCACCGCGACGCGCTTAGGAGCACCATCGAAGCGAAGCTTGATGACGCGATCGTCAAGCAGAGCGCGGCCTCCCAAAGTCTGAAAGGTGAGATCGATTCGAGTTTTCAGCGCCTCAAACTGACGGTGGCTGACGCACTCGCACAGGCAAGTGAGCAGCAAAAAGAGCGACTTAACGCAAACACCTCTGCGTTGAATGTTCTAGTCGAGAAGCAGGAGCTGGCGACTGACCGGTTAAGGACCGGTGTAGAATCGCGGCTGGACGCGATACGTCAGGAGAACTCGGCGAAGCTGGACGAAATGCGCCAAACCGTTGACGAACGACTACAAACAACTCTTGAGACCCGGCTCGGAGAATCCTTCACGCGAGTGGTCGAACAACTCAAATCTCTTCATGAGGGCATTGGAGAGATGAAGCGCCTCGCGGCAAACGTCGGCGATCTGCAAAAAGTACTCACGAATGTTAAGGTCCGCGGAACGTATGGTGAAGTGCAGCTAGAGCTTTTGCTGGAAGAATTCCTTTCCGCCGAGCAGTACGTGAAGAATGCTGCCGTGCGAGATAACACCGGAGAGCGTGTCGAATTTGCCATCAAGCTGCCGGGAAAAGATACGGGTGGAACAGTTCTTCTCCCTGTGGATGCGAAGTTTCCCCGCGAGGACTATGACAACTTAGTTGCCGCCTCGGAAGCGGGAGACGCCGACGCAGTTACTCTCTACCGCAAGCAGTTGGAAAGCCGAATTCGTGCGTCTGCTAAGGAAATTTGCGAGAAGTATATTAACCCGCCGCGCACCACCGACTTCGCTTTGTTGTTCATTCCCACTGAAAGTCTGTACGCAGAACTGTTGCGACAGCCAGGGCTTTTAGAGCATCTACAGAAAACCTATCGGGTAACTCTGGCAAGTCCCACCACATTTGCCGCCCTCCTAAGCGCTCTGCAGATGGGCTTCAAAACGCTTGCTATCGAAAAGCGCTCAAGCGAAGTATGGCAGGTGCTGGGGGCGGTTCGCACAGAATTCGGCCGCTACGACAAAATTGTTCAGAAGATCTCAAACCAGCTTGGAACAGCGTCGAGATCTGTGGACGAACTAAAAACTCGCACGCGGGCAGTAAACCGCACGTTGACGTCAGTGGAATCTGCGCCCGATGAGCCAACAGCCGCGAACCTACTTGGGGTATCTCTATCAATCGAGGACGAGGATAGAGAGCTGCTCAAAGGTAACATCCTTCTTTCCAGCGAGATCGAAGTGCCGTCAGCGCTTAATTCTGCGAATGCGGAGCCGACTGTTGGATAATGTCGCTTCTTAGTGCTGCTTTCCCCGCTTATTAGAGCTGAGCCATAGAGGAGAAGCTCAGCGCTCGATGGCAGTATCGATGTGAGCGAAGCGAAGTCTGTCTCCTCATTTAGTCGAAGAAGCAGGCTGGGGTACTTCTTTTAGCTGTAAAGCGCGATACGTTAGGTTGAGATCGTTTTTCCTTTGTAGAATTCTGAGGGCAAGCATGTCAGAAGCCGATTTTGCACAACAGCCGTTCAATGCAACCGAATTCGTGGAGAATCCTGAAAATCGCTGCCCGGTTATCCTCGTTCTCGACAATTCTGGGTCGATGAGCGGCGCTCCTATACAGCAACTCAACGACGGACTTCAGGCGTTTCGCGATGAACTGTCGGCGGACAGCCTGGCGGCCAAGAGGGTTGAGGTGGCCATCATCACCTTCGGGCCTGTCCAAGTTCAATCAGACTTCGCAACAGTCCATAATTTTTATCCGCCGCGTATCGAAAGCGCGGGCGCCACTCCGATGGGGGAGGCTATCGAGCGCGCCATCGACATGCTTAGGGAAAGGAAGGCCACTTACCGTTCCGCCGGCGTCAAGCATTATCGCCCTTGGGTTTTTTTGATCACCGATGGCTCGCCGACGGACTCCGTAAGCCGCGCTACTCAGCTAGTCCACGAGGGAGAGGCAGCGAAATCCTTTATGTTTTATGCCGTGGGCGTGGAAGGTGCTGACTTCGGCACTTTGCGTACGATTGCGACTCGCGAGCCTCTGAAACTGAAGGGGCTTCAATTCAAAGAATTCTTCCAGTGGCTCTCGGCTTCGCTCTCGTCCGTCTCTAAGTCAAATCCAGGCGATCAAGTGCCGCTGCAGAATCCCACGGCTCCTGACGGGTGGGCCACGGCGGGATGACTGGACCCGACTGGGCATGGGTTTCTGCGAGCGCAACGGGTACTTCGCATCTTCGGGTCAATCGAGGCTGCGACGACGCGGGCGCATGCCTATTTGTCCCCGGCAAAAACGAATCCGCGCTAGTTGCGGTCTGTTCCGATGGGGCGGGATCCGCCCAGCGATCCTCCGTTGGTTCTCGCATTATAGCTCGCTCCTTTTGCCGAAGTGTAAGGAGCTACCTGGAGGGCGGCGGAACCTTGGCAGGTCTGTCTCGTGAGATCGCGAGCGATTGGCTCGACGACATGCGCGGACGGATTGAGATCACTTCTAGGGCTGCCGAGCTCACTCCGCGCGACTTTGCCGCAACGTTGGTGGGCTGCATAATTGGGAATGGCACAGCCAAAGTTCTGCATGTCGGCGATGGGGCAGTCGTCTATCGCAGGACAGATTCTAAAGAATGGACCGTTGGTAGCTGGCCTTCTCACGGGGAATATGCATCGACGACTTATTTTGTAACAGACGATCCCGAGCCTTCATTTCAGTTGAGTGAGATTGAGGGCTCCGTGTCTGAGTTAGCTGTCTTCACGGACGGAATTGAGCATCTCGTTTTGAATTTCTCGACACGCAGCGCGTTCTCTCCTTTCTTCAACCAAATGTTCTCCGGCTTCAGGTCCGGCGTGACCGGGAAAAATCGCAGCTTGTCGCGACATCTCTGCAATTATTTGAACAGTCCGTCGGTTTGCGACAGGACTGATGACGACAAAACCCTGCTGCTCGCACGCCGATTCTACAATGTCGCGCCTCAAGACCATATTTGATCAGCAGAGGAAGGCGGTCCCGCTAGGTAAGCTGTTGGGGCGCGGCGGCGAAGGTGCTGTCTTCGAGATAGTCGGCGAGCCGGACCTTGTAGCCAAAATTTACCACCCCGATAAGGCACGGGAGCGGCAACAAAAGATCGCCGCTATGGTCGCTAGTGGAATACAAACCCAAGTATCCAATGCGGCATTCCCCCTTTCTCCATTATATGAGGGCGCTGGCACGTTCGCCGGCTTCACGATGCGGCGCATCGGGAAGCAAAAGCCGGTTCACCAGTTGTACTCGCCAGCAAGTCGGCGGAATGAGTTTCCGAACGCTGACTATCGGTTGTTACTTCGAACAGCCTTGAATATTGCACGAGCGGTTGCCGCCGTGCATTCGACCGGCTGCGTTGTAGGCGATCTAAATCACTCTGGTATTTTGGTTGGCGCCGACGCTACCGCGACTCTCATTGACTGCGATTCATTTCAGTTCTCAAAGGACGGGAAGACTTTCTACTGCGCGGTGGGCGTGCCGGACTACACGCCTCCAGAATTGCAGGGGAAGTCGCTCGAGAATATAAATCGGACGCCAAACCACGACGCTTTTGGATTGGGCGTAGCTATCTTCAGTTTGCTGTTTCTGGGGCGGCATCCATTTTCTGGTCGATATCTTGGTCGCGGCGACATGCCCGAGGAGCGGGCGATAGCTGAGTACCGATTTGCGTACTCCTCGGATAAGTCCCGCACTCAAACCGAGCCTCCACCTTTCGCACCGACGCTCTCCTATGTCCCGCGGGAGCTGGCGACCGCATTTGAAGCCTGCTTCGGGCCAGGCGGAGCAAATGGCGGCCGACCCAAACCGGCTGACTGGATCTCGCTTTTGCAGCGAGCTGAGACGCAGCTAGTTAAGTGCACGGCCTCGGCGGGGCACTTCTATTTCTCGTCGGCACCAAACTGCCCTTGGTGCGGGCTCGAAAAGGCCATCCCAGGCTTCATTGCATTTCCATCCCCGCTCATCATCAATCCGACGACCCCGCTGGATCTCGGCCAACTCATCGCCGCGATCCGTGGGGTGACTGATCCGGGAACTGCGCCGTCACTACATTCTGCAATGCCGGCCGTTCAGAGCGCGCCGAGCGTTCAAAACAAGGGTGCGCTCGATAGTTCCTCGGGACAATACGTGCTGGCGACACTTGGCGGAGTTGCAGCGGCAGTCCTTTTGAGGCTGGGGTATGTTCCCCCTTTGATTGGCCTAGGAGGCCTCGCTGCGGCCGCATATTTTGCGCTTAGAAATCCGAAGCAACTGCACGCCAAGGGTCCTCGCTCGCATCAGCTCAAGCAAGCTTGGGATCAGGTAGATCAGCGCTACAGAACCGAGGGAGATGCATCGCGCTTCAACGAAGCAAGACGACAATCCGAGCTGAGAATTCGCGAATACAACGATCTCCCGAACGAAGAAGCGCGGCGTTTAGCGGATTTGTCACGCAGGCAGCGGGAGATGCAACTTAAGTATTTTCTCGAGCGGTTTAGCCTCGTAAGCGCGAAAATTAAGAGCGTCGGTAGCGCGAGAAAAGCGACGTTGCGGTCGCACGGGATTGATACTGCGGCGGATATCTCACGGCAACGGATCGAGCAAATTCCAGGCTTCGGACCTGCGACGGCTGGACTTCTGCTGTCATGGCGTTCGGATCTTGAGCGACGCTTTGTCTTCAATCCAAGTCAGCCGGTTAATCCCAGCGATATCGCTCAAGTGAAGTCCGACATTGCCCAAAGGCGCATTAATCTTGACACCGCGTTGAAGGCTGATTTGATCGCTATCAGGACAGCTGCGGCGGAAATCGGGCGATCGCGGACCGATCTTACCAATCGGGCGCGGGCGATCTGGGTGGAATTCAAGCAAGCCGAAGCCGACGAAAAGGTGCGGGTGTTCGGTGATGTCGCCGCTCGACGTTGGGTATTTGGAGTAGCGTGCTTCGCTGCATTCATCGTCGCCGGCGCAAATAGCAGTGGCCCGAGTGCCGCCTCGGTACCTTCAGCGCCTCCTCCGCCTCGATCTTCGACGAGCGCGCCTACAGCGGCTCCGAATATCTCGACCGCAACTAGCAGCAGTCCGCCCAACGTGAGTTTGCCTGGTAAGATGCCTGCGCAACCCACGGTAACGCCGCAGGTTGGAAATTCGGTGCAACAGGCCCCGCCGCGAGTCGAGCGTCTTCCTCAGGAGCCGCAGAAGATAGAAGCGGCAGTTGCTCCCCTGGTGGTGCCACCGCTCGATCCACCCCGTGAGGTTAAACCTCCACCGCAGCTACCAACTAATCCCAACCTAGGCGTCGCTCAAACCGTCCCGAACACCGTCACCCCTGATCCTGCGATTGGTCGGCTGAAGGACCTGGGGTTTACCGCGTCTGTTGAGTCCTCCTGGAGCACCACCGCGCTTAGCGGGTTGCGGGAATTTAAGATCGTCAATCACTTGCCGCCAGACAGCCGTTTGGACGCGATGACAACTCAGGCGTTGCAATCGCCTCAAGCAATCGCTCGTAATCGCTCATTTCTGGGCAGCTGGGCTACCGATGCGGCATGTGCGCAGGGCACTCAGCTTACGATCTCGGCTCAAGAGGCTCGGACTGAGGGAGGCGTCTGCACGTTCGATGCCTTCCTTCCTAGTCGATCTGGCTGGACGGTGCGAGGCCATTGTCAGGTTGGTGCGGATAGATGGCCAGCGACGATTAGTTTCGCCGTTTCTGGGGTAGCGCTGTCTTGGTCGAGCGCTAAGGGTAATGCAACATACTATCGATGTAGATAGTGAGGTTCAGGCATGGCGGGCTGCTATCATTGTGGAGCGTCTTTAGCAAAAGGGCAGGGCGTCCGTAGAAACGTTAGGACTGGGACAAGCGTAGCGGGTTTATTCAGTTCGCCACCAACGATTTTATTAGCAGTCTTGGCCGTTATTGCCGGCGGCAAGCTTCCTTCCGCCAGAACCTATTTCGGTCTGCGAACACTCTGTCCATCTTGTGGGCAGCGATTTGATGCGCAGCGGGTTCTCAGGCGCAGAATCCTCCTTCTAATCGTCGGCTTCGTGTTTCTCCTTGCAATAGCAGCGACGCTTACAACCAAGCATTAGCGAGCGCTTGTTTGCACCTAGTGTTCACTATCGAGATGAGAGTTTCGGGCAGAGGTATTTGAGCTTCGTACCTCGCGAGTCGGCTGAGCGCTTGGACCTATAAGCTTTGGTCGCCGAGGTGTTACCTTCCGAATAAATTCCATAACATTCGATGTGCGAATCCGCCCGCCAAAAGAATTTTTCGCATTCGGAATAATTCTTCCGAGTTTCTTCAGGTGCTCTGGATCGCTTCTGAGAACAGCCTCCGCTGCTGGTCCCATTCCGCCGGAATGGATTTCAAGAGCTGTGCCAAGTCGAGCCCTTCTGGCTGAAGGCCATTCAGGATGGCCTCAGTAAGTGTTGGCGAGAGCAGCGTAAGCCGGAGCACCCGGCACAGATAGGACTCGTTGATCGTCTCCGCCTTGGCCAACTCGCGTACCGAGGCAAACAGGTTCGACTCAAGCATGCTGCGCCAGCGATGAGCGCGCACGACAGCCTTGATGAGCGTATTATCGACCTTGGGCAGCGGATGCGACCACGCAGGTGCATTTGCCGGAGTCACCACTCGCTTGCGGCCACCCTGCCGGCGGAATGAAATCGGGATGCTGACGACCATGGTGCGGCCGTCGCGGCTCAACTTGGGCCGGCTAATCTTGCCCAGCGTAATCGTCGTCGGCCGGTTCATTCGGCGGCTTCCTGAAATGTTGCCTGTCGTTGCAATTCCGAGGAGAGCGAGCTCAGCCCGTCGATCTTCAAGGTGATGTCGAGTTTTCCCGCGCCAAGGTCGATCCGTTCGACTAGGAGCTCGACGATACGGGCCTGTTCTGCAGGAAACAGCTCATTCCAGAGCTCGTCAAACCCGAGGAGTGCATTGCGGACTTCGGTTTCGCTGACCTCGGCGCGCTGCTTACGCAACGCGCGCCAGGTCTGAACGATGACTTCCGGCGTTTGCAAAAGCAGACGGACCTGATCGATGATGATTCGTTCGAGCTCGGCGGCGGGGGCTAACTTGACCGGGCAGTCGGACCGTCCCTGCTTCATTGCAGTCTGGCTGATGTAGTAGCGATAGAGCCGACCGGACTTTCGGGTGTGCGTGGGTGACATCGCGGCGCCGTCGGGACCGAAGAGCAGGCCTTTCAGAAGTGCAGGGGTTTGCGCGCGGGCGTTGGCGGCGCGTTTGCGCGGGCTCACCGTGAGAATAGAGTGGACCTGATCCCAGAGTTTGCGATCAATGATCGCCTCGTGTTCGCCGGGATACGCAGTGCCCTTGTGAACAGCTTCGCCAATGTAGACGCGGTTGTTGAGTATTTTGTAGAGGACGCCTTTGTCCAAGAGGTGCCCGTAACGATTCCGCTCGCCGGCTGCGACCAGTTCGCGGGCCAAAAGGGTTGCGGACTTTAGCCGGACGAACCGCCGGAAGATGGCTCTGACCCGTTCAGCATCAGCCTCATGGATAAGTAGTTTCCGGTCGCGGACTTCATAGCCAAGCGGCGTCCAGCCACCCATCCATTTGCCGCGCTTGCGAGAGGCCGCGACCTTGTCGCGGATTCGCTCTCCGATCAGCTCCCGCTCGAACTGCGCAAATGTGACCAGGATGTTTAGGGCCATCCGGCCCATGGCATCCTTGGTGTTGAAGGATTGGGTGACGGAAACGAAGGTCACCCCATGGCCTTCGAACAATTCGACAAGGTTGAGGAAGTCCAGCATCGAGCGCGAGAGGCGGTCAATCTTGTAGACTACAATGACGTCGATCTTACCGGCTTTGACGTCTGTCAGAAGCCGCTTTAGCGCCGGTCGTTCGAGCGTGCCTCCCGAAAAGCCGCCATCATCATAACGGTCCAAGACCGGTGACCAGCCCTCAGCCCGCTGGCTCGTGATGTAGGCCTCACAGGACTCCCTTTGGGCGTCAAGCGAGTTGAAGTCCATGTCGAGGCCTTCCTCGCTCGACTTGCGAGTATACACCGCACACCGGATTTTCCGAACCGCGGAGGACCGGTCCGAGCCTGCTCGGTCGTATGAGCTGGCGAATGGGCTCGCTCGGCGCTTCGGCGAGTTTCGGGAGGTCATTTGCTCAGCGAGTTCTTCAAGCCAAAGAAAACCCAGCCATTCCATTTGGTGCCGGTGATTTGGCGGGCCACTGAAGAGAGGGATTTGTAGGGGCGACCCAGGTACTCGAAATCGTCATGTCGGACGGTGACGCAGTGCTCCACGCCCTCCCATTCGCGGATCAATTTCGTCCCGGCGATGGGGCGCAAAAGTGGCCGAGCTTTGCGGTCCGCAGGCTTCTGGTCGGCATACTGTTTGGCCATGGCTTTGACCCGTTCTGTGGTTTCGCGGGACAGTCCGCCGTAGGCCAATTCCTGAATGCGGTAGGCTAGCCGGCTCTCCAGGAAGCGGCGGTTGTAGGCCGGCGGTTCGGAGTCAAAAAGCTCGCGCCAGCGGGCTTTTAAAACGGGGGCCGGGGCACCTTTCAGGGCCGCCAGCTGGGTCAAAACGGTATCTTTCACGGGGTGGTTTCCTCGGCTTTGCGAGCGACATCACCCCCGGAGGCCCCGCCACAGTCGAGCAGAGATTTTGCGTTACGCGCCAAATTTCGACTGGACTTCCGGTCTAGAACACGCAGAAGGCCGGCGGCCAAAATGCTGGCTACTTCTGCTAAGTCGTCCCGATTGCTATGGGGTGCTTTCGAATGCATACCCGGATAACTGCATTCCCCGGCACGCGCGCGCTAGGCAATTTTTGAATTTCCGCATTTGATGGGCGTCAAACGTGAAGCATCGCAGTCAGTCGCCGTGGATGATTTGCAAATTGAGTTGTATTGGCGGCGACCAGTTGCGCTTAATTGCGGGTCAGCACGCGAATCACCGGGTCGGTTGTCATGGCGAAGGCTAAACAGGACGAGATTCCCCTCGAGCGAATGAACGAGCTTTCATACTCAAAGGATGGCTTCATTGTCGTATCCCACCGAAAGCGAGGATTCTTGCGGGATATCGAGGTGGTTGATGCCTCGGAGAAGTTGCACAAGCCAATTTTCCGTCCCAACGGCAAAGTGGCATTGATGATGCACGCCGAGCGATCGCGCGCCCATTTGGATGCGAAGGATCTTCCGACTGACAAGTGGCCAGTCATGCCAAGGGAGCTCGACGGCGGCTATGTTGTTGAGGAGCACGGAGAGGTGGCCGATGAAGATCTTTGGTTTGAACTAGCTGAAGCGTACACCGAGCCGTTGACGGAAGATCGGTTAGCAGCGGAATATTTGCATGCGATAAATGGAGTATTGGCCCGGTTCAACGACGACGAATTAGACGATATTTTTCGGCTAGCGTATTTACATCATCTCCACTCCACCGTCGGAGAGCTCAACGAGCTAGCCCTCGATGGGGAGAGATCAAGAGGCAATTTAGCGAAGGGGTCGAAGGTCAAAAAGGAATTGGGGGCGACTCAGCGGAAGTTGATCTTGGAAATCGCGCGGGAGTTTTGGCAGCAGCATCCGAACCTAAAAGGTCAATTTTCCAACACGGCGAAAAAGATCGAGGTCGCGGTCAATGAAGCAAGAGCGAATCAGTCTCCCGGCTGCGCGCCGCTAGTCGCAAAGACGATTTCCGATCAATTGCGTCTGGCTTTGAAAGAGGCCGGCGAGCGGCTCTAACAAAAATCTGCACCGAACTCGCCAATTCGGACGTGCGCGCATACCGAACTGCCCAATTCGGATGTGCAGCTGGTTGGATCCGGCACTTCATCTAATTACTCCTCAAGGTGCTGAAACGTAATGGATCGCGCTCGAGGAGGTTCCGATGGCTACGACTGAGTTTGACAACATTGTCCTGCTCAACGAGAAGCAGGCCGCGCGCTTGCTCTCAATCTCATTTCGAACTTTGCAGGCCTGGCGACGGATCGGCTCCGGCCCTTCCTTCATTAAGCTAGGACGCGCCGTTCGGTATCGACAGCAAGATCTCGTGGAATGGACTGACGGGCACCGTCGGGCAGGGTAGGCGATTCCGCAGACCGCAGAACATGACAACCGACCCTGAAGATGCTGACCTCTTCATAGCAGGAAACTCCTCTCCCCGATTGACGCCGATTGCTCAAGAGCTAGAGGCGTACTTCGAGCGCGGGGGCTCAATCGATGGTGCAGTACAATTGGTTGCTGCTCTCGAGCGGGCCAGCAGGCGAGTACAGTCTAGTCGGAAGCAAAACCAAGCTCGCGGTTGCCGCCTGCCTCTCAACTGGTGTCCGGCCCCAGACGACTTTCAATTCGCCATAGTGCGCGGCCTCACCAACGAACGCACGCTGATGGAAGCCGAGAAGTTCACAAACTATTGGACCGCCAAGTCGGGTGCCGGCGCCACGAAGCGCGATTGGTCCGCAACTTGGCGGAATTGGATTCTGAACGCATTGGAACGGCAACATGGATTCAATTGTCATTCGGGAGCCGCTGGTGCTGCCAGACGTGCGGGAACTGCCTCAGATGCCGTCCTTGCCGGGATGGGTCGCCTCGCGGCTCGGCTTGGTCAAAATGGTCGAGCAGCGATCGGAAAAGGACGGGAAGTTTCATCAGAACCTTCCGACCTTGCCCCGCGGCTCGCTCTTGAGCGCCCAAGAAAGGGAAGCGATTGAGGATTATGTAGTCGGCCTCCAGCAGTTTTGTGACGATACCCCGAAGAAGAACGACCGATTCCGCGCAGAGCTACTCGCAATCATCGCACGGATGATGCTGGGGCGCTCGTCTTCACCCCAGAACGAGCTTGGAGTTGAGGCAAGCGGCGAGGACTACTTCGATACGTTGGAAGACGTGCCGATTTGGTCCCTCTCCTCATCATATCGCAGGTGGCTCAGGGGTGAAGTCGGCCTCGGACCGGAAGGGCGAGCGTATGCCACCCAATGGCGTCCGGATCCGACAATATGGCGTCGCCTCGCGCTCGAGGAAGTGCACAAAGTTCAGAGCCGAGCCACTCGGCTACTGACACTGTTGAAGGCTGAGCCGCTAACGGAATACGGCGAAGCGCATCGTGCGCGGATGAGAGAAAAGTTCGCGGATCTTCTGGCGATGCTTAAGAGAGCCTAGATCCATTTTGTTCCTTTTGCGTGAGTTCGTGGGTGCTGGTCGGTTAACGGCGGCGGCGTCGACGATGATACCTACCGTGGGATGCAGCCAAGGTATACCCGGCCTCAAGCGTGAGGGTGGCTGCCGGCGCGATGAGCGGCGCTGCAAGTAGACGCGACCTGCACGTCTGCCATCGGCAGTGCAGGGTCCGAGAGCGACGGGCCTGGCTCCGCCGAGCATAGATCGATGAGGACATGGGAAGCATCTCGATGCGAATGCATTGGGATAGCTCGCCTATGTCCTCCGCAACAAACCTTCACCACCGAGCATGCGACAAGCCAGACTTCGTTCTTAGGCCGGCATGGTCCCGCTGTTCCGATTGCGAACCACGGGCCATGGCGTCGCGAAAAAGTCCGTCCGTCTACTTTTCCGTTGAGGTATCGTTGGGGAGTTGATTCTCGCATAAGGCCGGGGGCCGCACGGAGGAAGCCTATGGAAGCGCTGCCATCAGCCTTAGAAGCCCACTTTGCGACGTTCGTCGTTATCGACGTGCCGCAGCTCGCTGCGCTCTTTCCCATGGATCGTAAAACCATCAAGCGCCATATCGATGCCGGTCGTCTGCCGTCGCGCATCAAAGGGGGCGGTCGCAAGAAGCCCCACCGCGTGTTTACACGCAGCGACATAGAAAGATTCCTCGAACCGAGTGAGCCTTATCGAACTTCCTCGCCACCGATGCGGATGAGCATGGTGAGGCGCCGGCGTAAGCCGACCCTAACGGTTCTCAACCGGAACGATTAGGCGTCACGGGCCTCCTGCCTGCCTCGCTCAACCGGGAAACCTCTTCCAGTTCGATAGCGGTTTTTGCGCGACCAACCCCGGAAAGAATTGTTCCAAGCGGGAACAATTCTCCCTGTCAGGCAGAATTTTTGTTGTTCTCAGTAGCACCAATTAGAGCGGCAATCGCGGTACTCAGCTCACGCTGCAGGAGGCCGGGACATAGCCGCCTCCGAAATGAGCAAGATGCTACCTTCCTTTGCGGGTGCCATGAAAACCCTTCCTTGTCGGAAGGGTTTTTGGGACCTAGGGGTAAGCAGTGCGGCAGACGGAGAGCCAAGTGGGGTGGCCACCCGTGGCACCCCTACAGCTGCTCGCCCGCGAGATGGAGTCCTTGCGGCGCTCCGGCGCCGTCGACCTGTCCGTGCTCGGCTTCCAAACCTCTGACAGTTTTCCGAGCACGGCCGGCCGCCCTTGCGACCATCCCGGCAGCGCGCTGCCCAATTCTTCCGATACGGAAGGATTGAGCCAAGTGGATCTGCGGCTTCATTAAAGGGATGTTCCACCTGTTCCGACCGCGAACGGGTGAATGACTTGCAAAGACGGGGACTGCCTACCTGTTCCCGTTGGGACTGGTAGTTCTGCTAGCGCTATTCATCTTGGAAGACGAGCGGCAGTCCACTCAATCGCGGGTCCCTCTGGCAACACAGATCCATTGCGGGTAATTCGCACCCCGCCACTGCGGTAGCTGAAGGCACCGAAAAGTTAGGTTGACAAGGTTGACGCGGTTGACAGTCAGGTTGACAGGGGAGGGGGTAGTCGAAAGTTTAGGTGAGGCGTTCTAGGGACCGGTCTTCCTCGTTCATACGCAAAATCGCGGAATTAAATACAAAAAGCCACCGGCTGATGAGGCGGGAGCAGCGAACTTGCCGCGGTCAGCGGCTACTCAACCTTTCAGCAATAGCGTGAGCCCTAGGCAATTGTGTCGCGTAGTGCTCGACGCGTCGCATATCACCACTGTTGTGCGCCGCGGCGAGAGCAAGTTCAATTTGTGAGAGGGCTGTCTTGGCCAGTGGCGCGTCGCCGGTTCGCTCGGCAAGCAGCATGTTTGCAAAACCTAGATTGGCCGTGCTTTCGGCCCACTCGAACGGCGCCCGCTCACGGGTGCTTTCCGCAAGTGCCGCGTGATAGGCGGCGACCGCCTCTTCGAGCCAGGCTGTGTTGCTCTCTCGCTCGCCGAGCACGCGGAGCGCGTTGCCGAGGTTGTTCTGCGTCTTGGCCCATTCGAGCGGCGCGCACTCACGAGTCCTCTCTTCAAGCGCCGCGCGACAGGCGGCAACTGCCTCCTTGAGTCGAGCGGTGCCACTCTCGCGCTCGCCCAGCGCCCGGAGGGCGTCGCCGAGGTTGCTCTGGGTCATGGCCCAATCGAGAGGCACGCGATCGCGAGTGTACTCGGTAAGCGCCGCGCGATACGCGACAACCGCTTCCTCGAGCCGGGCGGTGCCGTTCTCGCGCTCACCCAGCGTCGAGAGCGTATTGCCAAGGTTGTTCTGGGTCATAGCCCACTGGAGCGGTACGCGCTCGCGGGTGTATTCTGTAAGCGCCGCGCGATAGCCGGCAACCGCCTCCTCGAGTTGAGCGGTGCCGGATTTACGCTTACCCAGCGATGAGAGCGCATTGCCGAGGTTGTTCTGGGTCATAGCCCATTGGAGCGGGACGCGCTGACGGGTTCTTTCAGTAAGCGCCGCGTGGAAGGAGGCAACGGCCTCCTCAAGCCGGCCGGTGCCGCTTTCACGCTCGCCCAATACCCGGAGCGTGCCGCCGAGGTTGCTCTGGGTCATGGCCCAATCAAGCGGCACTCGATCGCGAGTTCTCTCCGTAAGCGCCGCGCGGTAGGCGGTAATCGCTTCCTCAAGCCGGGCGGTGCTGCTCTCTCGCTCGCCCAGCGCCACGAGCGCGTTGCCGAGGTTGTTCTGGGTCATCGCCCAATCGAGCGGCACGCGCTCGCGGGTTCCTTCTATCAGCGCCGCGCGGAAGGCGGCGACCGCCTCCTCGAGCCGGGCGGTGCCGCTCTCGCGCTCGCCGAGGCTCGAGAGGACGAGGCCGAGGTTGTTCTGGGTCACAGCCCAATCAAGCGGCACGCGCTCGCGGGTTCTCTCCCTTAGCGCCGCGCGGAAGGTGGCGACCGCCTCCTCGAGCCGAGCCGTGCCACTCTCGCGCTCACCCAACCTCCAGAGGGCGAGGCCGAGCGTGTTCTGGGTCCAGGCCCAATCGAGCGGCACACGCTCGCGGGTTCCTTCCGTAAGCGCCGCTCGGCAGGCGGCAACCGCCTCCTCGAGCCGGGCGGGGCTACTTTCGCGCTCGCCTAACCGCCAGAGGGTGCTGCCGAGGCTCCTCTGGGTCGAGGCCCAATCGAGCGGTGCGAGCTCGCGGGTTCTCTCCGTTAGGGCGGCGCGGAACGCGGCAACGGCCTCCTCGAGCCGTGCGGTGCCGCTCTCATGCTCGCCGAGCCTTCGAAGCGCCTCACCCAGATCGTCGAGCGCCGTCCCGCGCTGCTTCGCATCCCGCGCTGAATCAAGCTCGAGGCGGGCAATCTCAATCGCGAGCAGGAGATCGAAATTGATCCCTTTTTGGTCGCCGCGCTCAAAGAATTTTTCTCGCCGCTCGCGCGTGGACGCAAAACGGGCGGAGGCGTCGTCGGGATGTTCGAGTGCCACAATCCTTGTTACTCGCGCCGCAGCTGCCAATGCGTCACGGCGTAAGATGTCCTGCGCCAACCCCGCTTCAAGAAGAGCAATCCCGCTCCGGACAGAGATTGCACTGCGCTCGGCTTCTGCGCGTTCCCATTCCGTAAAGCCCTGATCAGCCTCCCTCGCAGCACCCTCAATGTCCCCGGCGCGAGTCTTGACGGCAATGGTGGCGAGAACAGTATCGACGAAGCCGTCAAGATTGCTGCCACGTGCACCCTTTTGACTGATCTCAACGGCGGTTTCAACGACAGCAGTCAATTCAGCGACCGCCTGGTCAAAATCGAGCACTTCGTCGGGCCTCAACCTTCGCGCCAACTCGAGGATAGTTCGCCTCTCGACACCTGCTTCGGCTGCCCGCGCTATCTCGCCACGTGCGTTGAGAGCAGCGAGAAGCTTGCCCACGACCACATCTGGTAGCGGCTTCGCCCGCTGAACCGACCGCGCGATGAAGTCTCGCAAGAGAACGTAGATTTCGTTCGTGCGATCAATTGGCTTGCAAATGCTCTTGTGATCAGCGTCAATCGCCACTGATCGCACGTTCGCGAGCCCGGGATCAGCACTGTCGGGTGGGACAACCAACCCGAGGACCGTAGTCGGCTTAGCCTCGGTCAGGATCAGGTGTGCGATGCCGCGTGCATTGGCCCACTCGCGATACCAATTGTTTAGGTCGCGCAGGTTTGCATCGTTGCGCACCAGAGAGGTGGTCGCCGCCGAAGGCCGCACCAAAACGCGCAGCCGATCTCCCCAACTTGCCAAGGCAGACCCCGAGTGTG
The DNA here is from genome assembly GCA_023435725.1 of Pseudomonadota bacterium. Lineage (GTDB taxonomy): Bacteria > Pseudomonadota > Alphaproteobacteria > Rhizobiales > Xanthobacteraceae > Bradyrhizobium. The sequence continues at coordinate 4,241 of JAEYRD010000166.1, read as the reverse complement.
GAGTGGCAAGAAAGGCGACTTTCTCGACGCGCTCGATCAGAGCTTCCGCGCGAACGTCATAACGTGCGATGCTATCCGCCGTTCGTAATAGCTGTTTGACCATAAGCCCGCCCAGGCTGTGTCCAATGAAGATTAATGGTCGGTCTATGAGCGCCGGTTCGGCAAGAAACCTCGCTAGAATGTTCGTCGCCTGGTCCGTCAAGTGCATCGCTGTTCCACGGACGCGCGAGACCGGCGCCCTGTAGCCGATTGCGTAAACGGCAAGCGCTTGACGGTCTCGCGCCAACCAGAGCGGCCAAAATGTCTTGTCAACGTTCCAGGGCTCCGGGGCTGCGCCGCACCGCCATGTATCGTAGTGATGACCACCGAGGCCATGCACCAACACGACACTGCTACTCGGTTCCTTGTCAGGGCCTGCAACCTTGAAAAGATCAGACATCGGCTGCCCTGGTTGTCCGAAACCGCTGTAGCCTACCACTTCAGCGACTTGTCCGCGACGACGTCTCAACTGAGCGATCATGAATGTACGTCAGACCGCAGAGTGCAGATGGGGGGTGGTCACTTCCTCCACGCCTTCTTTGTGTGAAGACCGGCCCCACTCTCACTCAGAGATTTTTTCACTTATCCCAGATTTCCGATGGGCTCGGTCGATCCCCGCAGCGAGGCCCGATGAGCTCCCGAGAAATACAATCGCAAAGTCAAGTACTTCCAAGCTTTTCGGCAGCGATGACCCGTCAGATGTGTCGGTAGCAAGGTTCGATTTGCGCATTTGTTTTCGAACGCTGGCGAGTTGGTCGCGCTCGTGGCGCCAAAAATTGTCGCGAAATTCAGTAGGGGGAGGGTAAATACTGGAGGAGACAGAATGGGATGATCGTGTAACGCTACCGGAGCTGGTGCCTTGCACCCTCATTATATTCGCGCGGTCTACACTCGACTCGAAAACCGATTAGTCGCGCTCATAAACTGTATTCGTGGATCGAGATCTCGCAGATAGATATTCTTTCGGAGGAAGTCGATCTCCGCGACATGGTCGATCTCGTCGACATCAACGTACCAGGAGCGAGGTCTTCCATCCGCGCCGTCGCTCCATCGATACCCTCGCTTCTTAAGCATGTCCTTAAGCTCAAAAGGGGATTGTTCGGCCCATATGCGAACAGTTCTTCGCCGTGCTCGCTCAAGCAGAAGGGCAAATGCCGTCCGGTCCAATTTGGGGACATCTTTGGATAGGATCTCAATGAGCGCTCGACAGTCGTCAATAGCGCGATGGGCTTGATGGAATAGACCCGCGCCGACCAGCAGATAGCCAAGTCGAGATCCGTCGTAGCCATGCTTGCGCCATTCGATCTCTGTCGCGGAGCAAGCCCATGCTTTACGTTCGAACGCCGGCCAATAGCGTTCAGCGAATTTGCGATCGAAGCTCGCATTGTGAGCGACAACGACAACCGCCTCTGAAACAAACGCGGAAACCGCATCCGGATCGATGCGATGACCCAAGACCATCTCGTCGGTGATCCCGGTGAGCTCGGTAATCTCGGCGGGTATCGGATTGGACGGTTCATTGAACGATGAAAATACGTCTGTGATCTGCACTATTCGGTCGTCTGCCGAATACTGGAACTTGATCATCGCAAGTTCGATAACTTCATCCAGCGCTGTGTTGAGGCCAGTCGTCTCGACGTCTAGAAGGATGCCGGCTTTCATCGCCTGCCCGTCACAGGGAGCAAATTCAGATCGAGGCACAAGCCTTCGGAGCACGCGATAGTCGGGGGATTTGGCCAGCGCTTCCGCCATCATGGCTAGATCGCTGCGATCCGATGAAATAGGGTCAACCATAGGTTTTACGGGGGCTCTTAGCTTCACTATGAATGGGTCATTTTACTCTAGCTCAGTCAAGGAGCTAGTGGATCAGAGTGCTGAGTCTATCCTTGGACATCTTGCCAAAAACAATCCGTTCGCATTGGATGCGCTGCAGCGCAATGCGTGGCTCGAGCAAATCCGCATTGTCCAGTCCGAACTAGACGGCCTCGACGGCTGGGTCGCTTTTGAATTTTCTATCCCACGCATGGGCAAGCGTGCCGATCTGGTGGTGACCACCGCCGGAATAGTCTTTGTGGTTGAATTTAAGGTCGGCGCGCGCGAGTTCGACGCCGCGGCGCTTGATCAGGTGGTCGACTATGCGCTCGATCTGAAGAATTTTCACGCAGGTAGTCACGACCGGCACATCGTTCCTCTAGTTGTCGCAACCGCGGCAAACAACTCGCCCGTAAAACTGGTTCTGGGGGGCGATGGGGTGGCGAGCCCGATTCGATCGAACGGAGACAACCTCCGCGAAATTGTTGACGGCGTCTTGGCGCAGATTTCGGGGCAACCAGAGCTCGACGGCGCGCAATGGGCGCGCAGTGGCTACAAGCCGACGCCGACCATCATTGAGGCTGCCCAGGCCCTTTACCAAGGACACCGGGTCGAAGACATCACACGTTCCGATGCTGGCGCGAAGAATTTAAGCCAAACGGCGGCATGTCTCGCCGACATTATCGAGAAAACCAAAGCGCAGAGGCAGAAGGCGATTTGCTTTGTGACGGGAGTGCCAGGAGCGGGAAAAACGTTGGCCGGTCTCAATCTGGTAACGCTGCGGACCAAGGCTCATGAGGATGAGCATGCCGTCTTTTTGTCCGGCAACGGCCCGTTGGTAGATGTGTTGCGCGAGGCGCTTGCTCGCGATGAGTATGCTCAGCAGAGGGAACGAGGAGAAAAGAGCAAGAAGTCAGATGCCGCTCGAAAAGTTAAAAGCTTCGTTCAAAACATTATGCATTTCCGGGATGGCAATGTGATTACGACGGAGCCTCCGGTTGAACGAGTTGCGGTCTTTGATGAGGCTCAGCGTGCTTGGGACGCAAAGCATCTCGCCAACTTTATGAAGCAAAAGAAGGGGCATCCCGACTTCGAGATGTCTGAACCGGAGTTCCTTATTAGTGTCATGGACCGACATGACGACTGGTGCACGATTATTTGCCTGGTCGGAGGGGGGCAGGAGATCAATGCCGGCGAGGCAGGATTGACTGAATGGTTCGCTGCGGTCCAACGCAGTTTTCGAGGTTGGAAGGTCTACACATCCGAACAATTGACTCATCGCGATTATCATTGGGGGCAGGACCTGCCGGCATTGCTGGAAGGCCTAGATAGCCAGTCGCTGCCTGCGCTTCATTTGGGAGTGTCAGTCCGGTCCTTTCGGGCCGAGAAGCTTTCGGAGTTTGTCGGCGCTGTGGTCGCTGGGGAGGCGAAGGAAGCGAGAGCGCTCTATCAAGCAATCAAGGCGGCCTATCCGATCGTCCTGACGAGAGAGTTGGGGAAGGCGCGGCGGTGGTTGCGCAATCGGGCGAGAGGGTCAGAACGGGTCGGATTGGTTGCGTCATCTGGAGCATCGCGTCTGAAGCCGGAAGGGATCAACGTTCATGAGAAGATCGATGCAACAACCTGGTTCTTGAATGGACGAGATGACGTTCGATCGTCTTATTACATGGAGGATCCAGCGACTGAGTTTGATATTCAGGGCCTCGAGCTTGATTGGGTGGGCGTCTGTTGGGATGCCGACTTTCGGGCGGTCGACGGAAAATGGCGGTCGTTCCGCTTTTCGGGAACGCGATGGCAGAACGTCAACGACGACAGTCGAAGGATCTATTTGGCAAACGCCTATCGTGTCCTGCTCACACGGGCGCGACAGGGGATGATTATCTACGTCCCCATGGGCGATCCGGCTGACGCAACGCGTCCACCGTCGTTCTACGACGGAACGGCCGCGTTTCTTGCGGAGTGTGGCGTGCCTTTGCTTAGAGAAGGCAACTAGCGGGCGCGGGCGCCGGCTAGGCGCAGTCGGTCGCTGGCCGAGTTCTTCCATAACATCTCATATCCGAATGACGTCAGATGTTCGCAAGAATGCGGACGTGTCGTCGATCGGTTTCAAGGGCGAACAGTGCTTTTTTTGAAGCTGAGGCCTTCGCGTCGCAGGAAGGTCCACACCGCGTGGTGCGAGACTTTCACGCCTCGCGCGGCAAGTTCGTCCTTCAGCCCGTGCAGCGTTAGATGTGGCATCTGGCTAATCCGCTCGACGATGAACGCTCGATGCGGCTCCAGCACTGGCTTGCGGTGACCACCCATCTTGCCCGGCGCCACCGAACCCGTTGCGCGATAGCGCTGTCTCCACTTCACGACCGACGACACCGCAACATCGAACCGGGCCGCCA
>JAEYRD010000194.1 GCA_023435725.1 Pseudomonadota bacterium | reverse complement strand
CCAGGTGCAGATCGACAACGCAATGATCGCGCTCGACGGCACGCCCAACAAGAGCCGCTTGGGGGCCAACGCCATCCTCGGCGTCTCGCTCGCGGTGGCGAAGGCCGCGGCCGAGTCCTGCGACATGCCGCTTTATCGGTATGTCGGCGGCACCTCCGCGCGCCTGCTGCCGGTGCCGATGATGAACATCATCAACGGCGGCGTGCACGCCGACAACCCGATCGACTTCCAGGAGTTCATGATCCTGCCGGTCGGCGCGTCCTCCTTCGCCGAGGGCCTGCGCTACGGCGCGGAGGTGTTCCACACGCTGAAGTCCGAATTGAAGAAGGCCGGCCACAACACCAATGTCGGCGACGAGGGCGGCTTTGCCCCGAACCTGCCGTCGGCCGATGCCGCGCTCGAGTTCGTCATGAACGCAATCGGCAAGGCCGGCTACAAGGCGGGCAGCGACATCGTGATCGGCCTCGATTGCGCCTCGACCGAGTTCTTCAAGGACGGCAAGTACGTCTATGAAGGCGAGGGCAAGACCCGCTCGATCTCCGAGCAGGCCAAGTACCTTGCCGACCTCGTCTCGCGCTATCCGATCGTGACCATCGAGGACGGCATGTCGGAAGACGACATGGACGGCTGGAAGGAGCTCACCGACCTCATCGGCAAGAAGTGCCAGCTCGTCGGCGACGATCTCTTCGTCACCAACGTCAAGCGCCTCGCCGAAGGCATCAAGGCCGGCCGCGCCAACTCGATCCTGATCAAGGTCAACCAGATCGGCACGCTGACCGAGACGCTTGCTGCCGTCGAGATGGCGCACAAGGCCGGCTACACCTCCGTGATGTCGCACCGCTCCGGCGAGACCGAGGATTCCACCATCGCCGACCTCGCGGTCGCCACCAATTGCGGTCAGATCAAGACCGGCTCCCTTGCGCGTTCCGATCGCACCGCCAAATACAACCAGCTCCTGCGCATCGAGCAGCAACTCGGCAAGCAGGCGCTGTATGGCGGCAAGGCGGCACTGAAGGCGCTGGCATAAGCCAGCGCCCCGCGCGCAAACGGACAAGGGGAGGATCGACATGAGCGACGGCAAGACCGGCCTGCAACTGCGTTCGCTGATCAAGAAGAGCGGAGAGCTGGAAATCTCGCTTCTGGACGTGCCGACCCCCGAGCCTGCCGCGGACGAGGTCGTCGTCCGCGTCGAGGCGGCGCCGATCAACCCGTCCGACCTCGGGCTCCTGATCGGCGCAGCCGATATGAGCACGGCGAAGGCTTCGGGCGGCAAGGATGCCCCCGTCATCACCGCGAAGGTGCCGGAGGGCGCGATGCGGGCGATGGCAGGTCGGCTCGACGAGTCCATGCCGGTGGGCAACGAAGGGGCGGGCGTCGTCATCAAGACCGGCTCGTCGGACGCCGCGAAGGCGCTGATGGGCAAGACCGTCGCCATGATCGGCGGCGCGATGTATTCGCAGTACCGCACCCTGAAAGTGCGCGAGTGCCTGCCGCTGCCGTCAGGCACCACGCCGACCGAAGGCGCGTCCTGCTTCGTCAATCCGCTCACCGCGCTCGGCATGACCGAGACCATGCGGCGCGAGGGCCACAAGGCGCTGGTGCACACCGCTGCCGCCTCCAATCTCGGCCAGATGCTGAACAAGATCTGCATCAAGGACGGCATCCCGCTGGTCAACATCGTGCGTAGCAAGGAGCAGGCCGATATCCTGCGCAAGATCGGCGCCAAATACGTCGTCGATTCCTCTGCGCCGAGCTTCCTCGGTGATCTCACCAACGCGTTGGTCGAGACCGGCGCGACCATCGCCTTCGACGCTATCGGCGGCGGCAAGCTTGCCGGCGATATCCTCAACTGCATGGAAGCCGCGATCAACAAGACCGCGAAGGAATACAGCCGCTACGGCTCCAACGTGCACAAGCAGGTCTACGTCTATGGCGCGCTCGATGTCCGCCCGATTGAGCTGCCGCGCGGCTTCGGCATGGCCTGGGGCGTCGGCGGCTGGCTGCTGTTTCCGTTCCTGATGAAGATCGGGCAGGCGGACGGTGCAAAGCTGCGCCAGCGCGTGGTCGACGAATTGAAGACCACCTTTGCGAGCCACTACACCAAGGTGGTGTCGCTCCAGGAGGCGCTCGATCCCGCCAACATCGCGGTGTACGCCAAACGTGCCACCGGCGAAAAATTCCTCATCAACCCGAATAAATTATCGTGATGTGCGACGGCGCGTCAGCCAAAAGACGTCTTGCCTTCTGAGCTAAGCGGGAGATTATTCCGCCGCCATTGAAAGCGGAAAAACCGCAAGGCGCTCAGAAGGGGACATCTTCATGACTCATCTCAATCGCCGCCATTTGCTCGCAGGCGCCGCTGCTGTCGGCGCCGCTGCCATTACCGGGTTTCGACCGACCGCAGCCAATGCTGCAGTGCCGCAGGCCGGCACACAGGTGCCGGGCTTTTATCGCTACAAGGTCGGCAGCTACGAGTGCACGTCGATCAATGACGGTGCGCGCAGCTTCCCGATGCCTGACAAGTTCGTCGTCAACATCCCGAAGGAGGAGGCGCTCGCCGCTTCCGACGCCGCCTACATGCCGAAGGGCATGGTCACGGTTCCGTTCAATCCGCAGCTCATCAACACCGGCTCCAAGCTCGTGCTGATCGATTCCGGCAACGGCGTTGCGAATTTCGAGGCGAGCAAGGGCGCCGTCGGCCGCACGTTGCAGAACCTCCAGGCCGCCGGCGTCGACCCGAAGAGCATCGACATCGTGCTGCTCTCGCATCTGCATCCCGACCACACCAACGGCATCCGCTTGGCCGACGGCTCGATGGCATTTCCCAACGCCGAGATCATGGTGCCGAGCAAGGACTGGGCGTTCTGGACCAGCGAGGACAACGCAGCGAAGGCCGAGTCCAGCGCGATGATGAAGAACTACTTCGCCAATGTGAAGAAGACCTTTGCCGGCCTAGAGTCCAAGGTGACCAGGTACGATTGGGGCAAGGAGGTCGCGCCGGGCATCACCTCGATCGCGACGCCGGGCCACACGCCGGGCCACACTTCGTTCGCGATCGCCTCTGGCGATGCAAAGGTCCTGATCCAGTCAGACGTCACCAACATTCCAGAATTCTTCCTGCGCAATCCGGACTGGCACGTGGCTTATGACGCCGATGCAGCGATGGCGCAGGAGACCCGCCACAAGTTCTACGACATGGCGGCGGCAGAGAAGGCGACCGTGATCGGCTTCCACTTCACCTTCCCCTCGGTCGGCCATGTCGAGAAGGACGGCGCCAAATATCGCCTGATCCCGTCGGCCTGGAATCCGACGATCTGAGCCGATTTGCAGATTTGCACGAAAGATCGGGCCGCCGCTTGGCGGCCCGATTGTTTCGGGAGACGATTCCGGGAAACTCAGCGTTTCCAAATCGAACCGGTTCATGCACTTGCATCCATCGATCCGGATCGCTTAAGTGCCGTCCCGGCACTCCCGCTCAAGTTCTAAGGACAATCCATGGCCTACAACATCGTCACGATCGCCGGCAGCCTGCGCAAGGACAGCTTCTCGCTGAAGATTGCCAACGCGCTCGCAAAACTCGCGCCGGCCTCGCTCAAGCTCGAGGTCATCACTCCGGCGGGCATCTCGTTCTTCAACCAGGACCTCGAGGGCGCGCCGCCTGCGGACTGGCTGGCCTTCCGCGAAAAGCTCCAGAAGTCCGACGGCGTTATCTTCATCACTCCCGAGTACAATCGCGCGATTCCGGGCGTGCTGAAGAATGCCATCGACGTCGCCTCGCGGCCCTATGGCAAGAGCTCCTTCAACGGCAAGCCGGTCGGAATCATCTCGAACTCGCCGGGCCCGCTCGGTGGCGTCAGTGCGGCAAAGACGCTCCAGAACATCCTGCCGGGCATTTCCGGCCCGATCATGCAGCAGCCGGAGACCTACCTGAACGCTGTGGGCGATGCTTTCGATGCAGAGGGTAACCTCGTCAAGGAATCGCTGAAACCCGTGCTCCAGGCCTATATCGACGCCTTTGCAGCCCACGTCGCGAAGCATCACGGCTGAGCTGAGTTCCTCGCGGCCACACCAGAGGTCCTCATCCTGAGGAGGCCGCGAAGTGGTCGTCTCGAAGGATGGCCGCGGGGGACAACCGAGGCCTGCATGGTTCTCCCGGCGATGCGAAGCATCGTCCGGAGACGGCGCTTCGCGCCTCCTCACCGTGAGGGTCGGGCAGTGAACGGGCGCGCAATTAGCACTCCCTTAACCAACCTGTCCCATCTTCCCAGGATGGTCTCCCGCGCGCGTCTGAAATCGATCCTGACCGGTTTAGCCCTCTATATGATGGCGGCCGCCATCGTCGGCTATTTCGGCGTCAACGCCTACACCGGCAAATACGGCCTCAACGCCCGCCAGGAGCTCGACCAGGAGATCATCGCGCTGACGAGCGAACTGGCGCAGCTCAAGCGCGAGCGCGCCAGGAGCGAGCAGCGCGTGTCACTGCTGCGCACCAGCAAGATCGACCCCGACATGCTGGACGAGCGGGCGCGCTTCCAGCTCGACTACGTCAATCCGCATGATCTCGTTCGGATGATCCCGGCGAATTAGCGCTTTCCGCAGCTTTCGAAACCGGGCGCGAAAGCTGTTGCCGAAAACCGACCGGCGCATCTCAATTCTACCGAAAGTCGTAGCTCTGGAACCGGACTGCCGCCTTGACCGCGGCGCCGCAACGGGCTCATGGCTTCTGTGGCTGTCACCCCAGGTTGACGCAGATCAACCGGGCCGTGCCGGCACAGCCTAGACTGCCACTGGAGGAAACAGTGATGAATGGGCCAATGTCCCGGCATCACGCGGCCCGTGTCGAGGCCGCCATTGCGTCAGGCCAGGCCGCGCGCTCCGCGCTCGTGGCCTCATGGCGCCGTTCGTCTAGATTGCATCATCTCGATCCCGCCGGTCGCAACGCGCCGATGCGGCTGACCGAAGCCGAACTGTATCAGGCGCGCGAGCGCATCGCCCCGCTGCTCGCCGCCGCGCAAGGCGCCATGGACAGGCTCTATCAGGCGGTCGGCGCGAGCGGCTGCTGCGTGCTGCTCGCCGATGGCGAGGGCGTGCCCGTCGACCGGCGCGGCACACCGGCGGACGACGCGACGTTTCAATCATGGGGCCTGTGGACCGGCGCGCTCTGGAGTGAGGAGCACGAGGGCACCAATGGCATCGGCACCTGTCTCGTAGAGCAGCGGGCGCTGACGATCGACCGCGACCAGCACTTCTTTACCCGCAATACGCTTCTGAGCTGCACCGCGGTCCCGATCTATGACCACGTGGCCGCGCTCGCGGGCGTGCTCGACGTCTCCTCCTGCCGCGCCGATCGCACCGACGCGTTCTCCAGCCTGATCGCACTTGCGGCAGGCGAGGCGGCCAGACGCATCGAGGCCGACCTGTTTCGCCGCGCCTTCGCCCATGCCCGCATCGTGCTGACGCAAGGCGGGGACGGCCAGTCCGGCGGTCTCGTCGCGGTCGATGCGGACGATCTCGTGATCGGCGCGACCCGGTCTGCGCGGGTGGCCCTCGGAATCGCGCCCGGCCGGGCGTTGCAGCCGATGCCCGCGGCCGATTTGCTTGGCGGCGATACCGCGCATGACCATCTCGCGGGCGGTCAGCGCGCCGTGTTGCAGCGGGCGCTGCTCCGCGCGGGCGGCAATGTTTCGGCGGCCGCCAAGGCCCTCGGCGTCAGCCGTGCCACGCTGCACAGGAAGCTCAAGCGGTTCGAGCTGAAGCACTGAGCGCTGCCAATTCCTCAGTCGTCATTGCGAGGAGCGAAGCGACGAAGCAATCCAGATTCCCTCCGCAGGGACAGTCTGGAGTGCTTGGCTGCGCTCGCAATGACGATGTGGAAGTCGCAAGCGCGCCACTTTGCCTGTGGCTAGCCCAGGACTGTCTCAGAACTGCGACAGGTCGACCCGGCCATCGCTTCCGCCCGGGCTGACAGCAGGCACCTTCCGCGAGATCGTCGGCGCAAGTCGTGAACACACGACGGATCGCGCAAACATCAACATCGGGAGTGAGCAATGAACAAGGTGGAATTCCTCGCCGTCACCCAGCATCCCTTCGCCGAACGCTATGACAATTTCATCGGCGGCAAGTTTGTGGCGCCGGTCTCCGGCAAGTATTTCGACAATGCCTCGCCGGTGAATGGCCAGATCGTCTGCAAGATCGCGCGCTCCGATCATCACGATGTGGAGGCCGCCCTCGACGCAGCGCATGCGGCCAAGGCCGCCTGGGGACGCACCAGCGTCGCCGAGCGGGCCGCGATCCTGAACCGGATCGCCGACCGCATGGAAGAGAATCTCGAGCGCCTTGCGATTGCCGAGACCTGGGACAATGGCAAGCCGATCCGCGAGACCCGCGCCGCGGACCTGCCGCTCGCCATCGATCACTTCCGCTATTTCGCCGGCGTGGTGCGCGCGCAGGAAGGATCGATCGGCGAGATCGACCACGACACCATCGCCTATCATTTCCACGAGCCGCTCGGCGTGGTCGGCCAGATCATCCCCTGGAACTTCCCGCTGCTGATGGCCTGCTGGAAGCTCGCGCCCGCGCTCGCCGCCGGCAATTGCGTGGTGCTCAAGCCGGCCGAGCAGACGCCGGCCTCGATCATGGTCTGGGCCGAGATCATCGCCGATCTGTTGCCGCCCGGTGTCCTCAACATCGTCAACGGCTTTGGCCTTGAGGCCGGCAAGCCGCTCGCGTCCAGCCCGCGCATCGCCAAGATCGCCTTCACCGGCGAGACCACGACGGGACGGCTGATCATGCAATATGCCAGCCAGAATCTCATTCCCGTCACGCTGGAACTTGGCGGCAAGTCGCCGAACATCTTCTTCAACGACGTCGCCGCCGAGGATGACGATTTCTTCGACAAGGCGATCGAAGGCTTCGTCATGTTCGCGCTCAACCAGGGCGAGGTCTGCACCTGCCCGAGCCGGGCGCTGGTCCACGCCGATATCTATGACCGCTTCATGGAGCGGGCGCTGAAGCGCGTCGCCGCGATCAAGCAGGGTGATCCGCGCGCGGCCGACACCATGATCGGCGCGCAGGCCTCTGGCGAGCAGCTGGAGAAAATCCTCTCCTACATCGACATCGGCAAGCAGGACGGCGCGAAAGTGCTCGCGGGCGGCGGACGTGCCGAACTCGCAGGCGATCTCGCCGGCGGCTTCTACGTGCAGCCGACGGTGTTCGAGGGCCACAACAAGATGCGAATCTTCCAGGAGGAGATCTTTGGCCCGGTCGTCTCGGTCACGACCTTCAGGACCGACGACGAGGCGCTCGCGATCGCCAACGATACGCTCTACGGCTTGGGGGCCGGTGTCTGGAGCCGCGACGCCAACCGTTGCTACCGCTTCGGCCGAGCCATCCAGGCCGGCCGGGTCTGGACCAACTGCTACCATGCCTATCCCGCGCATGCGGCATTCGGCGGCTACAAGCAGTCGGGCGTCGGGCGCGAGACTCACAAGATGATGCTCGATCACTATCAGCAGACCAAGAATCTCCTGGTCAGCTACAGCCCGAAGAAACTCGGCTTCTTCTGATCGAACAAGCGGAGAGGGCGGGGCTGTTTCGGCACCGCCCTCTCCGAATGTCGGGACATGGTTGCCCCAACGCTTCTTGACGCAGCCACGAATCTGAGCCTGCGGCGGCAGTGAAGAGCTTTGTTGCCCGATCGGCGTCAAAGATTTTGCAATATTTCGATCACGTTGCAGTGCGGCATAACGAAACTTGCGCCGCGTCGCCGCGGTGCTTTCGCGCGCGTTTGAACTGGGTTAGAGAGGTCGAAAGTTTTCTCTGACCCGGAATTCCCATGGCCGCACCCAAGAAAGCCGCCGCAGGCGCTGCACAGGACAAGACCGACGGCAGTTCGCCCCCGGAATTCACGAGGGAGCAGGAGCTCAAGGCGCTCCGTGACATGCTCCTGATCCGGCGGTTCGAGGAAAAGGCCGGCCAGCTCTACGGCATGGGTGCGATCGGCGGCTTCTGCCATCTCTATATCGGCCAGGAGGCCGTGGTGGTCGGCATGCAGATGGCCCTGAAGCAGGGCGATCAGGTCATTACCGGCTATCGCGATCACGGCCACATGCTTGCGACCGGCATGGATGCCAACGGCGTCATGGCCGAGCTCACGGGCCGCCGCGGCGGTTATTCCAAGGGCAAGGGCGGCTCCATGCACATGTTCAGCAAGGAGAAGCACTTTTACGGCGGCCACGGCATCGTCGGCGCCCAGGTCTCGCTCGGCACCGGTCTCGCCTTCGCCAACCACTATCGTGGTAACGACAATGTCAGCGTCACCTATTTCGGCGACGGTGCGGCCAATCAGGGCCAGGTCTATGAGAGCTTCAACATGGCGGAGCTCTGGAAGCTGCCGGTGATCTACGTCATCGAGAACAACCGCTACGCCATGGGCACTGCGGTCTCGCGCGCCTCCGCCCAGCAGGATTTTTCCAAGCGCGGCGTGTCCTTCAACATTCCCGGCAAGCAGGTCGACGGCATGGACGTCCGCGCCGTGAAGGCCGCGGGCGAGGAGGCTGCGGCCTGGTGCCGCGCCGGCAAGGGCCCCTTCATCCTGGAGATGCAGACCTACCGTTATCGCGGCCACTCGATGTCCGACCCTGCAAAATACCGCACGCGTGAGGAAGTCGAGAAGGTTCGCCACGACCAGGACCCGATCGAGCAGGTGCGCAACCGCCTGCTGGCGGCCAAGGTCAGCGAGCAGGATTTGAAGGCGATCGACGCCGAAGTGCGCGACATCGTCAACGCGTCTGCCGACTTTGCCCAGCATGATCCCGAGCCGGATGCCGCCGAGCTCTGGACCGACGTTTACCGCTGAACGCGCGCAAGCTTTCCTTTGGAGTCGATATGCCAATTCAAGTGCTGATGCCCGCGCTGTCGCCCACGATGGAGAAGGGCAACCTTGCCAAGTGGCTGAAGAAAGAGGGCGAGCAGATCAAGTCGGGCGACGTGATCGCCGAGATCGAGACCGACAAGGCGACGATGGAGGTCGAGGCGACCGACGAGGGTACGCTCGGCAAGATCCTGATCCCCGAGGGAACCGCTGATGTTGCGGTGAACACGCCGATCGCGACGATCCTCGCCGATGGCGAGAGCGCCGCCGATCTCGCCAAGGCGCCGGCGCCTGCCAAGCAGGAGAAGGCCGCGGACGCCGCTCCGCCCGCCGCCGCAAAGGCCGAAGCGCCCGCGCCAAAGGCTGCGCCCGCGCCGCAGGCCGTTACTGAACCCGATCCCGAGGTGCCCGCGGGCACCGAGATGGTGACGCAGACCATCCGCGAAGCGCTGCGCGACGCGATGGCCGAAGAGATGCGCCGCGACGCGGACGTCTTCGTGATGGGCGAAGAAGTCGCCGAATACCAGGGCGCCTACAAGGTTACCCAGGGCCTGCTGCAGGAGTTCGGAGCCAAACGCGTGATCGACACGCCGATCACCGAGCACGGCTTTGCCGGCGTCGGCGTCGGTGCCGCCATGACCGGCCTGAAGCCGATCGTCGAGTTCATGACCTTCAACTTCGCCATGCAGGCGATCGACCAGGTCATCAACTCCGCAGCCAAGACGCTCTACATGTCCGGCGGCCAGATGGGGTGCTCGATCGTGTTCCGCGGTCCGAATGGCGCGGCTGCGCGCGTCGCCGCCCAGCACAGCCAGGATTACTCGTCCTGGTACTCGCACATTCCGGGCCTCAAGGTCGTCGCGCCCTATTCGGCGGCCGATGCCAAGGGCCTGCTCAAGGCCGCGATCCGCGATCCCAATCCGGTGATCTTCCTCGAGAACGAGGTGCTCTACGGCCACACCGGCGAGGTGCCGAAGCTCGACGATTTCGTGATTCCGATCGGCAAGGCCCGCATCGTGCGCTCCGGCAGCCATGTCACCATCATCTCTTGGTCGAACGGCATGACCTATGCGCTGAAAGCTGCTGACGAACTGGCCAAGGACGGCATCGAGGCCGAAGTGATCGATTTGCGCACGCTGCGTCCGATGGACACCGAGACCATCGTCAACTCGGTCAAGAAGACCGGCCGTGCCGTGACGGTGGAAGAGGGCTGGGCGCAGAGCGGCGTCGGCGCCGAGATCGCCGCGCGCATCATGGAAAACGCTTTCGACTATCTCGATGCGCCGGTCGCGCGCGTCTCCGGCAAGGACGTGCCGATGCCCTATGCCGCGAACCTGGAGAAGCTCGCGCTGCCCTCGGCAGCCGAGGTGGTCGAGGCCGCCAAAGCCGTCTGCTACAGGTAGACCATGGCGGGCCCGAAGGAACAGCCACTACCGCCCGACGTCATCGCCCGCGACGATGCGGTCGAGATCCTGCGCGTGTTCGTGCTGGATGGCGGGCTGTCGATGGCGTTCCAGCGCGCCTTCGAGGAGCCCGACATGTGGGGCCTGTTGCTGGTCGATCTCGCTCGCCACGCTGCGCGCGCCTATGCGCGCGAGAGCGAATATACCGAGGAGGATGCCTTGAACCGGATCCTCGAGATGTTTCAGGCGGAAATCGAGCGTCCGACCGACACCGGCACCACGACGCCGCGCGGGAAGGGACACTGATCGTGGCGATCGAATCCTATCACTTCGATTTCATGCTGGAGGCGATCCGCGAGGCCGAGGCCTCGATTGCGCAGGGCGGCCTGCCAATCGGCGCCGTGCTGACGCGCGGCAACAAGATCATCGCTCGCGGCCACAATAACCGCGTGCAAGAGAACAATCCGATCCTTCATGGCGAGATGAGCTGCCTGCGCGAAGCCGGCGCGATCTCGTTCCACGACACGGTCATGTACACCACGCTGTCGCCATGCTCGATGTGTGCCGGCGCGCTCGGCCTGTTCAAGGTCAAGCTGGTGGTGATCGGGGAATCCGTCACCTTCGAGGGATCCAAGGACATCCTCGACAAGTTCGGCATCCCCTGGATCGATCTTGCCGACGACCGCTCCATCACCATGATGAAGACGTGGCGTTCCAATCCCGCTAATGAGCGCCTGTGGCAGGGCGACATCGGCAACTAAACCTGGTCTGTTCGTCCTCACTTTCGGGGACGACGTTTTGAGAAGTTCTTCGTGAGGTCAGCATGCCCATCAACATCCTGATGCCCGCTCTGTCGCCGACGATGGAGAAGGGCAACCTCGCCAAGTGGCTGAAGAAGGAAGGCGACAAGGTCAAGTCCGGCGATGTCATCGCCGAGATCGAGACCGACAAGGCGACCATGGAGGTCGAGGCCATCGACGAAGGCACGATCGCCAAGATCCTCGTGCCCGAGGGCACGCAGGATGTCCCGGTCAACGACGTGATCGCTGTGCTCGCCGGCGAGGGCGAGGACGTAAAGGCCGCCGGTGCCGCCAAACCGAGCGCCTCGGCCGCGCCGCCCAAGCCCGCCGAGAAGGCCGCTGAGGCTTCCGCTGCTGCGCCGGCTCCCGCGCCTGCGCCTGCCGCGCCCAAGGCTGCACCGCCGCCCGCAGCCGTACCTGCGCCGCAGGCTGCAACTCCGGCCGTGCAGAGCAACGGCCAGGGCGGCCGCGTGTTCTCCTCGCCGCTGGCGCGGCGTCTGGCCAAGGAGGCCGGCATCGATGTCGGGATGGTCGCCGGCACCGGCCCGCACGGCCGCGTGGTCGCGCGTGACGTCGAGGAGGCCAAGTCCGGCAAGGGCCTCAAGGCACCCGCGGCCGTGCCGTCCGGTGCGCCCTCGATCGCGCCGACCATGTCGGACAAGCAGATTCTTTCGCTGTTCGAGCCCGGCTCCTACGACATCGTCCCGCATGACGGCATGCGCCGCACGATCGCGCAGCGCCTGACTGCGTCGATCCAGAACGTTCCGCACTTCTACCTCACCATCGACTGCGACATCGGCAAGCTGCTCACCGCGCGCGAGGAGATCAACGCCGCTGCGCCGAAGGACAAGGAGAAGAAGCCGCTCTACAAGATCTCGGTCAACGACTTCGTCATCAAGGCGATGGCGGTCGCGCTGCAGAAAATCCCGAACTGCAATGTGAGCTGGACCGAGTCCGGCATGGTCAAGCATCACCATTCCGACGTCGGCGTTGCGGTGGCGATGCCGGGCGGCCTGATCACGCCGATCATCCGCAAGGCCGAGGCCAAGACGCTCTCCACCATCTCCAACGAGATGAAGGACTTTGCGGCACGCGCCCGCTCGCGCAAGCTGAAGCCCGAGGAATACCAGGGCGGTACCACGGCCGTATCCAACCTCGGCATGTACGGCATCAGCCACTTCACCGCCGTGATCAACCCGCCGCACGCGACGATCCTCGCGGTCGGCACCAGCGAGGAGCGTCCCGTCGTGCGCGGCGGCAAGATCGAGATCGCGCACATGATGAGCGTGACCTTGTCCTGCGATCACCGCGCCATCGACGGCGCGCTCGGCGCCGAGCTGATCGGCGCGTTCAAGCAGCTGATCGAAAATCCCGTCATGATGATGGTCTGACGCCGCGCAAAGGGACCGGGTTGAATGCGAACACGCTGGCCCTGGATCGCGATGCTGCTGTCGATCATCATCCTCGTCAGCCCGATCGGCACCGAAGTGCTGCACGACGCGTTCGTCAGCGGCGAACAGCTCTCGCGCAGCATTGCCCAGCCAGTCGCCTTCATCGGCTTTGCGATTCTGACCTCGATCTGCGTCATCGAATGGCTGGTCAGGTCGATCATTTCAAAACGCCGCGCTCGCGGCGCAACGGTTTGAGTTGAATGGGAGCCGCCATGGCCGACACGTCTTTCGACATCATCATCATCGGCTCCGGTCCCGGCGGCTATGTCACCGCGATCCGCGCCGCCCAGCTCGGCTTCAAGACAGCGATCGTCGAGAAGTCGTATCTCGGCGGCATCTGCCTGAACTGGGGCTGCATCCCGACCAAGGCGCTGCTGCGTTCGGCCGAGATCTATCACTATATGCAGCACGCCAAGGATTACGGCCTCTCGGCCGAGAAGGTCTCGTTCGATCCGAAGGCTGTGGTGCAGCGTTCGCGCGGCGTCTCGAAGCGGCTCAACGACGGCGTCGGCTTCCTGATGAAGAAGAACAAGGTGAGCGTGATCTGGGGTGCCGCCTCGATCGACGCGCCCGGGAAGGTCACAGTAAAGAAGTCCGACGTCGAGGCGCCGAAGGGCGCGCTCGGCGAGGGGACTTACCAGGCCAAGCACATCATCGTTGCGACCGGCGCGCGGCCGCGCGTGCTGCCGGGGCTCGAGCCCGACAAGAAGCTGATCTGGCCCTATTTCGAGGCAATGGTGCCGGAGCGGATGCCGAAGTCGCTGCTGGTCGTCGGCTCCGGTGCGATCGGCATCGAATTCGCCTCGTTCTTCCACACCATGGGCTCCGACGTGACCGTGGTCGAGGTGCTGCCGCAGATCCTGCCTGTGGAGGACGCCGAGATCGCCGGCCTTGCTCGCAAACGCTTCGAGAAGCAGGGCATCAAGATCATGTCCTCGACCAAGGTGACGAAGCTGGAAAAGAAGGCCGATAGCGTCGTCGCCACCATCGATGACGGCAAGGGCAAGCCCGTCACGACCGAGTTCGAACGCGTGATCTCGGCCGTCGGCGTGGTCGGCAACATCGAGAATCTCGGCCTCGAGAAGCTCGGCGTCAAAACCGACCGCGGCTGCTTCGTGATCGACGGCTACGGCAAGACCAACGTCCCCGGCATCTACGCCATCGGCGACGTCGCGGGGCCCCCCATGCTCGCGCACAAGGCCGAGCATGAAGGCGTGGTCTGCGTCGAGGCGATCAAGGGCCTGCATCCGCACCCCATGGACAAGAACCTGATCCCCGGTTGCACCTACTGCAATCCGCAGGTCGCCTCGGTCGGCTTGACGGAAGCCAAGGCCAAGGAGAACGGCCGCGAGATCCGCGTCGGCCGCTTCCCCTTCGTCGGCAACGGCAAGGCGATCGCGCTCGGCGAAGACCAGGGCCTGGTCAAGGTCATCTTCGACAAGAAGACCGGTCAGCTCCTCGGTGCCCACATGGTCGGTGCCGAGGTTACCGAGTTGATCCAGGGCTACGTCGTCGCCATGAACCTGGAGACCACGGAAGAAGAGCTGATGCACACGGTGTTCCCGCATCCGACGCTGTCGGAGATGATGAAGGAGGCCGTGCTGGATGCATATGGAAGGGTGCTGAATATCTAACGGGCGAGGGCGGCGCCCGTTGCCGTCATTGCGAGCGAAGCGAAGCAATCCAGACTGCGTCTGTGGAAAGACCCTGGATTGCTTCGCTTCGCTCGCAATGACAACCAAACAGAGCCGTTTGCAGAATAAGAAGGAAACCAACCCATGCAGGACAACGACAACCTCACCATCGAACGCCCGACCTTCGTCACCCATCTCGAATGCGCGATGGAAGGCGATCATTACGCGGCCGACCAGATTCACAACCTGTCCAAGGCCGGCAAGCCGCTGCTGGTGCGCTATGACCTCGCCGGCGTGAAGAAGGCGCTGACCAAGGATGCGCTCGCCCAACGCCCCGCTGATATGTGGCGCTACCGCGAGCTGCTGCCTGTGCGCAAATGCAAGGACATCGTCTCTCTCGGCGAAGTGACCACGCCGCTGATCCGGCTGCCGAAGCTCGGCGCCAAGCTTGGTGGCGGCGAGATCATCGTGAAGGACGAAGGGCGCCTGCCGACCGGCTCGTTCAAGGCGCGCGGCCTCGTGATGGCGGTGTCGATGGGCAAGGCCCTCGGCATCAAGCACATGGCGATGCCGACCAACGGCAATGCCGGCGCGGCGCTGGCAGCCTACGCCACGTCCTGCGATATCAAGACCACGATCTTCTGTCCGGCCGATACGCCCGAGGTGAATGTCAGCGAGATCGAGCTCCAGGGCGCGACCGTCTACCGCGTCAACGGCTATATCGACGATTGCGGCAAGATCGTCGGCGAGGGCAAAGCCAAGGTCGGCTGGTTCGATACGTCCACGCTGAAGGAGCCATACCGCATCGAGGGCAAGAAGACGATGGGCCTCGAACTCGCCGAGCAGCTCGGCTGGGACGTGCCCGACGTGATCTTCTATCCGACCGGCGGCGGCACCGGCCTGATCGGCATGTGGAAGGCCTTTGATGAGCTCGAGAAGATCGGCTTCATCGGCTCAAGGCGCCCGCGCATGGTCGCTGTGCAGGCCTCGGGCTGCGCGCCGATGGTGCGCGCCTATGAGGCCGGCACCGAGCATGCGACGCGCTGGGAAGACGCCCACACCATCGCCTCCGGCATCCGCGTGCCGCAGGCGATCGGCGACTTCCTGATCCTGCGCGCCGTGCGCGAGAGCAAGGGTTTTGCGATTGCGGTCGATGACGACAAGATCTCGTCGGCGCTGAACGAGGTCGCGCGCGAGGAGGGGCTGTTGCTCTGTCCCGAGGGCGCTGCGACCTACGC
This sequence comes from Pseudomonadota bacterium, assembly GCA_023435725.1. Lineage (GTDB taxonomy): Bacteria > Pseudomonadota > Alphaproteobacteria > Rhizobiales > Xanthobacteraceae > Bradyrhizobium. Next base: position 21,708 of record JAEYRD010000194.1, on the reverse strand, counting down.
CGCCTACAAGGAAAGTCTCGCTGATGGCCGCGTCAGCAAGACCGACCGCGTCATGCTGTTCAACTGTGCGACCGGCCTGAAGTACCCGCTGCCGCCGGTCACGCGTACGCTCGATCGCCACAAGCCGATCGATTACACGCAGTTCTAGCTTGCTTCTCCCTCGCCCCGCTTGCGGGGAAAGGGTTGGGGTGAGAAGAGTCTCCGCGGGGACGGCGACAGCTGAATTTGCGGAGACGCCCCCTCAGCCGAAAGCTTCGCTTACGACCTCTCCCCGCAAGCGGGGAGAGGTAAAGACAACAACAAAAATCCAAGAAAAATCGCTGGGGAGAGGACAATGAAGAAGGCCATCTGGGCCGGGCTGATCGGTATTCTCGCTCTCGCAGGCGCCGCGCGCGCCGACGATTACCCGTCGCATCCGATCACCATCATCGTGCCGTTCGCGGCCGGCGGTCCGTCCGATGCAATGGCGCGCGTGCTCGCCGAGCGCATGCGCGTGACGCTTGGCCAGCCCCTGGTGATCGAGAACGTCACCGGCGCAGGCGGCTCGATCGGCGTCGGCCGCGCCGTGCAATCACCGCCGGACGGCTACACCATCTCCTTCGGCCATCTCGGCACCCACGTCGCCAACGGCGCCGTCTACAAGCTCAAATACGACCTCGTCGCCGATCTCGAGCCGGTGGTGCTGCTGCCCAGCAACCCGATGATCGTCGTCAGCAAGAATGCGGTGCCTGCGACCTCGCTGAAAGAGCTGATTGAGTGGCTGAAGTCGCGGCCGTCGCCGCCGACCGCCGGGACCGCCGGCGCGGGGTCGGGCGCCCATATCGCCGGCGTTTATTTCGAGAGCGTCAGCGGCGTCAAGCTGCAATACGTGCCTTATCGCGGCACGGCACCCGCGCTCAACGATCTCATCGCCGGCCAGATCGACGTCATCATCGACCAGACCTCCAACTCCATCAACCAGGTCCGCGCCGGCACCATCCGGGCCTACGCCATCACCGACGAAAAGCGCCTGTCCTCGGCACCCGACATTCCGACCGCGGAGCAGGCTGGGCTGAAAGGCTTCAACATGACGCTGTGGTCGGGCCTGTGGGTGCCGAAAGGAACGCCGAAGGAGATCGTCACCAAGCTCAATGCGGCGGCGGTGGAAGCGCTGAACGATCCCGCCGTGAAGAAGCAGCTCGAAGGCCAGGGCCTGGAGATGACGCCACAGGATCAGCTCACGCCCGAAGCGCTCGGTGCCCGCCAGAAGGCGGAGATCGCAAAGTGGTGGCCGATGATCAAGGCGGCGAACATCAAGGTGGATTGAGGCGGCGGGGCCCGTATCACATCGTGGCGTCACCAGGGTGCCGCAGTGCCGTCTTCAGGCATTGAATCAGGGCTGGCGTTGAAAACGGCTTGGCGAGAAAGCAGATCGCGCCGGCCTTCAGCGCGCGGTCGCGCACAGCGTCGTCGGGAAAAGCCGTCATGAAGATGAAGGGCGTGACGTGCCCGAGACCGCGCATATGCGTCAGCAGCTCGACGCCGCTCATGGCCGACATCTGCACGTCTGCGATCACGCAAGAGGTCGTGTCCAGTTCGGCGGACTGGAGAAATTCGTGAGCGGAGCCAAAGGTGTAGACGGTGTACCCTCGCGACGTCAGGAGGTTGTTCGTCGCAAGGCGAACCGAGGGATCATCATCAATGACGGAAATGATCGAAGGCACTGACAATATGATCGCTCCTAGGGAGCTGCCGGCCGCGGTTCAGCCGCCTGCGGAAAGTGGGCCTCCGGAGCGAGATTGGAAAGCATACTTAGGTTTGCAGGTGACCCCTATTGCGCGGGATTCCGAGCGCGTCCGTCATTCTGACGAGATCGGCCAATGATTTCGCACCCATTTTCCGCATGATCTGCCCACGATAGATCTTCACGGTGATTTCGGCCAATCCAAGTTCGGCAGCGACCTGCTTGTTCATCAGGCCGGATGCAACCATCGCGAGGACGTCGCGCTCGCGCGCTGTCAGCCCCTCGAAACGGGATCGCACGCCTGAGATGGACTTCTCGGCATCGCGCCGCTTGCGATCACGTTCGATCGCCGCCTGCACCGCATCCAGCATGTCCTGGTCGCGTACCGGCTTGGTCAGAAAATCCACGGCACCGCTCTTCATGGCTCTCACGGTCATGGGAATATCGCCATGACCGGTGATGAAGATGATGGGCGTATGAATATTGGCCTTGGCAAGGTCCGCCTGGAGATCGAGGCCGCTCGAGCCTGGCAGGCGGATGTCGAGCACGAGGCAACTGGGGACCGCGGGCGGTGTGGCCTCCATGATCTCCGCCGCTGAACTGAAGGCCTCGACCTTAAGGCCGACCGATTGGAAGAGATTGGTGAGCGCGCGGCGCATCGAGGGATCATCATCGACGATCAGGACGGTCGGATCGCCGGCGCTCACCTGGGCCTGCTTGGCGTGGTCGGTCACAACGTGTCCTTGTGCGGCAAGGGCAGGGCGATCTGGAATGTTGCGCCGCTCCCCTCATTTTGAAAGGCCGAAAGCCGGCCCGCGTGAGCCTCGATGATCGATCGGCAGATCGACAGTCCCATCCCCAGACCGCCGGATTTCGTCGTGAAGAACGGAGTGAAGATGCGTTCCTCTACGTCTTTGCCGAGGCCGACGCCGCGGTCCGTCACGGTGAGGAGCAGGCGGTCGCCGTCGCCGTCGATCCGGCTCGAGCGGATCGCCAGTTCGCGCGGGCGGTCGACATTGGCTTGCATGGCTTCGATACCGTTCATCACGAGGTTGATCAGCACCTGCTGGAGCTGGATCCGGTCGCCGCAAACCCTGGGCAGGTCAGACGCCAACTCCATTCGCACCGATACCGCATGGGTCGCGAGCTCGCGCCGAACCAGCGCCACCACCTCTCTGACGACCTGGTTGATGTCGAGTGGAACCGCTTCGATCTCGGTCTTCTTCGCAAGCGCCCTGATCCGGCGGATCACCTCGCTCGCCCGATTGGCGTCCTCGACAATCCATTCTGCGGAACGGCGCGCGGCGTTCAGATCGGCGGGTTCGCGGTCGAGCCAACCGATGCAGGCGTCCGCATTGGAGATCACGGCGGCAATAGGCTGAGTGATTTCGTGGGCAATCGAGGCGGTGAGTTCGCCGAGCGTCGTAACACGCGTGACATGGGCGAGTTCTCCTTGCGCCTTGCGCAGCGCCTCTTCCGCCTGCTCGACGCGGATCGCCGCCGTGACGTCGCTGCTGACGCCGCGATAGCCGAGAAAATTGCCGTTCCCATCATGGAAGGGCTTGCCGCTGGTGCGCACGTAGATTGGAGACCCGTTATGATCCCTGCTGCGGTAAACAAGATCGCGGAACGGAAGGTGGGCATCGAGCGCCGCGCGATGCTGCTCCCATTTGTCCGGCTCGAACTCGGCATCGGGTGGAATGTCCCAAGGGGGCAGGCCGATCAAACCCTTCGGCGCAGCGCTGGACGTATCGGCATGTTCCGATATCTGCGTAATGCGGTGGTCTGGCCCGGTCTCCCAGAACCAGTCCGACGCGGTTTCGGCATAGTCGCGGAAGCGCTGCTCGGATGCCTTGAGCTCGTCGAACGCCTTATGCAACGCCTCTCTTGCCGTGAACTGCTCGGTGACGTCTACATGCGTGCCGATGATTTCCAGCACCTCGCCGTCGACGCCTATCGCGGGGTGTCCCTCGCAATGGACGCGTCTGATCGAGCCGTCCGGGCGCGCAATCCGAAAGTCGATTTGGAAGGGCTGCTTCTGCCGAATCGCGTCACGTTCCACCTCGACAATCCGCTGGAAGTCCTCCGGCAGGATACGTTGCTGAAAAACCTGGGCCGGTACATCGATCTGGTCCGGCTCAAACCCGAACAGGCGGTAGAGTTCAGCCGAACGGTAGGCGAATTCCTGACGACGAACGTCCCAGGCCCAGCTGCTGGTATGGCTGAGGCGTTGCGCTTCAGCCAAATAGGCTTCGCTGCGGCGCAGCCTCTGCTCTGCTTCCTTTGCAATCGTGACATCGGTCACAGCCCCGACAAACTCGATGCACCCGGATGCGTGTCGCACCGCGCGTGCCACGGAATGGAGATATTTGACCGATCCGTCCGGCATTAGCAGACGGTATTCGTGGTCGAAATCCTCCGCCATGCGGGAGGCCCGATCGAGGGTCCTGAGGACCGTATCGCGATCTTCCGGATGGATCCGCTGAAAGACGAAGTTCAGGGTCGGCTTCGTCGCCGGGTCGCATTGGAAGATGCGAAAGGTCTCCCTCGACCAGACGGCCTCGCCGGTCGCGAAGCTCAAGCCGAAGCTGCCGGTGTGGCTTAATTCCTGAGCCTGGGCGAGATAGGCCTCGCTCTGCCGCAGCGCATTCTCCGCCTCCTTGCGCTGGGTAATGTTCTCGCACGCGACCAGCAGGATCGGCGTGCCGTTGCCGCGCAGCATCGCCTTGGCGTTTTCACGGACCCAGAGCACCGAGCCGTCCTTCCGGAACTTGCGAATCTCCCACGTATGCGACTGGTCCACGGTCGTAAGGCACAACGCGACGCATTGACGAACGAAGTCGTGGTCTTCCTCGAAGAAGACGTTGAGCACGGATTGGCCAATCAGCTCGGCTGTCGTGCAGCCCAGTTGTGCGGCGCCAAATGTATTCACGTTGAGCACCGTTCCGGCCGGATCGACCATGAAGTACATGACCGGATTGTGCTCGAACACCTCGCGCCATTGCTTCACGGCGTCGCGCAAATCGGTGTTCTGCCGCGAGTCGTCTGCGACCGCAGGCCTATCCTTCTCTCCGTTGCCGAATGATCGAAGCGCCGCAAGGCCGCCGAGCAGGAATTGGGCGGCCGAATTCCCGATTTTCGCGATCTGGCCAGACATCATCGCAAGCGTCCCGGCTCGCTGGCGTCAACGCGAGTAGAGCACTTTGCAATAACAGGGGCAATTCCCTCCGACCAAAGTGGGATTTTGCGTGAACTTCGCGGTTGCCGTGCAGCCTGCAAGCGTTGCGCCGTCTCGTTGCGCAGGTTCGGCGGACGTTCGCAAGACTACGGCACAAACCTACGTATAGCTCGCGCAACCCTAGTTCTAGCGGGAATTTACCTCCGTACAGTTGAGCGATCCGTTGCAGGCGGCCTAGCCTTGCGGTCAATCGAGAGGAGGCGCTTGCGGAGCACAAATTGCCGAGAAGCTTGGTGTGTTGCACCCAAAACCAAGCTCTGCGTCCGCCGCCCTGGCTTGCCGGATGAATTGGCGGTCACGATTGGGAAGCCGCATTTTCCGTGACGACCGTGCATTTGCGCACAAGGAAGCCAGGACCCTGAGAGGTCAAGAGGAGAGGATGATGTGCGATAGGTCCGGGTACTCCGAGCGCCGTCCTGAGTCCAAAGGCTGCGCCGTCTGTGCTGGGAAGTTTGGCCTGATCCGATACTACTCCTGGCGGACGTCGCTCTGCTCGAAGAAATGTCTCGAGCGGTTCAGGGCACGTCGCGAGCGCGACCGCCGCTGGCTGTTTCGATGTCAGGTGGCGTGAGGATCGGCCGCCGCATCGGCCCCCCTCAGGCCAATTCTTCGTCAGGAGGCTGCGTTGAACCGTACCTGCAAACTTCTGTTGGCGATCGTGCTGCCGCTTCCTCTGGTGACGGGCGTGCAGGCCGACGAAGTCGGACAGGATGGTTCACATCGTCATCATCCGCTCCAGGATCAACCGCTGCACGAGAAGTTCTATTCGAGCTGGCACATGCCGGATAATCCGGCTCTGAGCTGCTGCAATAATGCGGATTGCTACCCGACCGAGATACGCTACCTCGACGGCAGAATCTACGCGCGGCGCCGGGAAGACGGAAAATACATCCTGATCCCGCCCCAGAAGGTCGAGCGCAACAGAGACAATCCCGACGGCCGCAACCACATCTGCGCGCCGCCGCCGTCCGCTTCTATGGTCGACACGGTCTACTGCTTCGCGCTGGGAGGTGCCACGTGAGATTCATATTGGTGAACGGCAGAAGCCCTTTCCGCAAGACGTACTGTCTATGGTGCTGCGAAGAGATCGGCGGCGGCTATCTGCGCGACGTGAGCACGCTGCTGCCCTACTGCGACCACGAATGCTACGCGCTCCATCACGAAGCAGTGTCATCGATTGAGCGGCGCGTGCGAGCGGCGTCTTGAACAGACAGGCGGTCGAGATGATCGACGGATGCGACTTTCGGCAGGAAGGGACACTACGTTGAGATTCATGCTCGTCAATCAGGAGCGACCTCGCCACGGCGTCACCTGTAGCACCTGCGCGCGGCCGCTGGGCGCGAGTTACCTCCGGCGCGTGTCCACGCAGCAGCGATACTGCGACTATGACTGCTACCGTCAATATCAGGAGACGGCCATGGAAATGCTCTGGCCGCACTATAGCTCGCTCGAGACGATCGCGGTGCTGACAGCGATCTCGAGCTGGAGCTGGATGATGCAGATGGGCGCGCTCTCGCGCTCACTGACCGAGGCGTATCTGCGCACGCACGACCTTCTGACCGCGGAAGGAGGCGAAGGCTAGCTGAATGATGCAGGCCGCGCAGAGCCGTCGGCTGCAGTCACCGCGTCCAGCCTCGCGCCGCGTCCAGCCCCGGCGGTCACGAGACTAGGGCGAGGGGGCTGCGGCCGATGCCGTTGGTGCCGTGCGCACCTCCTGCGTCGTGACGCGCTGCTCGGATTTCGCGGCAACCGCGCTGCTGCCTTCGAACCGTGCGCGGTACACCAGCACGTTCTCTATCACGCGCTGGACGTAGTTGCGCGTCTCCGACAGCGGGATGCGCTCGACCCAGTCGACCGGATCGACATTGGGATCCCTGGGATCGCCACGCGCTTGCACCCATTCGCGCACCCGGCCGCGGCCTGCATTGTAGCCGGCGAAGGTCATGATCTGGTTGCCGCGATATTCCGAGAGCAGCGCGCTGAGCTCGGCCGCGCCCATCTGCGTGTTATAGACGGGATCGGAAACCATCCTGCCCCAGTCATAGGTCAGGCCGAAGCGCTTTGCGGTGTCGCGGCCCGCTTCCGGCGTGACCTGCATCAGCCCAACCGCATTGGCGGCCGACTTGTCGCGCTGGTCGAACGAGCTTTCGGTGCGTGCCACCGAATAGATCACGCTGGTCTCGATCGCGGGCGCGACCTGCTTGTGCTCGGGAATGCCGATGGTCGGGAAGGCGTAGTGGTCGAGCGCCAGCCCGCGCGCCAGAGCCGACTTGCCGACCTCCAGCATCACGCGCGCATCGTTGCGCCGGCCGGCGAGTTCGCCGAGCGCTTCGAGGGCTGCGACGTCGGTGCTCTCCTTGGCGAAATCCTCAGCGTAGTACAACACCACGTCGCGCTCGCCGATGCCGTAGAGCATGTCGGCGGCACGCACGCGTTCGTCTGTGGGTTGTGTGTCGGTCGCGGCGAGCACGGGCGAGGGGGCGGCCAGCTCGATTCGGTCGAGCCCGAGCTTGGCGCGTGCAAGCTGGCCGTAATAGGCGGTCGGATAGCGCGCCGCGGCCTGGTAGCTCATGCGTGCGTCGGCGGTCGCTCCCATGGCCTCGGCGGCGCGGCCGCGCCAGTAATGCGCTCGCGACAGCGCGATCGGATTGACCGAACCTTCGTCGATTGCGGCGAAGTGGACCATCGCCTTTCTGGGATCGTCGAGATAGCGCAGCGCGATCCAGCCGCACATGAAGTGATAGTCGATGCGATAGACCTCCATCGCCGGCACGGCCGCCGTGCGCACCACGTCGTAAGCGGTCCTGGACCTGCCCTGGTCGAGCAGCTTGCGCGCGAGCAGACGCCGCTCGCGCCACCAGGCGTCCGTGTCCTGGGCCGCCATGGTCTCGGGCGCGGCGGCCAGGATCACCTCGGCTGCGTCGTCGATGCGATCCTTCTGAAGGTACCACTGCGCGCGGCACAGCACATAGCCGAGATCGCGGCGCGCCTCGGCCGGCACATCCTCGAGATAGTCCGTGGCCTTGTCGGCCTTGCCGGTGACCGCGGAGCAAGCCTTGACGATCGCGAGCGCGTCCTCGCCGAGACGTTTGGCTGCGCGCCTCGCGCCGGCGTAGTCCTTGGCGCCGAGACGCTTGTCCATGCGGGCGCGATGGTCGTCGGCGGTCAGGAGATCGTGGAACGCCTCGTAGGACTCCTCCTCGCTGCGCTCGGACAACTCGTCCGTACGCCAGGCCTCGCGCACGAGACGCGCGGCCCTGTCGGCCTCGCCTTCGGCGAACAGGACGCGCGCGAGCGCGAACTTGCCCTTGGCGCTGGTCGGCCGGTCCATCGTGAACTTGTGGACGGCGGCCGCGTCGCTCTTCTCCTGCCACAGCCGTGCCTCCGCGCGTCGGCGCAGCAGGGCATTGCTCGGCCAGTCCGGATTGGCGGCGAGGAAGGCGGCGTAGCGCTTGAAATTAGCAGTGCTCTCCGAATGGCGCAGCATGAACCAGTCGGCGAGCTTCTGTCCGGCGGGATCGGCGATGCGGTCGCGCGACGCGGTCGCGTCGTCGGTCTTGCCTTTGCGGGCGAGATCGATGGCGTCCTTGAGGGCGGCGAGGTCGCCGGTCAGCGGCGGCGGCGCCGGCTTGTCCGAGGCTTCGTCGTCCGGCTTCTTCGACTTGCGCTTGGCCTCGTGCTTGGCATGCTTGCCGGCGGCGGCGTGGCGCTGCTTGCCGGACTTGCCGCTGGCCCTTGCCTCATGCGTCTTCTTCGACGCTGACGATTTGTGACTGCTCTTCGCTGCCAGCTCAGTGGGAAGGAAGGCCATAGCGGCCATGGCAACGATACACGCGAGCGAGCGTAGGCACTGGTTCATTCCATGGTCCCCCTGCGAAACCACTACAAACCAAGGTCCGCAACGACATGCGGCTTGAGAATCGACGACGACGCCAAGGATGATGACACGGCATCGCTTCGGATTGCGTCACGCTCCCGCAACAATGCGGCAAAATACAGATGGGAACTCGGGAACTTCGGAAAGGGGCCGGAACGGTGAAATCATCTTTGGTCTTTGTCAACGAAAATGACTCGCGCGACGGTTGTGGGCGGACAGAGACGCCGCTAATGGCCAGATTGCCCGTGTTCCCGCGGCCAAATCCGGTATATTGAGTTCCCCTGAGCCATCCCTTCAGCCTTTGCCCTGCACCTATGCCGCTTTTCAACCAGTCGATCCGGCGCAAGATCGTCGGCATCGCCCTCGGATTGATCGTCCTGATGCTGGTCACCTCGATCCTGTCGATGGTGATGTCGAGCCAGGTCGGAGTCCTGCTCGATGAGCTGACCAACCGCTACATCCCGGCCTACGGCGATTTGGCGCGGGCCAACATCCGCTCACTGGAACGGTCGGTGGCGCTGCGGCGGATGGTCATGATGAAGATGCAGGAGTCTTCGGACGAGGAGGCTTATACGGCGCGCCTTCATGAATTCGAGGACGCTGACCGCAAGATCGAGGAGGAGACTTCGGCCGCGCGCAAGCTCATCAACGCGATCATCGACGATACCAGGACGCCGTCCGACAATGCCGCGCTGGCGCGGATCGACGCCCGCATCGAGACCGCCGTCTCCAATCTGCGCCAGGACATGAACGAGGACCACGCAAAACTGGTCAAGCAGGTCGACGCCAAGCAGATGGCGGAAGCGCGCGGCACGCTGGAGCATATCGACGCCATACGCGATCAGTTCAACCAGAAGATCGATGCCATCCGAGCCGACATGTTGAAGCAGGTCTTCGTCAGCACATCGCAGGTGATCGGGCGCCAGCATCAGGCGATCATCATCTCGGGCATCGTCACCGTCCTCGCAGCGGTGGTCGGATTTGCCTTTGCGCTGATGGTAAGTAGCGGCATCACCCGCCCGGTGCGGCTGTTGCTCGCCGGCACCCGCGAAGTCGAGGCGGGCCGCTTCGACAAGACCATTACCGTCTCGACGCAGGACGAGATCGGCGAGCTCGCCGCCGCCTTCAACCGCATGACCGAGCAGTTGCGGCACAACGAGCGCATCCGCGAGACCTTTGGCCGCTACATCGATCCGAAGGTGGTGCAGGGGCTGATCGACCGGCCGGAGGTCGCCATCGACGGCCAGCGCCGGGTGATGACCATCATGTTCTGCGACATGAGCGGATTCACCTCGATGAGCGAGGGCATGACCCCGCGTGGACTCGTCAAGGTGATGAACCACTATTTCACGGTGATGTCCGGTCCGATCAGGAGCAATCGCGGCATCATCGACAAATATATCGGCGACGCCATCATGGCCTATTGGGGCCCTCCCTTCATCGAGGAGGACGAGCCGGCGCTTCTCGCGTGCTTCGCCGCCATCGACATGGCCGACCAGGTGCCCGCGCTGCAGAAGCAGCTGCCGGACCTGCTCGGCATCCGCGCGATGCCGGCGCCGTGCGATCTGCGGATCGGCATCGCCACCGGCGAAGTCCTGACCGGCAGCATCGGCTCCGAGCTGATGATGAGCTTTACGGTGATGGGCGATGCCGTGAACCTTGCCTCCCGGTTGGAGGCCGTCAACAAGGTCTACGGCACCCGCATCCTGATCTCGCAGGCAACTGCAGACGCGATCGGCTCGGCTTGCGAGCTGCGCGAGATCGATCGTCTGACGGTCGCCGGCCAGAGCGTACCGCAAGCCATTTTCGAAGTGATGAGCAAAGCGCACGGGCTCAGCGTCCCGCAGGAGAGCCTGCGCTCGCACTATGCGGAAGGCCTTGCCGCCTATCGCGCACGACGCTTCGATGAGGCACGCGCCGCCTTCAACGCTGCGCTGGAAGCCGTTCCCGGCGACGGTCCCTCGTGCACGCTGCTTGCCCGCATCGCGCAGTTCGAGGCCAATCCGCCGGAAGCCGATTGGGACGGCGCCTGGCGGCTGGAGCAGAAATAAAGCGCCGCAGCATCACCCCACCACCTGTGCCAACGAAAATTGATGCTAACTCATAACGATGTTGGCCGTGACCTATTTCCCGGGCTTAGGTTGAGTGTCCTTGAGGCGTTTGATGGGGACACGCCAATGACAGAACTTGAGGACAGGCTGGAGCGGTTCGAGACACTCACTGCCGAATGCGAGTTGATCGCCAAGCTCGCCACCGACAGCAAGAAGCGCGAGTTTTACCTGAGGCTCGGGGAGCAATACCGCCAGCTGGCTGTGGATATGCGGCAGGTGATCGCGGCCAGGGCTGCTGCCTGACGCCGGCGAGAAACGCGGCTGCGATCAAGGCACGACGCGGAGCATCCGTGCCCTCGCGAAGCATCGTGCGGCTGCAATCCCTTCCTGACATTTGACCCGCAGCCTCGATGCGAAACGGGGAAACGTGCCGCGATTTCGCGGTGGGAATGCGCTGGCCTTGCTCGCCTATGCCGGATTGCGTGATCCTGCAGGCGGGCGAAGTGAAGTGCGGTTGACAGGAGCGCGCCGTCGGTGGGCTTGCATTCACTGCCGATCTTGAGTTGCGGGCTGGCTCGCGCCTTTCTTCAGGACATTTGCGAGCGGGCACCCACAAGCCGGGCGCTGACCGTCCGTGCAATGGCAGCCGGTGCCTCATCAGGGATTGCGAAGCACGAGCTTGCGTTGATTTCGCACAGAACGTAGGTGTCGGCGCCGGCCGCGTCGCGAGGCCCGTGGAGGAAGTCCGCGTCCCAGATGACTGGCAGTGACCGTTCGTCGATGGCAAGCAGCTCCATCATCCGCGGCGTCCATTCACTCTCCATCAGCCTTCGCAGCGTCTGAAACGGCGGCGCCTCGGGTCCGTGCATGATCCGCGGGCCCGGTTGCGCCTCGGGGGAGTCCGGTCCTTGCGGCGGTGGCGGAACCAGGGCCTTGATCAATTGATGTCCGAAACCCGCAACCTTCGAGCCGCTCATGTAGCAGCGGATCATCCCGTCGGGCAGGCGGACTTGAAATGGCTGATCGATGATGCAGCCGCCCCAGCCGAAATAAGCTTCGCAGCGCGCGATGAAGGCATCGAGCGGCATGTCCTCCGGCAGGCTGCCGCGCCGCGCATGGAGCACGCGAACCGCAGCGTCCGTGTTCGGCAACGCCTCGACCTTCCAAACTCCCTGGCCCGCGTTGCCGCGGTTTTGCTTCAGCACGCGGGGGCCGTTTGCTCGCAGGCGCGACGGAAACTCCGCCCGGAAGGCTGCGGCGGTGTCGTAGCGATGCGTGTCGGCGCCCCATCCCAAATGACGCGTTCGATAGAGAACGTCCTTGACGCCCATCTTCAGGATGACGTCGGGGTGCGCGCTCACCCAAGGGCCCCGCGCCGCGACTTCGCGGAGCAGCGCATCAAGCTCAGCACGTGTCTTGCCCTGGTGAATCGGATCGACCCAGACGAGCACAGCGTCGACCGCGAGCAATTGTTCGCGGACCGCGTCGGCGAAGCTCTCGTCGTAGATTGCCGGCTGCGCTTCGATGCCGACGGCGGCGAGCGCTTCGAAGACGCGGACGAAGCGACTGTTTTGCGCCGTCGCTTCCCGGCGTACATTTGCATCGCCTCGCGAAACGATGGCTGCGGAATGTCGGAGAGGTGGATGTCGTTCGGGGTCCATGCGCAAGCTCCACGTACTGGCGTGCTGCGCAGAGCTTGGACCGAAGTCTCACGGGGAGTCTGCCTTGTCCCCACGCCGGCATTCTATCCGGGATCGTCCGGATGTCGCAAGACGTGAAGGCTGCTTCCGCACGTCGGGTGGCGAGCCGATGGCGAGTTGCCGGCGCGACTTCGTTCCATTCGATCGGTGAAATCTTTGTGACGAGCCTTCGAGGTTTTCGACGGCGTCTCAGCCGCGCGCGGGTTGACAGCTCAGTCGCCCGGGCTTCTATTTGAAGCGTCGGGGATGTGCGATCTCCCCGTGAGGCGACATGCCCAAGAATCGCGTCCTGATCACCAAGGGCGCAGCATGTCCAACTCATACATTCCGTTTCATTCGACAGATTGCCTAGACCGGCGAGTGCGCAGGCGCTCGCTGGCATGCGCATCAACGAGAGCCTCTCACCTGATCCGCACTGCATCGTGTCAGTGCCCATGAGTGCCGTGCGCATTTTGATGCGCTCGGGTGGTTCTCGCGTGAGCAGCGAAATCACTTCACCTGGGGTGGGACACGACCAGGAGAATGAGAATGCGAATACAAACGATCAATCGAGCCGCGGTCTTATTGGCGGCAACGGCAGCACTGTCACCGGTTCATGCCCTGACCCAGGAAGAACTCGTCGCCAAGCTCCAGGCCGCAGGCTACTCGCAGGTCAGCGACATCAAGTCGACGGCCGAAGGCACGACCGTCAGGGCAGTAAAAGGCGGCAAGGAAGTGCGGCTTGTCGTCGACAGCAGCGGCCAAATCAAAGAGCGAAACTGAGGTTTAGGAGCGTGCGATGAGAAGAACAATCTGGACCGCGATCGGGATCGCCGTTTGCCTGCTCGGATTGGCATCGGAGGCGTTCGTCCCGACAGCCCTTGCGCAGGATGTCGATTGGCAGAAGGTCGACGAGACGTTAGGCCGGAAACCGACCGTCTCCGGTGACGTGCATCGCTACGGCTTCCCGCGGACGGATCTCTCGGTGACGTTGGACGGGGTGACGATCAAGCCGGCCTTGGCGCTCGGCGGTTGGGTCGCGTTCAAGCCGGCGCATGGCGGCGCCATGATCATGGGCGACCTTGTCCTGCTGGAAACCGAGATCAATCCAGTGATGGCGAAGATGATCGCGAGCGGGCTCCAGATCACCGCCGTCCACAATCATCTGCTGCGCGCCGTTCCGGCGACGTTCTATATGCATGTTGCCGGTCACGGCGATCCCGTCACATTGGCCTCGGCCATCCACGGTTCACTCGCCGAGAGCAAGACGCCGCTGACCGTTGCGGCGCCGTCCAGCCCGCCGCCCGCGATCAATCTCGACACGGCGCAGCTCGATCAGATCATGGGCGTCAAGGGACAGGCCAATGGCGGCGTCTACGCCTTCACCGTGCCGCGCCGGGAGCCCATCAGCGAAGGCGGCATGTCGTTGAGTCCGGTCGGGCCGATGGGAGTTGCGACCGGTATCAACTTCCAGCCCACCGGCGGCGGCAAGGCCGCCATCACCGGCGATTTCGTTCTGTCGGGCGAAGAGGTGAATCCGGTGATTGCGGCGCTGCGCGCGAACGGCATCGAAGTGACCGCATTGCACAGCCACATGCTGGACGAGCAGCCGCGGCTCTTCTTCATGCATTTCTGGGCCAATGACGACGCGATCAAGCTCGCCAAGGGCTTGCGGGCCGCGCTCGACAAGACCGCGAGCACGAAGGGTTGACTGCCGGAGCAGCGGACGCAGGTCCGCTGCTCGTCACGAGATGATTTCGTGCAGACCCGTCCACCCGGTGTAGAGACCGACGAAGATGATCAAGGCCGCCGAGACATACGGCGCGCGGTGGGCGAAGCGGCTGAAGCCGCTCCAGTGGCGCTCGGCGTGCCGCAGGCTGAGTGCAGCCAGAACGCCTGCCGACACCATCGTGATCGCCAGCCCGATGCCAAAGGATAGCACCAGGACGAAGCCAAGGCTGAACTGCTTCAACTGAATGCAGAGCAGCAGCACGGTGATCGCGGCGGGGCAGGGGATCAGTCCACCGGTGAGACCGAAGAGGACGATCTGCGTGGTCGTGACCGTGCGTCCGGCAAAGCGCTTGCGGATGTCGGCCGCATGGGCGCGCGCGTGAGCGTCGTCCTCTTCGCCGAGATCCATGTGGTCGTGATCATGCTCCTCGAACAAAAGCTCGATGGAGCCGCCGGCGAGCGCGACGCGCGCCTTGAACGCGTGCGGCTCCGGAATCTCGTCGGCACTCTCCAGGTAGCCATCGCGGGCGACGAACGCGAATGTCTGCTCCGTGCCGTCCTCGCGGATCGTCGTCACCTGGATGTCGCCGGCAGGCGGGAGCGCGCCGTTCTCGCTCCGGATCCGCCAGTGAGGAGGCACGCCGTCTTCGAAGACCTCCAGCGAGAACGACAACCCGGCGAGCGAGATAGGTTGCGGCTCGTCGTGGTGGTAATGGTCGTGCTCGTCGTTCTGCTCCCGCCATGTGCGCCAGACCATCCAGCCGGCGATGCCGATGATGATGACGGCGGACGCCATCTGCAGATAGGCCTCGCTGCGTTCGCCGGACAGTTCCTGGCCGAAGTGGAGCCCTGCGAGCGCGACCGCCCAGACGATGGCGGTATGGGAGATGGTCGCCGAAAGGCCGAGGAGCACGGCCTGAAGCACGGTTCCCCTCACGGCGATGATGAACGCTGCCATCATGGTCTTGGAATGACCGGGCTCGAGGCCGTGCAGCGCGCCGAGCAGGATGGCGCTGGGAACGAACAGCCACGCGTGAGCGCTGCTCTGTTGGAGCAGTTGCGACAGATCGGTCATCTGACTCACTTCAAATAGGTGCGGACGACGTCGATGAGGTCGGCCGCGCCCTTGGCCTTCTCCGGATCCTTTTCGTGTGCGGGATCCACGACGTGATGGCGGATGTGATCTTCCAGCAGCTCGGTGGTGAGCCCGCTGATCGCGCCTTTCACCGAAGCCACCAGCATCAGGACATCGGCGCAACCGATCTCGGATTCGAGCGCACGCTCGACGGCCTCGAGCTGTCCCTTGATGCGCCGGACGCGTCCGATGAGCTTCGACTTGTGCTTGATGGTGTGCGACATGCGCCTAAGATAGGGGGGTACCCTATATTAGTCAACGCTCCGCCGTGATCGAACCGCAATCGGCGCGCGGACGATGGGTGCCGTGACATGACCGCAGGGAAAACGGCCCGGAGGGACCGGGGGGCTCCGGGCCGAGTGTTCCTCCCACTAGAGACCCCTCGTGCGGCGAGGAGGCCACGCTTCGAAGGAAACACCACGGTCAACCGCAGAACACGCGCCGCTGCAAATATCTTTCTGGTAAGGCAGATTAACTCGCCGCAAGGTAGCTGATTGAGGCGCGCGCCTTGGGGCGTCTGCCTCGGCTCCGCCGCAGAGGGACAGAACACGGCGACACCTCGCCGCAAGATGCGGGCTGTCGGCGATGGCGCGGGGCCGCCGCGCATTAGCCGTCGGAGTAAGCTGGCGACGAGCCTCAATAGCAGGGCGGATAGGGATAGTAACCACAAGCCCTGCGGTAGCCATACGCTCCGTAAGCCGCGGCTCCCGCCGCTGCCGCACCATAGTATGCTCGCCGATGCACCCTGCGATTGACGCCAGCTACGCTCATCGGGGTGAGTGGTCGCCCAACTCTGGCCTCAGCATTGTCGAGGGATACGGATAGCATTTTCGCCGGCGAGTAATGGAGCGACAATGGAGCTGCCGTAAAGAGCGCGGCGGTCACGATCAATCCGAGAAGCTTGACGGTTTTTGTCATGTCGGTCTCTCTCCTGTAGAGCGATCATCAAACAGAACGTGACATCGCGCCGTTCGTCTCGCCGTTGATCTGAATCAATGGGAACCTGCTTCGAATTCACGACGCAGAATGGAGCCGAGGTTCTCTACCGTCGTAGGACGGCATTAGCGTTGTGCGTCACAGCAAAATCTGACACGGCGATGACTGCTTTGGGGCTGCATGTGAGTATGGATCGGATGCGCCAGCTGCCGCATGTCACCGCGCCATCAGCACGAACACGCCCCAGCCCAGGTATTCACGCGTGTGCGCGGCGTAGCGTTTGGGTGCCGAGGTCAACTCGGCTCGAACATCTCTAGCGAAGTCGTCGTCGGGATTCGCTTCGAGCCATCGGCGCATAGTCAGCCACTTGGCCGCCTCGTACCTGTCCCAGCTGTCTTGATCCGCCAGAACCATTTCCACGACGTCGTAGCCGAGGTCGCCGAAAGAGGCGAGAAGTTCTGGAAGCAGGAGAAAGTCGGAGATCGAACCGGCACGGCATCCCCTGGCAATGTCTTCCGTCGGCGGTAAGTGCAGCCAGTACGGCTCGCCGATGAGCATGATCCCTCCGGTGCGGAGGCTCCTCGCCAAGAGCTCGATGGTGCCGACGACTCCCCCACCGATCCACGTGGCACCGACACAGGCTGCCACACCGACCTTTTCGTCGGCGACGTAGCCCGCAGCGTTGCCGTGGATGAACGCGACTCGATCGGCGACACCGAGTTCTTCAGCGCGGAGTTTCGCTTGCGCGGTGAACAACTGGCTCATGTCGATACCGATGCCACCGATTCCGTAGTCGCTTGCCCAGGTGCACAGCATCTCGCCCGAACCGCTGCCGAGGTCGAGCACACGGGTCCCCGGTTCCAGGCGCAACGCCGCGCCGAGAGCGGCGAGCTTTTCGGGCGTGAACGGGTTATGGATGCGGTGAGCACTTTCGGTGATGTTGAAGATCCGTGGAATGTCCACTGCAGAAAATCCTTACAGGCGTGGATGGGTTCAGTACGCCACTAATGGTACGCAATTGTACTGGCTGCGTGTAGAACTCATACGACCGCCAGATCGTTGAACAGCGCTGGCGCAAGCAACCGGATTCGGACATCCTCCTCGGGTGGATGCCCCACAATCGATCAAGCTAAAATGCAAACCAGGCCTTAGCGACGACCGTTGCACTGCACCAGTTCGAGACCAGGCCGGCCGGGTTGGTATTGGGATTAACGCTGCCACCCGGCCGCGCGTTTGGATCCCCGGTCAAGACAAAGCAGTTTTCCTTCGACAGATTGGTATCGTAATAGCGCAGGTCGAGGTTGAAGGCCTTGTAGGTGAAGGTCACGCCCGCATGCCAATTGAGATAGGCGGGTAACGGGAAGCCACCGAGCTGAGGAGCCTGATTACCAAACCAGAAATAGCCTGTAGCAGTCGTGAACGACACGCTCAGGTTCTTTGGGAGCAGACGATCCGGCACGTCGTAGCCCAATCCGGCGGCGGCATATTGACTCCAGGCGCCGGTGTTCGAGACATTCGGTGAATAGGCATAACCGGCGGCGACACGGAATGACTCGCCGATGCTTCTATCGCCGCGGATAGCCGCCTCCCAATAGTTGATGCCGTTCGTCAGGCCGGGAAGCTTTTCTCCGGGATAGGCGAAATAGGTCACGCCGAGATCGAAGTCGATATTTGCGATCTTCGGGCGAATACCGCTTGCCACGGTGAACTCTGCGTCCGGTTGGGTCGGCAGCGTAACGGTGGCAACTGTCGCGCCGGCGTATACAGCGCCAAACCTTGCTTCAAAGGCAGCTCCGGCCGCGGGCTTGCGATCGTTCAGCGTCGTCCCGCGATAAATGTAGTCAGATGCAACCCCCGCACGGACGCTAACTTCGAGTTCACTCGCAGGCTCGCTCTCAGGTGCGGTCCCCTTCGTTTCGGTCGCGGCCCAACCGCGATTGCCAAGGCCGATCGCGCCACCTGGACTGCTCCCGGGGGATTCGGCGCGCGCCACATCGCCGATCATCGGCGCAAGCCACAAACCAACCAACGCAGCAATCGAGGCCCGGCTTGCCTGCCACACCGCTGCGGCGCCTCTCTGTCGCATTGTTGGCTATCCTCCAAGAGCTATGGTGACGCCGACCAACGCGCCACCAAAGGCCACCATCGAAAGACCTGCCGCCCAAGGCTGAAGCCCGCTACGATATCCGAATGCGTAGCCACAGCAGAAAAGCATCACGATGGCGACTGCGTAGGAGACGCGCAGCGCCAATTTTGCGTCGCTGAGGAGTATGAACGGGATGACAACCGGGAAGGTCGAAGCGAAGCTCAGCAAGCAAAGACCCGCTGCGCCGATCCAATCGCGCTTCATCAGCCTCGGACGCTTGCACGGCTCAGGCAGCTGCTGCAATTTCTGTCGCATCAGTTCCAGTTGGTCCGGCGGCAGGAGCGACGCCAATTCCGGCGGCAACGCGTCGGCGAGGACGCGGCGCGCCGTTTCGGAATCCGGTGCCCGCTGTATCGCGCGTAGTGTCAGCGTATTGGCTCCCCGGTCATTGATGCGAGCCAACAGATAGAGACCGCCGTCAACGATGCCCCAGGCCAGGTTGCAGCCGAACGCACCGATCAGCATCGTGGAAATCTTGATGTTGCCCGAGGTCGCGACACCGAGGCTGCAGATGAAGGTGAGAGCCATGATCAGGCCGAACAACGTCTCAGAGATCCGTTCCATCGGATCCAGCACGCGCTCAAGGGGAATCTCTGAAACCGCTGACATCAAATCAAGCGCCCCGTTGGCTCAATCTTCAGGGGTCGATTTTAGCAACCATTTCTAGCGCAAGGTCAATCGCCGCGAACGCCTGGGCCGCGTATCTCGCCGCGGGCGATCTTTCCCTCGCCACACGCGTCAATCCGCTCGTTTTGAGGCGAAGCGCATCTTGATCTATGTCAACACGGGAAGCCGCACGCTGCCAAAGGCTGGGTTGGGGCAGAGTTGAGCGGGAGAGCCGGATGACCCTTGTGCTGCAGGAGGTCGGCGGGAATCGCTGACTATCCGGTGCCACACCGGAACTCTGCGTACAGGGGCGCGGTTACATCCTGCTACTATCCGGGAAGGAGAACGCTGATGTTACGTAGAACTCTTGTGGGTCTCGCAGCGGCGGTCCTTGTGGGCACCGCCTTTATTCCCGACGACGCGCTCGCTTACCGCGGTGGCGGTGCCCGCGTTGGGGGCGGAGGGGTTCGCGCAGCAGGTGTCCGTGGCGGTGCTGTCGGTGTTGCAGGCCGTGGCGTGGCCTACCGCGGCGGAGCTTATCGTGGCGGAGCGTATCGTGGCGTGGCCTATCGCGGCGGAGCGTATCGCGGGGCCGCTTATCGCGGCGGGTATTATCCCTATCGTGGAGCAGCAATCGGAGCCGCAGCAGTAGGAGCTGCGGCGGCCGGCGCCGCGGCTTACGGCGCTTACGGCTACTACGGTAGCGGCTACAACAACAACTGCTTCCGCGACACCTACGGCAACCTGGTTTGTCAGCAGTACTAACGTAGATCGCGGCGCGCTACATTGGCGGGGCAATCGGCACAAAATCCCTTTAGGGGAAACTGTCGCGCGCCGTGCATCCACTGGCCAAGCTACACGCGAGCAGCGGACCGCGGGTGCGGTCCGCGCACGAACGCCTCCTCAAGCGCGATGAGATGAATCGTCATCGCGCTTGAGGTTATTGTTTGAGCATGATCTTTTCGGAAAACCGCGTCACACTTTTCCGGATCATGCTAGCCGCACCCAATGCGTGGCCTCAGCCATCCCATGATCTCGGCGCGCGGCGCTTGACGGCTGCGCGGCAGCTTGTGTTTTTCGCTGGCATCTCTTGCAAAGCCGAGGGCCTGCTGGCTGCTTCGCCGCTGCTCGGGGGCACGGGCCATCCATTCGCGAATGACTGCGCGGCGTATCTTCGATTTCCGCATGTGAGGGGTCTCCGAGGGGCGGAATCAAGCCATGCGGCTGTTCCAGCCCCACCGTGCAGGGCAGCGTGCCTAAGCGGCCTTTTGCATTGGATGCGCTTGCGAACGTCGCGCCAGCAGGGCGCTGCCGCACGGATGCTCGGCGCCTTGCAGGACGACGAAGCCACGCTTCGCCACCGCGGCGCGAAGATTGTCCTTTGCCGCCGGCTTCTGCGCGTCGAGCCAGATCACCAGCACAGCACGGGCGCTGAGGAAGCCGTCGAGCCAGTCCATCGCCGCATCCAGCGCGCTGAGTGGGCGTCGTCGCCAATCCACGAGGGCTGCGTCATACTGGGCCGCCGGTTGGCCGCAATTGGCGGCCGCCGCGGCCAGCAAATATCCACGCCTTTGCAGGTGCATCATCAATTCCATGCTCTTTGCGCCGACCACGACAATGCGCTGTCGGGTCGAGCAGCCCGCGAGCGCGATCATCGGTTCAATGATCCTGTCGCTGATCTCTGAGGTAGACATGAGTTCACCGATGCGGTTGTTGTTGCCTGGCAGGGTTCTCGTTCCCTGCGATGCGTCACGCGGATTTGCGTGACCGGCCCGATATGTCGCCGGTTGCGATATGATTTCGAGATGAGTGCGGTGCCGATCGCATATGTTCGGCATAGGACCGGGGCGACGACTATGCCGCTCCTAGAAACTGACGATGCGATCCCCATCGAATTCAAATTTGTCCGGCGTCATGTTCTGATGCGTAACTGCCACTCAATCTTGGAGGCCAGGATGCCGGCATATCGTGCACTCGTCGTGGGGCGACACAGCGTACCGATCGGCGTAATTCATATGGACTGCATCGACGACGAATCCGCGATCTCTCGTGCCGGAAAACTCGTCGACAGCCACGATGTGGAGCTTTGGCAACTCGATCGGCCGGTCGCGAGATTCGATGCGCAGTCCGGGCAGATATGCAGGAAATAGGCTGCGAGTCGGTCTCGGGTGCGTCCTTCCCGTAACTTCGGCGGCATGCTGCTCGACGGGCAAAACACCTGGAGACTTCTTGTCGGCGGCCATTGTCAAGGCGCCGTCGCGCAAATATTCCGCTTTACCGAAATTCGGATTTGTCGTATGTTTCGCCCATCCCGGCTTGAGCTTGAGGGGCGATCATGTGTCGTCACGTTTCGCGAGCCGGGCTTGCGGTGGACGCGGCAGCGTCGGGCGCGAGAGGTGCGGGCAGGGCGGATTGCTCTCCGTGAGCCCGAGGCTTCGTGCGGACGAGCGGCGCTGAGTGTTCGTCTCGCCAACATTTTTCCCGCAATGTCGACAGCGCGGGAAAACCCTGTGGCGTACAAGCGAACGTGCGTACGGCAAAACCGTGTGGTCCTGGCCGTCGTTGCTACGGTCAAGCTCTTGCGAA
>JAEYRD010000165.1 GCA_023435725.1 Pseudomonadota bacterium | reverse complement strand
GAGCTATGATGCGCAATTGTGCATCTGAGAATCCATTCATCCACTAACTCTATCGCGCAATGGATTCCGGGCTCGCGACTTCGTCGCGCCCCGGAATGACGAGAGAGTACTTCATTCCCCCCACGTCCGCGCCAGTGTCGCGAGCCAGCAGCCTTCGCAATAGCGCGCGTCCTTGTAATCGATCCAGTTGTGCGCATAGACGTGGTCGAGCGGGATGTCGTAGCGGGCGCGCAGCACCTGAACGAGGATTTTCCATGCCGCGACCTGCGCCGCGGTGGGGCCTGTCGTGACATCGGGATAGTTGCCGGCGAACTCGACGCCGATCGAATTGTCGCGCACGACCTGGCGATAGGTCGATCTGTTGTCGATGTACTTGTTGTCGTTGCGATTGGCGCCATCGCCATGGGTCGGCACCAAATTCTCCGCGACCGCCCAATAGACCGTGCCGTCGGTCTCGACCCAGACCGTGACGCCGCGCCGCGTCGGGTTCTTCGACTGCTGCTGCGCGCCACCGCGCGCCGAGCCCGCCGGTCCCTCGGTCTGGTGCACGATGATGTTGCGCCAGGCATGCGCATTCTGGACGTCGCCCCACGGCGCCAGCCAGACGATCTTCAGGCCGGGAATGTCGGGCGTGCCGGAGGCGCGCGCGATCCTGCCAAGCTCAGCGTCCGTTGCGGCGGCGGGAGCGATCAGAAAGAGGCCGGCGAAAATGGCCGCGAGCAGGCGAGGCATCATCATGCGGGTCCAATACGGACCAAACCTACAGCATGATCCGGAAAAGTGTGCAGCGGTTTTCCGAACAGATCATGCTCAGACAACAGCCTTACGCGCATTTGCGTGCGGCCTCGGCAGGCTCGGGGTGTTCGGGCGAAAGCGGCGGTACCGGATCGTAGACCGCAAAGTCGTTCTTGCCGTTCTTCTTGGCAGCATAGAGCGCGTGGTCGGCATGAGCGATCAGGCGGTCCGGGAATTGGCCGACGCTGCGGTCCCATTCGGCAACGCCGATCGAGATCGCGATCGGGATGTCGTTGCCGGTGCAGGCGGCGGCATCCTGGCGACAGACTTCGATCACGCGGCGGGCGATCGATGCCGCCACGCGCAAGGAAGAGGCCGGCAACACGACGCAGAACTCGTCGCCGCCGGTGCGGGCGAGCAGGTCGCCCGGCCGCAGCCGCGTCTGCGCCATCAGCGTGAAATGCTGGAGGCAAGCGTCGCCCGCGGCATGTCCGTGAGTGTCGTTGATGATCTTGAAGCCGTCGAGATCGATCACCAGAAGCGAGAACGCCTCCCCGCTGCGTTCCGAACGGGCGCATTCCTCGGTGAGACGCCGCAACAGATGCCGCCGGTTGGCGACGCCGGTGAGGTCGTCGAGCAGCGCGAGGTCGGCAACCTCGTTGCGCAGGCGCTCGATCGCCATCAGCAGGCAGCCGAAATTCCAGGCCATCGCCAGGAAGACCAGGGCAAGGATCAGGGCGGCCTGCAATCCGTTGAAGTTGATCGCAGTGATGCCGCCACCGAGCCCGACCATCGCGGAGCCGGAGCGAACCACGTGAACCGCCAGCACCAGGAAGGCAACGATGGCGGCAAGACGGGCGCCGGGATTCTCGCGTCCGTTCTGCTTGCCGAGGAGAAGCGGCAACACCATCAGGATCGGGCTCGACTGGCCGATCGAATAGATCAGCACACGTGCCGGCATGTCGTCGACGACAACCAGGAACAAGGCGAGGCCCGCACTGCTCAGCACCGAAATCGCAATCGCCGTGAGCCAGGAAACCGGCTTGTGGTAGAAGCGCGTGACACCCATGGCGGCCAGGCACGTCGAGAAGATCATCAACCCGCCGCCGGCAATCAGCGGAAAGCGCATATCCATGTAGTCGCGCAACATGGAGATGCCGGCCCCGGTGGCCGCCAGCACCGCGGCCGCCGTCCAGTATCGCGCCGCCTCGAATTTCGGATAGGAGCGCACCACATAGGCCCAGATCAGGCCCAGCGCCAGGAAGTTGATGACGATGACCGTCCAGAGTGTCGGCACGCTCAGCATGGCGACCGCGGGAGATGAACCATCCCGCCCCCGTCGTTTGGCAACCGTCCGTCCATAACCATCCCCGTGTTCTTGCGGAGAACGATGCGCGCGCGCGCTTAATGGAGTCTGACCGTGATCAAGCAAACGCGGTCTTTGGTTTTGGATTGATGAATCGGGCGGACGGGCTCCCGCATCGTTAAGCAAGGCTTGATGCGAGCAACCGCGCCCCGCGCGCGATGCGGGTTCGCGGGCGAAAATCACCCGAAAATGCATCTGAGCTGTGGATAACGTAATGACACGGATATGACAGCGCGGGGCAGCCGCCCGCGAATCTGCTGAGTTTGTCGTCGAGGATGTTGCGAGGCTGGCCCTCCGCCGAGCATCCCTCGTGTCGCGTTCCACCATTAACCCTTGAGAGGATACTATGGCTAAGAAAGCGAAGAAGGCGGCGAAGAAGAAGGCCAAGAAGGCCAAGAAGGCTGCGAAGAAGAAGTAGCGCAGCATGTTCTTTGCCCGGGTGGAGTCTCGCTCCGCCCGGGCGTCGGGTAAGGTTGAGAGAGATTGAAGATGGCGGGCACGAGGCCCGCTTTTTTATTTGGCTCGTGCTCCGCTCTATCGCTCCCTTGCCCCGCCCTTCGCGGGGAGAGTGAAGAACAGATCGCGTCGGCCTTCTACCGCTCCGCGAACGCCAGCCTGGCGCCGAGCAGCGCAAAGCCGGCGGCGAAGCTGCGGCGCAGCCACGCCATGACGCCGGGACGGGAGATGACGCGCTCGCGCACGGATCCGGCACAGAGGCCGTAGACGACGAACACGGCAAACGTCATCGCCATGAAGGCGCCGCTCAACTCCAGCATCCGCGCCAGCACATGCGCCTCGTCCACCGCGATGAACTGCGGCAGGAAGGCGAGGAAGAAGATCGACAGTTTCGGATTGAGGATATTGATCAAGAAGCCGGTCGCGATGACACGGCTGCTCGACCGCTCCTTGAGCTCGCCCTCGACCGCCAGCGCTCCGGTCTCACGCAGCACCTGCCAGGACATGTAGAGCAGATAGAGAACGCCGCACCATTTCAGTGCGGCGAAGGCGGGCGCGCTGGTGTGGAGCACGGCGGCCAGCCCCAGCATCGCCGCTGTCATGTGCGGCACGATGCCGAGCGTGCAGCCGAAGGCCGCCGCGATGCTGGCGCGCGTGCCACGCGTGAGCGCGGCGGCCAGCGTATAGAGCACGCCGGTGCCGGGCGAGGCGACGACGATGAGCGAGGTGAGCAGGAAGGACCAGGTCATGGACTGACCTTATCACCCTCTCTCGCGGCAAGACAGCGAGTTACCCGGATCACGGTCAGGACAGCTGTGCGATCTCGGCCTCACGCAGCACGTCGAGCGGCGCCCACGGCTTGGCCCAGAATTTCGCGCCGTCCGGCAAGGGCTGCTTCAAGGGACGGCCGGAGGTGACGACGACGTCGAGCCTGGGATTGCGATGCTTGGCGACGTAGGCAAGCTCGACCCCGTTCTTATGTCCTGCGAGCTGGACGTCGGTCAGCATCAAACGGAGCGCACCAGCGTTCGTCTCGAGGACGCGCTCGGCCGCCTCCGCGCTTTCGCACTGGATGACATGGTAGCCGCTTTCCTCGAGGAGAAGGCTGAGCATCTCTCGCTGCATGACGTCGTCTTCGACGATGAGTGCGGTTGCACGAAACGGTTCCGATTGTCCCATCGACAGCTCCCACGGCTTGCGTAACGTATGTTAAGGAGCAAGCTTGCCCACGGTTCAGTTCCATTCCGAAAAAGTGTAGATCATGGTTCCACATGCGGGGTTGGCGGGGGGACATCATGACGACGATTCGCGGCGCTGCCGCCATCACCGGAGCTGCGAGCGGCATCGGCCGGGCCCTCGCGATCGAGCTGGCCCGGCGCGGCTGCGACCTCGCGCTCGCCGATCGCGACGAGGCCGGGCTGAAGGCGCTCGCGAACGAGATCGGCAAAGGGATCGACAATGGGCGCAAGGTCAGCGTGCATCGCGTCGACGTCAGCGAGCCCGGCGATATCGCGCAATTCGCGATTGATGCGATCGCCGCACATCCGGCGCTCGGCATCGTCATCAACAACGCCGGCGTGGCGCTGCTTGGCCAATTCGAGGAGATCGACCAGGCGCAGATGGAGTGGCTGTTCGACATCAATTTCTGGGGCGTGGTTCATGGCACGCGCGCCTTCCTGCCGCATCTGAAGACGAGGCCCGAGGCGCATATCGTCAACCTCTCCTCGATCTTCGGCATCATCGCCCCGCCGGGCCAGTCGGCCTATACGGCAGCCAAGTTCGCGGTCCGCGGCTTTTCCGAGAGCGTGCGCCACGAGCTCGCCGTGGCAGGCAGCCCGGTGAGACTGTCGGTCGTCCATCCCGGCGGCGTCGCCACCAGCATCGCACGCAGTTCGCGCACCGGCACCGGCGTCACCGACAACGCGCGGCGCTCGCAAATGATCGAGCGATTCGAGACCGCGGCGAAGACCACACCAAAGGACGCGGCGCTGCGCATCATCAAGGGTATCGAGCGAAACGAGCCCCGCATCCTGATCGGCAACGACGCTCGCTTCATGGATATTTTGCAGCGCTTTCGCCCGGGGACATATTGGGCGCCGTTGCAGCGGAAGCTGGAAAAGATGGCGAAGGGAACGGCGAAGTAGGTGACGAGGAAGTGAGTAAGCGCTACGACGTCGCTACCGCTCTTCGTGGTCGCCACACCCTTCGCTGTCAGGCCGCCGGAGCTTCAGCGAAGGCGGCAAGTCGGGCGATGACAGCGAGTGTGTGGCGCGGGTGCTCCTCGCCGTCATTGCGAGGAGCACAGCGACGAAGCAATCCAGACCATCTCGGCGGAAGGATTCTGGATTGCTTCGCTGCGCTCGCAAAGACGATCGTGGATAGCAGTGCCCCTCACTGCCCCATCAACCGGTCCGCAAAATATCCGATGGTCTTGCGGTAGACCACCGCCCTGTTCCATTCGCGCATGGCCTCGAAATTGGCGGAGCCTTCGCCATAGGGCTGGCCCATCTTGAAGCCGTTGCTGTGGAGCAGGTTTGCGGTCGAGGCGAGCACGTCGGGGACGCTGTGGCGGAGGTCGACGTGGCCGTCGCCGTCGAAATCGATGCCGTATTTGATGTAGGACGACGGCAGGAACTGGGTCTGGCCGATCTCGCCGGCATAGGCGCCGATGAGGTCGCGCAGCGGCAGGTCGCCGCGCTGCACGATCTTGAGCGCGGCGAGCAGCTCGCCCTGGAACAGCTCGGTGCGGCGGCAGTCATGCGCGAGCGTGGCGAGCGTGCGGATCACCGGCAGCTTGCCGATATCACCCTTGCCGAAATCGCTCTCCAGGCCCCAGATCGCAACCAGGATCTGCCGGGGTACGCCGAACTGCTGCTCGATGCGCGAGAGCAGCGCCGCATGACGCTGCAACAGCGCCCGCCCGCCATTGATGCGGCCCGGACCGACGCGGGTCGACACGTACTGCTCAAAGCTCTTGTTGAAGGTGTAGCGCTGGCGCCGGTCGAAGGCGAGCACGGCACCGTCCTGGGTCAGGCCGCTGAAGGCCGCACTGGTCACGCTTGCCGAGACGCCCGCCGCCTGCGCCTCCGAGGCCATGCCGGCGACGAAGCTGTTGAAGTCGCCGCCGCAGCGCGTGGCATGCGCCGAGCCGCCGGCCAGACAGACAATGAAGGCGGTGGCCAAAGCGTATCTCAGCATATCGAAAATTCCTCTTATTCATCTGCGCGTGAAGCAACATGCAATCATGCCCGGGAACAGGATTCGCGTCAAAGCGGCCAAACCTCGTCAGGCCCGGTCGCTGCCGAGTTGGCGACGCCGTGGGGCGATGGCGAGAGTTTGATGCGCGTCAACATCGCGGCGCGAGCGACATGAGATGAACGGTAGCGTCAACGCCCTCGCCTCGTCATTCCGAGGCGCGCAACGCGTGAACCCGGAATGACGACGGGAGGGATTTTGCGCTATAAGGCTGAAGCGCGACGGCACCGGATGCGATCCGCCCACGCAAGCATGAGGCAACCAGCAATGCCCAACGACAGCCGCACATCAAAGCGCCCCTCCCCCCTGCGCCTCCCCCTCTTCCGCCTCCTCGCCATCAACCTCGCGATCGGCGCCTGCGCCGCCGCGCTGCTCGTCGGCGGGCTGCTCTGGCTCAACCCCGGACATCTGCGGGAGCTGATCTTCGCCGACCGCTCACCCGGCATCGCGCTTCTCGTGCTGCTCGGCTCCTTCCTCATCACCTTCGGTTCCGCTGCGATGGGCAGCGCAATCATGGCGCAGGGACGCAAGGAGGATGATGGCGGGCGCGGAGGCAGACATGAATCGCAGCTCGTTGCGCAAGAACTGGCGCGGCGCGCGCGACCGAATTGATGCGTGCGTCGCGAAGATGGAACGCGTCCGCTTGCGCTGAATGAAATTCCGCGCGCCTCCTGGAAGAAATGCAGGTCTACGCGCTTCAGCGCGCAAGCTCTCGCTGCATTGCGAAAGCGACCGATACCAACAAAGTGCTTCGACTATCTAAACATTTGATTCAGGAATGCGCTGAAACCAGATCTCGTGATCGACGCATATCTGGCGTGCTCGCTGCGACATCAACCCGCAACGATTTATCTTGCCATGGCATGGAGCAAGTTATAGCGTTCTATTTTAGGTTGTTGCCCCGCCAGCCCCGGGCGACGCTGAAACCAAAAATAAGCGGCGGGCTTTGCGGCCCGCCGTTTATTGAGGCAAGGGCCGGATCCAAGGGGCGGACCAAGAGTCAGGCCCAAGCGTCGTAATCGAAGGGGCGCATCGGACCTTAGGAAGCGATTGCCGCTTCCACCATCCAGACTTTCTCGATCGATGGCGCGGCCAGTTCCACGACCGCAGGCTCCGCGCCAGCCACTGGCAGCACGGAAAGCCATTTGACTATGGCACTCTGATCGACGACAAGCCGGCCATGGCCAAAAAACCCGGAACCAATCCCAAGGGCGAATTCGCCTTTTTCAACGTCGTCTATGAAGACGGCTCCCAACGCTCCAACCGGCGTGTGCCTGCCGAGCTCCTTGGCGGGCTCGACGGCGACGAACCCGCGCGCAACTTCATCATGGAGCAGGACCGCGAGATCGCCGAAAAGTCCGGGCGGCCGGCACTTGAGATCAAGCGGATCGAGCGGGTCGGCGCGAAGAAGAAATAGGCGCCGCCAGCGAGATACGCACAGCGTCAGCACAAAGAAAAACGGCGGGCTTTTGGCCCGCCGTTTTCGTTTGGACGAATGCCCGGACCGGGTCCGGGCATGATGCCCAAATCAGTTATCCAGGAAGCTCCGCAGCTTCCGGCTCCTTGACGGATGCTTCAGCTTGCGCAGCGCCTTGGCCTCGATCTGGCGGATACGTTCGCGGGTGACCGAGAACTGCTGGCCGACTTCTTCCAGCGTGTGGTCGGTGTTCATGCCGATGCCGAAGCGCATGCGCAGCACGCGCTCTTCGCGCGGGGTGAGCGAGGCGAGCCCGCGCGTCGTGGTCTCGCGCAGGTTTGACTGGATCGCGGCGGCGATGGGGAGGATCGCGTTCTTGTCCTCGATGAAATCGCCGAGATGTGAATCCTCTTCGTCACCGACGGGCGTCTCGAGCGACAACGGCTCCTTGGCGATCTTGAGGACCTTGCGCACCTTTTCCAAGGGCATGCCGAGCTTCTCGGCGAGCTCTTCCGGGGTCGGCTCGCGGCCGATCTCGTTGAGCATCTGGCGCGAGGTGCGCACGATCTTGTTGATCGTCTCGATCATGTGCACGGGGATGCGGATGGTACGCGCCTGGTCGGCGATCGAGCGGGTGATCGCCTGCCGGATCCACCACGTCGCGTAGGTCGAGAACTTGTAGCCGCGGCGGTACTCGAACTTGTCCACCGCCTTCATCAGGCCAATGTTGCCTTCCTGGATCAGGTCGAGGAATTGCAGGCCGCGGTTAGTGTACTTTTTCGCGATCGAGATCACGAGACGGAGGTTGGCTTCCACCATCTCCTTCTTGGCCTGACGTGCTTCGCGCTCGCCCTTCTGCACGGAGTGCACGATCTTGCGGAACTCGATGATCTCCAAGCCCGTGAGCGCCGCGAGCTGATGCACCTCGTGGCGGAGGTCCTTGATGCGGTCCTTCTCGTGGTGGACGAAGTTCTTCCAGCCCTTGGCCGACAGCTTCGAGACACGGTTGAGCCAGCGCGGATCGAGCTCCGAGCCGGTGTAGTTGCGCAGGAAATCCTCGCGCGCGACGCCGTGGCTGTCGGCAAGGCGCATCAGGCGGCCCTCATGCGAGACGAGGCGCTTGTTGATGTCGTAGAGCTGCTCGACGAGGCTGTCGATACGGGCCTGGTTCAGGCGCAGCGACTTCACCTCGACGATGATCTCGTCCTTGAGCTTGCGGTACTTGCGCTCCTGGTGCGGCGACAGCGAGGGACCATGCGAGGTGCTCTCGAGCTGGTTCTGGATGTCCTGCTCCTGAAGCTTGCGCAGCTTCTTGTAGCTCTCGGCGATCTTGTCGAAGATCTCGACGACCTTCGGCTTGAGCTCGGCCTCGATCGCCGCAAGCGACATCTGGTTCTCGAACTCGTCGTCCTCGTCCATATCGGCTTCGGCCGCGGCCTCGCCGGGATCCTTCTCCTCGCTAGCCTGACCGGGGGCAGGCTGCGCAGCGCGGAACGGGGTCGGCGACGGCGGAGCTGCGGGCGGCGCGACATGCGCGGGCGCAGCGCCGGCTGCGGCCTGGCCGCCCTCGGCTGACGCTTCACCGTTCTCGCCGTTGGGGCCGGCGATCATCGCGGTGTTCATGCCGCCCTTGGCATCAGGGCCGGCATAGGTCGCTTCGAGATCGATGATGTCGCGAAGGAAGATCTTTCCTTCGTTGAGCTCGTCGCGCCAGATGATGATGGCCTGGAAGGTCAGCGGGCTTTCGCAGAGGCCCGCGATCATCGCCTCGCGGCCGGCCTCGATGCGTTTCGCAATCGCGATTTCGCCTTCGCGGGAGAGCAGCTCGACCGTGCCCATCTCGCGCAGATACATGCGCACGGGATCGTCGGTGCGTTCGCCCGGTTCGCTCTTCTTGACCTCGGTGACGGCCTTCTGGGTGACCTCGACGAGCTCGTTGTCGGTCTCGTCCTCGCCGCCCTCGTCCTTGTCTTCCTCGCCTTCGCTATCGTCGGCTTCGGTGACGTTGATGCCCATGTCCGAGAGCATGGACATGATGTCCTCGATCTGCTCGGGCGAGGTCTGGTCGGACGGCAAAACTTCATTGAGCTGATCGAAGGTCACGAAGCCGCGCTTCTTGGCCTGCTTGATCATCTTCTTCACTGCCGCATCGGACAGATCGAGCAAGGGCGAGGGCGCGTCCTGGGAGTCCTTCTCCGGCGCGTCCGCTGCCTTGTCGTCCTTTTCCTTGTCCTTCGCCTGCAGCGTCTTTGCCTTGGTGGCCATCCATTGCTCCTAAACGCGCTTCATGCAGACGTTCGCCGCGCCTGCCTGAATCCACTGAACCTATTGCTCGACGCTCTCGCTTCGGCAGCTCTCGACACGGATAAAGGCGGCGCGCACAACTCTCGCCACCCCGACCCTTCTCTCGCCGGATTTGCCTAACGCTTCGTGAGCCTCTTTGTCGCGGCGGATGCAGGTGTAGTGCCAACAGCGATTGCGCGGATTCATTCCTGACGCGTCTGTTCTGCCTGCGGCCGCCTGATGGCCAAAGTGCTACAAGACCGTTAAGCCTCGATTAACCCTGTTTCTGCCGCCAAACCTTGGATTTGGCGAGTCTTTTAGCGGTTCCGGCCTCGGCCGTCCGCATGATTCTACACGTCACACGCTCTTCTGGACCCGGCCCGACAGTTCGCCGAACCCCTCGATCAGGGCCTCGGTACCGTCGACCTCGGCCATCCTGGCCTTAACGTCACGCAGCCACGCCAAATTGGCCTCGCTGGGGTCCTCCCCCAAGGCCAGCTCGGCGTCCTTCAATTCCCTAAGTAGTGAATGCCATTGCCGATGCAAGGCAACGAGCTGGTGCCACGTCGCGAGAACGTCGTCCCGCGCCGCGCCCTCGCGGGCACCCCACACCGCCGCGGTGGTGATGGCTCGCTCAACCCTTTGAAGTAACGGCACAAAACCGCCCCTCTCAAGGTCGGAACGCATCTTCTCGGCCTGCTCGTCAGGGTCCGGGCTGTGGTGGTGGTCGTTGGCGAAGGCGGCGATGATGCCGGCCCTCAGCTTGTGGGCCTCGGGATGGGCGAGCTCCAGGGCGGCGACCTCCTCGAGGTGCTCATGGAGCAGCCAGGGGTGGTTGATCAGGCATTGCAGGATCAGGGCTTCCCGGCGGGAGATGGCACTGCGCTGGCCCCGCATGATCGGGCTTGCCGCCAGCTGGGGGCTGGCCGCCTGGTAAGGGCCGGACGGTAGCAAGGTAGGGCCGGGTGCCCCACGGCGCCCCTGGCCGCCGAATCGATTCGGCTGCCCCCCGCGAGGCTGGAACGGGCGGTTGCCGGCACCGGGCCGGAAATTGCCGCGGCCGGCGAAGCCGCCACGCCCACCTTCGGGGGCAAAAGCACGCTGGAGCCGCTCGACAAAATCGTCGCGATAGTAGCGCCGCACCACCTCGTCGCGGATGCCGTTGGAGAGTTCCTTGATGCGCGCTTCCAGCGCGGCGCGGCGCTCGGGTGTGACGAAGTTGCCGCCTTCGAGCTCGCGCGACCAGAGCATCTCTGCGAGTGGACGCGCCGCAGCGATCACCTCCTCGACCGCGCCGCGTCCACCGGAGCGCACGAGATCATCGGGATCCTGCCCTTCCGGCAGCAGCGCAAAGCGCAGGCTCTTGCCGGGGCTAAGGAAGGGCAGCGCGAGGTCGGCGGCACGATAGGCCGCCTTCTGCCCGGCGCGGTCGCCGTCGAAGCAGAGGATCGGCTCGTCCGCCATCTTCCAGAGCAGTGCGAGCTGGCTTTCGGTGAGCGCGGTGCCGAGCGGCGCCACGCTGCCTGCAAAGCCCGCAGTGACCATGGCGATGACGTCGACATAGCCTTCGACCACGATCAGCGCGCTGCCGTCATGGGTCGCCTTCCGCGCGGTCTGGTGATTGTAGAGATTGTCGCCCTTGTGGAAGAGCGGCGTCTCCGGCGAGTTCAGATATTTCGCCGGAACG
The DNA here is from genome assembly GCA_023435725.1 of Pseudomonadota bacterium. Lineage (GTDB taxonomy): Bacteria > Pseudomonadota > Alphaproteobacteria > Rhizobiales > Xanthobacteraceae > Bradyrhizobium. Next base: position 7,110 of record JAEYRD010000165.1, on the reverse strand, counting down.
TCCTTCTCCAGCGCACGCCCGCCGAAGGCGATGACGCGGCCACGCAAGTCGGTGATCGGAAACATCACGCGGTCGCGGAAGCGGTCGTAGGGCACCGGGATGTCGTTGCCGGCAACAAGCAGGCCGGTCTCGACCATGTCGTCCACGGAGACGCCGAGCTTGCCCAGATGCTCCTTCAGTGCGAAGCGATCGGGCGAGGCATAGCCGAGGCGGAACTGCAATTGCGTCGCCGGCGAGATCGCGCGGTCGGCGAGATAGCCGCGCGCTTTGGCCCCGAGCCGCGAGGCCAGCGTCTCCGCGAAGAATTTCGCCGCAAGATCCATCACGTCATGCAGCGACTTGCGCCGCTGCTCGTGCCGCGCCGCATCCGGCGTCACCGCCGGCAGCGGCAGGCCGGCCATATTGGCCAGCCGCTCGACGGCTTCCGCAAAGGGCACGCCGTCGGTCTCCATCACGAAGGTGATGATGTCGCCATGCTTGCCGGAGGAGAAGTCGTGGTAAAAACCCTTCTGGTCGTTGACGTAGAAGGACGGCGTCTTCTCCTGCTGGAACGGCGACAGCCCCTTCCACTCCCGCCCGGCCTTCTTCAGCTTCACGCGCTTGCCCACGACTTCGGAGACCGAAAGCCGGGCGCGAAGCTCGTCGAGGAATTGTGGCGTGAAGCGCATGGGGCGTGTCTAGCGCGAAACCGAGTGAGTCGGGCGAAGGATCAGGGATATAGGTGCGGTCTGCCTAAAAGTCAGGTTTGTCAGGATTATCCGGGTTATTCGACCTATTCACAGGCCCCTCTGTCATTCCGGGGCGATGCGAAGCATCGAGCCCGGAATCCATCGCACAACCGGGACGCTGGGAGAGATGGATTCCGGGCTCGCCTCTTTGAGGCGCCCCGGAATGACGAAACGGAAAGGCTTGAATCCCGCCCGGTTCCGCGCTTCCATAGGCCCATGTTCAGGACCTTTCGCGGCGGTCATAGCGGGGGCTGGCGTATCACCTCCATTTCGCCCGTGACGGGCGAGCCCCTGCCCTTCGTGCCGGCGCTGTCGGTCACCGACAGCGAGGCCGTCTCGTTGCCGCTTGTGCCCTCGCGCAATGCGTGGCGGCTGGTGGGCGTTGCGAGCACAACGCGCTACACCGAGCGCGGCGAGCAGCAGCAGCTCACCGCGGTGCAGGCCGGGCTCGGCCGGCTCGAGGCAACGTCCGCGGCGCTGATCCCGATCCGCAAATCGGAGGCCTGGTGGGAGCTGACTCAGGAAGAGCGCCGCAGTATCTTCGAGGACAAGTCGCACCACATCGCGAGCACCCTGCGCTTCCTGCCGGCCATCGCGCGGCAGCTCTATCACTGCCGCGACCTCGGCGGCCCCTTCGACTTCCTCACCTGGTTCGAATTCGCGCCCGCCGATACCTCGCTGTTCGAGGAGCTGGTAGCGATGCTCAGGCAGACCGAGGAATGGACTTACGTCGAACATGAAGTCGACGTGCGCGCGGTGAAGGAAGTGCTGTCGGGCTAGTGCTCGAGAAAGCGCCCGGACTCGATGCGCGGCAGATCGTTGACGGGCCAGTTGTAGACATAGGTCCAGGCCTTCTCCGTGACGCCATCCGCGCCTGTCACGTCGATCAGCTCGCGCAGATATTCGGTCGGCTCCGGAAAGCCCTCGCCACAGGCCTCGTACATATCGAGCTCGCGCAGGAGCTCGTCGGGCACGCGCAGCTGAAAGAGCTCGCCATGGACGATGTCGGACGGCGCGTCCGACAACAGCAATCCCGGATAGTGCTTCACCAGGACGAGCCGGCCACGACAGGTCGCCTCACCCAGAAAATCCGCGTGTCCCGCGAGCAGCCGCGCCATCGGATGGTCGAAGCCGCGCATCAGGGTGCCGTAGACGAAAAGACGATCGGAGTTCATGTGGTTTCTAATAGCTGCGAATGATGCGAAACGACAATGGCGCATATTCCAAGGTTTTCGCCAGAGCTACATAGAGACAGACACCGTCATTGCGAGCGCAGCGAAGCAATCCAGACCGTCACTGCGGAAATAGTCTGGATTGCTTCGCTGCGCTCGCAATGACAAGAATGCACCACACCCTTTACTTCCTCGCCACCTCATCACTTCGAAGTTCTCTCCATAGGCAATCAGGATGGCTTTAGACACAGTCGACGCGACCGATCAACTCCTCGGCGAGCATGACATTCCGCCCGTGCATGAGGTGAATGCGGGAGGGACATCGCCCTTCCTGCTCACCGCGGATCATTACGGGCGGGTGCTGCCGCGCGTGCTCGGCGATCTCGGCGTCGCTGAAAGCGAGCTTGTCAGGCACATCGCCTGGGATATCGGCATCGCCGGCGTCGCCGAGCGTCTCGCAAGAATGCTCGACGCACATCTGATCGCGCAGCGCTATTCGCGGCTCGTGATCGACTGCAATCGCCCGCCCGCCGCAGTAAGCTCGATCCCCGTAATTTCCGAAGCAACCGCGGTTCCACGCAACGAGGGCATCTCCGAGGGCGAGCGCGCCGCAAGGCGGCGCGAGATCTTCGAGCCCTACCACCACCGCATCAATGCGGCGATCGACCGCCGCGTGCATGCCAAGCGGCCGACGGTGCTGGTGTCCCTGCACAGCTTCACGCCGGACTATGCCGGCGTCGCGCGGCCCTGGCACATCGGCACGCTCTATCATCGTGACACCGTGCTGCCGCGGCTCCTGCTCAAGCACTTGCGCGCCGAGAGCGACCTCGTCGTCGGCGACAACGAGCCCTATGCGGTGAGTGACCTCACCGACTACACCATCCCCGTGCACGGCGAAGCGCGCGGCCTGATCAACACCGGCATCGAGATCCGGCAAGACTTGATCGCGGACCAGTCCGGTCAGCAGCAATGGGCGGAGCGGCTGGCGAGGATTTTTGTGGAGATCGAGGTGGAGTTGAAGGCGGAGCGGCTGGTCGATTAGCCGCCGCGCGTCGCAACGAACAGCGCGAGTGCAGCAAAAATCGCGGCGATGCCCCACAGCACATAGGCGATGCGGCCGTCGCCGCGCACATCCAACGTCGCTTCGGCCGGGTTGTCGGGATTGACGCGGACCTCGACGGTCGCGCCGTCCTGATAGCGCGACATCAGCTTCTCCAGCATCTTGTCGGACGTCTCCGGCGTTCCCGCCGCGACGCGCGCGCATTCATTGGTGTAGCTGACGTTCTGATAGAGGTAGGTGTAGGTCACCCGCTTGCCGAACATCTCGGTGCCGCGCGCCTCGCCAGGCTCGCTGGCTTCGTGATATTGCTCGGTTCCCGACAGCTTGATCGTGCCCGGCACGACCGGCCAGCGCGTCGCCATCGAGGCCTGACGCTGCACCCCCCACCCCATCAACGCGACGACGAGGCCGAACGCCCCGAAGCCGACCACGAGGCCAGCGAGATCCGGCCGCGCAATGTGATGCGCGAGGTAGGCGTAGCTCTGGTTGAGCCCGAAGGCCGAGCCGAACACGATAGCAAGGACGATCAAAGTGCCGATACCGAGGCAGCCCCACAGGCCCTTGGGCAGATCACGCTCGAGCACGGCCTGATCGGGATGGCGCGGATTGTAGTAGACGGTGACGATGCTGCCGGCGGGATATTTCGCGAGCTTCTCGGCGACCTCGAAATTGCCGAGGTCCTCGCCGATCGAGATGCGGTCGTTGCGCAGCTTGCGGCCGCCGACCGCATATTCGTAAGTCACGTTCGCGAAATTGCGGCTTTCGAGGCGATAGCCCTCCTCGCGGTCGTCGTCGGACACCCGGACCTCGCGAACCTCTGCAACCGAGCGGACGACCTTGCCCGGGGCCTGCGGCCAGCTTCGCGCCTCGCGCGTCTGCCAGGTCTTGACGATTGCGGCAACGAGGATGAGTCCGAGCGGTGCGAGCAGCATCGCATAGACGAACCAGGGCAGATCGGGCACGACCAAATTCCTTCGTCAGCGGCAATGCCCGATTGGACGCATCGCCGCCGCAAAGGGTTCAAGCCCGAAACGGTTCGAGCGACGTTATTTCGCCCGGGTCAGCGCCAGCCAGATGCCGCCGCCGATCATGAAGCCGCCGGAGATGCGCGACATCAGCCGCGTGCGGCGCGCCGAGAAGAATTTGCGGGCACGCCCGGCCGCGATGGCGTAGAGCGCATCCGTCATCACCGCGGTGACCATGAAGGTGGCGCCCAGCAGCGCGACCTGCGGGAAGTGGTCGCGGTTCATGTCCATGAACTGCGGGATGAAGGCGCCGAAGAAGATCAGCACTTTCGGGTTCGACAGCAGCACCAGGAAGCCCTGCAGGAAGAACCCGCCACGCGGCGGCGCCGGCGGCTCGTCGACATTGAGGCCTTCGACCGGCGCCCAGATCAGCTTGACGCCGAGCCAGATCAGATAGGCGGCGCCGGCAAAGCGCACCCAGTCGAACCAGTAGCCCATGGTCGCCATCAGCGAGGTCAGGCCGACCGCAACGACACCGATCACGATGGCAAGGCCCGCCTGCGCACCCGCGACATTGGTCAGCGCGGCACGTGTGCCATGGCGCAGGCCGTTGGCGATGACGAGGGTGACGATTGGCCCCGGCAGCAGCGCCAGTGCGATGCAGGCGGCGACGAAGGCGAGGTAGGCTTGCATGGACATCATGGGGGGACTCGCTGAAGGCAGTTTGGCGCATTAATGCATGGGAAGGGCAGGAACGGAAGATGTGACTGCGTGGCACGCAAGCTCCTCAATCACCGGTGTCATCACCCGCCGGGCGAGACCCGGTGGCGGAGGTAGTGGAAGCGTCAGGCCTCCCTCACCTTCCGTCCAGCGCCGCGTTTACCCATGCCTTCATCTCCTGGCTTTCCAGGAACGCGAGCGCCGCGCGCTGCACCGCGTCTGCGTTCCCGCGCCCCTGCGCCGCTGCAACGATGAGATCGCAGCGGCGCGAGACGGCAACGCCGATCCCGGCGTGAGACACACCATCGGGCGTATCGAGATCATAGCGCCTCGCGCGGCCTCGCATGTCTCCGATGCTCACTTCCTCACCCGGCGCCATCGCCGCAAAGCGCGATCTGATCAGATCGATATCGGCAACGCGGTCGACCTCGTCGTCATCGGCGACGCCGCGATCGCAATTGCAGAAGCCACGCTTGGCTCGCACGTAGAGCTCGGCGCCCGAGCAGGCTCCATCGCAACGAAATGCGCGCCCCATCGGCCAGCCGTCGCGCGGGAACGGCCATTTGATCTCCCGCCAATGCGCGGCCTGCTCCGCTGGAGCCGGCGCAAGCTGATAGGCGCCGACACTGGACGCACCGAGCGAGATCGCCGCAAGCGCTATCGTCGCCCCGCGCCGCATCGTCAGTTCTTCGGCAGGCCGGCGACGGCGCGCGCGGGCCCGGTCAGTTCGAGGATGTGCAGACCGGTATTGGCGCGATCGACGATGTAGATGTAGCCGCGATCATCGGTCTCGACATTGTTGGTCTGGATCGCGACCTTGCAGCGCGCGCCGCCCTCGATCGGAATGCAACGCTTGTCCGTCGCGCTCGTGATCGACGGAATGAAATACCCGACTTCCTTGGGATGATAGGGATCGCGGATATCGAGCGCGCGTACGCCGGCGTTGAAGAAGGCGATAAAGGCCATCTTCTTGTAGTAGACCGGATCCATGCTCTCGTTGGAAGAGTGCGAGCCGAACCGGCCGCCGCGCTGGCAGAACTGTCCGCTCGCCTCCGGCACGGTGTAGCTCGAGATCATCATCGGCCGCGTCTCGGTGGTGACGTCGGCGAACCACACCATCTGCCGTGCCTCGCCGCATTCATTGAGGATCGCCTCGTTCACGATCATCACGATGTCGCGCATCTTGCCGTCCTTGTCCTCGGCGAATTCGGCGACGGGCATGTCGAGCATCGGAAAGGTCGTGTGCGCGCCGTTGAAGGCGGACACCGGAAGGCGCGAAATCTCGGGATAGCGCAGATTGTCCGGCGTCGGCTCCTTGGGCCCGGTAAGAAGCTTCTCGCGATCGACGATCTGCAGGATGCCGCCCTTGTTGGTGCCATAGCCGAAATAGACGCGGTTGCCATTCGGCCCGGTCGAGATCGGGCCGTGCAGTTCGGTCGGCACAGCGCCGGTCGATCCCGGCTCCTGTCCGGGCAGGCCGAAGTCGCGGATCTTCTGCGGATGCGCGGGATCGCTGAGATCGTAGACCTGCGTCATGCGCCGCGTGCGCCAGTCCGGCGCGCCCGAGACGAGATAGGCAATGCCGGTGTCGCACTCCCACCAGCTCTTATGCGTGTCCTTCAGGCCACTGAGGCGCGTGACGAGCACGGGGCTGCCGGGATCGGCAACGTTCCAGATCTCATGCGCCTCGCTGCCGAAGGTGCGCAGCATGTAGACCGCGTTGGGGTCGCCCTTCGGCAACGACTTGCCGTCGCAGACGCGCACCATCTGCGCGCCGCCGGATTCATACTTGCCCTCCTGTCCCGGCAGATGCCGCAGATATTTTGGATGCGAGGGATCAGTGACGTCGACGATCGAGGTTCCGTTCGGCTCCGCCTGCCCGGTCATGGGATTGACGGGACTGGGCACGTCGTCAGTGCCGCCGTGATGGCCGATATAAGCGATCCAGCGGTCGCCCTGGTGATGGATGGTCGGCTGATAGGCGCTGCGCGCCTGCAGATCATTTGTGCCGAGCAGCTTCATGTTCGAGGCTTCCGGCGGCGCGCCGATCACCTGCTGCTTCTGGCCATGGGCGGCGGTGCTGCAAGCAAAAAGGACGAGGCAGGCACCAAGGTGAACACGGCTGATCATCGATCCTCCCGGAACCAATCTGCGTTGGCTGAGCTTCAAGGCTAGCACAGCCGCTTGCGCGCGCCAAAGATACCATCTTGACATGCAACCATTTGGTTGCCTATTATCCCTGCCATGGATGAGGTCTTCAAAGCGCTCGCCGACGCGTCACGACGGTCGCTGCTGGACAGGCTTTATGCCAAAAACGGCCAGACGTTGAACGAACTCTGCGAAGGCCTCGCGATGACGCGGCAGGCCGTGACGAAGCACCTTGTCATTCTGGAAGAAGCCAACCTGGTCACCACCATCAGGCACGGCCGCGAGAAGCTGCACTATCTCAACCCGGTGCCGATCCA
>JAEYRD010000120.1 GCA_023435725.1 Pseudomonadota bacterium | reverse complement strand
GATCCATCGCGCGAGCGCTGCTGGATCGCCGACATCGAGGGCCGGCCGGTCGGCTCGGTGTTTCTGGTGAAGGGCGGCGATGATCTCGCAAAACTGCGGCTGCTGCTGCTCGACCCCGCCGCGCGCGGCCAGGGCCTCGGCCAGCGGCTGGTCGCCGAATGCGTCTCTTTCGCGCGGGCCTGCGGCTATCGGCGGATGACGCTGTGGACGCAGAGCATCCTGGTCGCCGCACGCGGCATCTATCAAGGCGCCGGCTTCAAGCTGACCGCCACCGAGCCGCATCGCAGCTTTGGGCAGAATCTGATCGGGGAGATTTGGGAGCGCGATCTGTAACTGCACGAGGCGACATGCAGGTTACGCCGAGCGCCCGGCGATCGATTTACACCGTCGCGCCTTGCGCCTTCGCCCTGCGCAGATGCTCATCCAGCCGCGGCATGATCTCGACGAAATTGCAGGGGCGCGTGCGGTAGTCGAGCTGGGCCGCGAGGATACCGTCCCAGCCGTCGCGGCAGGCGCCGGGAGAGCCGGGCAGGCAGAAGATGTAGGTTGCCCCAGCAACGCCCGCGGTGGCGCGGCTCTGGATCGTCGACGTCCCGATCTTGGCGTGGCTCAGCATGTGGAACGCGATCGAAAAGCCGTCCATACGCTTCTCGAACAGCGGCTCGATCGCCTCCGGCGTGACGTCGCGCCCGGTGAAGCCGGTGCCGCCGGTGGTGATGACGACATCGACGCCGGCGTCCGCAATCCAGCGGCGGATCACGGCGCGGATCGCCTCGACATCGTCGGTGACGATCTCGCGCGCGGCGAGACGATGGCCGGCCGCGGTGAGGCGGTCAGCCAGCGTCTGGCCGGACTTGTCGTCCGCGAGGACGCGCGTGTCGGAAACGGTGAGCACCGCGATGTTGAGCGGGATGAACTGCTTTGTTTCGTCGATGGACGCCATCGCTTTCCTCTCAACCCACTCCAATAGACCTAAGGGCCGGCATTGTGGGCCCCGGCCCAGCAGCGCAGCATTGCCTGCTGCGTGGCGTCCGCCGCGCGAAGGCGTCGCTATTGCGCCCCGCCGCCGAACGTGTTGCAGGCCTGGACCGTGCCCTGCTGGTAGCCGGTCATGAACCACTGCTTGCGTTGCGCCGCCGAGCCGTGAGTGAAGGAATCAGGCACGACGCGCCCTGTCGCCTGGCGTTGCAGCGTATCGTCGCCGATCGCGCTCGCCGTGGTCAGCGCGGCGTCGATGTCGCCCGGCTCCAGGAAGTTCGGACGCTTCTTCGCCTCCCGATTGACCCAGACGCCCGACAGGCAGTCGGCCTGCAGTTCGACCCTCACCTGGAGTGCATTGGCCTCGGCCTTGCTGCCGGCCTGCTGCTGCAGCCGCGTCACGCGCGGAATGATGCCGAGCAGGTTCTGGATGTGATGGCCGGCCTCGTGCGCGATGATGTAGGCGGTGGTGAAATCGCACGCCGACTTGCCGGAGCAACCGCGGAAACGCGTCTCCACCTCGCGGAAGAAAGCGGTGTCGAGGAAGATGGTCTTGTCAGGCGGGCAATAGAACGGGCCCATCGCCGACTGGGCCATGCCACAGCGGCCGCCATTTGTGGCGTTGCGAAACAGCACGACCTTGGGACCGGTATAGGACTGGCCGCTGGCCTGGAATATCTCGCTCCAGCGGTCGTCGATCTCGCCGAGGATGCCGGAGATCATGCTGCCCATCTCGTCGGTGGGCGCGCCGCGCTTGCCCGAGGACGCCTGGCGATCGGTCTGGTAGGTCGGGGCCTGGTTGCCGCCGGTGAGGATCTCGGCGCCGCCGATCAGGATGCGCGGATCGATGCCGAAGGCATAGCCGATCAGGCCGAGCACGATGATGGTGCCGATGCCGAGCCCGCCACCGCCCATCGGCAGTCCGAACCCGCCTCCTCCGCCGCCAAAGCCACCACCACCTTCGTCGCGACGATCCTCGACGTCGTCGCTGCGGCGGAAGTCATCGTAACGCATGGCGGCCTTCCTTTAAGGTCCTGACCTTGAAGTCTGGATTGTGAGGTCCTGGTTGCATCTCGTCGGCACGCAGATGCGCGAAAGCTCAACGCGCCACATACGTAAAATTTCCGTTGCATTTATCAATATCGCGCTCGGCAAAAATTGCCTAGTGCGAGACCATGCCGATGCCAGCAATTTTTTCCGGGGGCGAGCAATTTTTTCCGAGAGAAATTCGGCGCCTTTTTGCAGCCATGATTGCCGCCGCAACGCGAAATACACTGTAAAACACGATGAATGCTTGCAACGAACCGCGCGAAACGCGCGATGCGACGCCTGCTCACAAGAGTAGCGGGTTAAGTCGATTTTTACTTTGCCGCTGCAATGTAACGGCCAGTCGGTTGTTTGGTCCCGCGTCGCCGACAGCGTCGCCTGAGTCAGAGTTCTTGAGTCATGGTAGTGTCGCGTCGCGGGGCGTCTGCAAGGGCGCCCCGCACAAATTTTGAGTCCGCTTCGCACAGCATCGTCCTCGGCGATTGCGTCGCCGAGATGTCGAAGCTTCAGGCTGGTTCGGTCGACCTGGTGTTCGCCGATCCGCCCTACAATCTCCAGCTCAAGGGCGATCTCAAGCGCCCCGACGAATCCCATGTCGATGCCGTCAACGACGACTGGGACAAGTTCGACTCTTTCGCCGCCTACGATAATTTCACCCGCGCCTGGCTGCTTGCCGCCCGCCGCGCGATGAAGCCGTCGGCGACGATCTGGGTGATCGGCTCCTATCACAACATCTTCCGCGTCGGCGCGATCATGCAGGACCTCGGCTTCTGGCTCCTGAACGATATCGTCTGGCGCAAGTCGAACCCGATGCCGAATTTCCGCGGCCGCCGCTTCACCAACGCGCACGAGACCATGATCTGGGCCGCGCGCGACGAAAAGGCCAAGGGCTACACTTTCAACTACGAAGCGCTGAAAGCGGCCAACGAGGACGTGCAGGCGCGTTCCGACTGGCTGATCCCGCTCTGCACCGGCGAGGAGCGCCTCAAGGGCGCCGACGGCAAGAAAGTGCATCCGACGCAGAAGCCCGAAGGCCTGCTCGCGCGCGTGCTGCTGTCCTCCTCGAAGCCCGGCGATCTCGTGATCGATCCCTTCAACGGCACCGGTACCACCGGCGCGGTCGCAAAGCGCCTCGGCCGATCCTATATCGGCTTCGAGCGCGACAAGACCTATGCCAAGGCAGCCGAAGCGCGCATCGCCGCGGTCGAGCCGCTGCCGGAGGAGAGCCTCGCCCCGTTCATGACGGCACGCGAGGCACCGCGGGTCGCCTTCTCCGAGCTGATCGAGCGCGGCATGATCATGCCCGGCACGAAGCTGTTCGATTCCAAGAAGAAGCTCGGGGCACTGGTGCGCGCCGACGGCGCCATCATGCTCGGCGACAAGGTCGGCTCGATCCACCGCATCGGCGCCATGGCGCAAGGCGCTGCCGCCTGCAACGGCTGGACCTTCTGGCACGTCGAGACCAAGAAGGGTCTCAAGCTGATCGACGAGCTGCGCGCCGAAATCCGCGCGGGCATGGCGGCGGAGTAGTCGCCTTCCGTCATTCCGGGCTCGCGCCAAGAGGTGCGCTCCGGAATGACAGCTGTGGTTGAAAGCGGCCGCCGGCAGGACTAGGATCATCGTATCGCACGCGTCCCGACCGGTCCTCCCATGCGACGACAGTCCGAGACATTGCTGCTGGTGCCGCTGTTTCCGATCTTCCTGCTCGGCATGTTTCCGATGTTCCTGATCGCGCTATTGGGATTCTTCGGGCTCGCCTTGTTCGGCGTGCTCGTGATCTGCGTCGGGCTCGCCAGCAGCAACGAGGCGCACGACAATTTCAATTACGACGTCATCGTGCACGGCTACGCGCGCGGAGCGGAGCGCAAGGCGCGCGCCTCCGACATGCATCTCGCCACGCGGCTCGGACTGCGCCTAGAGGCCGCCGGCGCGGCCATGGTAATTACGGCGGCCATCGGCCTCTGTTACGCCGGCTGATCTGCGCGGCGCGCAGATACCGCCCGGCAAACTCGTCGGTTGCTCTCCCGGACGAGGTTCAGGCAAGAGAAGGCCGCCCGCAGCAATGCGCTGCGTCCGCTCTCGGCAAGGGCATTTGCAGGAGAACTAGGGAGACAATCGATGCTCAAATTCTATTTCAACGGATCGCCGAACCCGACCAAGGTCGCGCTCTATCTCGAAGAGGCCGCCCTGCCTTACGAGCCGGTGGCGGTCGACACCCGCAAGGGCGAGCAGTTCACGCCGGAATTCCTGAAGATCAATCCGAACGGCAAGGTGCCGGCGATCGACGACAACGGCACGATCGTTTTCGACAGCAACGCCATCCTGCTCTATCTCGCCGAGAAGACCGGCAAATTCCTGCCTGCCGCCAACGTTCGCGGCCAGACGCTGTCATGGCTGATGTTCATCGCGACCGGCGTCGGGCCCTATTCCGGCCAGGCCGTGCACTTCAAGCATTTTGCGCCGAAGGACCAGAACCACGACTACGCCCATAACCGCTACCAGTACGAGACCGATCGCCACTACAAGATTCTTGACGGCCACCTCGCCGGCCGCCGCTACATGGTCGGCGACAGTTATTCGATCGTCGACATGGCGCTGTGGGGCTGGGCGCGGATGGTGCCGTTCAAGCTCGGCGACGACGCCTTTGCGCGATACCCGAATGTGAAGCGGTTGGTGGACGAGATTTCGGCGCGGCCTGCGGCGGCACGCGCGATCGCCCTGAAGGACAAGTTCACCTTCAAGGCCGAGATGGACGACGAGGCGAGAGCCAACATGTTCAGGCACATGAAGACCAAGGTCGCCTGATCACGCAACAGGCCGCTTTTTGAAGGCCACGCGCATGCGCGTGGCCTTTTGCTTCTGTGACTCAGGCGGCGTGGACAGTGTCCAGGAACTTGGCGACTTCGAGCTTCAACCGGTTGCTGTCGGCCGACAGCGAGCGCGCCGCCGAGAGCACCTGCGAGGAGGCCGAGCCGGTTTCGGCGGCGCCGCGCTGCACGTCGCCGATATTGGTCGAGACGCGCTCCGTACCGTGCGCGGCCTGCAGGACGTTGCGGGAGATCTCCTGCGTCGCCGCGCCCTGCTGTTCCACGGCGGCGGCAACCGTCGACGAGATTTCCGACAACCGCTCGATGGTGCCGCTGATCTCCCTGATGGAGCCGACCGACTCCTCCGTCGCGGCCTGAATGCCGGAGACCTGCTGGGCGATCTCGCCGGTAGCCTTCGCGGTCTGCTCGGCCAGCGCCTTCACCTCGGTGGCGACGACCGCGAAGCCGCGTCCCGCTTCGCCGGCGCGCGCGGCCTCGATGGTGGCGTTCAGCGCCAGCAGGTTGGTCTGGCCCGCGATCGTGCTGATCAGCTCGACCACGTCGCCGATCCGCGCTGCGGCCCTGGAGAGTTCGCTGACGCGCTCGTTGGTCTTGCTCGCCTGCCCCACGGCCTCGCCGGCGATGCGGGCGGATTCCTGCACCTGGCGGGCGATCTCCGTGACTGACGAAGACAGCTCCTCCGTCGCCGAAGCCACGGCCTGCACGTTGGCGGTGGCTTCCTGCGACGCGGACGCAACTTCGGTCGACAGATCCTGCGCGCGCGTGGCGGTCGCGGTCAGCGTGCCGGCCGAGGCCTCGAGCTCGTTCGACGCCGACGACACGGTATCCACGATCTCGCCCACCGCCTGCTCGAACTGGTCGGCAAGCCTGACCATGTCGGCCTTGCGGCTCTCGGCCTGCCGCGCCTCGATCTCGCTCTGCTCCGCGCGCAGGCGCTCGGTGTCGATCATGTTGTCCTTGAACACCTGGATCGCCTTGGCCATGTCGCCGATCTCGTCGGCCTTGCCGCGCCCGGGGATCTCGACCGCGAGATCGCCGCCGGCAAGCAGTCCCATCGCGCGCGTCATCGAGGTCAGGGGACCGACGATGCTGCGGGCGGTCAGGAAGGCAACGATCAGCCCGAACAGGATGGCGAGGCCGCCCGCGATCTGCTGAACGAACGTCGTGCCGCCGATCACGGCCGCGGCCGTGGTGCGCGAATCCAGGTTGTCCTTCTTCAAGGCGGTTTCCACGACCTTGAGCTTGCCGATGCTCTCGACGATGAGGGGCGCGAGATTCTTGTGATAGATCTCGTCGGCCTGGAGCATCGCGGCCGACGTCGTCTCGAATGCGGATTTATAGATTCCGAGCGAGGTCTTCACCGGGGCGAGCGTGGCGCGCAATTCCGTCGCCTGTGGGCTCTTTTCGAGAGCTGCGAGCCGCTGCGCCGCCCTGTCCACATTGGTCCTGAAGTTGGCGGGACCCTTGGTGTCGCGCAGGGCCAGGAAACGCCAGTTCGCGATTTGAACAACAAGCAGCCTGGATTCGAGGTCCGCGACGAGGGCCGCGGTATCTTCATCGACGGCTGCACGTGCCGTATCGACCAGCTTGCCCATCTTGACGGTCAATTCGTCGCCGCTCGGCAGCAGCGTCGCCTTGCCCGTTCTCGCCTCGTTGACGACGTCGCCGAGATTGTCACGGAGGCTTCGCATCTTGGCGATGTCGGCGATCAGATCGTTGTAGAGCTTCCGCCGTTCCTCGGAGGCCGTGCCCTTCGCGCCGACCTGCAACAGCTCGGTCGCCGCGGTCTCGCGCTCTGCGGCCTCCTTCATCGCGGACTCGTTGGCGTCGTAGATGTACCGCAGATTGGCCCGCTGGATCGCTTGAAGATGGGTCGATATCTCCAGGACCCGCGCCGTGCTGTCCGAAAACGCCGAGAGTTTCGCGACCTGATCCTGCACCGACCGCAGGTTCCAGATGGCGACCACCGCCATAGCGAGACCAACCGCCACCAAAGCCATGAAGCCGGCATAGAGACGGCCCCTGATCCGCAACCGAAAGTTCGGCATTCCCACTGTCCACCCAAATCCAATTGAATTCGAGCGACCGAACGACGCCGGCGATCGTCACGGCCACCCTGGCAGCCGCGCGTCACGCCTTGAGCGACTCACGCTGCACCGCGATACCATGGGGGACACTCGTTAATTGAACCTTCTGATTTTTCGCGCATGTCTTCGGAGCCCGCACAAAATCTGCCGATTTTATCAGCAGCCAGGCAAGGTTTCGGCGCGAGTTCTGCGGCCGCATGCAGCGTGCTGCACGGCTCACCCGAATGAAAGTTTAGAAGGTTTCACCGGCGACAGAATATGCGGCTGGGTGGCGCCCCGCCGCATCCGCTCAGGATCTCATCGACACCTGGCTGCGCAGCAAGGGCATCGAGCGGCACATTTCACTGGTGGTGTCAGGCTATCTCGAGCCGCTGCACGTCGCCGCGCGCACTGACCTCGTCGCCTTCGTGCCGCGGCGGTTGATCGCGGCGCTGTCGAAACAGTTCGCCCTCGTCGCGGTGACGCCGCCGCTCGATCCCGGCACCGACGAGCAGTTCATGTTCTATCCGACTCGCGCGCAGATGGATCCCGGCTCGATCTGGCTGCGACGGCTGATGCTGGAGACGGGACGGGAGCTGGAGAAGCGGAAGACCGGATAGGCTGCAGCTTCAGAACATTCGGCGTCGTCCCGGACAAGCGGAGCGCCGATCCGGAACGACAGGGGAACATGTGGCCGCGCCCTTACGCCTTCTGCTCGTCCATCACCTTGCGCACCGCGGGGCGGTCCGACATGCGCTTGAAATGATCGGCGATCTTCGGCGTTGCATTGATGTCGACGCCGTCGCCTTCGAGCCAGGTCGACAGGGTGTAGAGATAGGGATCGCAGATCGTAAACTGCTCGCCCATCACCCAGGGTCCCCGGAACATCTTCTGCTCGATCAGCTTGAAGCAGGCGCTCATGGTCTTCGGAACCATCTGCTTCATGTCGGCGAACGAACTCTCCTCGGTCGCCCAGCGCGCGCCGCGCATCTTGTGGGCGTGGTTGATGTGCACGGTCGAGCAGAGATAGGAGTTGAACGACTGCGCCTGCGCAAAGTCGAAGGGATCGTCGAGCGGGGCGAGCTTCGCCTTGGGGAAAGTCTGCGCGATGTAGGCCAACATCGCCGGCGTCTCGGTCAGCACGCCACGATCGGTCACCAGCGCCGGGACGCGCCCCTTCGGGTTGATCGCGAGATACTCCGGGCTGTTCTGCTGATTGGTCTTGAAGCTCAGCCGCTCGGCCGTGTAGTCGGCGCCGGCCTCTTCCAGCGTGATGTAGGTGGCGAGCGCGCAGGTGCCGGTGGCGTAGTAGAGCTTGAGCATGTCGAACCTCATGGGAAAGCTGGAAATTAGCGGCTGCCGACCCGGAGGTCCATAGGAGGACGTGCTCTTCGCAGTTGCCCACCGCCGCCCGCCCGTGCGAAGACGCCCGCAATCGGAGGGGTTTTGTCATGACCGTACTCATCGCCGGCGGCGGCATCGGCGGGCTGACGCTTGCGCTCAGCCTGCACCAGATCGGCGTTCCCGTGAAAGTGTTCGAGAGCGTCGCCGAACTGAAGCCGCTCGGCGTCGGCATCAACGTGCTGCCGCATGCGGTGCGCGAGCTGATCGAGCTCGGGCTGATGGACAAGCTGGATGCCAGCGGCGTCCGGACCCGCGAGCTCGCCTATTTCTCCAAGCACGGCAAGCCGATCTGGAGCGAGCCGCGCGGGCTCGAGGCCGGCTACAAATGGCCGCAGTTCTCGATCCATCGCGGCACGCTGCAGCAGCTCCTGCTCGACACAGCGATCGAGCGGCTCGGGCGCGACAACATCCTCACCAGCCATCACCTCACCGGCTGGAGCGAGACGGCCAACGGCGTGCGCGCCGACTTCATCGACAGGGCGACCGGCAAGGCCGCGGGGACTTACGACGGCGCGATCCTGATCGCCGCCGACGGCATCCATTCCGCCGTGCGAGAAAAACTCTATCCGAAGGAAGGCCCGCCGATCTGGAACGGCCGCATCCTCTGGCGCGGCGTCACGCCGGCAAAAGCCTTCCTCACCGGCCGCACCATGATCATGGCCGGGCACGAGATCCTGAAATTTGTCTGCTACCCAATCTCGAAAGAGCCGGATGCCTTGGGCAATCACCTCATCAACTGGGTCGCCGAGCGCCACATGCCGCCGACCTATCAGTGGCGACGCGAGGACTATAACCGCACTGCGCGGCTCGAGGAGTTCCTGCCCTGGTTCGAGAGCTGGCAGTTCGACTGGCTCGATGTGCCCGGCCTGATCCGGAACTGCCCGCACGCCTACGAATATCCGCTGGTCGACCGAGATCCGGTGTCGCAGTGGACGTTCGGCCGGGTCACGCTGATGGGCGATGCCGCGCATCCGATGTACCCGATCGGCTCGAATGGCGCCTCACAGGCGATCCTCGATGCGCGCGTCCTCGCCCGCGAGATCCTGGCGCATGGCCCGACGCAAGCGGCGCTGCTGGCCTATGAGGCCGAGCGGAGGCCTGCGACCACCGACCTCGTCCTGCTCAACCGCAAGAACGGCCCCGAGCAGGTGATGCAGCTCGTCGAGGAGCGCGCGCCCGACGGCTACAAGGTCGTCACCGATGTCCTGTCGCAGCAGGAGCTGGAAGACATCGCCGCCAACTACAAGCGCGTCGCGGGATTCCAGGTCGAGGCGTTGAATGCGAAACCGCCGATCGTCGGCGCGGATACGAGGCGCGTGGGGGCTTAAGATTTTCAGTGCTCTCGCACGAGGCGAGGTGCCAAATCGTTGTGCCCTCGCCCCTTGTGGTCCATCTCGTCGCCTTGCGCCGGTTGGCGAACGAGACGGCGCAGGCCTTCGACAAACTGCGCCAGAGCGACGCGCCAACCGAAGCGGCGGAGCACCACTTCGCGTGTAGCCGGTTGCGGGAGCGGCTGGACGAGGAGCGCGCACGGTGAGGACTTTGACAACACTTCCGACGATGTCAAAACCCGCCCGTGGTACCATCGCAGATGCGCACGCGGCGCTCGCGCCAGCCATACCCGTCCCAGAAGCGCTGGGTTATCCAGTGGCAGGGCGGGATCGGCTCTCCAACCGGGGCATCGACATAGCCCGACCAGTACGGATAGCCGCCGGGTCCGGGATAGGTGCGCGGATACGGATTGCCGCCGGGGCCGTAATCATAGCGCGGGCCAGCATAAACGGGCGAGGCTGCTGAAACGACCAAAGTCGCGACGGCAGCGAAAGCCAAGACCATCTTCCTCACGGTGATACCTTTCCAACGCAGCGAAGGCTGCAGCAAAGTTACCTTGGACACCGGGCAAGCGAAACGCTGATCAGCGGCTGTTGCGGCCACTGACTAAGCCAATTAGGCTCGGTTGAAACGCGCATGAGAAGCCCTCACCGCGCGGGCAATCTCTTCAAGCGGGGGGATTGCTTTGAGCGGTCCCCTTTCTTTTCGAGCGAGGCGGCGCTGCGACGTTGGTCGCCGACAAATAGGGAATTTCATCCTAGAGAAAGATTCTACGACGGGCGGGCCGCCGCTCGCGGCAAGCGAGGACCGGATCATTCCGATGCAAGTACGACGGAGGCCGAGCAGCGGGGTGACTAAAAACCCGCAATCTTGTCAGGCCCTAACGGTTGCGACCGGAAGCCGCTCGGTTAGACGCGGGGATAAAGTGATCGCAGCGCTTTCACGTTGCTCATCAAACCTTGCTCTGATCACTACTGCACTCATGCAAAGCCATTCTGTCCCGCCAACTGCGTCAATCGGACGGACAGTCTTTAGGCCGGGATCGCCAGCTTCATCGATGAAAGCGATGTAGTAGGGTTTTGGAACATGACTCGCCACAGCCTTTCAACTATGACGTGCTGCTTGGCAGGAAATCTATAGTATCGCCTCACCGCACCGCCCGCGCCGCTTCCAACAGCCGCTCGCTCGCCGTTGCCGTCGCGAGCACCGTGCCGCCTTCTGCCATCAGCTTTGCCTCGACAAACGCGATAGTCTTGCCGAGTTGCGTCACCCTCGCCTCGCCGATGATCGTGCCAGGCTTTGCGGGGCTGAGGAAATTCACAGTCATGCTGATGGTCGTGGTGTAGAGCCGCCCCTCGCTCATCACCAGCACCGCCGGGCCCATCGTGTCGTCGAGCATGGCCGAGAGCATGCCGCCCTGGATGAAGCCGGCCGGATTGCAGAACTCCGGCTTGCCCTCGAAGGCGAGCTTGATCCAGCCCTCCTGCGGACGGGCATCGAGCAGGCGCCATCCCAACAGCTCGGCACAGGGCGGCCTGGGAAAGTTGTCGAGCGCAGTCTTGACCATGCGAACCTCCGTAGCCGCCGGCAGATAGCGCAGGGCTGCTGACAGCCTGGTGTCAGCAGGTGGATACACCGCAGGCCAAAAGCACGCCTTCCTGATGCCGTCGGAGGACGAACGGGCTCACGCGCCGCCTGAGATTTTCAGTCCAGCGCGTGCGCGATCACCTTGCGCATGACATTGGGCAGCGCCTCATCGGCAAGGGTGGCGACCGGCACCCAGCGCATGCCCTTGGGCGCACGGGTGCGGGCTTCGGCCTTGACCGTGTAAACCACCAGCTCCAGCGGAAAATGCGTGAAGACGTGGGTGACCACGCCCAGCTTGCGCTGCCAGCGCGATAGCCCCTTCAGTTCCGGCGCCTGCTTCCTCGCCGTTGCGTCGTCTTGTCCAGCGAGCCAATCCGAACCGGGCACCTCGGTCATGCCGCCGAGCAGGCCCTTTTCGGGACGGGTGCGGACGAGAAGCTCATCGCCGCGCGTGACGACGAAGGCGGCACCGCGGCGCAACGTCCCGCTCTTCTTCGGTGCCTTGCGCGGAAACGTTTCCTGAGCTCCTTGCGCGCGCGCCGTGCAATCCTGGTTCAGCGGACACAGCGAGCAAGCCGGTTTCTTCGGCGTGCAGATCGAGGCGCCCAGATCCATCAGCGCCTGTGCGCTATCGCCGGCGCGAGACTTCTCGTCGCCGGCGCGGCTGTCCGCGAGCAGCGTCGCCGCCAGTTGCTGGATCAGGGGCTTGGCCTGCGGCAATTCCTCCTCGACCGCAAACAGGCGCGACACCACCCGCTCGATATTGCCGTCGACCGGCATGGTGCGGCGATCGAAGGCGATCGCCGCGATCGCGGCCGCCGTGTAGGGGCCGATGCCCGGCAGCGCGCGCAGGCCTTCCTCGGTGTCGGGAAACACACCGCCATGCTCCCGCGTCACCGCGACCGCGCAGGCATAGAGATTGCGCGCACGCGAGTAATAGCCGAGCCCGGCCCACATCCGCAGCACGTCATCCTGCGAGGCCCGTCCGAGCGCCGTCACATCCGGCCAGCGCGCGACGAACTTTTCGAAATAGGGTCCGACCGCCTTCACGGTGGTCTGCTGGAGCATGATCTCGGACAGCCAGACGCGGTAAGGGTCCGATGCCTCTCCGGCGGCCGCGCGCCAGGGTAGCCGGCGGCGGTGGCGGTCGTACCATCGGAGGAGCGCCAACGGGCGCGATCCGGCCTCCGGCTGGGTAGGTTCCGATTTCGCCTTCAGGGCGGATTTGGGGCTCATTCGCTTACTGTAACGACGTCACGCCGATCTCTCCACGTCATGCCCACGCCTGTCGCAGGCATCCACGTCTTTCTTCGCGGAACGCTCGCAAAGGGTGAGGCTGCCCGATCGCAGTGCTATAAGGCCCTATGTCCAAACCCGGTCCCATCAGCGCCAAGCCGCTGTCGCTCCTTCTCAACGACGTCTTTGCCGAGGCCTATGCCAAGCAGGGTTTTGCCGCGCGCGAGCTGGTGACGCGGTGGGCGCAGATTGCCGGGCCGGAGATCGCGGCCCATGCCGAGCCGCTCAAGATGCAATGGCCGCGCCCGGTGGAGGGCCAGCCGCAAGAACCGGCGACCCTGGTGCTCCGCGTCGAGGGGCCGATGGCGCTGGAGATCCAGCACTCCGCCGACGTGATCCTGGAGCGGGTCAACCGCTTCTTCGGCTGGAGCGCGGTCGGCAAGCTGGCCTTCCGGCAGGCCCCCCTGTCGCGCGCCCGCCGGCCGGTCCGGCCCAGCCCGCCGGACGCCAAATCGGTGGCCAAGGTGGCGGAGAGCCTGGGCGACATCGAAGATGAACAATTGAAGACAGCGCTGGCGCGGCTCGGGGCCGCCATCAAGCGAAATTGAGCCTTATTCCGACGCTAATCTGGACCCGTCCTTGTCGCTCGCCATTGCCTCAAACGACGTTTCAAGCTAGCGACAGGCCGCCCGGGCGGGAACTCGATAAAACCCCCTTGGGGCGAAACCACGCCAATTCCGGGAGCCGACCTTGATCATCACCCGCCGCGCCTTCACCACGATGCTGTCGCTGACCGGGCTTGCCGCGCTCGCCGGACTGTCGCCGCTGCGGTTCATCTCCGAAGCCATGATCCCTGAAGCGATGGCGCAGGCCGCCGCCGATGTGGCCAAGCCCGTGTCGCTGCCCGACATGGCGCTCGGCCCCAAGGACGCCCCCGTCACCATCACCGAATACGCCTCGATGACCTGCCCGCACTGCGCGGCCTTCAGCGAGCAGGTGTTCCCCAAGATCAAGTCGGAATACATCGACACCGGCAAGATCCGTTACATCTTCCGCGAGTTCCCGCTCGATATCAAAGCTGCCGCCGGCTCGATGCTGTCGCGCTGCATCGCCGATGGCGATGCAGCGAAATACTTCGCCGTCACCGACATGCTGTTCCGCCAGCAGAACGACTGGGTGGCGAAGAACACCACCGAGACCTTGACGCGAATCGGCAAGCAGGCCGGCCTCACTCAGCAGCAGGTCGAGGCCTGCCTGAAGGACCAGGCGCTGCTCGACAAGATCGCCGCCGACCAGAAATATGCGAGCGACGTGTTGAAGGTTGATTCGACGCCGACGTTCTTCATCAACGGCGAGAAGATCAAGGGCGAGGCCTCGTTCGAGGAGTTCGCCAAGAAGATCAACCCGCTGCTGAAGAGCTGATTCGCAGCGCAGCAACGCCTGATTCGCATCTCAAAAGCCGTATCATTCCCGTCATAAATCCCTTGGGAAAAGCGGCTTTCGCCGGTTGCCCTCGCGGCGCACCGCGGCCATTGTCCAGCCGCACGAGCCGCCTCGCGCGACTCGCCCAGACAGCGACATTGCCTTTCATGGTATTGTCCCGGCAGGGGGATTCGCGCCTGCCAACAGAGATGCGTGTTTATGAAGATCACCCGCCTGCGCCTTCACGGCTTCAAGTCCTTCGTTGAGCCTACGGATTTCGTCATCGATCCCGGCCTGACCGGCGTGGTCGGACCCAACGGTTGCGGCAAGTCGAATCTCGTCGAGGCGCTGCGCTGGGCGATGGGCGAGACCTCGTACAAGTCGCTGCGCGCCGCCGACATGGACGCGGTGATCTTCGCCGGCTCCGGCAACCGTCCGGCGCGCAACCACGCCGAAGTGACGATGACGATCGACAACGCCGATCGCACCGCGCCCGCGGCGATGAACGACAGCCAGCTTCTCGAAGTCTCCCGCCGCATCGAACGCGAGGCGGGCTCGGTCTATCGCATCAACGGCCGCGACGTGCGCGCCCGCGACGTGCAGATCCTGTTCGCCGACGCCGCCACCGGCGCGCGCTCGCCGGCCCTCGTCCACCAGGGCAAGATCGGCGAGATCATCCAGGCCAAGCCGGAGCAGCGCCGCCGCGTGCTGGAAGACGCCGCCGGCGTCGCCGGTCTGCACGCCCGCCGTCACGAGGCCGAGCTACGCCTGAAGGCGGCCGAAACCAACCTCCTCCGCGTCGAGGACGTGATCGGTCAGCTCTCCGGCCAGATGGAAGGCCTGAAGAAGCAGGCCCGTCAGGCCGTGCGCTATCGCGAGGTTGCGGCCAAGGTCCGCAAGGCCGAAGCAACGCTGTTCCATCTGCGCTGGATCGGCGCTCACGCCGACGTCAACGAGTCCGGCCAGACCCATGATCTCGCGGTCCGCGAGATGGCCGAACGCACCCAGCACCAGGCCGAAGCCGCCCGCATCCAGGCCATCCGCGCCGCCGAAATGCCGGCGCTGCGCGATACCGAAGCGCGCGCCGCCGCCGGGCTGCAGCGCCTGACCAATGCCCGCGAGCTGCTCGACCGCGAGGAAGAGCGCGCCAAGGAGCGCGTCGCCGAGCTCGAGCGGCGCCTCGCCCAATTCGAAGGCGACATCTCGCGCGCCCAGCAGCAGACCATGGACGCCGACGTCGCGCTGCAGCGGCTCGACACCGAGGACGCCGAGCTGAAGGAAGAGATCAAGTCGCGCGTCGAGAAGCGCTCGGGTGTCGATGAGCGCGTCGCGGAAGCCGAGGCAACGCTCACCGAGACCGAAAGCCAGTTCGCCGAGCTCACCACCGCGCTCGCCGACCTCACCGCCAAGCGCAACCAGCTAGAGGCCAACGTCCGCACCCACCGCGACAAGCTCGCCCGGCTCGACCAGGAGATCGCGAATGTCGCCGCGGAGGAGCAGAAGCTGGCCGACGCGACCGGCGGTTTCGGCGATCTCGACGAGCTGACCGCGAAGGTCGAGAACGCGGAGCAGACGCTGGCGGCCTCCGAAGCCGCAGCGCAGGCGAGCGAAGCCGCCCACGTCGCCGCCCGCCAGACGCTGGAATCCTCGCGCTCGCCGCTTGTGGAAGCCGACAAGCGCGTGCAGCGGCTCGATACCGAGGCGCGCACGATCTCCAAGATCGTCAATGGCGAGACCAAGAATCTGTGGCCGCCGATCATCGACGGCATCACCGTCGATAAGGGTTTTGAAAAAGCGATCGGCGCCGCGCTCGGCGATGATCTCGATGCGCCGGTCGATCCGTCGGCGCCGATGCGCTGGACCAACGCCGGCGCCGTCACCGACGGTGATCCGGAATTGCCCGAAGGCGCCGTGCCGCTCGCCAACCACGTGCAGGCACCTGCCGAGCTGGCCCGCCGCCTGGCGCAGATCGGCGTGGTGCCGCGCGAGCGCGGTGCGGAGCTGGTCTCGCTGCTCAAGACCGGCCAGCGGTTGGTCTCGCCCGAAGGCGACGTCTGGCGCTGGGATGGTTTTGTTGCCGCGGCTCACGCCCCGACCGGCGCCGCGCGGCGCCTTGCCGAGCGCGCCCGCCTCGTCGACATCGAGAACGAGCTGGAGCAGGCCCGCATCGACGCGCAGATCAAGCGCCAGGCACTGGAGAACGCCGAGTCCGAGCTGCAGATGGCTGCCAGCACGGAAGGCGCTTCTCGCGAAGCCTGGCGCGCCGCGCAGCGCGAGCTCAACGTCGCGCGTGAGCGCCATGCCACGGCCGAGCGCGAGATCAGCCGCCACGCCGCGCGCAAGGCGACACTGTCGGAAGCGCACAGCCGCCTCGCCGCCGACCGCGCCGAGGCCGAGGCCGCGTACGAATACGCCGCCGCCGGGATCACCGAACTGCCGTCGAGCGAGGATACAGAGACCCGCCTCGCCGCCGTCCGCAGCGACATCGAAGGCCAGCGCCGCATGGCCGCCCAGGTCCGCGCCGAGGCGCAGGCGCTGGCGCGCGAAGCAGAACTTGCCGATCGCCGCGTGCAGGCGATCCTCGCCGAGCGCACCGAATGGCAGAACCGCAAAGAGAGTGCGGCCTCCCATATCGACACCATCCAGACCCGCATCACCGAGGTCTCGATCGAGCGCAGCGATCTCGAAAACGCGCCCGCCGTGTTCGCCGAGAAGCGCAGCGCGCTGATCACCGAGATCGAATACGCGGAAAACGATCGCCGCATGGCCGCCGACGCGCTCGCCACCGCGGAAAGCGCGATGGCCGAAACCGATCGCGTCGCGAAATTGACCCTTGAAGCGCTCTCCAGCTCCCGCGAGGCGACCGCCCGCGCCGAGGAACGCATGGAAGGCGCGCGGCGCCGGCTCGAGGACATCGAGCGCGAGATCCGCGACATGCTGGAAGTCGAGCCGCAGGCCGTAGCAGGCCTTGCCGAGATCGAGCCCGGCACCGAGCTGCCGCCGCTGCACGACATCGAGGAAGACCTCGAAAAGATGCGCCGCGACCGCGAGCGCCTGGGCGCTGTGAACCTGCGCGCCGAGGAAGAGCTGCGCGAGGTCGAGACCCAGCACACCGGTCTCGTCACCGAACGCGACGACCTCGTCGAAGCCATCAAGCGGCTGCGCCAGGGCATCCAGAGCCTCAACAAGGAGGCGCGCGAGCGGCTGCTGACCTCGTTCGAGGTCGTCAACAATCACTTCAAGCGCCTGTTCGTCGAGCTGTTCGGCGGCGGCGAGGCGGCGCTGCACCTGATCGAGAGCGACGACCCGCTCGAAGCCGGTCTCGAGATCATCGCCAAGCCGCCGGGCAAGAAGCCGCAGACGCTGTCGCTGCTCTCGGGCGGCGAGCAGGCGCTGACCGCGATGGCGCTGATCTTCGCGGTGTTCCTCACCAACCCCTCGCCGATCTGCGTGCTGGACGAAGTCGACGCGCCGCTCGACGACCACAACGTCGAACGGTACTGCAACCTGCTGCACGAAATGACCGGCTCGACCGACACCCGCTTCATCATCATCACGCACAATCCGATCACGATGGCGCGGATGAACCGGCTGTTCGGCGTCACCATGGCCGAGCGCGGCGTCTCGCAGCTGGTGTCGGTGAGCCTGTCAGAGGCGGTGGACATTCTCGACCAGAACGTGGCTTGAGACCGCGGTTGTTCCACAACCATTGACGTCATCATCCGCCTTGTGCGCAACTGCGCACTGGGGCGTATGATCCAGTACGCCGCGGCTTCTCGATTGACGGCCCTGTCTTGGAGTACTGGATGCCCCGCCTACGCGGGCATGACGATGGAAGATGATCTCACCCACCCTCCCCGCCGAACTGAAAGCAGCCCTCGACGCCAAGCTGCAGGGCTTCTCCCGCACCGACGCCGCACGGCGGTCGTCGCAAATATCGACCACCTATCGCGCAGGCGGCGGCTCCGGCACGATCAAGTCCGAGGCCGATGCGCTCGCCTATGCGCTCGCGCGCATGCCGGCGACCTATGCGGCCGTCGCCGCGAGCCTGAATGCGCTGACCGAGATTGCATCGGATCTCGCCCCGGTAACATTACTCGACGTTGGTGCAGGTCCGGGCACCGCGAGCTGGGCGGCCGCGGAGGCCTTTCCGTCGCTGGAAGACTTCACCCTGCTCGACGCCAACGCCACGCTGAGCCGGCTCGCGCTCGAACTGGCACGCGACAGCGCGCGACTGGCGGATTGCCGCTATTTGCCTGGCGATGCCGGCGGCAACCTCGCCGAGGTCTCGCAGGCCGATCTCGTCATTGCGAGCTACATCATCGGCGAGCTCGGCGAGAGCGACCAGCGCGCGCTCACCGAGGCGATGTGGGCGAAAGCCCGCCACGCGCTGGTCGTGATCGAGCCCGGCACGCCCGCCGGCTACGCGCGCATCCTGGCCCTGCGCCAGCAGCTGATCGCGGCGGGCGCCTATGTCGCCGCGCCCTGCCCGCACGAAAAGCCCTGCCCGCTCGCAGCGCCCGACTGGTGCCATTTCAGCCAGCGCCTGCCGCGCTCCCAGGCGCATCGCCAGATCAAGGGCGCCGAAGTGCCGTTCGAGGACGAGCGCTTCATCTACATCGCCCTGACCCGCGCGCTGCCCGCTACGCGCGCCTCGCGCGTGCTGGCGCCGCCTGGTGTCGGCAAGGCCGAGATCACGGCAAAGCTCTGCACCGAGGTCGGTCTTGCCATCACCAAAGTCCCACGGCGAGACAAGGCTGCGTATGCGGACGCCCGGCGCTGGCGCTGGGGTGACGCCGTCATATCCGAAAGTTAACCTCATTGGGCGCTTTTGCGTTGAACTTGGACGGTTCCTCATCCGACCAAGTCCTACCTCTCCTCTGCGCCGGGGCTCTCGCCCAGCGTCAATTTGGTTTAGGCTGCGCCCGCCTTCTTCCCCCATCAGGAGTTCTCCATGTCGACCGGCTGGATCGTTCTCGGCGTTATCGTCGTCCTCGTGCTGTTCGCCTTCAGCGCCTACAACCGCTTGGTGGCGCTGGGCCAGCGCGTCAGCCAGGCCTTTGCCGACATCGACGTGCAACTCAAGCAGCGCCATGACCTCATTCCGAACCTGGTCGAGACGGTGAAGGGCTATGCCTCGCACGAGCGTGGCACGCTCGACGATGTCATCAAGGCGCGCAATTCGGCGATGTCGGCGCAGGGGCCGGCGCAGGTGTCCGCCGCCGAGAACCAGCTCTCCGGCGCACTGGGCCGGCTGATCGCGCTGTCAGAGGCCTATCCCGACCTCAAGGCCAACGCCAACTTCCAGCAGCTTGCCAGCGAGCTCTCCGACCTCGAGAACAAGATCGCGGCCAGCCGCCGCTTCTTCAACAACGCGGTCCAGGAATACAACACCGGCATCCAGCAGATGCCCGCTGCGCTGTTCGCCGGCATGTTCGGCTTCACCAGGAAGGAGTTCTTCGATCTCGGCGCCAGCCGCACCGAGGTCGAGACGACGCCCCAGGTGAAGTTCTGATTTGAGCCGATAGGCCGGCAGGGCATCGCGTCATGGCCGCGTATGGTCTCTACACGCATATCGCCTCGAACAAGTTTCGTTCAATGCTGCTGCTCGCCGGCCTGTTCATGCTGGTCTACGTGCTGGTCTATGCCGGCGCGCTGGTCGCCGAAGTAGTCATCGACAGCAGCCGAAACGTTGCCTTCTACCTGAACCACGCCTTCCACGATTTGATCGCCGCCGCGCCGGTTGCGACAATCGCGGTGGCCCTCTGGATCGTGATCGCCTATTTCTTCCACCAGTCGATGATCGATGCGGTGACCGGCGGCCACGGCGTCACGAGGCAGGAGGAGCCGCGGCTCTACAATCTGCTCGAAAATCTCTGCATCTCGCGCGGCATCACGATGCCGAAGCTGAAGATCATGGAAAGCCCGGCGCTGAACGCGTTCGCGACCGGCCTCAACCCCAGGCAATATTCGATCACCGTCACCACCGGTCTCCTCGATGCGCTGAACGACAAGGAGATCGAGGCGGTGCTGGGCCACGAGCTGACCCACATCAAGAACGGCGACGTGCAGCTCATGGTGGTCGCCGTCATCATTGCCGGCGTGGTCGGCTTCTTCGGCGAGCTGTTCTTCCGCCTGTTCACGAGCTTCAACTGGAGCTCCGGCTCCGGCGGCTCGTGGTCCTCGGGCTCATCGTCGCGATCCTCCTCGTCGTCGAGCGACAGCAAGAGTTCTGGCGGCGGTGCAGTGATCGTCATCATCATCGCGGTCGTGCTGATCGTGCTGGCCTGGCTGTTGTCGCAGGTGGTGAAGCTCGCGCTGTCGCGGTCGCGCGAATATCTCGCCGACGCAGGTTCGGTCGAGCTGACGAAAGACCCGGACGCGATGATCACGGCACTGCGCAAGATCGAGGGCCGCGGCGAGCTGCCGGGCGCGACATCGGCAGTGATGGAGCTCTGCGTCGACAATCCGCGGGAGGGTTTTGCCGACCTGTTTGCCACCCACCCTTCGGTACAGTCCCGGGTCGACGCGCTGGTCAAATTCGCCGGCGGCCATGATCCCGGCCCTCTGCCGCCGTCCACCGAGGACACGGAAGAGCCGGACGCGCAGGCGGACCAGCAGGACGCCTCGCCGCGGCCGCAGGGCCCATGGAACGACGCCGGGAAGCCGGCCAATCCGGCTCCCAAACCAAGCCCCGCCCGAACCTCGGTCGGCAGCCCGGTGGGCGATCCCATCGGTAATGCTATGGGCAATCCTATGGGTCCTTGGGGCCGCCATTGAGGGCTGATCTGCCGCCACGTGCGGCGGGCTTCGCGGCGATTGGGAAAAACTCCGGGAATTGCCGTATGCAGGGGCCGAGGATTTGAATTCTCCCTTGTTTCTGCCATGTTCGCGCCCAACAGCAGACTTGGGACATCGATTTGGGGCCCGGCCGATTGCAAGGCGCAGTCGGAGGGCGCGTTAGGGGACAGCAATGGCAAAGCCGGCAGTGGTTGTGGTGGGCGCGGATAAAGGTGGGGTCGGTAAGACTACGGTGTCGCGTACCTTGCTCGATTATTTTTCCGCCAACAACGTGCCGACGCGCGCCTTCGACACGGAGTCGCCGCGCGGAACCCTGAAGCGCTTCCATCCCGACATCACCGAGATCGTCGACATGACGACGACGGCCGATCAGATGAAGATCTTCGACACGCTCAACGCGGTGAGCCCGTCGGTGACCGTGATCGATGTTCGCGCCGGCCTGCTCTCGCCCGCGCTCGCCTCGCTGCGCGACATCGGCTTCCTCGACGCCGCCAAGGCCGGCCAGATCACCTTCGCGGTGTTCCACATCCTCGGCCCCTCGATCGCCTCGCTGGAGGAGATCGCCGAGACCGCGGGCTTCATGACCGGCGCAAAATATTTCCTGGTGAAGAACTTCATCAACGACACCCAGTTCTTCCAGTGGGACCAGGCGACCTACAATTCTTACTTCCACCGCATCAAGGACGCGACCGAGCTGACCATCCCCAAGCTCAACGAAATGGCCTATGAGCAGGTCGAGGTATCCTCCGTCCCGTTCCTGAAGTTCGTCGCCAACAAGGGCATCAACGACGAGGCCGCGAACTACTCGTTCGTGCTGCGCGGCTATGTCCGGCACTGGCTGGCAAACGTCTGGAGCGAATACGACCGCATCCGCCTGACCGACATCGTCGGCTCCAAACCTGCGGCTCGTAACGTCGAAAAATAGTTGCGAGCGACGTGCGATACGGCTGGATTGGGCGGTGAGTTGGCCTGATATAGCTGTCGATGCCCGCGACGCCCGTCTACATCATCTGTTCGCCCCGCCCGCAGGTCGGCAAGACCTTGCTGGCGCGGCTTTTGAGCGAATTTCTGCTGCTCAAGAACGGGGACGTCACGGCCTTCGACGTCAACTTGAAGGAGCCCTCGCTGCTCGACTATCTGCCTGGTATCACGGAGACCGCCGACGTGATCGACACCTACGGCAAGATGCAGCTGATGGACCGCGTCATCGTCGATGACGGTCTTGCGAAGGTCATCGACCTCGGCTTCCACGCCTTCGACGAGTTCTTCAAGATGATCGACGAGATCGGCCTGCTCAAGGAAGCGGCACGCCGGCATGTCGTGCCGATGATCCTGTTCGTTGCCGACACCGACCGCCTCTCGGCCCGCGCTCATGAGATGCTACGCGCGCAGATCCCGCGCATGAATCTGATCACCGTCGACAACGAATACGTCGTGCGCGGCGAGCTGCCGGCGGCGATGGCCATGGGACGGGTGTTCCGCCTGCCGGCGCTGCCCGGCTTTCTCAAGACCTATATCGACCGGCTGAATTTCTCCTTTACTGGCTATCTGCGCCAGGAGAAGGATTCCTCCACCGAGCTGCATCAGTGGACCCGGCGCAATTACCTCGCGTTCCGCGAGCTCGAGCTCAGCCTGATCTTGCAGCAGCTCTGATATATTTTATCCGGGTAATATTGACGCAATGCGTCCCTGCCGCTACTGAGCTTGCGCAACAGCGTTCCTCGGCAAGGCCCTTCACCCGTGACCATCGACCGGAAAGCAGCGATCGCCGCCTACAAGGAGCGGAAGACCATAGCGGGCATCTTCGTCGTCCGTTGTGCGGCCTCTGGCGAGGCCTGGGTCGGCCAGGCCCCGAACCTGGAGACGATCCAGAACCGCATCTGGTTCTCGCTGCGCCGGGGCAGCCACAGCTGCCGCAGCCTCCAGGCCGCCTGGAACACACATGGCGAGGCGGGCCTGACGTTTGGCGAATGCGAGCGTCTGGAGGATGAGGACAGCGGCTATGTCAGGAACGCGCTCCTGAAGGAGCGCATGCTGCATTGGCGGGCTGAGCTGAAGGCCGAGGCGATCTGACGATCGCAGCGGCCTTTAATGCCCTTCGAACGTCATCAGCGTGCGCACCGGTACGTCCATCGCGCGCAGCTTGGCGGCTCCGCCGAGATCAGGGAGGTCGATGATGAAACAGGCTGCGACCACATTGGCGCCGATCTGCCGCAGCAGCTTCACCGCGCCTTCGGCGGTGCCGCCGGTGGCGATGAGGTCGTCGACCAGGATCACGCGCTCGCCGGGCTGGATCGCATCGACATGCATCTCCATCTCGTCGATGCCGTATTCCAGCGAATAGGCAATGCGCACGGTGGTATGCGGCAGCTTGCCCTTCTTGCGGATCGGCACGAAGCCGGCCGAGAGCTGATGCGCCACCGCGCCGCCGATGATGAAGCCGCGCGCCTCCATGCCGGCGACCTTATCGATCTTGTTGCCGGCCCAGGGATTGACGAGCTCGTCCACCGCGCGGCGGAACGCGCGCGCATCCGCAAGCAAGGTCGTGATGTCACGGAACATGATCCCCGGCTTGGGATAGTCGGAGATGGTGCGCACGCTCGCCTTCAGATCGTGGTCAAAGGTCATTTGTATCTCACTTTGGTTTTATCCGCCGTCATTGCGAGCCAGCGGGTCCGCGCAAAGCGCGGCCCGATGACAGGCTCCGCGAAGCAATCCAGACCTTCTACGAGGAGACAGTCTGCATTGCTTCGTCGCTTCGTTCCTTGCAACGACGGCACTCAATTCGCTCCAGCCTCGAGCCGGAAGGCGTTTTCGACAATCTTCAAGCCTACCTCGTTGCCGAGCGACATCAGCGATTCCGGGTGGAACTGCACGCCGGCGACCGGCAGCGTCTTGTGCTCCAGCGCCATGGCGACGCCGTCCTCGGTGCTGGCGGTGACGCTCAGAACTTCGGGCATGCTGTCGCGCTCGACATAGAGCGAATGATAGCGGCCGATGACGATCTCGTTCGGGAGGTTGCGCATCAGCCGCCCGCCCCGCACCTGCACCCGCGAGGGCCGGCCATGGGCGGGATGCGTGAGCTGGCCGAGCTCGCCGCCAAAATATTCGCCGATCGCCTGCAC
Source organism: Pseudomonadota bacterium (assembly GCA_023435725.1). Taxonomy (GTDB): domain Bacteria; phylum Pseudomonadota; class Alphaproteobacteria; order Rhizobiales; family Xanthobacteraceae; genus Bradyrhizobium. Next base: position 9,520 of record JAEYRD010000120.1, on the reverse strand, counting down.
GCCGAGGCAGACGCCGAACACCGGCAACTTCTTCTCCAGCGCCGCGTCGATGGTCTTCTTGATCCCGAAATCCTCGGGCCTGCCGGGGCCCGGCGACAGCACCAGCAAATCCCACCTCTTCTGCCTGAGCATGTCGAGCGCATGCACGTGGCGGACCACTGTGACGTCGGCGCCGACCTGGCGGAAATAATCGGCCAGCATGTGCACGAAGCTGTCGTCGTGATCGATCAGCAGCACCTGCTTGCCCGAGCCGGTCGCGTCAGGCGCGAAGGTCGAGAGCGGCTTCGGCGGATCGCCGCGCAGCGCCTGGAACAGCGCCGCGGCCTTGACCTGGCATTCGCGGTCTTCCGCGGCCGGATCCGAGTCGAACAGGCAGGTCGCGCCGACGCGCACCTCGGCGAGGCCATCCTTCATGCGGATGGTGCGGATGGTGAGGCCGGTGTTGATGCTGCCGTCGAAATTCACCGCGCCGATCGCGCCGGCGTACCAGCGACGCGGCGAGCGTTCGTGATCCTCAACGAACTGCATCGCCCAGAGCTTTGGCGCGCCGGTCACCGTCACTGCCCAGGCATGGGTGAGGAACGCATCGAGCGCGTCGAAGCCGGGCCGCAGCATGCCCTCGACGTGGTCGACAGTGTGGAACAGTTTCGAGTAGGTCTCGATCTGCCGACGCGCCAGCACCTTGATCGTACCGGGGACGCAAACGCGCGCCTTGTCGTTGCGGTCGACGTCGGTGCACATGTTGAGCTCGAACTCGTCCTTCTCCGAGTTCAGGAGCTGGCGGATCTGCTCGGCATCGCCGATCGCATCCGTGCCGCGCGCGATCGTGCCGGAGATCGGGCATGTCTCGACGCGGCGTCCGTCCGAGCGCACGAACATTTCGGGCGAAGCCGACACCAGGAATTCGCCCTCGCCGAGATTCATCAGCGCGCCGTAGGGCGACGGATTGATGACGCAAAGCCGCTGGAAGACTTCGGCCGGCGAGCGGTCGCAGGGCTCGGCGAAGAGCTGACCCGGCACGGCCTCGAACAAATCGCCACGCGCGAAGGCGGCGCGCGCGGTCTCCACCGTCGCCTGATATTCGCCGGGCGCGTGATCGGCAAAACCCTGGCGCGGCGTCTTCAGATACGGGCTCTCGGCGGTTTCGCGCGGCAGTCCCTCGGTGGATTTTCCCTTCCAGTTGAAATCGTAGCTCAGCACCACGCCGCGGCCGGTGGCGCGATCATAGGCGAGCAGGCGATCCGGGACATAGAGCACGATGTCGCGCTGGTCGGTCTCGCGCGGGCGCTTCTGCACGAGGTCCTCGATCTGGAACACGAGGTCGTATGCAAACGCGCCAAACAGGCCGAGCAGGCCGTCATCATTGGCGGAGAAGGCCGCGACGAGATCACGCACCAGCGACATCACGCTGGCGCGCCGCGTGCGCTGGTCTTCCTCGACCGGTGCATCGCCGCGGATGATATGGCCGGAAAGGCGCGAAGCGGTCTTCTCCGAGATCACGACACAGGGCTCGCGCAGCACCTCGGCGAGGAAGGCAATCAGCACCTGCCCGCGCTCGTTCAGCGCTTCCAGCTTGAAATTTACACCAGCGGTCTCGAGCTTGAGCGGCGGATCGGAGAAGCCGAGGTCAAAGCTCTCGTAGCGGCCGGGCACAGTCGTGCCCGAGGACAGCACTACGCCGCGGCGGCGGTCGAGCAGGTTGATGAGATCGTCGAGCCGGTTGGCGCCGCCGGTAAACTGCTCCGCCACGCGCGTGATCGCGAGACCTCCGCGGGTCACGTAATCGCTTCTGGCCGGAAGGGCAAAGACTGTCCTGTTCATGTGATCCTCTTGGGGTCCTCTTACGAGACTTGCCGAGGGAACGCCACACAGGACAAACGATCAGGCCGCCGCACTGCGTTGGCGACCTCAGACGATTTGGGAAAGAAAAATCGCACCGGCCACCTCTTCAGGAGGTGCGCCACCAAAGACGGGCTGGGCGGACGGCGGTGCTCATCGGCGGATACTCACCATGGCGCGGGGGCGGCGTCAAGATGCGCCGGCTGCGGTAGCCGGGACGGAGCCAAGCGCAATCCGGGATGGTCCCACGACGAGGCAGCCCCGGATTGCTACGCTGGCGACGATTACCCCAGATGCTTTCGGAAAAACTCCGTCGCGCGGCCCCAGGCGAGCTCGGCGGCTTCGCGGTCGTGCACGGCCTGGCGCTGCTCGTTGACGAAGGCGTGCTCGGCGTCATAGCGGAACAGTTCGAGCGACTTTCCGGCGGCCTTCATGCCGATTTCGAAGGCAGAGACCAGCTGCGGCGTACACCAGTCGTCCTTGTTGGCGAAGTGAGCCTGGAGCGGAATCTTGACGTCGGCAGGCTTGGCCGCCTGCTCCGGCGGAATGCCGTAGAACACGACGCCGGCCGCCAGCTCCGGGATCTTGGTCGCGCCGATGATGGTGACGGCGCCGCCGAGGCAGAAGCCGGTCAGGCCGACCTTGGCGCCGTTGCGCGACAGATATTGCGTGGCGCCGCGCACCGTCTGCGTGGTGGCATCCATGAAGTCGAGCGAGTTCATCTCTTTGCCGGCGGCGTCCGTGTCGTGATACGGCACCACCTTGCCCTTGTAGAGATCGGGCGCCAGCGCATCGAAACCGGCGAGGGCAAAGCGGTCGCACAGGCCCTTGATCTGATCGGACAGGCCCCACCATTCCTGGATCACGACCACGCCCGGCGCATTGCCGCGTGCGGCGTTGGCGAGATAGCCCGATGCGTCCTTGCCATCCGGGCGCTTGAAGGTGACGGCGGTTCCCATGGTGTCCTCCGGTGAGTTTCTGGGGTGCGGTTGGAACTATTTTGGCTGCTCGGAGCGCGCCGCGCAATCCACACTCGCGTCATTCCGGGCGCGCGACGGCGCGAACCCTGATGCGCAATTGCGCATCGGAGAATCATCCATCGCGCCACGGCGTCGGTGGATGAATGGATTCCGGGCTCGATGCTGAGGCATCGCCCCGGAATGACGGCGAGTTGAACCAACAAAAAAGCCCCCTTTCGGGGGCTTCTTCATTTCTCGTCTCGCCTCAAGCCGCTCAGTGGGAGTCGGCCCAGACCTTCTTCTTGGTGAAGTACATCAGGAAGGCGAAGATGATCAGGAACACGAACACCTGGAAGCCGAGGCGCTTGCGCGCCTCCATGTGCGGTTCGGCGGTCCACATCAGGAACGTGGTGACGTCCTTGGAATATTGCGCGACCGTGGTCGGCGAGCCGTCATCATAGGTCACCTGGCCGTCGCTGAGCGGCTTCGGCATCTTGATGGCATGGCCCGGGAAGTATTTGTTGAAGTAGGAGCCCTCCGGGATGGTCACGCCTTCCGGCACCTTGTCTTCAAACCCCTGGAGCACCGCCGAGACGTAGTCCGGGCCATGCTCCTGATACTGGGTGAAGAAGTCGAAGATGAACCAGGGGAAGCCGCGGCCATAGGAGCGGGCCTTGGTGATCAGCGACAGGTCGGGGGGCGCTGCGCCACCGTTCGCCGCACGGGCTGCCTGCTCGTTCGGGAATGGCGAGGGGAAGTAGTCGGCTGCCCGACCCGGGCGCTCGAACATGTCGCCGGCGTCGTTCGGACCGTCCTTGATCTTGTAGTCGGAGGCGAAGGCTGCCACCTGCGCTACGGAATAGCCGGGGCCACCGGGATCGCCGAGATTGCGGAAGGCGATGAAGGACAGGCCGTGGCAGTTGGCGCAGACTTCCTTGTAGACCTTCAGGCCGCGCTGGAGCGCGCCTCGGTCGAACTTGCCGAACGGACCGGCGAACGACCAGTTGTTGCCCGGCGGCCTGTCGGTGCCTTCGTTGGCGCGGGCATCCTGCATGCTGCCGAGGAAGAGCGCGCCGGCGGCCACGAGCGCGACGGCGACGGAGGCCACAGCCTTGCGGCCCTTGGCCAGGATCGCCTCCGAGATCGAGTTCGGCACCGGACGCGGCGTCTCGATGCGCGAGAGCAGCGGCAGCACGATCAGGAAGTAGGCGAAGTAGCAGACCGTCAGGACGCGGCCGGCGATCACGTAGATGCCCTCCGGCGGCTGCGCGCCGAGATAGCCGAGCAGGATGCAGACCACGACGAAGATCCAGAAGAACTGCTTGGCCAGCGGCCGATACTTCGACGACCGCGTCTTCGCGCTGTCGAGCCAAGGCAGGAAGACGAGCACGATGATCGCCGAGAACATCCCGATGACGCCCGCGAGCTTGTTCGGGATCGAACGCAGGATCGCGTAGAACGGCAGGTAATACCATTCCGGCACGATGTGCGGCGGCGTCACGCCCGGGTTCGCCGGGATGTAGTTGTCGGCGTCGCCGAGATAGTTCGGCATGTAGAAGATGAACCAGGCGTAGAGCAGCAGGAAGCAAGCGACGCCGAACCCGTCCTTGATGGTCGCATGCGGCGTGAACGGCACCGTGTCCTTTTCCGTCTTCGGCTCGACGCCATCAGGATTGTTCTGGCCGGCAACGTGCAGCGCCCAGACGTGGAGCACCACGACGCCCGCGATCAGGAACGGCAGCAGGTAGTGCAGCGAGAAGAAGCGGTTCAGCGTCGGATTGCCGACCGAATAGCCGCCCCACAGCAGTGTCACGATGCTCTCGCCGACATAGGGAATGGCGGAGAACAGGTTGGTGATGACGGTGGCGCCCCAGAAGCTCATCTGGCCCCACGGCAGCACGTAGCCCATGAAGCCCGTCGCCATCATCAGGAGGTAGATGATGACGCCGAGGATCCACAGCACCTCGCGCGGCTCCTTGTAGGAGCCGTAATAGAGGCCGCGCAGCATGTGGACATAGACGGCGAAGAAGAACATCGACGCGCCGACCGCATGCATGTTGCGCAGCAGCCAGCCGAAATTGACGTCACGAACGATCAGCTCGACCGACTTGAAGGCGAGATCGGCGTGCGGCGTGTAGTGCATCGCCAGGATCACGCCGGTCAGGATCTGCATCCCGAGCATGAAGGAGAGGATGGCGCCGAAGGTCCACCAGTAGTTCAGGTTCCGCGGGGTGGGATAGGCGACGAAGGACGAGTGCATGAGACCAAAGATCGGCAGGCGCCGCTCGATCCACTGCAGTGCCGGATTGCTCGGCTGGTAGTCGGATGGTCCGCTCATGATGCGATCCTGAGGAAATAAGACGACGAGACGGCGCGAAGCTTCGGACGAAGGTCCGAAGCTCAGCCGATCTGGATTTTGGTGTCGGAAACGAACTGGTACGGCGGCACCGGCAGGTTCGCGGGCGCGGGCCCCTGGCGGATGCGGCCGGACGAATCGTACTGCGAACCATGGCAGGGGCAGAAGAACCCGTCGTAATTGCCCTCATGAGCGATCGGGATGCAGCCGAGATGGGTGCAGATGCCGATCACGACCAGCCACTGCTCGTGGCCGGGCTTGACCCGGGCCTCGTCGCTCTGCGGATCGGGCAGGCTCGCCACGTTGACGGCGCGCGCTTCGTCGATCTGCTTCTTGGTACGGTGGCTGATGTAGATCGGCTTGCCGCGCCAGAACACCTTGATGTCCTGGCCCTCAGCGACCGGGCTGAGATCGACCTCGATCGGCGCACCGGCGGCGATGGTCGAAGCATCCGGATTCATTTGGGAGATAAAGGGCCAGAGCGCAGCTGCGCCCCCTACTGCTGCAGCTGCCCCTGTTGCAACGAATAAGAAATCACGGCGTGTCGGATGGTCCGCCGAAGACGCTGTCGTCACGATTCCAACCCTTTCTTCTTATGCGACCGGTGGAACCGCTCCAGGGGGCGCCCAAAGGTCCCCGGAAAGGCTGCCGGCGCCCGCGGCCCCCCGCGGCGGCAGAACTTTGCTTGTTCACGCCGAAACGGGTGAAACAGCAGTCCAGAATCGTTCTATTGGCACCCTTGCCGGGCGAGCGCAAGCCCGCTATCGGCGCGGGAACGTGCAATGCACGAATTCCCGGGCGAGCGATGTTTTATTGAGACATTTTCGGCCCGCAACCAACACGTAGCCGCCCATGCAGATAGCGCTTTTCCAGCCCGACATCGCTCAGAACACCGGCACGATTCTCAGGCTTTGCGCCTGTCTGGGCATGGCTGCCCATATCATCGAACCAGCGGGCTTTCCCGTCTCCGATCGCTTGTTCCGCCGGGCGGGAATGGATTACCTCGACCATGTCAGCCTCACGCGCCACGACTCCTGGTCGAGATTCGAGGAATGGCGCGCGGCACAAGGCTACCGTCTGCTCCTGTTCACCACCAAGGCTGCCAGCGACTATCGCGATTTCCGTTACCAGACGTCGGACATCCTGCTATTCGGACGCGAGAGCGCCGGCGTCACCGACGCGGTGGTCGAGGCCGCGGATGCGCGGCTGGTCATCCCGATCACGCCGGGGCTGCGGTCGCTCAATGTGGCGATGACCGCAGCGATGGCCGCCGGCGAAGCGCTGCGGCAGCTCCGGGACCCGCCAGTTTGATATGTTGAGGAGAGAAGCTTGAGTTACGCGGTCAAGGAAATCTTCCTGACCCTGCAAGGCGAAGGTGCCCATGCCGGGCGCGCGTCAGTGTTCTGCCGTTTTGCCGGCTGCAACCTCTGGAGCGGCCGGGAGGCCGATCGCGCGGACGCGACGTGCAAGTTCTGCGACACGGATTTCGTTGGAACCGACGGCACGCTCGGCGGCCGCTATGCCTCGGCCGCGGAACTCGCCGACACCATCGCCGCGCAATGGACTGCAACGGCCTCCAACCGCTACGTTGTCCTCACCGGCGGCGAGCCGCTGCTCCAGGTCGATGCCGCGCTGATCGACGCGCTCCATGCCCGCGGCTTCGAGATCGGTGTCGAGACCAACGGCACGATCGCCGCACCGGAAGGGCTCGACTGGATCTGCGTCAGCCCCAAGGGCGGCAGCGAGTTGGTCCTGCGCCGCGGGCACGAACTGAAGCTGGTCTACCCGCAGGCGCTCGCCGCGCCCGAAGCTTTCGAGGATCTCGCCTTCGAGCGCTTCTCGCTCCAGCCGATGGACGGGCCTGAGGTCGTCCAAAACACCGCGCGCGCGATCGATTACTGCCTGCGCCATCCGCAATGGCGGCTGAGCGTGCAGACGCATAAATCGCTCGGCATCAGATAGGATTGGTTTTCGAACAGATGTGGGAATTGACGAAATCGTTCCGCTTCGAGGCGGCGCATTCACTGTCGGGAACGACGTTCGGTGCGGCGAGCGAAGAGATCCACGGCCACTCCTTCCGCGCCGAGGTGACGTTGCGGGGCACGCCCGATCCCAAGACCGGCATGGTGATCGATCTCGGCCTCGTCCAGCGCGCGATCGAAGACGTGCGGCTGGCGCTGGACCACAAGTTCCTCAACAAGATCGAGGCGCTGGGCACACCGACGCTGGAAAACCTGTCGCGCTTCGTCTGGGAACGGCTGCAGCATATCGGCAAGCTCACCCGCGTCAGCATCCACCGCGACAGTTGCAACGAGAGCTGCACCTATTACGGTCCGCAGGGTTGACGGCATGGCATCCACAATGGACCCGAACTTGATCGAAGATCGCAAGGCCCGCGCCCGAACCTGGTTCGAGCGCCTGCGCGACGATATCTGCGCGAGCTTCGAGCAGCTCGAAGATGATGCGCCCCCAAGCCTCTATCCCGGCGATACCGGCCGCTTCAAGCGAACGCCCTGGCAGCGCACCGACCACACCGGCGCGCCCGGCGGTGGCGGCGTGATGTCGATCATGCACGGACGGCTGTTCGAGAAGGTCGGCGTGCACTGCTCGACCGTGCACGGCGAATTCGCCCCCGAGTTTCGCGCACAGATTCCGGGCGCGGCAGAAGACCCGAAGTTCTGGGCCTCCGGCATCTCGCTGATCGCGCATATGCGCAATCCGCACGTGCCTGCCGTGCACATGAACACGCGCTTCGTCGTCACCACCAAGGCCTGGTTCGGCGGCGGCGCCGATCTCACGCCGGTGCTCGACCGCCGGCGGACACAGGACGATGCCGATACAATCGCCTTCCACGCCGCAATGAAGGACGCCTGCACGGGGGCGAACGGCGTTGCCGATTACGACAAGTACAAGAAGTGGTGCGACGAGTATTTCTACCTGCCGCACCGGAAAGAGGCGCGCGGCGTCGGCGGCATCTTCTACGACTGGCACGACAGCGGCGATTGGGGCGCCGACCTCGACTTCACCCAGGACGTCGGCCGTGCCTTTCTCAAGATTTACCCCGAACTCGTCAGGCGCAATTTCGCGACGAGCTGGACCGCTGCCGACCGCGAGGAGCAACTGATCCGGCGCGGCCGCTATGTCGAGTTCAACCTGCTCTACGATCGCGGAACCATCTTCGGGCTCAAGACCGGCGGCAATGTGGATTCGATCCTGTCGTCGCTACCGCCGGAGGTGAAATGGCCATGACTGCGATGAAGCCTAATTCGAGGCCGCTGCCGCGCGCCATGCTGATCGACATGGACGACACCATCCTGTCGGCCTATGGCCGGCCCGAGATCGCCTGGAACACGATCGCGAACGAGTTTGCGGAGGAATTTGCACCGCTGCCGCCGCATCAGGTCGCGACCGCGGTGCTGGCTTTCGCGCGGAACTTCTGGGCCAACGCGGAAGCCTCGTGGCGCCTCAAGCTCGCCGAGGCCCGGCACCTGACGGTCAAGGGCGGCTTCGCCGCGCTTGCGTCAGCCGGCCACCGCGCCCTGTCCGACGATCTCGCGATTCGTTTCGCCAATCGCTTCACCGCCTATCGCGAGGAGGAGATGTTCGTCTTCCCCGGCGCGCATGAGGCGATCGACAAATTGAACGCGCTCGGCATCAAGCTCGCGCTGGTGACCAACGGCGCCGCCGACACCCAGCGCGCCAAGGTCGAGCGCTTCGAGCTGGCGCACCGTTTCCACCACATCCAGATCGAAGGCGAGCACGGTTTCGGCAAGCCCGAGGAGCGCGCCTATCTGCATGCAATGGACGCGCTCGGCGTCACCGCTGATGACACCTGGATGATCGGCGACAATCTGGAATGGGAAGTCGTGACGCCGCAGCGCCTCGGCATCTATTCGATCTGGATCGACGTGCATGGCGACGGCCTGCCCGAAGGCTCGACCGTCAAGCCCGATCGCATCATCCGCTCGCTGACCGAACTGGTGCCGCACCAAGTCTAGCCGAAGCGCGAAGTCAAAATATCGAAAACAACCCCATGCACAGTAGCCGGCTGCTGCAAATTCAATGACTTACGGATTTAGCGAAATCCTTTGACCTGTCGGGCAAAACAGGGGCATGATGCCATTCTCGCGAAGCTTGCGATGGAAGTGCTTCTGCGTGAGTTGCCGCCACTCGGCGTTTCCAACATTCAGCGCAAGCCCTTGCCCCGCTCGCCTGTTTTCCGCGTGTCATGACCGCTTGCTAAAGCGTGATGGCATTAAGTTCGATAGCCTGAATTTTTGAGGTAGTTGGCGCATTCCTCGGATGTGAAGGCATCGAGTGCGTGGCCGATTGCGGCGCAGACCGCGTCGACGGTTCGCGCGGCAGC
>JAEYRD010000112.1 GCA_023435725.1 Pseudomonadota bacterium | reverse complement strand
GCTGCCGCGCGAACCGTCGACGCGGTCTGCGCCGCAATCGGCCACGCACTCGATGCCTTCACATCCGAGGAATGCGCCAACTACCTCAAAAATTCAGGCTATCGAACTTAATGCCATCACGCTTTAGGCCGTTCCAAACGCCATTAGCGCTGTATCCCGGTTTTGCGTACCGGGCAGCGGGTCAGCTTCCCTACAAATAGCGATTTCAACCACTTGGGTTGGGGGTGGTGCCCAGGAAAGGACTCGAACCTTCACGGCCGTTAAGCCACTGGCACCTGAAGCCAGCGCGTCTACCAATTCCACCACCTGGGCATGCCGTTTGGGGCACGGAGGCGGTTACTACGGTTCGGTGACGCCGTTGTCAATTCATGCGTGACCCCGGTTTTCGGGATGCGGATTGCGCATTGCAAACCGGCCCGATACAAGCCTGACAAGACGCACTCTTCCCGCAGGAATGGACCCCATGGCATCGAATCTGGAAACTCTCGTCACGGTTTTCGGCGGATCGGGGTTTTTGGGCCGGAATGTCGTCCGCGCGCTGTGCCGGCGCGACTACCGGGTCCGGGTGGCGGTGCGGCGGCCGGAACTCGCTGGATACCTCCAGCCCTCGGGGCGGGTCGGGCAGGTCCACACCATTCAGGCCAATTTGCGCTATCCGGCCTCGGTCGAGGCGGCGGTGCGTGATTCGCACGTCGTGATCAATCTCGTCGGCATCCTCGCCGAGGGCGGCGCACAAACCTTCGATGCCGTCCAGGCCAAGGGCGCCGAGACCGTCGCCAAGGCGGCGGCCGCCGCGGGGGCCCGGCTGGTCCACGTTTCGGCGATCGGCGCCGACGCCGAATCGCCCTCGCGCTATGCCAAGGCCAAGGCGGCCGGCGAAGCCGCGGTATTGGCCGCGGTGCCCTCGGCGACGATCTTTCGACCCTCCGTGGTTTTCGGCCCCGAGGACCAGTTCACCAACCGCTTTGCGGCGCTGGCGCGGATGTCGCCGGTGCTGCCGCTGATCGGCGGTGAGACCAAAATGCAGCCGGTCTATGTCGGCGATGTCGCCACCGCGATCGCGGACGCCGTCGACGGCAAGGCCAAGGCCGGCGCGACCTACGAGCTCGGCGGGCCGGAAGTGCTGACCATGCGCGAGATCATCGAGGCCATCCTCGAGATCACCGACCGCGAGCGGATGCTGATCCCGCTGTCGTTCGGCCTCGCCCGCTTCCAGGCCAACTTCCTTCAATTTGCACCCGGCGCGTTCAAGCTGACGCCGGACCAGGTCACGCTGCTCGAGCGCGACAATGTGGTGTCGGATGCCGCGAAGGCCGCCGGCCTGACGCTGGAAGGCCTCGGCATATCAGGCGATTCGCTGGAAGCGATCGCCCCGCAATATCTCTGGCGCTTCCGCGCCGCCGGGCAGTTCCAGCATAACGGTGTGTAAGGTCTTGTTTACCTCTCCCGCTTGCGGGAGAGCGTAGGCTGCCTTTGGCGGCCGTTCTTGAGAACGCCGAAGCGAGGCTTCGGCTATGCGCGTAGCGGCGGGTGATGGCTTTTTCCTTTCAGGGGTTCTCGCCTGCGGAGACACCCCCGCCCCGGCCCTCCCCCGCAAGCGGGAGAGGGAGTGGACTTTTACTGCCGCAAGAACGTCAGAACTTCAGCTTCTTGAAGATCGCCTCCGGCAGCGTCTTGATGATGAGCATCACGAGGCGCCATTTGCCGCTGACATAGACGACGTCGGTCTTGTTCTCGACCGCCTGAAGGATCGCATCGCCGACAACTGGCGCTTCGACAGTGAGCGGCCCGATCAGCTTCATGCCTTCCGTCATTTTCGTGCGGACGAAGCCGGGCTTCACCGTGACGACCTGCACGCCGCCGCGGCTGGCCCGGGCGCGCAGGCCCGACAGGAACGCGGAGAAGCCGGCCTTGGCCGAGCCGTAGACATAGTTCGAGGCGCGGCCGCGATCGCCCGCGACCGACGACACGCCGACGATCGTGCCGTTGCCGCGCGCCAAGAACTTCTCCGCGAACAGGCCGAGGATCAGCGACGGGCCTTCGTAGTTCGAGCGCATGATCGTCGTGGCGTGCGCAAGATCTTCCTGTGCGCTCTCCTGCGTGCCCAATAATCCGACGATCGAGATGACCACGTCGGGCAACGCCGGAAGAGCGTCGACAAATCCATCGAACGCGGCGGTGTCGAGCACGTCGAACTTATGGATGCCAACTTCGACGTTGTAACGCGCGCGCAGATCGGCGGCGTCAGGCTCCAGCACGGCGACGTCGCGCCCTGCGAGGGCGACATCGTACCCCGCCTTCGCAAAGGCGCGCGCGGTGGCGCGGCCGATATCGGAGGAGCCACCCAGCACCAGGACTGTCTTGCGTGACGTCACGGCTTAAACCTCATCGAACAGACGCTGTGAAAGTTTCGAGCGGATATTTCCGTCGGGATCGAGCGACTTGCGGATCGCGTTGAAGCGCGGCAGGGCCGGATAGCCGGCCTCGAACGTCGCGCGCGACTGGCGCGCATCCTTAGCGAGATAGAGCCGGCCGCCGGCGGCGACGACCAGGCGATCGATCTCGTCGAGGAAATTCAGGATGTCGCCCCTGACCGGGAAATCCAGCGCCAGGGTGTAGCCGGGCAGCGGGAACGACATGATGCCGTCGCCCTGGCCGAGCTTCTTCAGCACCGCGAGGAAGGAGGCATCGCCGCGCTTTGCGACGCGGCCCAGGATCTCGCCGAGCACGTCGCGCGCACCCTGCTCGGGGATCACGCATTGATGCTGCAGGAAGCCGCGCCGGCCATAGATGCGGTTCCAGTCTTTGAGGCTGTCGAGCGGGAAGAAATAGGGATAGAGCGAAACCACATTATTGCCGCCGGCGCGCCTAGCGCCCATGCGGTAGTAGAGTTCGTTGAAAGCGCGGATGCTGTAGCGGTTCAGCGTCATCGACGGCAGGTCGACGGGCACGCCGAGCCCGGGATTCTTGCCGGCCGGGAATGCACCGGCGCCACCGGGAATCTCGTCTGCGCGTGCGTGCTCGCCGAGATAGATCAGCGAGCGGCCAAGGTCGCGCCCTCGCGCCGCGCAATCGATCCATGCCACCGAATAGGTCGCGGAATCGCTGGCCTCGAGCGCGCGCATCGCTGCGTCGAGATCGGACGCGGAAATCACTCGCTCGCGGATCCAGCCGGTCTCGACGGTGCGTAGCCGCATCGTCGCTTCTAGGATGACGCCGGTGAGGCCCATGCCGCCGACAGTCGCGAAGAAGGCATCCGAATTCTGCTCGCGCGAGGCCTCGATGACTTCGCCCTGCCCGGTACGCAGCAGGATGCTGTCGACATAGCGGCCGAAGCCGCCCTCGCAATGGTGGTTCTTGCCGTGCACATCTGCGGCGATGGCGCCGCCGATCGAGACAAACCGCGTGCCCGGCACGACGAAGGGGAGGAAGCCGCGGGGTCCAAAGGTGTCGATCAGGTCCGATAGCAGCACACCGGCCTCCAGGCGGATGCGCCCGGTCGCCGGATCGAACGACCTGACCCGGTCGAAACCCGTCATCACGACGGTTCCGACCGCACCGATGGCCGCGTCGCCATAGGCCCGGCCATTGCCGCGCGCAACTGCGCCGGCGAGACCGGTGATGGCCTCACCAACCGCCGCGAACGATCGCGGCCGCCGCAGATCGGTATCGACGACCGGAAAGCGCCCCCAGCCGCTGACGAGGGTCATGGTTCAGCTCCTGTGCAGAGCGCGAACCGCCCTGCCCCGGAAACTGCCTACCGATCAAAAGCTTATATTACGTTGAGGCGTATCGGCGAGTTTTTGAGAGGTTAAAGGCCGAGCACCAGCCGCGTAGCGCGGATGGAGCGTAGCGTAATCTGGGATCGAGCCCCAAACGACGCCAGCCCCGGATTTCGCTGCGCTCCATCCGGGCTACGGCCATACCTAATGGCCGAGCGCCAGCGCGATCAGGCCGAGCGTGCCGACGATGACGCGCCACCAGGCGAACACCACGAAGCCGTGGCGGGTGACGTATTCCAGGAACGACTTGACCACGATGATCGCGGTGATGAACGACACCACGAAACCGATCGCGATGATGCCCATGTGGTCCATCGTCATCTCGGAGCGGCTCTTGTAGAAGTCGTAGGCGAACGCGCCGATCATGGTGGGGATGGCGAGGAAGAACGAGAACTCCGCCGCAGCGCGCTTGTCGGCGCCGAGGAACATCGCCGCGACGATGCTGGCACCGGAACGAGACACGCCCGGGATCATCGCCACGCACTGCGCGATGCCGATATAGAGATACGTCAGCAGCGGAAACTTGGTGGCGTCGTGCTCGCGCGGCTTGAGATCGAGCTTGTCGACCCAGAGCAGGATGGCGCCGCCGACGATCAGCGTGAAGCAGACGACCCACGGATTGAACAGCACGCTCTTGATGTATTTGCCGGCGACGAGGCCGACGACGACAGCGGGCAGGAACGCCACCAGCACGCCGATCACGAAGCGCCGTGCATAGGCATCGCCCGTGAAGAAGCCGATCGCAACGTCCCACAACTTCCTGAAGTACAACCCGACGATCGCAAGGATCGCGCCGAGCTGGATCAGAACCGTAAACGAATCCCAGAAGGCGCCTTCACCGAGGCCGAAGAAGCGCTCCGCGAGCAGCAGGTGGCCGGTCGAGGACACGGGTAGGAACTCGGTCACACCCTCGATGATGCCGAGGATCACTGCCCGTATTACATCTGACATATTTACGGTCCATTTCCGCTGGAAAAGCGGGGCTCTTCTCGCCTATTCGTCCCCATGCCGCAATCGCAAAATGCGAAATCACGCTCTTGCCTCGCGGTTTTGAAGGACTAGTGTCGCGCCACACAAACATTGATGGATTCTTAAGCACCATCAAATAGTCAAAGGTTTCATGTTTACGCTGTTCCACCATCCGTTCTGCCCGCATTCGCGTTTCATCCGCCTGATCGCGGGAGAATACGGGCTCGAAATTCGGCTGGTCGAAGAGCGCAGCTGGGAGCGGCGCGAAGCATTTCTGCTGCTCAATGCGGCAGGCACCACGCCGGTCCTGGTGGACGACGAGCAGCCGCCGATTCCGGGCGCGGCCATCATCGCCGAGTATGTCGACGAGGCCTATGGCGCTGAGATGGGACCCAAGCGCTTGATGCCGGACACGATCGCCGAGCGCGTCGAAGTGCGCCGGCTGATGGCCTGGTTCAACGAAAAGTTCTTCGAGGAGGTCTCCCATCCTCTCGTCACCGAGCGTATCTACAAGCGCTTCATGAGCGAGGAGAACGGCGGCGGTCCGCCCTCGGCCGACGTGATGCGAGCCGCCAAGGCAAACGTGCGCTATCATCTGGCCTATATCGGCTGGCTGGCGCAGACGCGAAACTTCCTCGCCGGCGACCGGCTCACCTACGCGGATCTCGCCGCCGCGGCGCATCTTTCGGCGATCGACTATCTGGGCGACGTGCCATGGAGCGAGGACGACGCAGCAAAGGCGTGGTACGCGCGGGTGAAATCCCGCCCGTCGTTCCGTCCGCTGCTGAGCGAATGGCTGGCGGGCGTGCCGGCGTCGCGGACCTACGTGGACCTCGACTTCTGAATACCAATGCGACTGAATTGAGGGCGGCGCTGGTGCACGAAGCGCGCGCGCTCGGCTTCGACTGCATTGGCATCACCGTATCAGGCACGATCGAAAATGCAGGAAAGCATTTTCTCGAATTCATCGCTTCGGGCGGCCATGGCGACATGGACTGGCTCGCGGCGCAGCCGGAGCGCCGGGTCGATCCGCGCGGGCTGTGGCAGGACGTGCGCTCGGTGATCATGCTCGGCGTCAATTACGGCCCCGACCAGGATCCGCTCGCGATCCTGAAGCAGCGCACGCGCGCGGCGATCTCGGTCTATGCGCAGGGCGACGACTATCACGATTTGATCAAGAAGCGGCTGAAGGCGCTGGCGCGCTGGCTGGTCGCGACCGCGCCGTCCGAAGTCAAGGTGTTCGTCGATACCGCGGCGGTGATGGAGAAACCGCTGGCGCAGGCCGCGCATCTCGGCTGGCAGGGCAAGCACACCAATCTCGTCTCGCGCGAATTCGGCTCATGGCTGTTTCTCGGCGCGATCTACACCACGCTGGAACTGCCGCGCGACGACGCGGAGATCGATCATTGCGGATCGTGCCAGGCGTGCCTCGACATCTGCCCGACAGCGGCCTTTCCCGCACCCTACCGGCTCGATGCGCGGCGCTGCATCTCGTACCTCACCATCGAGAACAAGGGACCGATCCCGCACGAGTTTCGCAAGAGCATCGGCAACCGCATCTATGGCTGCGACGACTGCCTCGCAGCCTGCCCGTGGAACAAGTTCGCGCAGGAAGGCCGCGAAGCAAAACTCGCTGCGCGTGACGAATTACGCGCCCCCGGTCTCGCTGAACTCGCGCGCCTCGACGATGCAGCGTTCCGCGCGCTGTTCACGAAGTCACCGGTCAAGCGCATCGGGCGCGACCGCTTCCTGCGCAACGTGCTGATCGCGATCGGCAACTCCGGCGATGCGGCGCTGGCGGCAGAGGCGGAGCGATTGCTGGACGATGCAAGCCCGCTGGTGCGCGGAGCGGCGGTGTGGGCGGTGGGGCAATTGATGCCGCGGGAAGAGTTTGAGGCGATGAAGCTTGATATGCTCAAGCGCGAATTGGACGATGCTGTGCGTGAGGAATGGGACCTCGCTTCCTAACTCTCGGTGTCATGCCCCAGCTTGACCGGGGCATCCAGTACGCCGCGGCTCCTTGATTCAATCACAACTGCCTCTGGAATACTGGATCGCCCGATCAAGTCGGGCGATGACAGCGGAGTGCGTGGAAAGAGCACTCCGCACCTGACCCAACGCGCCACACTTGATTTCCCCGCAGCTTCCTTCAAGGTCGCGCGCCATGACAAACATGCCCTTCTTCACCCGCGACGGCGATACATTCCATCCGACGGAAGTCGCCAACGGTCCGTGGGATCCGAAATCGCTGCACGGACGCGTCATCATCGGCCTACTCGGCTTCGCCATCGAGGAGCGTCATTCCGGTCCTGAATTCGTGCCGGCGCGGCTCACCGTCGACATGTTCAGGCTGCCAACCATCGACAAGCCGATCGAGGTGACGACGCGGCTGATCCGCGACGGCCTGCGCATCCGCGTGGTCGAGGCGGAATTCTTCTCGGCCGGCGTCAGCATGGCGCGCGCCTCGTGCCAGTTGCTGCGGCGAACGCAGAACCCGGACGGCAATGTCTGGTCGCCGCCGAACTGGGATGCGCCGAAGCCGGCCGACATTCCCAAGCCCACCGATCCCAGGCTCGGCATGAACGGCAAATGGGCGACACGACCGATCGTCGGCCATATGGGCTCGCTCGGTCCGCGGCGGCTCTGGATGAGCGAGGTGCGCGAGCTCGTTGCGGGTGTGCGGATGACGCCCTTCGTCCACGTCGCGACCGGCGCCGACTTCGCGAGCCCTTTTGCCAATGCCGGCGACAAGGGCCTCGGCTACATCAACAGCGACGTGACGATCTATCTGCACCGCTTGCCGGTGACGAACTGGATCGGCTTCGAGGTGATGAATCACCAGGCCACCGACGGCGTCGCGATCGGCGAATGCTGGCTCTATGACGAACAGGGCCCGATCGGCACCGCGACGGTCGCGGCGCTGGCGCAACGCAAGCCGATGGCGAAGCCACCGCCGCCGTAGTTCGCGATATCTTTCCAGCCGTCATTCCGGGGCACGCCACCTAACTCCGGTTTACCCGAGTTAGGCACTGAAGTGGTCCAAGTCGGCAACAGCCAACTTGGATGCGTGAGCCCGGAAGCCATCGGGCCTCAAGGTTTGCGGTTGGATGGATTCCGGGCTCGCGCCAAGGGCGCGCCCCGGAAAGACGATGAGGAGATGGCTAGCCCAAATGCCGCGTCATCTCCGGCCGCGCCTTCAGCTCGGCGCCCTGCTTGCCGACGATCTTCGCGATCCGCTCCGGCGCAAACTTCAGATCGACGAACGCCGGCGCCGTGTTGGCGACCTCGTGATAGCCGGCGATCTTGCCGTCGCGCAGTGTCATGATCGCGACGCCCTCGAACATCGCCCGCGCGCCGCCCGCCTCCGGCAACGTCGAGCGGTAGCTGAAAGTGTAGCGCGCATAGAGCGTGGTGCCGTTGGTTACGGGGTCATGCATGTCCCAGCGGAAATCGGTCGCCGCGCGATAGAACCAGTCATCGACCATCGCGGCGATTTTGGTGCGGCCTTCGAATGCGCCATAGAAGACGTCGTGATAGACGCCGTCCGCGGTGAACAGTTCGGCAAAGGCCTTGCCGTTGCGCTGCTCGACCGCGTCGCAGAAGGCGCGCAGCATGGCGGTGGTGGTCATCGGCGGCTCTCCCTTCCGAGCTCTCCGTCATGCCCCGGCTTGATGTTCGGGCGATGACATCGAGTGTTGGGCAACATCTTCACTCGATCTCCGCCACGGCGGCAAGAATGCGCGCGATGTCCTGCGGGCGCGACAGGCGGTGGTCGCCGTCCTGGATCATGGTCAGCACGACGTCGTCGGCCGGCAGCCGGTGCGTCAGTGCAAACGCATGCTGCCACGGCACATCAGGATCCTGCGCGCCCTGCAGGATTCGGACGGGGCAGCCGAGATCGATGGCGCTGCCGAGCAGCAGATGATTGCGCCCCTCCTCGATCAGGTTCCGCGTGATCGGATAGGGCGAGCCGTCGCCATATTCCGAGGGCCGCAGCCAGACGCCCTTGGTCTCGATCTCTTTCTTCACCCCGGCCGGAAAATTCTTCCACATCAGTTCCTCGGTGAAGTCGGGCGCCGGCGCGATCAGCACGAGGCCGGCGAGCGAGGCCTTGCTGGTCCGCTTCCTGATCTCGCGCGCGAGCAGAAGCGCCATCCAGCCGCCCATGGAGGAACCGATCAGAACCTGCGGACCGTCACAGAGCCGCTCGAACACCGCCACGCTCTCCTCCAGCCAGCGCCCGATGGTTCCATCGGCGAAATCGCCGCCGGATTCGCCGTGGCCGGAATAGTCGAACCGGACCATGGCGCGGCCGTGGTCCCTGGCCCAGTCGTCCAGCGCCACCGCCTTGGTGCCTTGCATGTCCGACTTGAACCCGCCGAGCCAGACGAGCCCAGGTCCTTGCCCAGGTCCTTGCCCGGATCCCTGTCCGCGACGGCTGCGCACGGCGATCCGGCGTGCGGACGGGCCGTCACCCACGTCGATGAAATAGAGCACGGCATCGGGAATTGCATTGGTCATGGAACGCTTACTCTGGCTGTGCGGTTTGTGCTGTTCGGGCGTGTTCCGCGGCGTAATCCCATGCCGGCATTGGCCCTTTGGGACGCTTGCGGAACAGAAGCAAGGTGTCTATGTCGAGCGACGTGCTGATGGGCGTGACCAAAATGCCTCGCATTTGAGGCTTTTTCGATCGCGGCACCAGCGACTTGCTTGTCGACTTGCCGGCAAACGCATCTTCCTTCAAAATAGCCGCTTCTTTCACAACGTTGGAGAACCACCCATTCGCCGTCCTAATAAAGCCCCGCCCGTTGCCAGCAAAGACGGGCCGCGCATCAATGATGATATTCGCAACGCACAGATCCAGCTGATCGATCAGGCCGGTGACAACAAGGGCACGGTCGAGACCGTCGTCGCCATCAAGATGGCCCAGGAAGCTGGCATGGATCTGGTCGAGATTTCGCCAAATGTCAGCCCTCCCGTCTGCAAGATCATGGACTACGGGAAGTACAAGTATTCCGCTCAGAAAAAAGCCGCCGAAGCCCGCAAGCGGCAGAAGACCGTCGAGATCAAGGAGATCAAGCTCCGCCCGATGATCGACGATCACGATTACGACGTGAAGATGCGCGCGATGCAGCGGTTCTTCGAAGAGGGCGACAAGGTCAAGATCACGCTGCGCTATCGCGGCCGCGAAATGGCGCACCAGGAGATCGGCACCAAGCTGCTCGACAAGATCAAGACCGACGTCGCCGAGCTCGCCAAGGTCGAGCAGGACGCGCGGTTCGAAGGCCGTCAGGTCGTCATGGTACTGGCGCCGCGCTGAAGTCGGCCGCCCAGCACTGGAATTTCAACGGCCCGTCCGGATCTCCGGCGGGCCGTTTGTGTGTCAGCTCCGCGTCGCGTACCAAGTGCCGCTGCAGCGATCCCCGGAAATAATGCCGTTCCAGGAGCCGGCGCCGGTCATACGGGCGAGACGGCCGCCGCCGCTGGCGCGGGACGCCCCGACCGAGACTTGGACCGCAACCCCGCCGCTGCGATTGACCCTGCCGGAAACCCGGCCGCCGCCGGCGGACGAAACGCGGCCGCCGGTCACGGTGAAGGGAACGCGGTAGCCCGAGCTGCAATTGCCGCGGGTGGTGGCGAAGGTGACATTCCAGACGCCGTCATAGCCGCCCATACGATAGCCGCCCATGCGGGCGTCGGCGGTCGAGGGCAGCGCGGCCGTGGCAAGCACGGCCAGGAGCGCCAGATGGCGCGGGCGGACAAGATCAGCCAAAGAGGAACGGGATTGGGAAAAATGGGCCATTTCGGTCCTGCTCCGGGCGACACAGCGTGGACATGAGGTGGCTACTTCGGATAGTCGCCGGGCAGGTTGCGCCGGTTCATCGTTGCCAATTGGCCTCCGCTCTGTCATAAGCCCAGCCTTCATCGCCCGGCTGATTAAGGGCTGCCGTGGCGGTGTTTCGTGCGGGTTTCGCGCCAATTCGTAGAAACTTGAGCACAATCAACGCTCTAACGAGCATTTTTGACGGCCAGCCGCCTTCGCGGGCGGATTTCTGTGGCCATTAGGAGAGCCAAATGCCCAAGCTGAAGACCAAATCGGGCGCTAAAAAGCGCTTCAAGGTGACTGCCACCGGCAAAGTGATGCACGCCCAGCGCGGCAAGCGTCACGGCATGATCAAGCGGACGAAGAAGCAGATCCGTCAGCTCCGCGGCACCCGCGTGCTGTTCAAGACCGACGGCGACAACGTCAAGAAGTACTTCTTGCCGAACGCGTGATCGCGTCCACGATCATTTGCCATTTGCGCCGCGTTTCGCGCGGTGATCCGAAACCAAGTCATCTCTGAAGGATTTTGTCATGTCTCGCGTCAAACGCGGTGTGACCGCCCACGCCAAGCACAAGAAAGTCTACAAGGCCGCCAAGGGTTTCTACGGCCGCCGCAAGAACACCATCCGCGCCGCCAAGCCGGCCGTGGAGAAGGCCCAGCAGTACGCCTTCCGCGACCGCAAGCGCCGCAAGCGCACGTTCCGCGCGCTCTGGATCCAGCGCCTCAACGCTGCCGTCCGTCCGTTCGGTTTGACCTATAGCCGATTCATCGACGGTCTCGCCAAGTCGGGCATCACCGTGGACCGCAAGGTGCTGTCGGATCTCGCGATCCGCGAGCCCGCGGCGTTCCAGGCGATCGCCGAGAAGGCCAAGGCCGCTCTCGCTGCCTAAGAGAGCTAGCGGGCCGTCCGGCCCGCAGCCTTCAGCGCGCGTTGCGAGTAACGCTGGGCGACCTCTGCCCGGCAGAATGCCGTGAACGATAGATACATGGTGCCGGATTTATTCCGGTACTTTCGGTCGCAGACGCGCATCTCGCGTTGGTAAGCGCGTTTCTGCGCAGCGTTGAGGCCGGGCATGAAGTCCGCCTCGCATTTCTTCTCGACGGCGGCACCGAGCTGCACATCGCCGCTCGCGGTCAATTCGCAATCCTGAAACACCTTCATCGCGCTTTCGCAGTCCTTCTGGGCGCTGATGGTGTCGGCGACCTCGTCCAGCGTCATGGACTTCTCCATGCAAACCATGGCGTGCGCCGGGGTGCCGGCGACCGATAGAACGACGGCCAGACCGGCCAGACCGGATCTTGAAGGCATCGCGAAAGTCTCCTCGTTTCCCCCTTGGTGCCGGGCCCCCGCGCGAGGTTCAACCCAGCCGTTCCTGAGCCCGAAATGACCGGCTTTTCGCTTGACGTTACGGCCTTCGGGCGGCGACAACCCAGCCGAATTTGGCAGCAGGGATTTGACTGTGTCCGACCTCGCAACGCTCGAAACATCCATCCTAGATCAGATCGCCGCCGCCGGCGATGAAGCCGCCCTCGAGGCGGTGCGCGTCGCAGCCCTCGGCAAGAAGGGCTCGATCTCCGCGCTGCTCGCCACACTCGGCAAGATGTCGCCCGACGAGCGCAAGACGCAGGGCGCCGCGATCAACCAGGCCAAGGACAAGGTCACCGGCGCGCTCGCCGCGCGACGCGACGTGCTGAAGTCGGCGGCGCTCGATGCGCGCCTCGCCTCCGAGACCATCGACGTCACCCTGCCGCTGCGCGACGCGCCGGCCGAGGCCGGTCGCATCCACCCGCTGAGCCAGGTCTGGGACGAATTGACCACCATCTTCGCCGACATGGGATTCTCGGTCGCCGAAGGTCCCGACATCGAGACCGACGACTACAACTTCACCAAGCTGAACTTCCCCGAGGGCCATCCCGCGCGCGAGATGCACGACACCTTCTTCTTCCATCCGAAGGAGGACGGCTCGCGCATGCTGCTGCGAACCCACACCTCGCCGGTGCAGGTGCGCACGATGCTGAGCCAGAAGCCGCCGATCCGCGTGATCTGTCCGGGGCGCACCTACCGTATCGATTCGGACGCGACCCACACGCCGCAATTCCACCAGGTCGAAGGCCTCGTCATCGACAAGAGCTCGCATCTCGGCCACCTCAAATGGATCCTGCACGAGTTCTGCAAGGCGTTCTTCGAGGTCGACCACATCAACATGCGCTTCCGCCCCTCGTTCTTCCCCTTCACCGAGCCATCGCTGGAAGTCGACATCCAGTGCCGCCGCGACAAGGGCGAGATTCGCTTCGGCGAGGGCGAGGACTGGCTCGAGATTCTCGGCTGCGGCATGGTGCATCCGAACGTGCTGCGCGCCTGCGGCATCGATCCCGACGAGTACCAGGGCTTCGCCTGGGGCATGGGCATCGACCGCATCGCCATGCTGAAATACGGCATTGCCGACCTGCGCCAGCTCTTCGACAGCGACGTCCGCTGGCTGTCCCACTACGGCTTCAAGCCGCTCGAAGTGCCAACGCTTGCCGGAGGGCTGAGCTCGTGAAATTCACCCTGTCCTGGCTGAAGGATCATCTCGACACCGACGAGCCGCTGGAAAGGCTCGCGGATAAGCTCACCATGATCGGGCTCGAGGTCGAGAACATCGAGGACAAGGCGAAGGCGCTGAGGCCCTTCACCATCGCGAAGGTGATCTCCGCTGAGCAGCATCCGAATGCGGATCGCTTGCGCGTCTGCATGGTCGATACTGGCGACGGCGGTGCGCCGGTGCAGGTCGTCTGCGGAGCGCCGAACGCACGCAGCGGTCTCGTCAGCGTGTTCTCGCCGCCCGGCACCTACATTCCCGGCAAGGACATCACGCTTGGAATCGGAACCATCCGCGGCGTCGAGAGCCGCGGCATGCTGTGCTCGGCGGCCGAGCTTCAGATCTCGAACGACCATGACGGCATCATGGAATTGCCCGCGGATGCGCCGATCGGCGCGGGATATGCCGAATGGGCCGCGCTTGGCGATCCCGTGGTCGAGATCAATCTGACGCCAAACCGGCAAGACTGCACCGGCGTGCACGGCATTGCGCGGGACCTCGCCGCCGCCGACATGGGCAAGTTCAGGGATCCGGCCATCAAGCCGATCAAGGGCGAATTCCCCTGCCCCGTGAAGGTCACGGTCGAGGACGCAGCGCTGTGTCCCGGCTTCGCGTTGCGCCTCGTGCGCGGTGTGAAGAACGGCCCGTCGCCGGAATGGCTGCAGAAGCGGCTGACCGCAATCGGGCTGCGCCCGATCAACGCGCTGGTCGATATCACCAATTTCATGACCTACGACCGCGCGCGCCCGCTGCACGTGTTCGACGCCAAGAAGGTGAAGGGCAACCTCGTCGTGCGCCGCGCCCGCGACGGCGAGACGCTGCTCGCGCTCGACGGCCGCACCTACAATCTCGATTCCAACATCTGCGTGATTGCGGATGAGCACGGCGTCGAATCGCTCGCCGGCATCATGGGCGGCGAGGCCTCGGGCTGCGACGAGAGCACGACCGACGTGCTGATCGAATCGGCGCTGTGGAACGAGATCAACATCGCCCAGACCGGCCGCAAGCTCGGCATCAACTCGGATGCGCGCTACCGCTTCGAGCGCGGCGTCGATCCGGCCTTCATGGTGCCGGGCCTCGAGCTCGCGACGAAACTCGTGATGGAGATGTGCGGCGGCACGCCCTCCGAGAACGTCGTGGTCGGCAAGGCCTTCGGCGACGACCGCGTGATCGATTTCCCGGTCACCGAGGTCAAGCGTCTCTCCGGCATCGAGGTGCCGCAGCCCGAGATGAAGCGCATCCTAACCCATCTCGGATTCATGATGGCGGGCCCGGGTCCCGTGGTGAAGGTTGCGGTGCCCTCGTGGCGCTCCGACGTGCACGGCAAGGCCGACATCGTCGAGGAGATCGTGCGCATCTTTGGCGTCGACAAGGTGCCGATGACGCCGTTCGAACGCGGCGACGACGCGCGCAAACCGGTGCTGACCCCGCTCCAGCTCCGCACCCGCCGCGCCAGGCGCGCGCTGGCGAGCCGCGGCATGATCGAAGCGGTGACCTGGTCCTTCATCACGAAGCCTGCGGCCGAGCTGTTCGGCGGCGGCCAGCGCGAACTCGAAGTGGCCAACCCGATCGCGTCGGATTTGTCCGACATGCGCCCGACCCTGTTGGCGGGCCTGATCGCGGCGGCACAGGCAAATGCCGATCGCGGCTTCGGCGACGTCGCGCTGTTCGAAGTCGGCCAGGTGTTCAAGGGCGACCGCCCGCAAGATCAGTTCATGGCGGCCAGCGGCGTCCGCCGCGGCTTTGCCTCCTCGGAAGGTCTCGGCCGGCACTGGTCGGGCTCGGCGCAGGCCGACGTCTTCGACGCCAAGGCCGATGCACTGGCCGTGCTGGCTGCCGCCGGCGCGCCGATGCAGGCGCTTCAGATCGTCGCCGGAGGGCCGGCATGGCTGCATCCGGGCCGCTCCGGCACGATCCAGATCGGGCCGCAGAACGTGCTCGGCTATTTCGGCGAGGTGCACCCCCGCGCGCTCGAGGCGCTCGGCGCCGACGGCCCGCTGATGGTGTTCGAGGTGACGCTCGATCGCATTCCAGAGGCGAAGAAGAAGCCGACCCGCGCCAAGCCCGTGATCGAGCTATCGGCGTTCCAGCCGGTCTCGCGCGACTTCGCCTTCATCGTCGACCGCGGCGTGAAGGCCGGCGAAATCGTGCGCGCCGCGCAAGGCGTCGACAAGAAGCTGATCACCGGCGTGAACGTCTTCGACGTCTACGAGGGCAAGGGCATCGATGACGGCAGAAAGTCGATCGCCATCGCGGTGACGATCCAGCCGCGCGAGAAGACGCTGACCGATCAGGAGATCGACGCCGTCGCGACGAAGGTCGTGGCCGAGGTCACGAAGAAGACCGGCGGTACGCTGAGAGCATGATGCCGGAGAGCATGAAGCGGTTTTCGGACAACATCATGCTCCAGAATCATCAAGCATGACGCTTACAGACTTCCTCCCGAAGGACGTCAGTCTCACCATCGCGATGGCGCTCTGCGCCATCGCTTTCGTCTCGGGCACCGCGCGCGGATTCTCCGGCTTTGGTTCAGCCCTGATCTTCATGCCGCTCGCGAGCAGCGTAGCGCCGCCCCGGCTGGTCGCAGCCCTGCTCCTCGTGATCGATTTCGTCGCGGCGGCGCCGCTGCTGCCGGACGCGTGGCGGAAGGCCGACCGCAAGGCGACTGCCGTGATCGTGCTGGGCGCGCTGGTCGGCGTGCCCGTCGGCACCTATTTCCTCAACGTGCTCGAACCGGTTACCACGCGCTGGATCATCTCCTGCTTCGTCGCGGCGCTCTTGCTTCTGCTGCTGTCGGGCTGGCGCTATCGCGGCAAGGATCACGCATGGCTCTCGGTCGGCATCGGCGGCCTTTCAGGCTTCTGCAGCGGGCTGGCGCAGACCGGCGGCCCGCCGATCGTCGGCTATTGGCTCGGCCGCCCGATCGCGCCGATCGTCGCGCGCGCCAACATCGTGCTGTTCTTCGGCGCGTCGGACTTCTTCTCGATGATCAGCTACGCGACGACCGGACTGATCTCGCGCGAATCGCTGGTGCTCTCGCTGATCGTCGGTCCGGTCTATGCGATCGGCGTCGCGTTCGGCGCGTCCTTGTTCGGCCGCGCCAGCGAGAGGGTCTTTCGCGCAATCTGCTACGGGCTGATCGCGATGGCGGTCATCGTCGGGCTGCCGGTGCTGGACGGTATATTGCGCTGACTCTCGTCCTCCGTCATTCCGGGGCGCGCGGAGCGCAAGCCCGGAATCCATAGCCACAGGGAACGGTGGCCGGGCGAGCCGGTCATTTCGAGTCTTCGCCAAACTGCTTCCTGTGGGTATGGGTCCCGGGCTCGCGCTCCGCGCGCCCCGGGACGACGGCTGAACGTCCTACTGCCGCGGCGCGCGGCGACGCTTGGTCGACTGCGTCGGCGCTTCAACCGACTCGTCCTTGAGCGCGCCGATCTTGCGGAGAGCTGCGTCCGCGGCGCGTTCGCCGCTTTCCCAGGCACCGTCGACGGTGCCCCACAGCGTCTCGTGCGTGGCTTCGCCGGCGAGGAATACGTTGCCCATCGGCTCGGTCAGGATCCTGCGCGAGAGCTGGCCGCCGGGAGCGGCCGCCGACATCGCACCCATGACATAGGGCGAAGCGTTCCAGCGCGTCGCGCTGGCCTTCTGAACGGCGGCCGCGGCTTCGCTGCCGAACAGCTTTGTGATCCATTCCTTGGCGAACGCCACCATTGCCTTCTCCCCCTGCTCGGAGAGATCGCGGCCGAACGAGCCGCCGACATCGATCGAGCACAGCGACGATCCACCGATATTGGCGAACAGCAGCGCTGTGCGCGTCGAATTGCTCTCCTCGATGAGGATATCGTCGCGCGACAGGCCGAGCGGATTGCCGGGCAGTTGCAGGACGATGTGATCGTAGCTGCCAAGGGTGAGCTTTGACGCGGCATCGAGCGTGCGCTTGGGGATATCGGGCGCGAATTTGATGGCGCCTGCGGTGAGCACGTTGGTCGACACCGTGACGATGGCAGCGCGGGCGGCGATCTTGCCGGCTTGGATCTCCACGCTGACGTCGCGATTGCTCCAGGCGATCCGGCTCGCCGGCGTCGACAGCGCGACGGGTGCCTGCTCGCCGAGCCTGGTGATCAAAGTCCCCAAGCCCTGGCGGCAGGCGATCGCGGAATTCCGGTCCTGCGCCCGCCCCTTGTCGATCGCCGACAGTTCCTTCAGATCCTTGCCGGCAAAGCTCGGGCCCAGCACGAACTCGGCCGCGCCGGCCCAATCGCCGAGATCCTTCGGCAGCACGGATGCGCAAGCGCTGTCCAGCTTGCCGCGCGCGGCCTCGTCGATGGAGCGGTTGGCGCGCACCAGCGCCGCCAGAAACTCCTCGGTCTCGCCCGCACGCGCGTTGCGGCGGCCGATGCGCAGCTTCTGGCCTGAGGGCGCCTGAAGCACCTCGAGCCCGGCGCCGCGCGCCAGCCGGATCATCGGATTGGTCTCCGGATTGTGCATCCAGCGCGCGCCGCGGTCGAACGGCGTGTCGAAGGTCGTGCTGTCCGTGATGCAGCGACCGCCGATCTGCGATGCCGCTTCCACCACCACGACCTTGCGGTTGGCCGCCATGATGCGCCGCGCCGCCGCGATTCCCGCGGCTCCCGCGCCGATCACGACAATGTCAGCGTCGCGCGGCAAGGGTGCGGCCGTGGCGCGCAGGACCGGCATCGCAGCAAGGGCCGCCGACGCCGAAAGAAAACCGCGCCGCGTGATTGTCATGTTATGGTTTCCGGGAACTTGCGGCGAATGGGAACAGCCAGCGAACCTTGCTGCATCTGGTATTGCACGGCAACTATCATGGTGAATCAATCGTGTTTGATCTCACAGAACGATGAACCGAATTGCAACACGTTTCGACCATGATAGAGAACGTAAAAAAAGCGGCCGGAAAAGGCCGTGGGGGAGTTCGACATGGGGACGGTTCTGGATTCAGTCGGCAAGCTGATTGCCGCGTACCTCTCGAAGGAGGTGCCGGGCTACGAGCCGTTCACGCCAAGCGACCCGGAGCACCTGCGCGGCGTCATCGAGCCGGGCGACGTGCTGCTGGTCGAGGGCAATAACCGCATCTCCGGCATCATCAAGTATCTGACGCAGTCGACCTGGTCGCATGCTGCACTCTATGTCGGCCCGGTCGAGGGCGCGGAAGAGCCCGACGGCGAGCCGCATGTGCTGATCGAGGCCAATATCGGCGAAGGCGTCACCTCCGCACCGCTTTCGAAATATTTTCCGTATCACACCCGGGTCTGCCGTCCGGTCGGGCTGTCCTATGAGGACCGCACCACGGTCTGCCGCTATGCGATCAACCGCATAGGCTTCGGCTATGACA
Source organism: Pseudomonadota bacterium (assembly GCA_023435725.1). Classification (GTDB taxonomy): domain Bacteria; phylum Pseudomonadota; class Alphaproteobacteria; order Rhizobiales; family Xanthobacteraceae; genus Bradyrhizobium. The sequence goes on along the minus strand of JAEYRD010000112.1, from coordinate 152,971 downwards.
CCAAGAACATCATCGACCTCATGCGCTTCCTGTTTCCGCTGCCGGTGCCGCAGCGCTGGCGGCGGCGCATGATCGCGATCGGCTCGGGCGACCCGACCAAGATCATCTGCTCGGCGCTGATCGCGCAGGCCTTCGATGCCGTGCGCTATCCAATCCTGCCGAAGATCACCAAGGCCGGCAGCCGCGCCGCCCGCCGCGAGATCCTGCACATTCGCGATTCCTCGCTCTACATGCCCCGCGACTTCGACATCTCGCCCTATTTCGAAGTCGTCAAACCCACCATCGTGCACGGCTTCGACTACACGGCCCTGCATTGGGCCGACAAGCAGAAGCCGCTCGAGGAGGTAGCGGGCTCGTTCGGTGTGTTTCCAGAAACGTTCCGTGCGCCGCCGCTCGTTCCTGAAGCGATTGACGAAGAAGCGCCGGCTGAAATGGCGGCTGAGCAAGTAACCGCGCAGCCCGCAGAGATGGGCGCCACCTTCTCCGAGCATTTTGTGCTGCTGAACGAACTCGCGATGTACCGCGCGCAACGACGCGGCGACGAGCGCGAGATCGCGGCGTAGCCCAGGTGTGGCGCGAGCTCGCCTTGACAACCATCATTGCGGGCGTAGCGACGAAGCAATGACGGAAGTAAAAACCTACCGCTCCGCCCGCCCGATCACTGCCATGAGCTCCGCAATCTTCTCGCGCTGATCAGCCTTGTCGCCGCTTGCGATCGCATGCTCGACGCAATGGGCGACGTGATCCTTCAAAACCTCCTCCTCGACCCGGCGGAGCGCGGCGCGCACCGCCGAGATCTGCGTCACGATGTCGATGCAGTAACGGTCTTCCTCGACCATTTTCGAGAGGCCCCGAACCTGCCCCTCGATCCGGCCGAGACGTTTTCCGACGGATGCCTTGATGTCCTTGCGCATGCGGTCTATATACCCATACCGGGTATAGGTTGCAAGACCGGAGCATGGAAATGAACGACGCAGAACACAGGCACGATCACGACGCGAAGGCTCATTCCGGTTGCGGCTGTTCCGCCCACGCCGCCCCGCCCACGCCCAACCCCGCGGCCTCGTCCTGCTGCGGCGGACACGGCGATGATGCCGGCCATGCGCATCATCACGGCCATGACCATGGCGCAGCCGCGACGAAGATCCTTGATCCCGTCTGCGGCATGACGGTCGATCCCGCGACCTCAAAACACCGCTTCGACCATCACGGCGAGACCTTTCATTTCTGCTCGGCCGGCTGCCGCACCAAATTCGCCGCCGATCCCGCCAAATATCTCGCCAAGGACAAGGCGCCCGAGCCCGAGATGCCCGCGGGTACGATCTACACCTGCCCGATGCATCCGGAGATCCGCCAGGTCGGTCCGGGAAACTGCCCGATCTGCGGCATGGCGCTGGAGCCGGAAGTGGCTAGCCTGGAGACGGGACCTAATCCCGAACTCGCCGACATGACGCGGCGGTTCTGGATCGGCGGCGCGCTGGCGCTGCCGGCCGTGGTGCTGGAGATGGGCGGCCATCTCGTCGGGCCACACAACTGGATCGATCCGACGCTGTCGAACTGGATCCAGCTCGTCTTCGCCACGCCCGTGGTGCTGTGGGCCGGCTGGCCGTTCTTCGTCCGCGGCTGGCAGTCGCTGGTGACGCGCAATCTCAACATGTTCACGCTGATCGCGATGGGGACCGGCGTTGCCTATGTCTACAGCGTCCTCGGCACCATCGCGCCGCAGGTCTTCCCTGCGACTTTCCGCGGTCACGAAGGCGCCGTTGCCGTCTATTTCGAGGCCGCGGCGGTCATCACCGTGCTGGTGCTGCTCGGCCAGGTGCTCGAGCTGCGCGCCCGCGATGCGACCTCGGGCGCGATCAAGGCGCTGCTGCAGCTCGCGCCGAAGACCGCGCGACGCGTCGATGCCGACGGCAACGAGCACGAGGTCGAGATCGATACGCTCCATGCCGGCGATTCCTTGCGCGTCCGCCCCGGCGAGAAAGTGCCCGTCGACGGCATCATTCTCGAGGGCCGTTCCTCGCTCGACGAATCGCTCGTGACAGGCGAATCAATGCCGGTCACCAAGGAGCCAGGTGCAAAGGTCATCGCGGGCACGCTCAACCAGTCCGGCAGCTTCATCATGCGCGCCGACAAGGTCGGCCGCGAGACACTGCTGTCGCAGATCGTGCAGATGGTCGCGGACGCGCAGCGCTCGCGCGCGCCGATCCAGCGCCTGGCCGACCAGGTCGCGGGCTGGTTCGTGCCGATGGTCATCGCCGTCGCCATCGTCGCATTCGCCGCCTGGGCTTGGTTCGGGCCGGAGCCGCGACTGGCCTTCGGACTGGTTGCTGCCGTCAGTGTGCTGATCATTGCCTGCCCCTGCGCCCTCGGGCTCGCGACCCCGATGTCTATCATGGTCGGCGTCGGCCGCGGCGCGCAGGCGGGTGTGCTGATCAAGAACGCCGAGGCGCTGGAGCGGATGGAGAAGATCGACACGCTCGTGGTCGACAAGACCGGCACGCTGACCGAGGGCAAGCCCAAGGTGGTCGCGATCGTCCCGGCCGCCGGCTTTGCCGAAGATGACGTCCTGCGGATGGCGGCCAGCGTCGAGCGCGCCAGCGAGCATCCTTTGGCCGATGCGATCGTGCGCGCGGCCAAGGAGAAGCAACTTGCACTTGGGCAGGTCGAGCATTTCGACTCGCCCACCGGCAGGGGTGCGACAGGCCAAGTCGACGGCAGGAGCATCGCGCTCGGAAACGCAAAATATCTTCGGTCGATCGGCATCGACACGACGGCGCTCGACGCCGAGGCCGAACGCCTGCGTCAGGACGGCGCGACCGTGATCAACATGGCCGTCGACAACAAGCTGTCCGGCTTGTTCGCGATCGCCGATCCGGTCAAGGCCTCGACCCCGGAGGCACTGAAGGCGCTCGCGGCCGAAGGCATCAAGGTCATCATGCTGACCGGCGACAACCGCACCACGGCGGAGGCGGTGGCGCGCAAGCTTGGCATCGCCGACGTCGAGGCCGAGGTGCTGCCGGATCAGAAGAGCGCGGTGGTGACAAAGCTGCAGAAAGCCGGCCGCAGCGTCGCCATGGCCGGCGACGGCGTTAACGACGCGCCCGCACTGGCGGCAGCCGAGGTCGGCATCGCCATGGGCACCGGCACGGATGTGGCGATGGAGAGCGCCGGCGTCACGCTGCTGAAGGGCGACCTCACCGGCATCGTCCGTGCGCGAAAGCTGTCGCAGGCGACCATGAGCAACATCCGGCAGAACCTGTTCTTCGCCTTCATCTACAATGCCGCAGGCATTCCGATCGCGGCCGGCATCCTCTATCCGGCATTCGGCCTGCTGCTATCACCGATCATCGCCGCGGCCGCGATGGCGCTGTCCTCGGTCAGCGTGGTCGGAAATGCGCTGCGGCTTCGCGCGACGCGGCTCTGAGGACATAGGTGCGCTCCCTCGCCCCGTTCTTACGGGGAGAGGGTTGGGGTAAGGGACTGCTTCCACAACGGCGGTAGAAGTTGCGTGCGCGGAGAGTCCCCTTCACCCGGAATCCAAGCTACGCTGGAATTCCGACCTCTCCCCGCAAGCGGGTCGAGGTGAGAGGGACCGGCCGGCGCACAGGAGCATTTCATGCAGCGAATTACGATCACGATCGAGGACGATCTGCTGGCGGAGATTGATGCTGCGGCCGAAGCGCGCGGCTATCAGAACCGCTCCGAGATCATCCGCGACCTCGCCCGCGCCGGCCTGCAACAGAGCACGGAAGACACCGCGCAGACCGGCTCCTGCGTCGCCGGCCTCGTCTATGTCTACGACCACGCCGCGCGCGATCTCTCCAAGCGACTTGTGCAGGAATTCCACGGCCATCACGACCTCGCGCTGGCGACCCTGCATGTCCATCTCGACGATGACAATTGCATGGAGATGACGGCGCTGCGCGGCGACGCCGCCGAAGTCAGGCATTTCGCCGACCACATCATCGCCGAACGCGGCGTGCGCTACGGCCGCGTGGTGATGATCCCGACGGGCGAGGGGAAGCCGGCGAAGGCGCGGAAGCACGGCCACCGGCACGAGTAGCGGAGACAGGCGGTGCGCAACCCTCTCCCCCTCGCGGGTTGTGGGAGAGGTCGCACAGCGGCGAGACGGATAAGGGGCACTCTTCGCGAGGCTCACTCCTAATTGGCTTGCGGGGAATTCTCCCGCGCGATGTCCGCTTGCCCCCGTGAGCAGAGCGATCGTGGATAATACGAAACCGCCTTTATGGGCTCCAGAAGCGGTCATTTCTTGATGACCCAGCGCTTGTGGATCGGCGGAGCCACCGCAACCTTACGCAGTATTGCCGCGACATTCGCGGCATGGTAATTTCTTGTGCGCGATGGAGGAGCCTATGCAGCTAATTAGGTTTCTGAGACCAATTGACCTCCAGGAGCGCATGTACGCTACCTACATTTCGCTTCGGATTGGATTGGGTCTGCTCGCGTTCGCCCTGCCCCTCGTGCTGGTGGGCTGGGGCTACTTCGTCGAACACATCCCGGCTCAAGGCTCTATGAGCGCCTACTACTTTGCGTTCGAGCCGATAACGTCTGAACTGCGCCAATTTCCGATGCGAGGATGGTTCGTTGGTACCCTTTTCGCTGTTGGATGCTTTCTCTATTTGTACAAGGGGTTTTCAAGAACTGAAAACATCGTACTGAACATCGCCGGTCTGAGTGCGGTAGCGGTTGCACTCTTCCCAATGAGGATGCCTGAGTATTGTAAGAACTGCGGAAGTGACACTTTCCACTTCGTGCACGGTTTCGCTGCCGTCACCCTGTTCGTTTGCATGGCCTATGTCGCTTGGGCTTGTATCGACGAAACCTTAGTAGAACTGGAAGAATCAAAACGGAATTGGTTCAGAAGCCGCTATTTTCTGCTCGCGGCTGCGATGCTTCTGGCGCCGATCGCGGCAGTTGCGCTCACTTTCAGTCTTGGGATCAATCATTGGCTCGTACTTATCGTAGAAGGCTTGGGCATCTGGACGTTCGCCGCTTACTGGCTGTTAAAGAGCTATGAGCTCTCTTTGAGCAAGGCCGATCAAAAAGCCATGAAGGGTCAACGTCTAAGCGTGAGCGAGGCCGCTGCAGAGAAGCGCTCGCTGCGCAAGAGGGCTGCGAGATTGCTAGACTGACAAATCAGGCAACCGTATTGGCTCGTTGGAGTTCAGCAGTGTATCGAGGCTCGGCAATACCGACAGGCGAACATCGAGATGTCGAGTTGGCAAAATTAGAGCCTTCCGCCAGTTGCTGTCGAGGTCGTCTCATCTGTTTCCGCTACGGGTCAAACTGCGAAGAACCCAACGCTAGTCCGCGATAGCCTAGCGACGGGACCTCGACCGGCGGCATGGTCCGCGCATCGAAGGAAAAACGCACCGAACACTTCCTCTCGCCTCTCCCCGCGCAAGGAGAGAGGCGAGAGCTGGGCCTCACACCGCCAGCAGATTCTGCAACGCCGCGCCGTCGGGAACGCCGAGGCCGGAGCAGGCGTCCCAGCCGGGGCCGGCCTTGTACATGCCGTGCAGGTCGCCGGTGATGTCGTTGTTGCCGACCGTAATGTCGCGGAACACACCTTGCCCGGGCGAGGCGTAGATCAGCGGGTTGATAAAGCCGACGGTCTTACCGAACTTCTTGGTCGTGGCCTCGTTGATGCGGGCGATCAACCCGGCCATCAGGGGCGCCACCGCACTGGTGCCGCCGATCGTGGTCGTAACGCCGTTGAGGAAGATCTGGTAGCCGGTCGCGGGATCGGCGTCGCCAGCCACGTCAGGTACGCCGCGGCCGCTGCGGTGCGCCGGCGATTTCGGTACGTGGGCGCTGGCCTGGTATTTCGGCTTCGCGAACATGACGCTGACACCGCCACCGCCGGCGCCGTCCTGCGGCCCGCCGTTCCAGACCACTTCGTTGATGTGGCCGTTCGACGCCTTCAGATTGGTGCCGCCGCAGGCGAGCGCAAACGGGCTCGACGCCGGGAAGTCAGCATGCGGCTTGCCGTCCCAGCCCTGGGCCATGTCGGCCGAGCCGTTATCGCCGGAGGCGACGCAGACGGTGACGCCCATTGCAGCGGCGTCGCGGATTGCCTCATTCAGGCCATCGACGAATTGCTGCGAGCTCTCCGGATCCTCCGGCCCGCCCCAACTGATCGAGATCACCGACGGCTTTCGCGCGCTGTCGTGGACGGCGGCTTTCACAGCGTCGATGAAACCGTTGGTGGTGTTCGGTGCAAAATAGACCACGATCCTGGCGCCGGGCGCGATCGCGCCGGCCACCTCGATATCGAGCACGACCTCGCCATCGGCGTCGGAATGGCCGGGCTTGTTGGCGCCGCCGTCGACACTCGCCGGCGCAATCTGCGGCATCGGGATACCCGCCCTCTTGAAGAAGGTGCGCAGATCGGACGTCTTGTAGCCGGCACCCGTCGGGTGGCCCTTCTGGTCGATGTCGTTGAGTTCGATGATGGCGATGCACTGCCCGGCGCCGGTCTCGCCGCCCGGGAAGTTATAGAGCTGGGCGATCTGCTCGACCGAGAAGCTGCCGCCCTGCGCGGCGCGCGCGGTCGCGCCCTTCTTGACTGGCTGACGCCGGAAGTGGGGCTCCGCCACCGGCCGGTTGTCCAGGCCATGCACACCGACGACAATGTCAGCCAGATCAGTCGGGATCTGCACGCTGCCCTTGCGCATGCGATAGGTCGCGCCTTCATGCCTGACCTTGTCGAGCTTGACGCCGAAAGCCGCGCTCATCGCCTTCACCGTTCCGGTCAGCTTCACCGTGCGGGACGCCAGATGCACGCTCTTGACGTTGAGATCGTGATGATGCGCGAAGTCGTCGATCCTGGCGACGTCGGCGGGGTCGGCGCCCATATGCTCGGCGAACTCTGCACGAGAGAGATATTGCCGCTCACGCGGCGGTTGTGCGCCGAGCGCCATTACTTGCTCATCGTCGGCGGGCTGTGCGCGCTTGGCGCGAAGGCGAACGCTAATCTCCATCTCCTGCTTGGGATCCGCCGCGCCGACGAGCTTGGCCCCCTTCGGCAGTTTCCGCGCGCTGTTCGCCAACGCGACGCGCTTGGTCGAGCTTGTCATGACTTCCTCCGTTTGTGACTGGAAGGCAGATTGCCGCACCTCAACTATAGGTGTAGTCTCAACCGCGAATTGGTTCAGATATTGAGCGAAGTTTTTTCAGAACGATCCTTGTTCCGCAGGGCAATCCTGATCCGGTCCAGATCGCCATAGAATCGGTCAACAGACCCGACCATTCGGTACGCACGAATTCGATCTAAGATTGCAACCGTCGGCTCACTTGGCCGACCAATGAAGGACGTTTGTCAAAATCAGGCGTTTGTCAAAATCAATTGGCGGAGATCACGCGATGCTTGCCGACCGCAAATGGGTTCAGAGAAATCTTGGTTTCGATCCGATCACTACACCGCCGCCGCGCGAGACCTTTGCGGTGAAGCGCATCGCGGATGCTGCAGCAAAGAAGACCGTAAAGGTCACGCCGGAAGATTTTCAGCGCGAGATCATCGACTTCGATTCCGAATCCGCCGAGGGCCGCGAATTCATGGCCTTCTCGACCGCAACTGGGCTGTCGCGCTTCACCGACATTCCCTGGCCGAAGGGGCTCGCGCCGCAGACCGGGCCGAAGCCGAAGGGCAACGGCAAGGGCGCGCTGCCGCGCGCCGACGTGCTGGTCGTGACCTGGACCGTCGACGAAGGCCACGCGCTCAGCCGCGTACTGACGCCGGGCAAGGACTCGCGCAACGACTACGTCCCCTACACGCATAATTACACTGCCATCTCCAAGAAGATGCGCAATGGCTGTCCCGCCAAGGAGCTGAAGCGGCTCGGCGCCTACTGGACCACGACGATCGGCAAAAAGAAGGTCGTGGTCTTCAAGTCCGATTCGCACATGTCGCAGGACGGCCCGCAGCTGCCGAATATCGACGTCTGGCGCCAGATCATCACCGAGGTGCAGCCGACGCTCGTCATTACAACGGGCACGGCCGGCGGGATCGGTAAGACGTTCGAGGTCGGCGACGTCGTCGTCAGCCCGATCGTGCGCTTCGACTGCCTGTCGAAATTCAAGAAGCAGCCTTTCGCGCAGCAACACTTCTCCAGCAGGCCCGCGGTGACGAAGAAGTTCACGCAGGCCAAGACGCTGTTCAAGGCCAATGCAGGGCAATTGCCCAAGGACAATACGAGAGCGCCGAAGATCTTCGTGGTGAAGCCGAGCGGCCTGCCATCCTCCGTGGTGACCACGGACTTCTTCGGCTTCGACACCTCCGACAATCATTTCCATCTCCAGGGGCTCGGCGATGTCTCCGAGATGGGCGACGCGATCCTCGGCCTTATCGCTCAGGAGATGGGCGCCAACGCGCCGCGTTGGCTCGCGATCCGCAATGTCTCCGACCCGCAGATCAAGGCCGAGGGCACGCTGAAGCAGCAGGAGCAGGTCGCCGCCCAGATCTACAAGGGTTTCGGCCGCTGGAGCACGGTGTGCAGCGCCATCACCTGCTGGGCGACAATCGCAGCGGAAAACTAGCAAGCGATCCACCTAACGCAGATCACAAAAGACGGATGATCATTCAGGGAGAGTGGAACGACCATGGCGCAGATCACGATCAACGGTATCACGATTGATCCTTCGGCTCCGCAAGCGGAACGGGCGGCGCTCTCGCTGGATCACGTAAATGCGAAGGAATCTGACTACATCGTCGTGCAGACCAACCAGCCGCTCAACGCCGAGCGCAGGGAGCAACTCGCCAAGGCGGGCGCCGAGATCCTGGAGGCCGTCCCGGGCAGCGCCGTCATCTGTCACTTTCCGGCAGCCGGACTCGACAAGGTCCGAAAACTGCCGTTCGTGACTTGGGCAGACCTCTATCCGGGCATCGTGAAGATCGCGCCGGCCCTGCGCAATCTGGACACTCAACCCGGAGGGGTCGCCGCGGCGCGCGCGCTTGCGGCAAAACCGGCTGCGCTCGATCGCACCAGCGTGACCGTCGACGTCATGCTCCACCGCAACGTCGGCGTGAAGGCCGCCGCGAAGAAGATTGCGGAGGCAGCGCATGTCCATCTCGACGACGTCACTCCGGGCACCACCAAGGTGCGCGTGACGCTGAAAATGCGCCGCCTTGCCGACGTCGCGGCACTCGACGAGGTGCGCAGCGTCGAGAAGGTCTTTCCGCGCAAGCTGCTCAACAACATCGCGCGGGGGATTCTTCGCGTTCCCGTGGCGACGCCGGGCAACGGCGGCGAAGGCGCCGGCGAGATCATCGCGATTGCCGACACCGGTTTCGACAAGGGATCGACCACGAACACGCACCCAGCCTTCAAGGGACGCGTGAAGAAGCTCTACGCGCTCGGCCGTCCCGGGCGCAAAGACGATCCGGACGGCCATGGCACCCATGTTGCGGGTTCTGCCCTGGGCGACGGCGTATCGAAAAGTGACGGCCCGATTCGCGGCACCGCTCCCAGCGCCAAACTGGTTCTGCAATCCGTGCTCGACAGCGGCGGCAACCTTGGCGGCCTGCCCGACAGCCTGGATGCGCTGTTCGGCCCGCCCTACAAGACCGACAAGGCGCGAATTCATTCCAACTCCTGGGGCAGCGTCGGAAACTTCGGCGTGTACGACTCCCAGGCCAACGAGCTCGACACATTCGTCTACGCCCATCGCGACATGCTGATCTGCTTCGCCGCGGGAAATGACGGCAGCGACAAGGATGGCAATGGTCAGGTCGATCCGAACTCCGTGACGCCGCCCGGTACGGCGAAGAACTGCATCACTATCGGCGCCTGCGAGAACAATCGCCCCAACGAGGCCATGACCTACGGCGACGCATGGCCAGATGATTTTCCAGCCACACCCATCAGCCCCGATCGTGTGGCCAACAATCCCGAAGGGATGGTGGCGTTCAGCAGCCGGGGACCCACCAACGACGAACGCATCAAGCCCGACGTCGTGGCGCCAGGATCGTTCATCCTGTCAACGCGCTCCCGCGCCACGAGATCGAGGGGATGGAAGCTTTCGAAAGACCCGCTCTACATGTTCGAAGGCGGAACCAGCATGGCGACGCCGCTCGTGGCCGGGTGTGTCGCGGTGATCCGGGCGTTCCTGAGGAAGAGCCAGGGACCGAAGTCGCCGAGCGCTGCGCTGCTCAAGGCGCTCATCATCAACGGAGCGCGCAGTCTTGCCGGACAATACCATCCTTCGGAGGCGGGGTCCGTCGCAAACAACAATCAGGGCTTCGGCCGGGTCGACGTTCAGGCCGTGGTTGGCCCCCGTGCCGCGAACGAAACGCTGCAATTCTTCGACGAGAAGAAGAAGCTCGACGCCGGCGAACGCGAAGATCGCACGGTCAATATACCCGCGGGAGGCAGCCGCCTGAAGGTCACGCTGGTCTGGACCGATCCGCCCGGCGAAGGCTTGCAAAGCGACCTCGACCTCGTCGTGGTCGCCAACAAGCAGGAACGCCATGGCAACATGCCGGCCGGCTCGAAAGACTTCGACCGCAAGAACAATGTGGAGCAGGTGGTCTTCGAGAATCTGCCGCCCGGCGAAGCCGTGATTTCCGTGATCGCTCATTCCATCGCCGTGGCGCCGCAGAATTATGCCCTCGTCATCAGGGTGAGCTAGGCGCGACAATCCGTCCCGGAAGATTCGGCCTCTTGTCGAACCTTCCGCGCATGTCTACCTCTCGCGGGTGATTTTCGTGAGAGGAACTCCCATGCTGGATGCCGCCGTGAAGGCGCTGTCGCAAATGCTGTCGCCGCCGATGCGTTCGATCCTGTGGCGGTCGATCGGCGTCGCACTGGTGCTGATCACCGTGCTGGCGATCGGCTTGCAGCGGCTCCTGAGCTGGTTTGCGACCTATGGCGAGGTCTGGCTGGAAGGCCTGCTCGGGCCGAGCTGGCACTCATCGCTCGAGGTCCTGGCCTGGATCGTCTCGATCGCAGCCGGCCTCGGCGTCGTGTTCGGCGGCGTGTTCCTGATGCCCGCGATCACTTCGCTGGTGGCGAGCCTGTTCGTCGACGACGTCGCCGACATCGTCGAGCGCGAGTGCTATCCGGCCGAGCGGCCGGGCGTCGCGCTGCCCTTCAACCAGGCGATCCTCGAGGGCGTCAAGACCGCGCTGCTGACGCTTTTGGTTTATCTCGCCGCGCTGCCGCTGGTGTTTTTTGCCGGCGCCGGTTTCCTGATCTTCTTCCTCGCCGCCGCATGGCTGCTGGGGCGTGAATATTTCGAGCTTGCGGCGATGCGCTTCCGCTCGCCGGAGGACGCCAAGGCAATGCGGCGCGACAACGCCGCCACCATCTTCACTGCCGGCCTGTTCATCGCGGCCTTCGTCTCGATCCCGATCGTCAACCTTGCGACGCCGATCTTCGGCATGGCGTTCATGGTCCACATGCACAAGCGCCTGTCCGGACCGCGCCCCGAGCTGATCGAGCCGGCGCGGCAGATGCGGTGACGGCGGCTCGGGCCACCTCCTATCAAGTCACCTGCACTCCGCATTTGCGCAGCACCGACTTGGCGAAGCCGAACGGGGCCGGGGTGAACGGCCCCGGCGGCGCACGGGTGATCAGCGCGATGAAGCCGAGCGCGGCCATCGCAAGCCAGAAGCACAGCCAGAAGCCGTCGATATAGGCGAGCACATTGGCCTCGCGCTGCACGATGCCGGCGAGCGTGCCGACCGCACGCGCCTGCGCCGATCCCGCGCCATAGGCCGCGAAATGATCGGCGAGCTGTTTCAGCATTCGGACCACGTCGAAATCGCCCGTGATGATGTGCTGGCCGAGATAATAGGAGTGGACCTGCTCGCGGACGCGCAGCCACGTCCCCATCAGCGCCACGCCGATCTCGGCACCGCCGAGCCGCATGATCTGGATATAGGCGGCAAAGGCGGTGGCGCGGCTCGGATCGGAGTTGGACAGCGCCACGATGATGATCGGCAGCAGCGTCGTCGACTGACCGACCGACTGCAGCAGCACGATGCCGATGAAATCCTCGCGCGCCCAGTCGTGGGTGAGCTGGGTGCCCCAGAGATTGGCGGCAGCGAAGCAGGCAAAGCCCAGCACCGTCACCGCGCGCGCATCGAAATGGCGGAGCAGCCATATCGAGATCGGGACCAGCACGAACATCGGCAGCGCGCCATAGGTCAGCAGCAACAGGCCGCTCTGCTCAGGCCTGAGCAGACTGACATTGCCGAGGAAGTTCGGCACCAGCGACGAGTTGGAGAGAGAGGTCAGCGTGTAGAGCAGGATCACGACCAGCGACAGGCCGATGTTGCGCGAGAACAGGACGTTCACATGTGCCCAGGGCTGGCGCACCAGCGACTCGTTGATGAGGAAGCCTACAAACAGCACGGCGCCACCGACCAGCAGCGCCGCCACCGTGCCGGAGCCGAGCCAGTCCAGGCGATTACCCTGGTCGAGGCCGGCATAGATCATCGCGACGGAGGCGCCGAGCAGCAGCATGCCACCCCAATCGGCCTCGCGCAGCAGCGCGCGGTTCACCGGCTCGTTCGGCGTGCCGAGATAGACCATCAGCCCCATCAAGGGAGCGATCACGACGCTCTGCCAGTACAGCCATTGCCAGCCGAGATGCTCGACATAGAAGCCGACCAGCGAGGTCGAGGTATCCAGCGCGAAGCCGACGCGGATCGAATAGATCGCGATCGCGGGCAGCCACCAGCGGATCGGCAGATTGCGGAACACGATCATCAGCGTCGCCGGCACGAAGGTGCCGAGCAGGAGGCCATGCACGACGCTGAGCGCGAGCAGCGCCGGATAATCATGCACGAAGGGGATGATCAACGAGACGAGGGCGTAGATCAGACTTGGGATGCCGAGCACGCGACGCAGGCCGAATACGGTGGCAAGCCACGCCACCGCGGGCGCGATGAAAATCTGGGAGCCGATGCCGGCAGTGGAGAGCCAGGCGCCCTCGTCGAACGAGAGCGAGAACGCACCGCGCAGGTCGGGCAAGCCGACCGTGGTCAGCCGGCTGTCGAAATTGGCAAGGAACGAACCGAGCAGCACCGCCGCCACGGCAAACAGAGGCTGCGACGCGACGCCGCCGCGCGAAACCGGTCCGCGATCGGCATCGTCATTTTGCCCCATTCGCACCCGCGGTGTTGATGCTGGTGACGACCGACATGCCAGGCACGAGTCGCGTCAGCAGCGGCTGGTTGTCGTCGAGCTGGATTCGCACGGGGATGCGCTGCACCACCTTGGTGAAATTGCCGGTCGCATTGTCCGGCGGCAGCAGCGCGACCTGCGCACCCGTCGCCGGCGCGATGCGCTCGACCCGGCCGCGGAGTTTTTCGCGCGGGAAGCCGTCGACGGTGATCTCGACCGGCTGGCCCGGTGCCACGTGAGTGAGCTGGGTCTCCTTGTAGTTCGCGATCACATAGACCTTCGGCAGCGGCACGACGTTGATGAGGTTGGTGCCGATGTTGACATAATCGCCGGGCTGAACCTGGCGCTCGCCGACGACGCCGTCGAACGGCGCCGTGATCCTGGTATAGCCAAGCTTGAGCTTCACGCTCGCCAGCGTCGCCTTGGCGGCATCGAGATCGGCCGCGCGCTGCTTCTTGGTGCCTTGCAGGACTTCGAGCTGGTGCTGCTGGGCGGCGATCACGGCGCGGCTGGCGCGCACATCGGCCTGGGCCTTGGCGTAGGCGGCAACCGCCTGCTCGAACCGCTGCCGCGTGCCGGATTCGGTTTGCGACAGCGACTGCTGGCGCTCCTGCTCCTGCCGCGCCTCGACCTCCAACGCTTCCGCCGACAACCGCGCGGCCTGCGCCTGCGCGATCGTCGCATATTGCAGCTCGACCTGATTGCTGAGATTGTCGAGCACAGCTTGAGCTGCGGCAACCGCGGCTTCGGATTGCGCGACCTGGGCCTCGTAGTCGGCGGGATCGATCTGGATCAGAAGATCACCAGCCTTGACGCGCTGAAAGTCGGTCACTGCGACGGTCAGGACTTCCCCTGAGACGCGGCTCGCAAGTCGCGTCAGGTCAGCACGCACATAGGCATCATTGGTGGTCTGGATCACGGCATTGCCGACCCATTCGTCGAAGCGCAGCGTCGCCAGCGCAACGAAGGCAAGCGCGACGATGACGGCAAACACGGGGATGGCCAGCCTGCTCCAGAGCGAGCTCGCCGGCCGCTGTGTCGGTTTCGGCGGCGGAGTCGGTGCGGCGGACGGCGGTGGCGTCGAGGAGACTTGTTCCTGCTGACTCACGACATGCCCCCAACCCACTTCATAGGCATAAAACTTTCCCCACCATTATTCCGGGTTCGATGCGCAGGATCGAACCCGGAATAACAGAGAGATAACTCCTGCCTCAGACCGTCTTCTCCGGCCATCTGCAGAGATCGTTGATCAGGCAAACCTCGCAGCGCGGCTTGCGCGCGAGGCAAGTATAGCGGCCGTGCAGGATCAGCCAATGATGGGCATGCAGCATGAACTCCGCCGGGATCACCTTTTCGAGACCAAGCTCGACTTCCAGCGGCGTCTTGCCGGGCGCGAGCCCCGTGCGATTGCCGACACGGAAGACATGCGTATCGACCGCCATGGTGTGCTCGCCAAAGGCCATGTTGAGCACGACATTGGCGGTCTTGCGCCCAGCCCCGGGCAGCGACTCGATCTCGGCTCGCGTGCGCGGCACGTTGCCGCCGAACTCGCTGAGCAGCTTTGCCGACAGGGCAATGACGTTCTTTGCCTTGGTACGGTAGAGGCCGATGGTCTTGATGTATTCGCGCAGGCGTTCTTCGCCGAGGTCGAGCATCTTCTGCGGCGTGTCCGCAATTTTGAACAATTCGCGCGTCGCCTTGTTGACTCCGGCGTCGGTCGCCTGCGCCGACAGCACCACGGCGACCAGCAGCGTGAACGGATTGACGTGCTCGAGCTCCCCTTTCGGCTCGGGATTGGCCTTGCGGAAACGGCTGAAGACCTCATGGATCTCGGCCGGAGTCCAAGGCTTTATCGCCTTGAGTGATTTCTTGGCGGGGGCCTTCGGCTTGGCGACAACCGCCTTTGCCTTTTTCTTCGGCACCGGCGCTTTGCGCGGGGCCGGCTTGCGGGTGATTTTCGCCATGATCGGGATATACTGAGGGACGATGAGCACAGGCAACGAAATTGAGCGCGAGCCCGAGGTGCAGATCTTCTCGGCGATGCTGACGCCGCACCGCTCGCTGAACCGAACCGGCTTCCTCGCCGTGATGGTGTTCCTGAGCGTCGTCAGTTTCGTCACCGGCCTCGCCTTCCTCATGATGGGCGCATGGCCCGTGTTCGGCTTTTTCGGCCTCGACGTGCTGGTGATCTGGTGGGCCTTCAAGGTCAATTTCCGCGCCGCGCGGGCGAGCGAGCAGATCGTGGTGACGCCGTCGGAATTGCGCGTGCGCCGGGTCAGCCATCGTGGCCATGTCGCCGAATGGACGTTCAACCCGCTCTGGGTCCGGCTCGACCAGGAGATCGACGAGGATTTTGGCCTCGAGCACCTCTACCTGATCTCGCGTGGACACCGGCTCCAGATCGCCGGCTTTTTGGGACCCGAAGAAAAAGCGAGCTTTTATAAAGGCTTGGTCGATGCCTTGAATGCCGCAAGGCGGGGCCCGACCTACAACCCAATCTCCTGATTCCGGATCAGAAATCGGGTGGTTTCGCGCCCGACCCTCTCCTACATTTCCGGTCATGATGACACTCGCCATACATGACCAGCGCCTGGCCAGGCCGGGCCACCAGAACGCCGCGCTGCGCGACTATGACTCCGTGCGCCGGGCGATCGCGTTCATCTCGGAGAACTGGCGTGCGCAGCCGACCATCGAGGCGATGGCCGATTCGGCCGGCGTCACGCCGGATGAGCTGCACCATCTGTTCCGCCGCTGGGCCTCGATCACGCCGAAGGCCTTCATGCAGGCGTTGACGCTCGATCACGCCAAGGGACTCCTGCGCGACTCCGCGAGCATCCTCGACGCCGCGCTCGACTCGGGACTCTCAGGCCCCGGCCGGCTGCACGATCTCTTCGTCACCCACGAAGCGATGTCGCCGGGCGAATGGAAGAACGGCGGCGCGGGCCTCACCTTGCGCTACGGCTTCCATCCCTCGCCCTTCGGCACGGCAATCGTGATCGCGACCGATCGCGGCCTGTCGGGTCTTGCCTTTGCCGATAGCGGTGAGGAGAAGGCCGCGCTCGCCGACATGACGCGGCGGTGGCCGAACGCCACCTACGTCGAGGATCACGAGGGCACCGCGCCGCTGGCGCAGCGCATCTTCGACACCAAGCTGTGGCGGCCGGATGAGCCACTGCGCGTGGTCATGATCGGCACCGATTTCGAGGTGCGGGTCTGGGAGACGCTGCTGAAGATTCCGATGGGCCGTGCGGTGTCCTATTCCGACATCGCCTGCAACATCAACAGCCCGAAGGCCTCGCGCGCCGTCGGTGCTGCCGTCGGCAGGAACCCGGTCTCGTTCGTCGTGCCCTGCCACCGTGCGCTCGGCAAGAGCGGCGCGCTCACCGGTTACCACTGGGGCATCACCCGCAAGCAGGCGATGCTGGGCTGGGAGGCCGGACAGCTGGGGATGCGATGATTTTCCCTCGCCCCGCTTGCGGGGAGAAGGTCGGGGTGAGGGGGAGTCTCCGCAGGGACGGTGACAGTCTGACCCGCGGAGAGTCCCCCTCACCCGGATTGCATCTTCGATGCAATCCGGCCTCTCCCCGCTCGCGGGGAGAGGCAAAGAAAGTCAGCTCGCCAGATCCAGCTTCGATGCCACGGTCGAATCCGCATTGAGCCGGTAGATGATCGGCACGCCGGTCGCGAGTTCGCGCTTCAAGATGCCTTCGGGCGAGAGCTTTTCCAGCACCATGATCAGCGCGCGCAGCGAATTGCCGTGAGCAGCAACCAGCGTACGCTTGCCGTTGAGCACGCCGGGCAGGATCTCCTGCACGTAATAGGGCAGTGCGCGCGCCAGCGTGTCCTTCAGGCTTTCGCCGCCGGGGGGCGGCACGTCGTAGGAGCGGCGCCAGATCAGGACCTGGTCCTCGCCCCATTTCTTGCGCGCATCGTCCTTGTTGAGGCCGGACAGATCGCCGTAGTCACGCTCGTTCAGCGCGAGGTTCTTCGATGTCGGCAGGCCCTTCTGGCCGAGCTCGCCGAGGATGAGATCGAGGGTGTGCTGAGCGCGCGTCAGCACCGAGGTGTAGGCGACGTCGAACACGAGGCCCTGCGCTTTCAGCTTGCGGCCGGCTTCCTTGGCTTCGCTCACGCCGAGCTCGGTGAGATCTGGATCCTTCCAGCCCGTGAACAGGTTCTTCAGATTCCATTCGCTCTGGCCGTGACGCACGAGCACGAGAAGACGTTCGCTCATTGACTGCTTTCCATTCAGGTTATTGTTTGAGCATGACCTTGTCGGAAGACCGCTTCGCACTTTGCGCTAACGCGGCCCTTCGGGTCCGGATCATGCGCGGGTTCGTTCAGATGTCTGCGAGGCCGAGCACGTCGGCCATGGAGTAGTGCCCCGGCTTCTTGCCGTGGGCCCACAGCGCCGCCTTCAGCGCGCCGTGCGCGAACAGCATGCGGTCCTCGGCAAGGTGCGACAGCGTCAGGCGCTCGAACGGACCGAGGAAGGTCACGCTGTGATCGCCGGCGACGGTGCCGCCACGCAGGGACGCAAAGCCGATGTTGCCGGGCTTGCGTGCGCCGGTGATGCCGTCGCGGCCACGCTCCGAATGCTCCTCAAGCGAGATGCCGCGGCCGGCCGCGGCGGCCTGGCCCAGCATCAGCGCGGTGCCGGAGGGCGCGTCGACCTTCATGCGGTGATGCGTCTCCACGACTTCGATATCGAAGCTCGCGTCGAGCGCCTTGGCGACGCGCTTGACCACGGCGGCGAGCAGGTTGACGCCCAGGCTCATATTGCCGGACTGCACCACGACTGCGCGGTTGGTGACGCTCTTGATCACGGCGTTGTCGGAGGCTGACAGACCGGTGGTACCGATGACATGCACGATGCCGCGCTCGGCGGCGATCGCGACATTGGCGATGGTCGCAGCCGGCACGGTGAAATCGAGGATGCCGTCGGCTTCCTTCGACATCGCCCAGAGATCGGCGGAGATTTTTACGCCGTTGGCAGGCAGGCCTGCGAGCACGCCGGCGTCCTTGCCGAGCAGCTCCGAGCCCGGCGCCTCCAGCGCGCCGGCCAGCACCGCGCCTTCGGTGTCGGCAATCGCCCGTGTCAACGCGCGGCCCATCCGGCCGCCGGCTCCAGCAACAATCAAGCGCATGTCGGACATGGTGTGATCCTCTTCGGGGCCGTTGTAGCGGGGGGATGCAGTTCCGGCAACCGAGGGGCAGAAGGCACAGGCGTGCTCTTACCCTCCCTTGGAAGGCAGGTCGCTTGTGGCCATCCTTCGAGACGCCCGCCTACGGCGGGCCCTCAGGATGAGGTCGCATTCTTGCGGCGATATATCAGACCCCCATGGTGAGGAGCCGGCGAAAAGCGGGCGTCTCGAACCATGCAGGCCGAGCACGTTCGGCAGCTTCCCAGCTGGCACATGCGATCGCCTGGAATGAGAAGGGAAGACGCTTACAACGGCTGCGGGCCGTCATAGCCCTCGATGATGATGAGGTCGGCGATCGAGTGCGGCTGGCGCACCTTGATGTTGGCCTGGTATTCCGGCGAGTTGTAGCAGGCGATCGCGGTCTCGTAGTCCGGGAATTCGATTACGACGTTGCGGGTGCGGCTGGCGCCTTCGACGGTCGTGAACTTGCCGGCGCGGACGACGAAGCGGCCGCCCCATTTTTTGAAGATCGGACCATTGGCGACGGCATAGGGCTTGTAGCCCTCGTCATTGCTCACGTCGACGCGTCCGATCCAGTAGCCTTTTGCCATTGTTGTTCTCCCCGGTTGTTGGTTAGGCAAGCGCCTGTGCGATCTCGGCCTGGATGGCTTCAGCGATCGCCCTGGGGTCAGTGGCTTCCACCACCGGCCGGCCGACGACGAGATAATCGGCACCCGCTGTGATCGCGCGGCCCGGCGTCATGATGCGCTTCTGATCACCGGTCGCCGCGCCCGCCGGCCGGATGCCGGGCGTCACGAGGTACATCTGGTGACCGACGATCTTGCGCAAGGCACCGACCTCCTCGGGCGAGGACACCAGCCCGTCGATGCCGAGCACCTGCGCCTGTTGCGCGCGCGCCTCCACCAGTTCGGAGACGCCGAGCCGATAGCCGGCCGCATGCAGATCGTCTTCGTTGTAGGAAGTCAGCACGGTGACGGCGAGGATCTTCAGGCCAGAGCTGCCGCGGCCTTCGACGGCTCCCTTCATGGTCTGCGGATAGGCGTGCACGGTGAGGAAGGTTGCCCCGAGCCTTGTGATGCTCTCGACGCCTTGCCTCACAGTGTTACCGATGTCGTGCAGCTTGAGATCGAGAAAGACCTTCTTGCCCTTGTCGGCGAGCTTGCCGACCAGCGGCAATCCGCCGGCATAAGCGAGCCGATAGCCGATCTTGTAGAAGCTGACGCTGTCACCGAGCCGGGTGACCATCGCCTCCGCGGCATCAACGCTCGGCAAATCGAGCGCGACGATCAGGCGGTCCTTCGGGGCGATTTCGGCTGGCGTCATGTCACCTCACATCATGCGTTGGGAAATGTCGATCAACTGCCGCACCAGCTCCTTCAGCGCATCGATATCGGCCTCGTTCTTGAGCCTGTCCATATCGTCATAGGCCTCTCCGGCAAAGGCGAGCGTGAGCTGGCTGGCAATCACATTGGCGTGGCAGGAGGTCAGGATCAACCGCAACGCCTGGAGCGCGCGGGCAGCGCCCAGCCGGCTCTGCGAGGCGCCGGCGAGCGCGAAGGCGCGGTTGCGAAACACCTCGCCGCGCACCTCGTGCGGGTCCTGCACGCGGCTGACCCAGTCGATCGCGTTCTTGAGCAGCGGCGGCACCGAGGCATTGTATTCGGGCGAGACGATCAGCACGCCATGATGCGTGCCGATCATGCGCTTGAGATTGACGGCGTGCTTGGGAACGCCGGACTTGGCCTGAAGATCGCCGTCATAGATCGGCAGCGGAAAATCGGCGAGTGAGATGCGGGTGACGTCGACGCCGGCCTGGGCGAATTCATAGGCCGCGACCGCCGCCAGTTTCGCATTGTGCGAACCGGTGCGCAGCGAGCCGGGAATGACCAGGATTCTTGGTGCGGGCATCCGATCCAATGCGTTCGGCGACACGAGCCCGCCGTGCAAGGAAGGAAGCCGGCGGAATTAGTCCTTGCGATACACCCAGACGCGGGCCGGCGGAAGGTTCATCCAGATCCGTTCCGAGGCCTCTGTGGACACGCCGGGCAGCGATTTCGGGATCGGCGGCACGACCGCATAGGTGAACTGCACGAAGGGCGCGCCGGGCGCGAGCGCCGCGAAGGCGTCGCGGATCAGCCGCAGCCGCGTCAACATCGGCTTGGTCACCAGCGGCAGGCCGGAGACCACGGCCGAGGCCGGCGCGCTCAGCACGTTCCAGAGCGTATCGCGCAGGCGGTAGGCATCGCCCTGCACTACCTTGGCCTGCGGATAGCGATCGCGCAGCAGGGCGCAGAAGCCGGGATTGTATTCGACGAGGACGAGGCGCTTCTGGTCGACGCCGCGCTCGACCAGGGCCGAGGTGATGGCGCCGGTGCCGGGCCCGAGCTCAACTACCGGTGCGTCGGAGTCGACATCGACGTAATGGGCCATGGTCCGGGCAAGGAGCTTGCCCGAAGGCATCACCGCGCCCATGTGCAGTGGCTTTTCGATCCACGACCTGAGGAAACGTACCTCGTCGTCGAGACGAGGCTTCTTCAACGCACGCGCAGACGATGGCAATGGCATGTCAGGACCAGAGGGACCGCGCGACTGCGGCATGTCAGAAAATGGTCATAAAGACGTATAGCCCGCAAGCGATACGGTCAAGACGAGTTAGTTCGCCCGATTACCGAAGAAATCCTTGACCTTGGCAAAGAAACCCTCGGATTCCGGCTGGGTGTTGCCAGAGGAGAGCTTTTCGAACTCGGCCAACAATTCCTGCTGCTTCTTGGTGAGATTTTGCGGGGTCTCGACCACGACCTGGACATACATGTCGCCCGTTTGGCGCGAGCGGAGCACCGGCATGCCTTTTGATGCAATGCGGAATCGGCGGTTGGACTGGGTTCCGGCGGGCACCTTCACCTTGGCCTTGCCCTTCTCGATGGTCGGCACCTCGAATTCGCCGCCAAGGGCGGCCGTCACCATCGAGATCGGCACGCGGCAGTGCAGATCGGCGCCGTCGCGCTGGAAGAACTGGTGCTGGGCAAGCGACAGGAAGATGTAGAGGGCGCCGGGCGGTCCGCCGCGGACGCCGGCCTCGCCTTCGCCGGCGAGCCTGATCCGGGTGCCGTCCTCGACGCCAGCGGGAATGTTGACCGACAGCGTCCGTTCGCGGGTGACCCGGCCCTGTCCTGAGCAGGACGGGCAGGCGTCCTCGATCATCTGGCCGCGGCCCTGGCAGCCAGGGCAGGTTCGTTCGAGCGTGAAAAAGCCCTGCGACTGCCGCACGCGGCCGGCGCCGCCGCAGGTCGAGCAGGTCTTCGGCTTGGTGCCGGCCTTGGCGCCGATGCCCGAGCAGGCCTCGCAGGTGACCGAGACCGGGATCTCGATCTGCGCGGTCTTGCCGCCAAAGGCTTCCTCGAGCGTGATTTCCATGTTGTAGCGCAGGTCGGCGCCGCGCTCGCGGCCGCCGCGGCCACGCTGCCCGGCCATGCCGAACAGATCTTCGAAGATGTCGGAGAAGGAGGAGGCGAAGCCCGCGCCGAAGCCGGCGCCGCCGCCACCCTGCTCGAAGGCGGCGTGGCCGAAACGATCATAGGCCGCGCGCTTGTCCTTGTCCTTCAGGACCTCGTAGGCCTCGTTGATTTCCTTGAACTTGACTTCGCTGGTGTCGTCCCCGGGATTGCGGTCCGGGTGGAACTTCATCGCCAGCTTGCGGAAGGACGATTTCAGCTTGCCCTCGTCGGCGTCGCGTTCAACTTCGAGCGTTTCGTAGTAGCAGCGCTTGGTGGACATGTCTGACTCGGTCTATCCAATCGCGATCTAGGTCGGCGAGGAATGGCGTCGCCACGCGACGATATAGGCAGCCTTCGTCCTTGCGGCAGAGGGCTGCATAGCGGCACTCAACATAACGGCTGGGAATTGATCGATCGTAACGGGCGCCTCGCCCGTCAATCCCGACACGACGGCCTCCCCCGTGAGGGAGGAGGCCGATAGCATGTGTGGGGTCCAAGCCATCCGCATGATCACCCTCTTGGGGTTCAGGCGGACTTCTTGTTGTTCTTGTCGTCGTCGACCTCGGTGAATTCCGCGTCGACGACGTCGTCCTTGGCCGCATCCTTCTTGGCGTCGGCCTCGGCCTGCTGCTTGTACATCGCCTCGCCGAGCTTCATCGAAGCCTGGGCCAGCGTGTTGGTCTTGGCCTTGATCGCCTCGGCATCGTCGCCCTTCAGCGCTTCCTTGAGATCGCTGACGGCATCCTCGATGGCGCGGCGCTCGCTCTCGGCGACCTTCGAACCGTGCTCGGCAAGCGCCTTCTCGGTCGAATGCACCAAGCCGTCCGCTTCGTTCTTGGCCGTAACCGCCTCGCGGCGCTTCTTGTCCGCCTCGGCATTGGCCTCGGCGTCCTTGACCATCTTATCGATGTCGGCTTCCGACAGACCACCGGAGGCCTGGATGCGGATCTGCTGCTCCTTGCCCGTGGCCTTGTCCTTGGCCGAGACGTTGACGATGCCGTTGGCGTCGATGTCGAAGGTCACCTCGATCTGCGGCATGCCGCGCGGAGCCGGCGGAATGCCCATCAGGTCGAACTGGCCGAGCATCTTGTTGTCGGCCGCCATTTCACGCTCGCCCTGGAAGACGCGGATGGTGACCGCGTTCTGGTTGTCCTCGGCGGTCGAGAACACCTGGCTCTTCTTGGTCGGGATCGTGGTGTTGCGATCGATGATGCGAGTGAACACGCCGCCGAGCGTCTCGATGCCCAGCGACAGCGGGGTCACGTCGAGCAGCAGCACGTCCTTGACGTCGCCCTGGAGCACGCCGGCCTGGATCGCGGCACCGATCGCCACGACTTCGTCCGGGTTGACGCCCTTGTGCGGCTCCTTGCCGAACAGCTGCTTCACGACTTCCTGGACCTTCGGCATGCGCGACATGCCGCCGACCAGCACGACTTCGCCGATCTCACCGGCGGTGACGCCGGCGTCCTTCAGCGCCTTGCGGCAGGGCTCGACGGTCTTCTGGATGAGGTCGTCGACCAGCGCCTCGAACTTGGCGCGGGTGAGCTTCATCGTCAGATGCTTCGGGCCGGTCTGGTCCGCGGTGATGAAGGGCAGGTTGATCTCGGTCTGCGTCGTCGACGACAGCTCGATCTTGGCCTTTTCAGCGGCTTCCTTCAGGCGCTGCAACGCAAGCTTGTCGTTGCGCAGGTTGATGCCCTGCTCCTTCTGGAACTCGTCGGCCAGATAACCAACGAGGCGCATGTCGAAGTCTTCGCCGCCGAGGAAGGTGTCGCCGTTGGTCGACTTCACCTCGAACACGCCGTCGCCGATTTCGAGAATGGAGATATCGAACGTGCCGCCGCCGAGGTCGTACACGGCGATCGTGCCGGCCTTGGTCTTGTCGAGGCCGTAAGCGAGCGCGGCCGCGGTCGGCTCGTTGATGATGCGCAGCACTTCAAGGCCCGCGATCTTGCCGGCGTCCTTGGTTGCCTGGCGCTGGGCGTCGTTGAAGTAGGCGGGAACGGTGATGACGGCCTGGTCGACCTTCTGGCCGAGATGAGCCTCCGCGGTCTCCTTCATCTTCTGCAGGATGAAAGCGGAGACCTGCGAGGGCGAGTAGGTCTGGCCGTCGGCCTCGACCCAGGCGTCACCATTGGAAGCCTTCACGATCTTGTACGGGACGAGCTTCTTGTCCTTCTCGACCATCGGGTCGTCGTAGCGGCGGCCGATGAGGCGCTTCACTGCGAAGAAGGTGCGCTCGGGATTGGTGACGGCCTGGCGCTTGGCAGGCTGGCCGACGAGGCGCTCACCGTCGTCGGTAACGGCGACGATCGAAGGCGTCGTGCGCATGCCTTCGGAATTCTCGATGACTTTGGCGTTCTTGCCATCCATCACGGCGACGCACGAGTTCGTGGTGCCGAGGTCGATCCCAATGACCTTTCCCATGGTCCTGATATCCTTGTTTTTGCGGCAGGTTGGCTGGGCCCAGAAGGCACCCGATCCAAACCCCCTAAGATCAAACATCCGCGATATTGCGATGATTGAGGCTCATATAGGAGGGGGGGAGGGGCCCGCAAGGACCGAACGCAAGTTTCGGCCGTGAAAACATTGGGTTTTGGAAGATCATATCTGGGCTTCACCGCACTTGCGGGTGAGGAATTGTTAACAGGTTCAGGCCTCGGCAAGCCCCCGCCACCGCTGATCTGCCTCACCCTGTTACGGCAGGGCCAAACCCGCTAATAAGGCGGGCGGCCGGACAGGCGCCGCGAGGCTGCTTCGCGCGACAAAGCGGCCCGGCGGCCGACCATCGAACGGCCTCAATGTGAACCAATCAGAGTGCCCATGAAGCTGATCCGCCCCCTCGCTGCGCTCGCCCTCCTCGTCGCCTCCGCGCTTCCGGCCGTTGCCGCCGACGCCGTTTTCCCGCCGGGGCTGCGCGTCGGCATGGTGCCATTGATCGGCCTCAGCACGGCAAAGACCTTTCCGGGCTTCGAGAGCGAGGACGGCAACGTCAAGGTGCTGATCACCGAGCTGCCGCCGGCGGCCTATGGCGAGGTCGTGAGCGCCTTCAACGCCAATCCTGCCGGCACCGGCGGCGTGAAGCAGGACAAGCTCGAGACGCCCGCGGGCCTGGCCTATTTCACCACCGAGAGCGGCAAGGCCGGCGATACCCCGGTGAAGCGCTATTCGATGATCGTGCCGGGCGCCGGTTTCTCCGGCTATGTCGCGGTGCAGATCCCCGAGAACGCGACGAAGATCTACACCGACGAGGCGGTGCGGCAGATGTTCGCGAGCACCGTCACCCGCAGGGAGGTGTCGGCTGACGAGCAGATCGCGCTGATGCCGTTCAAGATCACCGATCTCGCCGACTTCAAGGACATCCGCACCCTGGCACCGGGCAGCAGCATCATCCTGGCCGACGGCAGCGAGAGCACAGGCTACGAGTCGAAGCCGTTCATGATCCTCGGCCTGATCGGCGCCACCCCGCAGCAGGCTGACGACCGCGCCCGCTTCGCCCAGGAGGCGGCGCTCCAGATCCCCGGCGTGCGCGAGTCACGCATCACCATGTCCGAGCCGATCCGCATCAACGGCCAGCAGGGCTTCGAGACCCGGATCGACGGCGTCAGCGGCAAGGACAAGACCCCGGTGACCGTGGTGCAGTGGATTCGCTTCAGCAGCGGCGGCGCCTCGCTGCGCATCATCGCCAGCGCCCCGCGCGACCAGTGGTCGGCCGCCTTCACCCGCTTCCGCGCGGTGCGCGACGGCATCCAGCCGAAGGGCTAGCTGAAGCTCAAGCCAGCCCAAGCGCTGGATGAAGCCGGCTGCATTTTCGGGCTTCTGTTCGCACACGAGCGGAACTAGGCTTCGCCTCCATTGGGTTCATCCTGAGGGGAGGCGAACGATGCTGGATCGGCGACACATCCTGGCTGCGCTTGGGACGACGGCGCTGGCGACCCTCGCTCCAACCGCGCTCTTTGCGGCGACGTCGATCAAGCCGGATGACACTTCCGCGCTGCTCGTGATCGACGTGCAAAACTGCTTTCTGCCCGGCGGCAGCCTCGCGGTGAAGGAAGGCGAGCAGGTGGTGCCCGTCATCAACAAGATCGCAAGAGCATTCGCGAACGTGGTGATGACGCAGGACTGGCACACGCCCGGCCACGTCTCGTTCGCCTCGGTTCATTCCGGCAAGAAGCCGTTCGAGACCATCGATCTTCCCTACGGCAAACAGGTGCTGTGGCCGGACCATTGCGTGCAGGGCACCGACGGCGCCGCGCTGTCGAAGGACCTTGCGATCCCGCACGCCGAGCTCATCATCCGCAAGGGTTTTCACAAGGACGTCGACAGCTACTCGGCCTTTCTCGAAGCCGACGGCAAGACCTCGACGGGCCTTGCCGGCTATCTGAAGGGCCGCAAGATCAAGCGCGTCTTCGTCGCCGGCTTGGCTACCGATTTCTGCGTCGCCTGGACCGCGCTCGACGCGCGCAAGGCGGGTTTCGAGGTCTATGTGGTGGAAGACGCCTGCCGCGGCATCGACACGCAGGGCTCGCTCGCCAAAGCCTGGGCCGACATGGCCAAGGCGGGTGTGAAGCGGATTCAGTCGGGTGATATTGCGGTGAGCGCGTAGGCGACGCGTAAAACCGCACGACCCTCATCCTGAGGAGCGCGCTTCTTCGCGCGCGTCTCGAAGGATGAAGGCCGAGCTGATGCAGGCGGGCCTCAATGGTTCGAGACGGCGCTGACGCGCCTCCTCACCATGAAGGTTGAACAATTATACTGCTCAGTTCGACTCGTTGCTGTTAGCAGCGGCCGCGGCCTTCGCACCACCCTTGGCAACGCCGACCAAAGCCGGACGCAGCACGCGCTCGCCGATCGTGTAGCCGGCCTGAACGACCTGCACCACGGTCCCCGTCGGCACCGACGGATCGGGCACCTCGAACATCGCCTGCTGGAAGTTCGGGTCGAACTTCTGGCCCTGCGGATCGAACTTCTTCACGCCGTGCTTTTCCAGCGCGTTGAGCAGCGAGCGCTCGGTGAGCTCGACGCCCTCGATCAGCGCGGTCAGGCCGGGATCGGCCGCGGCACGCGCCTCGGCCGGAACGGCATCGAGCGCGCGCTGAAGGTTGTCGGCGATGTCGAGCACGTCGCGGGCAAAGCCGGTGATGCCGTAGAGGCGGGCGTCAGCCACTTCCTTGGTGGTTCGCTTGCGCAGATTTTCCATCTCGGCCAGCGTCCGCAGCATGCGGTCGCGCGCCTCGGCGGCTTCCTTCTGCAACAACTCGACCGAGCCGGGCTCGGGATCGTCGGGCATGATGTAAGGCTTTGACATCACGGGCTCGCCGGTCGGCGGGGTCGTGTCGTCGGGCTGCCGGTCTCGATCGGTCATCGGCTCTGGTCTCAAACTCGTTTCAAGGGATTGTTGGCCCGGATATCGTGCCTAAAGCTACGAAAATCAAGCGCCCGTGATCGAAGGAAACGCCGGTCAGCCCCCCAGGAGCCGACTGACGATGCGGGCGGCGTAGTCCACAGTCGGGATCACGCGGGCATAATTCAGCCGCGTCGGCCCGATCACGCCCAAAACACCGACGATTCGGCCGGCGGCATCCCGATAGGGCGAGATGATCGTGGAGGAGCCGGATAGCGAAAACAGCTTGTTCTCGCTGCCGATGAAGATTCGCACGCCTTCCGCGGTCTCGGCCCGGCCGAGCAGGTCGATCACGCCGCGCTTGGTCTCGAGATCGTCGAACAGCAGGCGAACGCGCTCGAGATCCTCCAGCGCATGCAGGTCTTCCAGCAGATTGGCATGGCCGCGAACGATGAGCTGGCGGTCCTCGTTCTCGCCGCCGGACCAGCTTGCGATCCCGGTCGAGATCACCTTCTGCGTCAATTGATCGAGCTCGGCGCGGGCCTCCCCGAGCGCGGTTTCGAGCTCGAGCCGCGCCTCGGCCAGTGTCCGGCCCCGGATTCGCGCGTTGAGGAAATTGCTCGCCTCCGTCAGCGCCGAGGATGGAACTCCGAGTGGCAGCGTCAGCACGCGGTTTTCGACCTGTCCATCCTCGCCGACCAGGATCACCAGCGCCTTTTCCGGTTCCAAACGGACGAATTCGATGTGTTTGAGCCGGGTATTGGACTTCGGCGTCAGCACAACCGCGGCGGCGCGGGTCAGACCCGACAGCCGCGTCAGCGCCTGATCCAGCGCCGCCTCGACCGACTGGGCCTGGCCGACGGAGGCGAGCTGGCCCTGGATCGACTGCCGCTCGGCCTCGTTGAGGTCGCCGACTTGCATGAGCGCGTCGACGAAGAAACGCAGGCCGAGTTCCGTCGGCAGCCGGCCAGCGGAGGTATGCGGCGCGTAAATCAATCCGAGCAGTTCCAGATCGGCCATGACGTTGCGGACCGAGGCCGGCGACAGCGGCGTGGCGATCAGGCGCGAAATATTGCGCGAGCCGACCGGCTCGCCGGTCGCCAGATAGCTTTCGACAATTTGACGAAAGATGTCGCGGGAACGCTCGTTGAGCTGGGCGAGACCCGCGCGCGGCGCGATCAGATGGATCGGATCGTGATGGGCCACAGACGGTAACTCCTCTCAGATGCTGATAATTTGTCCATCCAGGGCCGTTCTGACAAGCGCGGCGTTCGCGGACCGGAAATCGGGGGTGAATAAGGCCGTGATCTTCCCCCTTGCCGCCCACCCTCACCCCACCTACAAGCACCGCGAACAGCCCTTTTCCGTGAGTTTTGGAGGATTTCCCATGCGGCCAAGCCGCCGTGCGCCCGACGAATTGCGCCCCGTGACGCTCGAGCGCGGCGTGGTCAAATATGCGGAAGGCTCGTGCCTGGTGAAATTCGGCGACACCCATGTGCTGGTCACCGCCACGCTCGAAGACCGCCTGCCGCCGTGGCTGAAGGGCCAGGGCCGCGGCTGGGTCACCGCCGAATACGGCATGCTGCCGCGCGCGACCTCGGAACGTACCCGCCGCGAGGCATCCGCCGGAAAGCAGAGCGGCCGCACCGTCGAGATCCAGCGCCTGATCGGCCGCTCGCTTCGCACCATCATCAATCTCGAAGCGCTCGGCGAACGCCAGATCACGGTCGATTGCGACGTGCTCCAGGCCGACGGCGGCACGCGTACGGCGTCGATCACCGGCGCCTGGGTCGCGCTCGCCGATTGCGTCAATTGGATGAAGGCGCGCAACATGGTCAAGGCCAACGTCCTGCGCGACAACGTCGCCGCGATCTCCTGCGGCATCTACAACGGTACGCCGGTGCTCGACCTCGACTACGCCGAGGATTCGGAGGCCGAGACCGACGCCAATTTCGTCATGACCGGCGACGGCCGCATCATCGAGGTGCAGGGCACCGCGGAACGCGAGCCGTTCACGCAGGACGAGCTCCTGGCGCTGATGGCGCTGGCGCGCAAGGGCGTTGCGCGTCTCGTGGACTTGCAGAAACTGGCCGTGGCGTAGTCAATAGGCCCATGCACCGCCGAATCACTGGAAAGCTGGTCATCGCGACCCACAATCCCGGCAAGCTCGCCGAGATGAAGGAGCTGCTCGCGCCTCACGGCATCGAGGCGGTTTCGGCTGGTGAGCTCGGCCTCGGCGAGCCCGAAGAGACCGGCAGCGATTTTCGCAGCAACGCCGCGATCAAGGCGATCGCGGCGGCGCAGGCGGCGAAGCTTCCCGCTTTCGCCGACGATTCCGGCATCGTGGTCGACGCGCTCGACGGTGCGCCCGGCATCTACAGTGCGCGCTGGGCCGGACCGACCAAGGATTTCAGCGCGGCGATGGCGCAGATCGAACGCCTGCTGCAGGAACGCGGCGCGACCGCACCCGACAAGCGCACCGCGCATTTCGTCTCCGCGCTCTGCGTCGCCTGGCCCGACGATCATCTCGAAGAGGTCGAGGCGCGCGCCGACGGCACCCTGGTCTGGCCGCCGCGCGGCACAGCCGGTTTCGGCTATGATCCCATGTTCCTTCCCGACGGTCACACGCGCACCTTCGGCGAGATGACCAGCATCGAGAAGCACGGCCTGCCGCCGCTCGGCCTTGGCCTGTCGCACCGTGCCCGCGCCTTCGTGAAACTGGCGGAGATCTGCCTTGAGCCGCGCTAAGGAAGCCTTCGGCGTCTACGTGCACTGGCCGTTCTGCCTGTCGAAGTGTCCCTATTGCGATTTCAACAGCCATGTCCGCCACGCCGCGATCGACGAGGCGCGCTTTGCCGCCGCCTTCGCGCGCGAGATCGCGACCACGGCCGAGCGCGCGCCCGGGCGCGAAGTCACCTCGATCTTCCTCGGCGGCGGCACGCCGTCCTTGATGCAGCCCACAACCGTCGGTGCGGTGCTCGACGCAATCGGCAAGCACTGGCAC
The DNA here is from genome assembly GCA_023435725.1 of Pseudomonadota bacterium. Lineage (GTDB taxonomy): Bacteria > Pseudomonadota > Alphaproteobacteria > Rhizobiales > Xanthobacteraceae > Bradyrhizobium. Next base: position 122,810 of record JAEYRD010000112.1, on the reverse strand, counting down.
GTCGCTGGCGATGTCGAGGTGACGCTGGAAGCAAACCCGACCAGCGTCGAGGCCACGCGTTTCGCCGGTTATCGCACCGCCGGCGTCAACCGCGTTTCGCTTGGCGTGCAGGCGCTCGATGATGCCTCGCTGAAAGCGCTGGGCCGCCTGCACAGTGCGCGCGAGGCACTCGATGCCGTCGCCATCGCGCGCCGCTCGTTCGATCGTTACTCGTTCGATCTGATCTACGCCCGTCCCGACCAGACGCCGGCGATGTGGGCCGACGAGCTGCGTCATGCGATCGATGAAGCGGCCGAACATCTGTCGCTCTACCAGCTCACGATCGAGGAAGGCACGCCGTTCTTCGGCCTGCACCAGGCCGGCAAGCTGAAGACACCGGACGAGGCGGTCGCGCGCGCGCTCTACGACATCACGCAGGAAACCTGCGACAAGCTCGGCCTGCCCGCCTACGAAATCTCCAATCACGCGCGGCGTGGCGCCGAGTGCCGGCACAATCTCGTCTACTGGCGCGGCCAGGAATATGCCGGTATTGGTCCCGGCGCGCATGGCCGCCTCGACATCAACGGCCTGCGCCATGCCACCGCCACCGAGAAGCGTCCCGAAGCCTGGCTGATGCGGGTCGAGGCCAACGGCCACGGCGTCGTCACCGACGATCTCCTCAACAGCGAGGAGCGCGCCGACGAATTCCTGCTGATGGGATTGCGTCTCGCCGAGGGCATCGACCCCGAGCGCTACACCGCACTCTCCGGCCGCCCGCTCGATCCCGGCCGCATCGCGCTGTTGCGTGAAGAGGGCGCGATCACGGTGGATGCGACGGGGCGGCTGCGCGTGACGAGCAGCGGTTTTCCGGTGCTGGACGCGGTGGTCGCGGATCTCGCGGCGTAGCGAAGTGCCGTAGCCCGGATGGAGCGTAGCGAAATCCGGGAACAGTCTCTCCGCCTGCACAGCCCCGGATTACGCGGCGCTCCATCCGGGCTGCGAAACCATCAAGCCCCAAAGCTCTTCGGCGAACCCGCGACCGCGACGCCACCGCCGGTCGTCACCTTCATCACCGCAAGACCGCGCTCGTTGGTGCCGTCGGCGCGGAAGCGGAACAGGCCGTCGATGCCGGCAAAGCCCGACGGATTGGTGAGCACGTCGGACGAGAAGCGTGTGGTGCCTTGCGTGCGCGCGAGCGCGGCGACGAGGGCGACCGCATCATAGGCGAGCGTGGCGGTACGCACCGGCTCGCCGCCATATTTGGTGCGATAGCGGCCGGAGAAGGCGCGAAAGCCCGCCGGATCGGGCGCGGCATAGAGGCCGCCCTGTAGCGCCTGGCTCGCATAGACGCGCGGATTGTCCCACAGGCCCGTGCCGAGCAGCTGGATGTTGCGTAAGTTGGCGCCTGCGGCCGTCATCGCATCCGCCACCGCAACCACGGCATCGCCGTCATCGGCAATGAACAGCGCATCCGCACTGCCGAGCTGCTGCGCGACAGTGCGCGCCGGCGTCGCACGGTCGGCGCCGTATTTCTCGAAGGCAACGATGCGCCCGCCGCGCCGCGGCACCGCCGCCTTCACCGCAGCCTCGACGACATTGCCATAGGCATTGTCGGGCACGAGCACGGCGATGGAGCGCTTTCCGATGCTGGCCGAATATTCGACGATGCGGTTGACGTCGGACTCCGGCAGGAAGCTGAGCAGATAGACGCCGCGGCCGGCGATGCTCGAATCGGTCGAAAACGCAATCACCGCGATGCCGCGCGTGCGCGCGACCTGCGCCACCGCCGGCACCGACTGCGCGAACAGCGGCCCCAGGATGATCTCGGCGCCTTCGTCGACCGCCTGCTGCGCCCCGGCCAGCGCGCCTTGCGGGCTGCCATTGTCGTCCTTGATCAGGAGCTGGATGTTGGGATTCTGGAACTCGGCCAGCGCCATCTCGGCGGCGTTGCGCATGGATTGCGCCGCAAGCCCGGCGTTGCCGGCCGCCGAAAGCGGCAGGATCACGGCGACCTTCACCCCGCCCGTGCCGGCGGTGGTGGCCTGTTGCGGCGGGCCGGCCGGCTGAGCCGGGGGCGGGGAACCGCCGAATGGACTGGAGAACTGGCTGAGGCTCTGCTGCACCCCGGAGCAGGCCGACAGCAGCGGCGCCCCGAGCAAGAGCCCAAGCGCGCTTCGGCGGGTCGCCCCCGACAATCGGGGCCCCTGAACGGGAGACTTCGTATGACGCGGGCCCAGCATGGCAGCTTCTCTTCTGACTGGCCGTCTTCCCGCCAGTCACAACAACTCTTTCCGCGACACAAGCCGCAGATTCAGGCATATTGTCGACAAATAGTTAACTAAAACAAAAGGATAATGACTGCTTAACGCGGCCGCACCTCAAGTCCTGGCTAGCTGTTCGCCGTCCGTCACGCAGCATCAAGGCGGCGTTTCCGCCGTGAATATGGCGCGGATGATTCTTCCCTCTCGAATGTGACCCCGGATGGATCACATTGCCGTCCTTCCTCGCCCCTTGGCTCGGTATCTTGCCCAGACGTGATCTTTTTCATCTTTTTCGGCCGACCGGTTCCCAGCCCTCCAGATCATGCCTAAGTTCGTTTCATTATGCGCGCAAAGCCGGTCCCGATAAATACGCCTGAAGGCACAGAAGCCGCCTCGCGCGGCTTCTCCATCGATGCCCATCACCTCGCCGCGCCAAAGGCGGCGCCGGGCCTCCATCTGGTCGCGACCCCGATCGGCAATCTGGGCGACATCACGCTGCGGGCGCTCCAGACGCTCGCAGGCGTCGACGTCATCGCCTGCGAAGACACCCGCATCACGCGGCGCCTGACCGAACGCTATGCGATCGCGGCGCAGCTCAAACCCTATCACGAGCACAACGCGGAAGCCGCGAGGCCAAAAATCCTGGAGGCGCTGGGGCAGGGCGGCTCGGTCGCGCTGGTGTCGGACGCCGGCACGCCGCTGATCTCCGACCCCGGCTTCAAGCTGGTGCGCGAGGTCTGCTCGGCCGGCCATGCGGTCTACGCGCTGCCCGGCCCGTCCTCGGTGCTGGCGGCGCTGTCGGTCGCCGCGCTGCCGACCGACCGCTTCTTCTTCGAAGGGTTCCTGCCGGCGAAATCCGCCGCCCGCAGGTCGCGCCTTGCCGAGCTCGCGCGCATCGATGCGACGCTGGTGATGTTCGAATCCGGCAACCGCGTGCAGGACACGCTCGCCGACCTCGCCGAGATCATGGGAACGCGCGAGGCCGCGATCTGCCGTGAGCTGACGAAGTTGCACGAGGAGATTTCGCGCGCGACGCTGCATGAGCTGGCGCGCGAGGCCGATAGGCTGGAGACGCGCGGCGAATTCGTGCTGGTGATCGGCCCGCCTGCAGCTGACGCCGAGGTGCTGACTGCGGATGCGCTCGACGATCTCCTGCGCGAACACCTTGCCGCGCACAGCGTCAAGGACGCGGTGGCGCATGCGGTCGCCCTGTCGGGACGGCCGCGCCGCGAGGTCTATGCCCGCGCGCTCGAGCTTGCCAAGAATCTGCCCAAGAATCTGCACAAGGATTTGCGGGGCGGCGATGGCGAAGGCTGAGGGAGCTGAGGAACCGAAAGTCGCCTCGCCCGAACGCGTCGCCGCGTTCCGCACCGGCATCTCCGCCGAGAGCCGCGCCGCAGCCTACCTCATGGCCAAGGGCTATCGCATCCTCGCCAAGCGCTACCGCACCCCGCAGGGCGAAATCGACATCGTGGCACGCCGCCGCAACCTGATCGCCTTCGTCGAGGTCAAGGCGCGCGCGACGCTAGATGACGCCGCCTTTGCCGTAACCCCGCGCCAGCAGCAGCGCATCATCGACGCCGCGCAAGGCTGGCTCGTAGCGCATCCCGAGCATGCCGAATTCGAATTGCGATTCGACGCCATGCTGATTGCGCCGAAGCGACTTCCGCGCCATGTGTTGGCGGCATTCGACGCGTCGACCTGAAAGGCAGACCATGAAACTGAACGTCGCCGTCCAGATGGACCCCATCGCCCGCATCAACATCAAGGGCGATTCCACCTTTGCGCTGCTTCTGGAGGCGCAGAAGCGTGGTCACAGCCTTTCCTATTATACGCCCGACAAGCTCTCGATGGTCGGCGACGAGATCGTCGCCCCGGTTCAGCTCCTGACCGTGCGCGACGAGCCCAGCGATCACTTCACCCTCGGCGAACCCCGTCGCGAGGCGCTCAACGGTTTTGACGTAGTGCTGCTCCGCCAGGATCCGCCGTTCGACCTCGCCTACATCACCTCGACGCATCTTCTCGAGCGCATTCACCCGAAGACGCTGGTCGTCAACGACCCGGCATCCGTGCGCAATGCGCCGGAAAAACTGTTCGTGATGAACTTTCCGCAGCTGATGCCGCCGACGCTGATCTCGCGCGATCTCGACGAGATCAACGCCTTCCGTGACCGCTATGGCGCCGTCGTCATGAAGCCGCTGCACGGCCATGGCGGCGCCGCGGTCTTCCGCGTGATGCCGCAGGACATGAATTTCGGCTCGTTGTTCGACATGTTCTCGGTGACCTTCAAGGAAGCCTGGGTGATCCAGCAGTTCATTCCCGAGGTGAAGCACGGCGACAAGCGCATCATCCTGGTCAACGGCGAGTTCGCCGGCGCGGTGAATCGCGTGCCAGCCGCCGACGACCTCCGCTCCAACATGGTGCGCGGCGGCGCGGCAAAGGAGACCGAGCTCACGGCGCGCGAGCGCGAGATCTGCGAGACGGTCGGGCCGGCGCTGCGCGAACGCGGCCTGCTGTTCGTCGGTCTCGACGTCATCAACGGCAACCTCACCGAGATCAACGTGACATCTCCCACCGGCATCCGCGCCATCGCGCGGCTCGGCGGCCCCGACGTTGCGGCAAAGATCTGGGATGTGATCGAGCAGAAGCGGGCGAAGTAAGCACCCTCTTGTAGCCCGGATGGAGCGCAGCGCAATCCGGGATCTCACGTCGCGGCTTGACCAGCCCGGATTGCGCAGCGCAATCCGGGCTACGGACATCAACAGAAGCACCACGCTACAAACGACGACCCTGACGAGCAGTCAGCGCGCTGACTGCTGGCATGAGCGCGCGGCATCACCTCGCGCGCTACTAACCACCCATTCACCATGACGGCGCGCGTCTCATCCGAACGCAGGTGCCACATCGCGTGAATCTACGGTGGTCATTGCCCGCCGAATAACGCGGCATTCACCATCTGCTGAAAACCAGCACCGTGACCGGCCATCACATTCGGCCTCGCAACACCCCTTATACTTTTACTCCCTACTCATCGACACCGGGGAACCCGCCATGTGCGGTTCGAGTGCCGGCGTAAGAGTAGAAGCGTATGAACACCGCACGCATTGTCGTTCTCGTCATCGCGCTGGGCGCCGGCGGCGTCGCTGCGTATCTGGCGAGCGGCTATGACAACAAGCCCGCGCCTGCTCTTCCCGTCGCCGAGAAGCTGCCGACGGTCGAGGTCCTGATCGCGAAGAACGACATCCAGCTCGGCCAGGCTGTGAAGCCCGAGGACCTGCAATGGCAGGCCTGGCCAGCCGCGACTGCGAGCAGCGCCTTCATTCGCCGCGACAACAGGCCCGAGGCCCAGACCCAGATCGCCGGCTCCATTGCGCGCGTCCCCTTGATGCAGGGCGAGCCGATCCGCGAGCAGAAGCTGGTGAAGGCCGAAGGCTCGGGCTTCATGGCCGCGATCCTGCCTTCCGGCATGCGCGCCGTCTCCACCGAGATTTCCGCCGAGACCGGCGCCGGCGGCTTCATCCTGCCGAACGACCGCGTCGACATCGTCCTGACCCGTCACCTGAAAAATCCTGACGGCGGCAACGTCAACGGTCTGGCCGGCGGCAACGACCTCGTCATTTCCGAGGTCATCCTGATCAATATCCGCGTGCTCGCGATCGACCAGGCGCCGAAGGAAAAGGACGGCCAGAACGCCGTGGTCGGCAAGACCGTCACGCTCGAGCTCAGACCCGACCAGGTCGCCAGACTATCGGCCGCGCGCCAGGGCGGCACGCTGACGCTCGCGCTGCGCAGCATCGTCGATGCCAACGCGGTGGACGGTACGCCCGAGGACCAGGCGATCAAGCATCCCGGCGGCGTCAATGTCATCCGCTACGGGGTGCAGGCACGACAACTGACGTCACAGAAGTGATGGGGATACCATGAACTACGGGGAAGATAGGACGGGCTTGCGCATTCGGGGGAAGCGCGCACGCTCGTTCTGGACGGGGGCGATGCTTATGCTGGGGCTGCTCGCAGCCCCCGGTTTGGTCAGCGCCGCGGAGGATGCGCCGGTCGGCGACCAGGCGCCGATGCAGGTGCCGGATCTCGGCGTGACGTCGGTCGCGTCTATCGCGCCGCCCCGGACGCGCTTCCTGTCGCTCGGCATCGGCAAGTCGGTCGTCATCGACCTGCCGCGCGAGGTCAAGGACGTGCTGGTGGCCGATCCCAAGATCGCCAATGCGGTGATCCGCTCGGCGCAGCGCGCCTACATCATCGGCGGCCAGGTCGGCCAGACCAACGTCGTGTTCTTCAGCGCCGACGGCCAGCAGGTCGCCTCCTACGACATCGCAGTGAAGCGTGACCTCAACGGCATGCGCACCGCCTTGCGCCAGTCGCTGCCGGGCGTGCAGATCGAAGGCGTCGGCGACAGCGTGATGCTGACAGGCTCGGTGTCGAGCCCGGTCGAGGCCCAGCAGGCCGGCGAGGTCGCCGCCAAGCTCGTGGGCGGCAGCGACAAGGTCGTCAACAACATCGTCGTGCGCGGCCGCGACCAGGTGATGCTCAAGGTCGTCGTCGGCGAAGTGCGCCGCGACATCGTCAAGCAGCTCGGTGTCGATCTCAGCGCCAGCCTGAACGCCGGCACCGCGGTGGTGAATTTCAACAATTCCAACCCGTTCTCGGCCAGCGGTGGACCGCTGGTCAGCAACAACGGGCTCGGCGTTGCCGGCCTCGCCAAGGGCGTTGCCACGGTCAGCGCCACGATGCGCGCGATGGAAAGCGCCGGCGTGATGCGCACCCTGGCCGAGCCGAGCCTGACGGCGATCTCGGGCGAATCCGCGACTTTCATCGCAGGCGGCGAATTCCCTATCCCCGCCGGCTATTCCTGCGATCCGGTCACCCACGTCTGTACCACCCAGATCACCTACAAGAAGTTCGGCATCTCCTTGAACTTCACGCCGGTCGTGCTCAGTGAGGGCCGGATCAGCCTTCGCGTGATGACTGAGGTCTCGGAGCTGTCGGCCCAGAACGCCATCACCGTAACGCAGGCGCTGTCCTCGAACTCGACCAACTCGATCACCATCCCTTCGGTCCAGACCCGACGCGCCGAGACGACGCTGGAAATTCCCTCGGGCGGCTCGATGGCGATGGCCGGTCTGATCCAGCAACAGACCAAGCAGGCGATCAACGGCCTGCCTGGCGTCGACCAGGTGCCGATCCTCGGCGCGCTGTTCCGCAGCCAGGACTACGTCAACAACGAGACCGAGCTGATGGTGATCGTGACGCCCTATGTGGTGCGCGCGGTTGCCCAGAAGGAATTGTCGCGGCCCGACGACGGCTTCGCGCCGGCCTCCGATGCGCAGACGGCGCTGCTCGGTCGCATGAACCGCCTCTATGGCATTACGCGCCGTGTCGATCCGATCAACGGCACTCCCGGTGATTTCGGCTTCATCATCGACTGAGGCGGACGGACGGCTTGGGGAACGGGGCAAGAGGGGGGATGAAGCGATGACGAAGACGATGGCCGATCGACGTCGCAACTTGAGAGTCGCACTGGCATTGACGGGCCTGTCCGTCATGCTCGGCGCCTGCAACACCACCGGCGAGATCGTCACCCAGACGGTGCCGACCGACTATCGCCAGCGCCACCCGATCGCGGTGCAGGAAGGCAAGCGCTCGATCGTGATCTTCGTCGGCAAGGCCCGAGGCGGCCTCTCGGCGGCGCAGCACTCGGACGTCGCAGGCATTGCCCGGGACTGGGTGCGCGAGGGCACCGGCTCCGTCGTCGTGGACGTACCCATCGATACCGCGAATTCGCGCGCTGCTGCGGCGACCTACCAGGAAATCCGATCCGTGCTCGCATCCGGCGGCGTGCCGTCGCGCGCCATCGTCCAGCACCCATATCGGCCCGAGGATCCCGGGCTGCTGCCCACCATCCGCCTGAGCTATTCCAGGATCGCCGCGGTTGCCGGCCCCTGCGGGCTGTGGCCAGAAGACGTCGGTCCGTCCATCCTCAATCCCGACTACAACGAGAACCGGCCGTACTTCAATCTGGGCTGCGCCAGCCAGCGCAATCTCGCGGCGATGATCGACAACCCGGCCGATCTCGAGCAGCCGCGGTCCGAGACGCCTGCCTATACCGCACGGCGCGACATCGCCTTCGACCGTTACCGCAAGGGCACGCCGATCGCGACCGCCAATCCCGAGGCCGAGAAGGCCAAACTCAGCGACACCGGCAAATGACAAGCCTTCACGACGAAGAAGCGGACGATCCGCGGCACCCCGAGCAACATATTGCGCCGGTTCCTCGCATTTCGGTGCAGGCCTTTTGCGAGACCGACCAGACGCTCGACGCGGTGACCGCGGCGGGGCAGGATCGCCGGCTTGCCAAGGCGCACCTTACCGCCAAGGAAGGTGGCCTCGCCGCGGCGATCGAAGCCTATGAATCGATGCCGACACCGAACGTGATCGTGATCGAATCCGACGGCACGCGCGACATCCTCGAAGGTCTCGACGACCTTGCAGGTGTCTGCGATCCGGGCACCCGCGTGGTCGTGATCGGCAATCCCAACGACACGGCGCCCTATCGCGAGTTGGTGCGCCGCGGCGTCAACGACTATGTGGTCGGACCGATCGAAACCCTCGACGTCGTCCGCTCGATCTGCAGCCTGTTCTCGGCATCCGAGGCCATCATCACCGGCCGCGTCATCGCGGTGGTCGGCGCCAAGGGCGGCGTCGGCGCATCCACCGTCGCGCACAATGTGGCCTGGACGATCGCGCGCGACCTCGCGCTCGATTCCGTCGTGATCGACCTCGACCTCGCCTTCGGCACCGCCGGCCTCGACTACAACCAGGACCCGGTGCAGGGCATCGCCAACGCGGTGCTGTCGCAGGATCGTCCCGACACGGCCCTGATGGAGCGTCTGCTCGCCAAATGCACCGAGCGTCTCAGCCTGCTGGCGGCGCCCGCGACGCTGGATCGTGTCTATGATTTCGGCGCCGAGGCGTTCGATGCGATCTTCGACACGCTGCGCATGACCACCCCCTGCATCGTGCTCGACGTGCCCCACCAATGGTCGGGCTGGACGCGGCGCGCGCTGGTCAACGCCGACGACATCGTGATCGTGGCCGAGCCCGATCTCGCGAACTTGCGCAACACCAAGAACATGCTGAGCGTGTTGAAGGCGGCGCGGCCGAACGACCGGCCGCCGCTGTACTGCATCAACCAGGCCGGTATGCACAAGCGCGCGGAGATCCAGGTCAAGGCGTTCGCCAAGACGATGGAGAGCCAGCCGATCGCGGTGATCCCGTTCGATTCGAAACTGTTCTCGACCGCGGCCAATAACGGCCAGATGATCGCGGAGGTCTCCAAGAACCACCGCACCACCGAGCTGTTCCAGAACATGGCGAACCGTCTCGCCGGGCGCGGCGAGGTGAAGAAGCCGAAGCGCTCGCTGCTCGGACCGCTCCTGAAGAAGCTGAAGGGCAGGTCGGGTCGCGGATCCGCCCCACATCGCAAGGCATCGTAGGCGCAAGAGCGTTTTCGAGCGAAGCGGATCCGGGTTCGCGTCAGGAAAACGCGTCAAAACCAAACAGAGCGCGGGCTACCTGTCCGCCCGCTGCTGCTTCTTCGCCAGCAACTGGCGCAGCGCCGTGACCTTTGCCGCGGCCTGATCCGGCGGCAGATCGGCCTTCACGATGACCTCGGCCTCGGCCTGCTTTCCTTCCAGTCCGAGCACGAGCGCCAGATTGGCACGCACACGGGAATCGGCCGGATTGCGCGCATGCGCCCGGCGCAGCGTTTCCTCAGCCCTCGGCAGATTGTTCTGGAGCATGTAGGACAGGCCGAGATTGGAGAGCACCGACGGCTCGTCGGGCACGATCTTCAGCGCGGTCGCATAATATTGCTGCGCCTCTTCGTTACGGCCGAGCTGATCGAGCGCCGCGCCCTGCGCCGACAGGATGCGCCAGTCCGGATCCTCCGGCGTATGCGCGCGGCTGAGCACATCGAAAGCTTGCTGGAAATTGCCATTGTCGGCGAGCGCGCGGCCGTAGCCGGCGAGCAGCGCCTTGTTGCTGGGGTGAGCGAGCACGGCCTGCTCCAGCACCGCGACCGCCTGGGCGCGCTGGCCGCTCTCGCGTAGCGCCTTGCCGTAGTCGAGCGCGCCACTGGGATCACTCGGCTTGGCGCGATAGCGCTCGCGCAAGGCGTCCATGTCGGGCTTGCTTTCGGCCTTGGCAGCGGTTTCCGGCTTGCCACCGAGGGCGCCGGTGACGTCCTCCAGGCTCGTGGTCTGACAGCCACCGAGGGCAAGGATCAAAAGCGCGGAAAACAGGTATCTCGCCGGAGGAGAGGCAAGGGACAAACGCTTGGGCATGCTCTGATCACTCGGCGACTGATCAGCGATGCTTACCCATTAACGCTAAAGTCCCGTTAAGGGCCCGCGCTTGTTCGGCTCAGTCGACGAACTCAGCACCGAATTCGCAGCCGATGCGCCAGCGCAGGCGGCACTGGCGGGAATAGTCCGGTGCGAAGATGATGGTGAATTGCGGCGGCACTTCCAGGAATTCCGCCACCACTTTCACGCCGCCATCCGAGATATCCGTGATCGTGCAGTCCCGCGGCAGCGAGCCCGCACCAAAGTGAATCTTCGCGAGCCGGCTGCACACCCGACGTTCGCTTCTCCGGCGATTTGCAAGCATTTCGATTGTTCACTTGTTAGATCACGGCCCATCCCGCAGCCCTAGGAGTAGCGGACATTCGTTGGAATGTGCTGATGACAGCCGCTCGCATTCGAAGCGTAGTGTCCGCACCGTGTTTACGATCGGTTAGGGCTTGTGCTCAGGGCTTGCGCGGCCCTGGGAATGTTCCCGTATTGTTCTTGCAGAGAGGGCCGGGCTCTGCTACCCTTGATTGTACGAGAGGGCAGGCGTGGTCGGGCATGGTTCAGCGGGTTTCTACCGTCGCCTTTGAGGGGATCGAGGCCCGTGCGGTCGACGTGCAGGTGCAGGTCGCACCGGGCCTGCCGGCCTTCGCCATCGTCGGCCTGCCGGACAAGGCGGTGTCGGAGGCACGCGAGCGCGTTCGCTCGGCGCTGATCGCCTCGGGACTGGCGCTGCCGGCGCGGCGGATCACCGTCAATCTCGCGCCGGCCGACCTGCCCAAGGAAGGCAGCCATTACGACCTGCCGATCGCGCTCGGGCTGATGGCCGCGATCGGCGCGATCCCGCCGGATGCGCTGACGGGTTTTACCGTCCTCGGCGAGCTCGGTCTCGACGGCTCGATCGCACCGGTGGCTGGCGTTCTTCCCGCCGCGATCGGCGCCAATGAGCGCGAGGAAGGTTTGATCTGTCCGGCGGCCTGCGGCTCGGAGGCGGCGTGGGCGAGCCCGGATATCCAGATCATCGCAGCACACTCGCTGATCCAGATCGCCAATCACTTCAAAGGCACGCAGGTGTTGTCGCGGCCCTCGCCCCGGGTGCACGAGGCGGCCGCATCCACGCTCGACCTCCGCGACATCAAGGGCCAGGAGAGCGCCAAGCGCGCGCTGGAGATCGCGGCCGCCGGCGGCCATCACCTATTGATGATCGGTGCGCCCGGCGCTGGCAAGTCGATGCTCGCAGCGCGCCTGCCCTCGATCCTGCCGCCGCTGTCGCCAGGCGAACTGCTGGAGGTCTCGATGATCGCCTCCGTCGCCGGCGAGATCGAGGGCGGCGCGCTGACCGCGCGGCGGCCGTTCCGCTCGCCGCATCATTCCGCGAGCATGGCCGCACTCACCGGCGGCGGCATGCGCGCAAAGCCCGGCGAGATCTCGCTCGCGCATCAGGGCGTGCTGTTTCTCGACGAGCTGCCCGAGTTCGATCCGCGCGTGCTGGATTCGCTGCGTCAGCCCCTGGAGAACGGCGAGGTCGCGGTGTCACGCGCCAATCATCGCGTCACCTATCCGGCGCGCTTCATGCTGATCGCGGCGATGAATCCATGCCGCTGCGGCAACGCCTTCGAGCCCGGCTATGCCTGCAAGCGCGGCCGCATCGACCGCTGCACCGGCGACTACCAGGCGCGCATCTCCGGCCCGCTGATGGATCGCATCGACCTGCGCATCGAGGTTCCCGCGGTGACCGCGGCGGATCTGATCCTGCCGCCGCCGGCGGAGGGTTCGGCCGAAGTCGCCGCGCGCGTGGCCGCGGCGCGCGATATCCAGCTCGCGCGTTACGCGGATGCGGGCCTGCCGCAAGTCCGCACCAATGCCGAGGCACCCGCCTCCGTGTTGGAAGACATCGCCAAGCCCGACGCACAGGGCCAGAAGCTGCTGCGCGATGCAGCCGAGACCATGCGGCTGTCGGCCCGCGGCTATCACCGCGTGCTGCGGGTGGCGCGCACGCTCGCCGATCTCGACGGCGCGGACAAGATCGGCCGGCTGCATCTCGCCGAAGCGCTGTCCTACCGCGCACTCGCGGAGGATGTGCGCCAGATGGCGTGACCGCGCCGTCCATCAACCCGGCGGTAACGAGTTTCCTTTACGCTCTGCAAACCATAAGGCTCGACACGTTTCCTGGGGCCTGGCGAGTAGAGTGTCATGTTGCGTTTCAAGATCCTGGCCTCGGTGGTTCCGCTGCTGGCAGCTGCGGTGTTCGCCCGCAGCGAGATCGGATCGGTCTCGCATCCCTGCGTCGCGCTGGGCGAAACCTCCGTCGAGTTGACATCCCTGTTCTGGACCGCCGGCGTGCATGTCGCCTTCACCGAGGATCCGGCACGGGCCACGGTGCGGGTCCAGATCACCGACGACGCGGACGCCGCGGACTTCGCCGTGGTGGACGATGGTCTCGGCTCCGAGCCGGAATCCTGCCAGGCGAATCCGGCGACACGCCTCATTACGATCGCCGCGCAGCCGGTCGACGGCAGTCCAGTGATCTATCTCTCCACCGACGGTCCCGCCGACTACCGCATCTATGTGCGCTCGAGAACGTTCTCGCAGCGCGAGGCGGCTGCGCTGATCGTCGGCGCCCATGGTGGCCAACGCCCTCTCCAGGCCGCCTCGCTCTGAGGCGTTAACGCCTCATCCCGCGCGACGCAGCAAGCGCTGCTCGATGACCCGTTTGTCAATGCCTGTCGGCGCAACGACTTCAACCAGGCCGGAACACTCTCCGACGCTGCGCGCCCACCACGGTCACCGCCCCACAGCACACCAGGTTGAGCACCGCGATCAGCGTGAAGAACAGGTCGTAGATGACGAAGGTACCGTAGGCCACGGCGGTCGCGTTGGCCACGACCCATGATCCCCAGGTGAACAGGGAGATGTCGCGTGCGCCGTCTGTGCTGCGCCAGACCGCCATCAATTGCGGCACATAGGTGAAGACGCGCGCCGCGTTAGTCATAATGTAGAGCCAGGCGATCATTGAGTCTGCCGCCCAGGGGACCGGAATGGAGAGCAAGATCATCTCGGATGGATCACACCGCGGCTGGGGAAGCGAAACCGCAGTCGAGTTGCTGCTGGCCACCACATGAATATCGTGCAGCTTGATGCGCTTGGGTACTACCTAGAAAGGTGGCCCCTCTCTCTTGCGCTCGCCGAAGATCGGTGACTGCACACTCATGTTGGGGATGGCATGCATCTATCTGCGGATTCCAACAATCCGCGACGTCTATGCGCTCTGGGAAGCGCCCTCTCCAGGCAGCTTCGCTCTGAGGCCTTAACGCCTCGTCAACCCTGTTTGGAAGCCGCCCCAAAGCCTCAAGCTGTTCGCAAGGTCGGCAAGACATCGTCGCACACGGCGGTGGCAGGGTTTCGGACAAGAGTTCAGGGTTGATGGCGATGGGTCGGACGTTCCGGATCAAGGTGCGCATGCGCCGCTTCAGGCGCCGCCATCCCAGGATCGCCTTCGCGATCCGCTCCTTCATGATCTTCTCGGCGACCTTCGGCGCCGCCTACGGTTTCGTCTCGGGCAGCCGGTCCCAGAATTCCGGCTACGATCCCAATGCATTCGCGATCGGCGCGAGCTTCCTGTTCGCGCTCGCCTGCCTTGGCCTGGCGACGCTGAGCATGCGGCTGCGCTTCGTCAACAAGCGGCTGCGTACGCTGGCCGCCCACAACGAGGCGCTGATCGACCGCAATTGGGAGCTGAAGGAAGCCGAGGAACGCGCCCGCAGCCTGTTCGAACAGCAGGGCGACCTGATCGTGCTGCGCGATCATCAGGGCCGCATCACCTTTGCCAACGACGCCTATTGTGCCCTCGCGGGACAGGCGCGCAGCGCGCTGATCGGCACGCGCTTCGATTTCGACCTGCTGGAGCAGGGCGACAGCGCGCGCGAAGGCAGCGGCACGCGCATCCACGACCAGAAGATCGCAACACCGCTCGGCGCGCGCTGGATCGCCTGGCGCGAAGGCTATGTCCGCCTCGATGCCGGCCAGCCCGCCGAATTGCAGAGCGTGGGACGCGACGTCACCGACCGCACCGAGACGGAACATGCGCTGTTGGACGCGCGTGATCAGGCCGACGCCGCCAACCGCGCCAAGTCGCGCTTCCTCGCGATGGCCTCGCACGAGATCCGCACGCCGCTCAACGGCATCATCGGCATGGGCGGGCTGCTGCTCGACACCGCGCTGACGCCGGAGCAGACAACTTACGCCAGGGCGGTGAAAACCTCCGGCGAAGCGCTCATGGCGCTGATCGAGGAGCTGCTCGACTATTCCAAGATCGAGGCCGGCAAGCTCGACCTCGAACTGCGTTCTTTTGCGCTCTCCACCCTGATCGAGGAGATCACCGAGCTGCTCGCGCCCCGCGCGCAGGCGAAGAAGCTCGAGATCGCCGCCTATGTCGACGAGCGCCTGCCGCTGGAAGTCGTCGGCGACGCCGCGCGACTGCGGCAGGTGCTGCTCAACCTCGCCGGCAACGCCATCAAGTTCACCGCGAGCGGCGGTGTCGCGTTGATCGTCGAGCCCGGCATCTGGCCGAACGAGATCAGCTTCCTGGTCCGCGACACCGGCATCGGCATCGCGCCGGAAGCGCGATCGCGCATCTTCCGCGAGTTCGAGCAGGCCGACGAGCGCGTTGCCCGCACCTATGGCGGCACCGGGCTCGGCCTTGCCATCAGCGAGCGCATCGTCAAGCGCATGGGCGGCCGGATCACACTGGAGAGCGAGCCGGGCAAGGGCTCGACCTTCGAGGTCGCGGTCCCGCTCGCGCCATCGCAATCCGGCGCAGGACAGTCGGCATTCCCGAGCCCCGATCTCGCCGGCAAGTCGATCCTCCTGATTGCCGACGGCATCGAGGCATCGCTGATCGCGCGGCGGCTGGAGCGCTGGGGCGGCCAGACCTGCATGGTCTCCGACGCGTCAGTCGCGGAGGCGCTGCTGCCCGAGCGATCATGGCATGCGGTGCTGATCGACCGTGCGCTCGGTCCTGCCGTTGTCGACCGCCTGGGCGAAGTCGCCCGCGCGCATGCGGCGCAGCGGCTGGTGCTGCTGACGTCGGGCTCGCGCCACGAGAAGATTTCGGCGGATTTCACCGGGTTTCTGGTGAAGCCGTTGCGCGCTGCCTCGCTGGCCGCACGCCTGGCGCTGACGCCGGAGGTCGCCTCGCCCGATCTGGCGCCGGAGCCGCCAGTTGAATCCACCGCCGCTGCAGCGCCGACGAAAGGTCTTTCAATCCTCGTCGCAGAGGACAACGAGATCAACGCGCTCTTGATGCGCTCGCTGCTGAGCAAGCTCGGACATCGCGTCGTGATCGCCGTCCACGGCGAGACCGCGCTGGAATCCTGGCTCGCCGCTTCATCCGCGGGTACCCCCTATGATCTCGTGCTGATGGACATCCAGATGCCGCAGCTCGACGGCATCGAGACGACAAAACGCATCCGCGCGCATGAGGCGGCCGCGGGCGGCCACCACACGCCGATCCTGGCGCTCACCGCCAATACGCTGGTGGAGGATCGCTATGCGTGCTTCGAGGCGGGCATGAATGGATTCTTGATCAAGCCGCTCGATCGCGAGAAGCTGGAACAAGCGCTGGCCGGGCTCGCGGCGTCACGGCAACTGGCGGTGTAGCGCGCTCCCTCTCGCCGTCATTGCGAGTGGGGATAGGCATGTGCCAAGCACCCGATGTTGTAGAGTGGGCAAAGCCTAGCGGGCCCATCGTTCACGTTCGACAATACGAATAGATGGTGGGCATGGCGCGCGAAGAGCGCGCCTTTGCCCACGAAGCTACAGCCTTCGCAGCGCCACGCTCTCCACCGTGTGGTCGGCGCCCTTCTTCAGGATCAGCGTCGCGCGGGGACGGGTGGGCAGGATGTTGTCCTCGAGATTGGCGAGGTTGGTGCGTTCCCAGATCGCGATCGCGGTGGCGGTGGCTTCCTCGTCCGACAACAGCGCGTAGCGGTGGAAGTAGGACTTTGGATTGGTGAACGCGGTGTCGCGCAGCGCCAGGAAGCGCTTGATGTACCATTGCCGCAGCGGCGCCTCGTCGGCGTCGATATAGACCGAGAAATCGAAGAAGTCGGAGACGACAGGCACCGCCTTGCCGTCGCGCGGCAGCTTGCCGGTTTGCAGCACGTTGACGCCTTCGACGATCAGGATGTCGGGCTGGTCGATCTCGGCCCACTGGTTCGGCACGATGTCGTAGGTCAGATGCGAATAGACCGGCGCGCGCACATTGCGGCGGCCGGACTTGATATCGGAGAGGAAGCTCAGCAGCAGCGGCAGATCGTAGCTCTCGGGAAAACCCTTCTTCTGCATGATGCCCTGCCGATCGAGCACCGCGTTGGGATAGAGAAATCCGTCGGTGGTGATCAGCTCGACCTTCGGACGCGGCGACCAGCGCGCCAGCAATGCCTGGAGCACGCGGGCCGTGGTGGACTTCCCGACCGCGACCGAGCCCGCGACGCCGATGATGTAGGGCACCTTGCGGTCGCGGATGTTGAGGAACTGGCGCTCCGCGTAATACAGGCGCTGCGTCGCATCGACATAGATCGAGAGCAGGCGCGACAGCGGAAGATAAATGTCCTCGACTTCCTGGAGATCGAGGCGATCGTGCAGCGATCGCAGCCGATCGAACTCGCCTGGCTCCAGCGTCATCGGCGTGTCGTCGCGCAGGCGCGACCACTCTTCGCGCGTATAGATGCGGTACGGATTATACTGCTGCTCTGGAGCACGGATATCCATGACGCGACGTTCTCCGTTGGGATCTACTGGCCCTTACGCGAAGCCTTCTCTTCCAATCCTGACATGGACGTACGCTTGTCCAGCGCCGCTTCCACTTCTTCCAGTTTTACGCCGCGCGCCTTGAGCAGCACAAGGAAGTGATAGAGCAGGTCGGCACTCTCGGCGATCAGATGCGCGCGATCGTTTTCGACTGCTGCGATTACGGTTTCGACTGCTTCCTCGCCGAACTTCTTGGCGCAATGCTCGGCGCCCTTGTCGAGAAGCTTGCGGGTGTAGGACCCCTCGCCGCCGGCGGCCGCGCGGGCGTCGATGGTCTCGGCCAGATCGTGGATCGTAAAACGCGACATGGGAATTACTCAGAAACACACCCGGCTACACGAGGCCATCCCTCGTCGGGCTGTGTAGCACTTTTGTGAATGGGAGTCGTCAGGCATCGAGGCGCATGGGCAGTCCACGCCGCGCCATGTGCTCTTTGGCTTCGCGGATGGTGAATTCCCCGAAGTGGAAGATCGACGCGGCCAGCACAGCCGTGGCGTGCCCGTCGCGGATACCATCGACGAGGTGGTCGAGATTGCCGACGCCGCCCGAGGCAATCACGGGAACGGGAACGCTGTCGGCGATCGCCCGGGTCAGCGGAATGTCGAAGCCCTGCCTGGTGCCGTCGCGATCCATCGAGGTGAGCAGGATCTCACCTGCACCGAGCGAGACCACTTCCTGGGCATATTCGATGGCGTCGATGCCGGTCGAGTTGCGCCCGCCATGCGTGAAAATCTCCCAGCGGTCGGAGCCGCCCGGGCGCTTGACGCGCTTGGCGTCGATTGCGACCACCACGCACTGCTCGCCGAACTTCTCGGCCGCTTCCTTGACGAACTCGCGCCGCGACACCGCGGCGCTGTTGATCGAGACCTTGTCGGCGCCGGCGCGCAGCAACGTCCTGATATCGTTGACCTCACGCACGCCGCCACCGACGGTGACAGGCATGAAGCAGGCCTCTGCCGTGCGCCGGACCACGTCCAGCATGATGCCGCGGTTCTCATGGGTCGCAGTGATGTCGAGGAAAGTGAGCTCGTCTGCGCCGGCGGCGTCGTAGGCGATCGCGGCTTCGACGGGATCGCCGGCATCACGCAGATCGACGAAGTTGACGCCCTTGACGACCCGGCCGTCCTTGACGTCGAGGCAAGGGATCACGCGCACCTTGAACATGTGTCAGCTCCTGCGCGCGTCGCGGATCAAGGTGAGGGCGGCGGCAGGATCGAGCCGGCCGTCATAGAGCGCACGGCCGGCGATCGCGCCGGCGAGCTTCTTGGCGCGCGGCGTCAGCATCGCCTTGACGTCCTCGATCGAGGCGAGGCCGCCGGAGGCGATCACGGGGATCGAGATGGCGTCGGCCAGCGCAATGGTCGCATCGAGGTTCAGGCCCTTGAGCAGGCCGTCACGCGCGATGTCGGTGAAGATGATGGCGGCAACGCCGGCATCCTCGAACCGCTGTGCGATCTCCAGCGCGGTCACCTGCGAGGTCTCGGCCCAGCCTTCGACGGCGACCTTGCCGTCTCGGGCATCGAGCCCGACCGCGACGCGGCCGGGAAATTTCTTCGCCGCAGCCTTCACCAATTCAGGGTCGCGCACCGCGGCGGTGCCGATGATGACGCGGGTGATGCCCTTGGCGAGCCAGGCTTCGACGGTCGCGAGATCGCGAATGCCGCCGCCGAGCTGCACCGGGATCTTGATCGTCTTCAGCATCGCCTCGACGGCCTGCGCATTCACCGGCTTGCCGGCAAACGCACCGTCGAGGTCGACCACGTGGAGATACTCAAAACCCTGCTCGGCAAAGCTCTGCGCCTGCGCCGCGGGATTGAGATTGAACACGGTCGCGCGCGCCATGTCGCCTTGCTCGAGGCGCACGCACTGGCCGTTCTTGAGGTCAACAGCGGGAAAGAGAATCACGGTTTCCATCGCAAAAAGTTCGAGATCAGGGCCAGGCCGAAACGCTGGCTCTTCTCGGGGTGGAACTGGGTGCCGATGGCGGTGTCCTTCGCGACGATCGCGGTGACCGGCCCGCCATAGTCGGCACGCGCGAGCACGTCCGCCTCATTGGCAGCGTTGAGGTGGTAGGAGTGCACGAAATAAGCGTGCTGGCCCTTGGGGCCGAGCGGCAGCTTGTTCAGCACCGGGTGTTCTTGCAGCAGGTCGAGCGTATTCCAGCCCATGTGCGGGATCTTCAGGCTCTCGTCGCGCGGCGTGATCTTCTCGACATCACCACCGATCCAGTTCAGGCCTTCGGTGACGACATGTTCCTTGCCGCGGCTCGCCATCAGCTGCATGCCGACGCAGATGCCGAAAAAGGGCCGCGCCTTGACGCGCACCGCTTCGGTGATCGCTTCGACCATGCCGTTGACCGCATCGAGCCCCCGCCGGCAATCGGCGAAGGCGCCCACGCCCGGCAGCACCAGACGGTCAGCGCCATAGGCCTGGTCCGGATCGCTGGTGACGAAGACCTTCTGCGGGTTCTCCAGGCTGCGCGCGGCGCGCTCGAACGCCTTGGCGGCTGAATGCAGGTTACCGGAACCGTAATCGATGATGGCGACGCTCACCTTGACCCTCCCGGTTCCGGAAACAATCCGATAATGCCGCCTGCCGGCAGTGGCGGCGGGTTCGAAAATTGCAGACCCGGCGCATTGCGGGTCGGCGGCGGGCCGCCGCGATCAACGGCCCATTGATCGTTGACGATGCCGTGCTGCTTCTGGCTCCAGCGCTCGAAGAAGCGACGCTCGGCGGTATCCTCGTCGTCGGCAATCACGACATCGAGCTGACGCCACTTGCCGCGCGAGAGGGTCCAGCGGCGCAGGCTCGAAGCCTCAAGGCCCATCAGCAGCGCGACGATGACATCGGCGAGGAAGATCGAGCTGCGGCCGATGCCCAGGCTGGAAAGCCCCGCGTTGAACGCGGCGATGAAGATCACCCAGCCGATCAGCGCCAGCCACAGTCGATTCCACAACAGCCAGAGCGGGCCGAAGATCATCGCCCAGAAATGGAATCCGTCGCGCACGAAGACGAACTTGTCGGTCGCGCGCAGATCGGCTCCGGCAGGGGAGGGTGCGTGAACTGTATAGACAGGCATGGTGATGCCCCGTTCTCTAAATTCAGTGATACCGCAAGCGGCGCGTGCCGCCGCCAGCCCGCGACGTCAGCCGCCGAGCGAGCCCTTGGTGGACGGGATTTCACCCGCCGTCTTTGGATCGATCGCGACCGCCGCCCGCAGCGCCCGCGCCAGACCCTTGAAGCAGGACTCGGCGATATGGTGGCTGTTATCGCCATATAGGGTCTCGACGTGGAGAGTCACGCCGGCGTTGATGGCGAAGGCCTGGAACCACTCGCGCACGAGCTCGGTGTCGAACTCACCGATCTTGTCGCGGGGGAAGTCGACCTTGAACACCAGGAACGGACGGCCCGAGATGTCGATGACGACGCGCGACAGCGTTTCGTCCATGGGCATGTGGATGCCGGCATAGCGGGTGATGCCCGCCATGTTGCCGAGCGCCTGCTTGACGGCCTGGCCGAGCGCGATGCCGGTGTCTTCGGTGGTATGGTGATGATCAATGTGCAAATCGCCCACCGCCTTGACCGTGAGGTCGATGCGGGAATGGCGGGCGAGGAGATCGAGCATATGGTCGAAAAAGCCGATGCCGGTCGCGATATTGGACACGCCGGTGCCATCGAGGTTCACGGTCACCTCGATGTCGGTTTCCTTGGTCTTGCGCTTGATCGTCGCGGTGCGCATTGAAGGCTGGCTTTCATCCTAGCTTGGAGCCGAAAACGGCGGTCTTTTAACAGCCAAATGACGCCTTCGCTACTGCGGGAACGCCTTAGCAGGGCAGCACTTGAGCTTATCTTGGACCTATGGTGAGCGAAATTTGAGGCCGGAACGGCCCGTTGTGCCCCCGCCTCTGACCGCCTAAATCAGGCCGGACAACGAGGTATTTCATGCAAGCTTCCCAGAACAGCTCGCCGGTCTGGCACGGCACCACGATTTTGACGGTCCGCAAGGGCGGCAGGGTGGTGGTCGGCGGCGACGGCCAGGTCTCGATCGGCCAGACCGTCATCAAGTCCAACGCCAAGAAAGTCCGGAAACTCGGCAAGGGTGACGTGATCGGCGGCTTTGCCGGCGCCACCGCCGACGCCTTCACGCTCTTTGAGCGGCTGGAATCCAAACTCGAGCAATATCCGGGGCAATTGACCCGGGCCGCGGTCGAGCTCGCCAAGGACTGGCGCACCGACCGTTACCTGCGGCGGCTGGAGGCCATGATGATCGTGGCCGACAAGGACGTTTCCCTGGTCCTGACCGGCACCGGCGACGTGCTCGAACCCGAGGCCGGGGTGATGGCGATCGGCTCCGGCGGCAACTATGCCCTGGCCGCGGCGCGGGCCCTGGTCGACACCGACAAGGACGCCGAAACCATCGTCCGCCGCTCCCTCGACATCGCCGCCGACATCTGCGTCTACACCAACCGCAATGTGACCATCGAAAGCCTGGCGACCGGCTAGGCCATGACATTGGCCCAAAGCTCCAGCCCGACCCAACCCGCGCTCGCGCCGGCACTTTGGGTCTGCATCGCCCTGTTGCTGCTGGCGCTGCAGGCCTCGATCCTGTTCGCGATGGGGCGGGTGCCAATCTGCACCTGCGGCACCATCAAGCTGTGGCATGGCGTGGTGAACAGCTCGGAGAACTCCCAGCACATTGCCGACTGGTACAGTTTTTCGCACGTCCTCCACGGCTTCCTGTTCTACGGCTTGACCTGGCTCTTGTTCGCGCGCCTGCCTTGGCTGTCGCTAACCTGGCCCGCGCGGCTGATCATCGCGATGCTGATCGAGGGCGCCTGGGAGATCGTCGAGAACTCACCATTCATCATCGAGCGCTACCGCGCCGGCACGATCTCGCTGGACTACTACGGCGACAGCATCGTCAATTCGGTCTCGGACACGCTGTTCATGGTGCTGGGGTTCCTCGCCGCGCGCGTGCTGCCGGTCCCGGCCACCGTCCTGATCGGGCTCGCGTTCGAAATCATCATGGCGCTCCATATTCGCGACAATCTGACGCTCAATATCCTGATGCTGATCCATCCGATCGACGCCGTGAAGCAATGGCAATCGGGTCCGCCCATCATCTGACGCCGAAAAATGCAGCTTGTCCCGGCCCGCATCTAACCCTAGCTAAGATCCCATGACAGACTTCTCCCCCCGCGAAATCGTTTCCGAACTCGACCGTTTCATCGTCGGCCAGACCGATGCTAAGCGCGCCGTCTCGATCGCCCTGCGCAACCGCTGGCGACGGCAGCAGCTCTCTGGTTCCTTGCGCGAGGAGGTGCTGCCGAAGAACATCCTGATGATCGGCCCGACCGGCGTCGGCAAGACCGAGATCGCGCGCCGGCTCGCCAAGCTCGCAAATGCGCCGTTCCTGAAGGTGGAAGCCACGAAGTTTACCGAGGTCGGCTATGTCGGCCGTGACGTCGAGCAGATCGTGCGCGATCTCGTCGAGGTTGCGATCGTCCAGGTGCGCGAGCGCAAGCGCAAGGACGTGCAGGCGCGCGCCCAGCTCGCGGCGGAAGAGCGCGTGCTCGACGCGCTGGTCGGTGCCAATGCCAGCTCCGCGACGCGAGAATCCTTCCGCAAGAAGCTGCGTGCCGGCGAACTCAACGACAAGGAAATCGAAATCGAGACGCAGTCGTCCGGCAGCGGCATGCCGATGTTCGAAATCCCGGGCATGCCGGGCGCGCAGATGGGCGCGATCTCGA
The DNA here is from genome assembly GCA_023435725.1 of Pseudomonadota bacterium. Classification (GTDB taxonomy): domain Bacteria; phylum Pseudomonadota; class Alphaproteobacteria; order Rhizobiales; family Xanthobacteraceae; genus Bradyrhizobium. The sequence goes on along the minus strand of JAEYRD010000112.1, from coordinate 99,647 downwards.
TCGGCGACATCTTCGGCAAGCTGGGCGGCCGCAGCAAGACGCGGCGGCTGACGGTCGAGGGTTCGCACGAGATCCTCGTCAACGAGGAATCCGACAAGCTGCTGGACGCTGACCAGTTGACGCTGGAGGCGATCAGTGCGGTCGAGAACAACGGCATCGTGTTCCTGGACGAGATCGACAAGATCTGCGCGCGCGAGGGCCGCGCCGGCGGCGACGTCTCGCGCGAGGGCGTGCAGCGCGATCTGTTGCCGCTGATCGAGGGCACCACGGTCTCGACCAAGCACGGCGCGGTGAAGACCGACCACATCCTGTTCATCGCCTCGGGCGCCTTCCACGTCGCAAAGCCATCCGACCTGCTGCCGGAATTGCAGGGCCGCCTGCCGATCCGCGTCGAGCTGCAGGCGCTGAGCCGCGACGACATGCGGCGTATTTTGACGGAACCCGAGGCCTCGCTGATCAAGCAATATGTCGCCTTGATGCAGACCGAGGGCGTGACGCTCGACATCACCGACAGCGCCGTCGACGCACTGGCCGACGTCGCGGTGGCCGTCAACTCCACCGTCGAGAACATCGGCGCGCGGCGTCTGCAGACGGTGATGGAGCGGGTGCTGGACGAGATCTCCTTCACTGCGCCCGACCGCAGCGGCGAGACCGTCCGGGTCGATGCGGACTTCGTGCAGAAGCACGTCGGCGACCTCGCCAAGAACGCCGATCTCAGCCGGTTCATTTTGTAATTTGGCCGGGGTCAGCTATCTATCGGGCCGTCGTCCCTGCGAAAGCAGGGACCCATAACCACCAGCGGTCCTTGTCAGAAAGATAGCGGCTCCAGCCTTGGCTCAAACAACGTCCTGTGGTTATGGGTCCCGGGTCGCGCGGAGCCTGTCATCGGTCCGCGCCTCGCGCGGATCCGGTGGCTTGCCCGTGACGACAGTGCAGATAGCTGCAGGGCAGGTGCCGCGTGCCGGCTAGCATTTGGCAGAACCCCTGGCGGCTCCTGCTCGCGATCAACGCCGCGGTCATCGTCGGCGTCTTCATCCATAAGATTCAGCTGCCGCCTTACGTCCCGTACATCCATCTCCTGGTCGACTACCATTTCGGCTTCATCAAGCGCGCGCTGATCGGAGCGATCGTCGCGCTGTTCACGGACAAGGTGCCGGTTTGGCTGGTGTTCGCGATCTCCGGCGTGGTGTGGCTGGTGACGCTGGCGCTCTTCGTGAGGTTGTTTCAGAAGACCTTCGGCTTCACCGAGAAAACGCTGCCGTTGTTCGTCTTCATCGCAGGCTCGCCGTTCTTCCTGAAGAACTTCATGCATTCGCTCGGCCATTTCGACATCTATGGCTGCGCGCTGGCGATCATCCTGTTGCTGATGCCCGCGGGCTCGCTTCTGTTCGTTGCAACGGCTGCGCTGTTCTCGATCATCCTCGTGCTGATCCATCACATCCATCTCCTGATGTATGTGCCGACGATCATCACCATCGTCGTGATCAGGCACTATCTGACCTATGGCTGCAATCGCGCCAACATTGCTTTCGGCGCCGGCGCCTTCGTTGTCGTTTCCGCGCTGTTCTTCGCGGCGCAGTTTCTGGGAACGATGCCGATCCCGGAAGCGGATTTCCTAGAATATCTGAAGAGCCGGATGGCCGATCCATCCCGGACCAATCTGCTGCAGTTCAGCTACATCTGGTACCAGCCGCTAGCGAAGGAGATTTCGGATACCTGGGGCCGCCTGCCCCACAACATTCTCGGCGTACCCGTCTTCGCGCTGCTGATCTGGCTGCATACGCCGCTGTGGCGTTATTTTGCGAAGCTGATCGTCGCGCTCTCGAGCGAGGCGCACCGCCGCCTCGTCATTGCGGCGCTGATTGGCGTCAGCCTCGCTTATCTCGTGATGTTCGCGATGGTGTTCGACTATTCGCGCTGGATTTCGAACTGGGCGGTCTGCATGTTCCTGGTCCTGCATGCGGTCAAGATGCTGCCGGCCAAACACGAAATGCCGCCGATCCCGGCGGAGGATCGGAAGACAAACATCTTCGGCCTGATCGTCACGCTGATCCCACGCGTCGGAATCGTGCGGCCGTTCTAGAGCCTCGCACGCCGGATTCGCACGTAAAGCGCGCCCTCGCCGCCATGGCCGATATGCGCCTCTTCAAATCCGACGACGAAGGCGCGGAATTCCGGCAGGCTCAGCCATTCCGGCACCTGGCGGCGAAGCACGCCGCTTTCGCCGCCGCTCCGGCCCTTGCCGGTGATGACCAGCACGAAGGTCAGGCCGTCGTGATGGGCGCGGTGCAGGAAACCGGTCAATGCGCGATGGGCGCGCGTCTGGGTCATGCCGTGCAGATCGAGACGCGCCTCGATCTCGCTGCGGCCTCGCGACAGTTTTGCCCGCTCGCGCTTGCCGAGCGGCGCCAGCGGCGGCATGGCCGGCTTTGCCACACGCGGCGCCGGCGCAGCGGCAACAGGCCTTGGCGGCGGAGCGGGTCTCATGGCGGGCACAACGGATGATGGCTCGGCGTGCGGCGCGGCTTGCGCCTTTGCCACACGATGCTTCCTGAGCGGCTTGACCTGTTTGGCGACGAGGTCCCACAGCTCGCGCTCTTCCTGGCTCAGCGTACGGCGGCGCGGCGAGGGACGGGGCTCAAGCACGGGCGGACGGGACGATCGCTTCATTGCCGGTCGGAACGACGGTTCACGCGCTTGCGCTGCTCGCGGTCGGGCTTGATGTTGGGACGCGGCTCCGGCAGCGGCACCGGGCTTGCCACCGCAACGGTGGCGTCCTTCGCTTGTGACACGGTGGCGGAGGCCGCGCCAGCCTTGCCTGTCTCAGCGGGCTTCTCCACTGCCGCCGCGCTCTTTGGGTCCTTGTTGGAATCCTTGGCGGGATCGGTTTGCGGAAACAGCTTTGCGATCTTCTCCGACGGCCGCGGGTCGGGTACCGGCAGCCGCGCGCCGCGCGCTGTGGGATCGAGGCTCTTCGGCACCAGCATCACGAAATGCATCGGGTGGCGCAGCCGGCCCGAGACCCGGCCCGCCTCGTGGCCGGCGCCGAAATAGAGATCGGCGCGCGCCGGGCCGATGATGGCCGAGCCGGTGTCCTGCGCGATCATCAGCCGATGGAACGGCGTCTTCGAGCGCTCCGAATCGATCGGCAGCTCGCCCTCGATGAAGAAGGGCGTGCCGTAGACATGCAGTGACTTGTCGACCGCGATCGAGCGGCCGGCCGTCAGCGGAATGCCCTGCGCGCCGATCGCCTCGTCCTTGTCGGACAGATTGACCTCGCGGAAGAAGATGTAGGCTCGGTTCTGGCGGCGCAGCTCTTTGGAGCCATCAGGGTTCTGCGCCATCCACTCCCTGATCTTCTGCATCGACATCTCTTCCTTCGGAATGATGCCGCGCTCGATCAGGATGCGACCGACCGCCGTGTAGGGATAGCCATTATAGGCGTCGTAGTTGAGCCGAACCATGCCGCCGTCATCGAACTTGATCCGCGCCGAGCCCTGGATCTGGGCGAACAGCAGGTCGGTCGGGTCCTTCAGCCAAGCGATCTCGAGCCCGCGGCCAGCGATCTTGCCGTCCTCGATCTCGCCGCGATCGTAATAGGGCACGAGCTTGCGGCGGCCGATCTTGCGATAGACCGGGCCCTTGTTGGGCAGGCTGACCGAGTCCTGCTTGTAGCCGCGCACGAACAGGTTCGACGGGCGGCGATAAACCGGCACGTTGTAGACATCGGTCTGCGTCCGCGATCCCTCCAGCACCGGCTCATAATAGCCGGTGACAAACCCATCGGGCTCACCAAGACGGGAGATGCGCAGCGGCGCAAAATTCTCCTCGAAGAAGGTTTTGGCTTTGGCGTCGTCGGTAAGCTCGAGCGACTTGGCGGCTCGGCAGGGCTCGCTCAGCGAAGCACCCAGCGCCTTCGGCTCGGGAGCGCCGGTCTGCGCGTTGATCGAGCGGCAGCTGGCGCGGAACGTCTTGTAGGCGGCGAGATGATCGTCATCGCTCCAGCCCTTCACGTCCGCCCAGGCCAGCGGCAGATATTGCGTGCCGGGAATTTCGAACGGCAGCGGAAGTTGCGGATAGGGCAAGGCCCGCGGAGGGGCGGCAGGCGGTTCCGGGAGATGATGGTGATGGCTGCGATAGTGGCGACGCGCCGCCTCAGCGCCGAGCGAAAACGTCGATAGCGCGACGACACCTGCGCAAAGCGCCGTCGCGCTATTCTTCAGGAAAACCTTAATTAGCGCTTCCGGTGCCAACCAGCTTCCAGTTCGGATCGCGAGAGGTGGTATCGCGGGCGAAAGTCCAGATGTCGGTGATGTCGGCGACCGTGTCGGCGCTGCCGTCGACGATGGCGCCCGCTTTGTCGCGGGTGGCCGAGATCATCTGCGAGACGAAGCGCACGGTGAGCTGGGCGGTACGATCGCGCAGCTCCGCGCCGACGAGCTCGGCCTTGTCGATCGAGACGAAGCGCGTCTCGGTCTTCTGCTCGTTCTTCTCGCGGTCCTTGATCGCGGCGTCGAAGCTTTCATAGACCTCCGACGACAAGAGATCGCGCAGCGCACGGCGATCGCCATTGGCGAAGGCCAGCACGATCATCTCGTAGGCACCACGGGCGCCCGAGATGAAATGGCGCGGGTCGAAGGTGGAATCCTTGTCGACGATGGCGTCGAGACCCTGAGCGAGCGCGGTGCCCGGCTCGGCCAGGCCCTTCCAGCGGTCGGAGGGCGGGGTCGGCTCGGCCGTCGGCGCCAGCGGGGCCTGGTCGATCACCTTGCCCGGCATGGTCACGACGTTCTTGTCCTGGGCACCCCCCAGCGCGTTGCGGGCGGCGGTGCGGTCGAAAGGCGGCCGCTCATTGCCCGTCCGCTGTCCCAGCACGCTGCGCAGCCGCAGGAAAATAAAGACCGCCAGCGCCAGGAAAATGATGGTGTAGATGTCCACGTCGTATTCGCTTTCTGGTCTTCTCTAGAAAGGGGCCGTCTAAAAGGGGTCGCCGCCGGGAAAATCAATCCGGCCAGTAGACCGTTCCATACTGAAACGGCAAGTCTACATCACCATTTTAGGTCCGCGTCAGGTCCGTGGCATGTAGGCACGAAATCTTGCCCGGCCAATGGCGCCTTTTGGCACAGCATCGAGTGTAGCGCGTTTTATGCTTAAGGGGAAACCCGATCCTGCCCGGAAATCGCGCATCTTCAATCATTTAACGTGCGATTTCGTCGAAGCAGCGGGGCGGACGTCACAGTTGTGGGCGCGGCCCGGATTCCCCAACCGGGTCCGTTCGTCCTTGTGGAATGAGGTGGCCCTATGTTAGCCAACCGCCGCGAAATTCAGCCCCAATCGGGTAAGGAGAGACTCTCATGACCAACGGTAACGGCACCCCTCCCGAGGCGGCCCAGGCTCCCCAGCTCAACGTGCTGGCGCAATATACCAAGGATCTTTCGTTCGAAAATCCGAACGCGCCGGCCTCGCTCCAGCAGCAGGGCCAGCAGCCCCAGATCAACATCCAGATCAACGTCAACGCCAGCAATCTCAGCGAACAGGAGTTCGAGGTGACGCTGTCGGTCGAGGGCAAGGCCGAGACCGCGGGCAAGGTGATGTTCTCGTTCGAGCTCGCCTATGCCGGCGTGTTCCGGATCGTCAACGTGCCGAAGGAAAACCTGCACCCGCTGGTCATGATCGAATGCCCGCGCCTACTGTTCCCGTTCGCCCGCGAGATCATCGCGACCGCCGTGCGCGACGGCGGGTTCCCGCCCCTGATGCTGGATCCGGTCGACTTCGTCGGTCTCTATCGCCAGAACATGGAGCGGCAAATGGCCGCCGGTGGTCAGGCCGGCCAGGCCTAACCAGCCGGCGGAACGGCTGGAGCGGGCAGGAACTCGTTCCAGATCGCCTTGTCGCCGAGCGTTGCGATGAAGGCCCGGTGGGCCTCGCGCTCGGTGTCTGAAATCCGCGGCGCAAGCGGCACAGGCCGCTGCCGCCGCGGCGCGTCACCGCTCGCATTGACGCGAATCTCTTCGCTCTCCGATGCCAGGATGAGCTGCGACTGCCTCGCCCCGATCAGGTCGACATAGACCTCGGCCAGAAGCTCGGCGTCGAGTAGCGCGCCGTGTTTGGTGCGATGGGAATTGTCGATCGCATAGCGTGAGCAGAGATCGTCGAGCCGGTTCGACACGCCGGGATGCTTGCGCCGGGCCAGCAGCAGCGTGTCGACAAGCCGCTCGCGCGGGATGGCGGCACGCTTGATCCGGTCAAGCTCGGCATTGATGAAGCCGATGTCGAACGAGGCGTTGTGGATCACCAGCGGCGCATCGCCGATGAATTCCAGGAACGCGTCGACGACCTCGTGGAACAGCGGCTTGGTCGACAGGAATTCGGCTGACAGTCCATGCACCGCAAAGGCTTCCGCCGGCATGTCCCGTTCGGGATTGATATAGACGTGATACGTCTGTCCCGTCGGCATGCGGTTGAAAACCTCGACGCAGCCGATTTCGACTAGGCGATCGCCGCGGAGCGGATCGAGGCCGGTGGTTTCGGTATCGAGAACGATTTCACGCATGATTTGGGGTGCCGTGTGAAGGCGGCGAATCAGGCCCGCCGCTGCGGCATCTTAACGACCTCGGCCAGGATGTGCGTGATTTGGGCACGCACCGGTTCAAGTCCGTGTGACGTATCCACCACGAAATCGGCGCGCCGGCGCTTTTCGGCGTCTGGCGTCTGCTTGGCGATGATGGCGTCGAGCTTTGTCTCGTCCATGGTACCGCGCGCCAGCACACGCTCGCGCTGAAGTTCCGGCGAGGTCGACACCACGACGACGGCGTCGACGCGCTTCTCGCCGCCGGTCTCGAACAGCAGCGGGATGTCGAGAACCACGACCGGCGCTTTGACCGCTTCGGCATCGGCAAAGAATTTCTGCCGGGAGGCACCAAGCATCGGATGGACGATCTGCTCGAGCTGCTTGATCGCGACGGGATCGTGCACGACGCGCGCGGACAGTTTTGGCCGATCGACCTTGCCGTTGACGGTGGTACCGGGGAAGGCGGCCTCGATCGCAGGGGCAGCCTCGCCCTCGTAGAGCTGATGCACGGCAGCGTCGGCGTCGTAGACGGGAACGCCGGCTTCCGCGAACAACTTCGCGGTGGTGGATTTACCCATTCCGATCGAGCCGGTCAGTCCCAGGATCCGCATCCACCCACAACCATGTCTGTCATTCACACCGCAACTAGCCGTTCCCGCCGCAGGAACGCAAGCAGGGGCAGCAGCGGCAGGCCGAGAATGGTGAAATGATCGCCCTCGATGCGCTCGAACAGATGGATGCCAAGGCCTTCGAGCTGATAGGCGCCGACGCTTCTCGTCACGGCATCGCTGGCGGCGTCGAGATAGGCTGAAAGCTCAGCCTCGGTCATCTGCCGCATGGTCATCCGGGCGACCGAAACATCCTCGAAGACAATCTTGCCGTCACGCGCCAGGGCCACGGCGGAATTCAGCTCATGACAGTTGCCGGCGAGATCGCGCAATTGCGCCATCGCCTGCACGCGGCCGGCAGGCTTGTTGAAGAGACGCTCGCCTAGGGCCAGCGTCTGGTCGGCGCCGATCACGTAACTGCCCGGGCGACTGGCCGACACCGCCTTTGCCTTCTCACGCGCCAGCAACAGGGCGATCTCGCGCGGATTTGAAAGTTTCGAAGCGGACTGAATGCCGCGCTCATCAATGTCGGCCGTAACCACCTCGAATTCGAGACCGGCATTCGCCAACAGCGTTTTGCGCGCGCTGCTTTGCGACGCCAGGATCAATGGAGAATTGCCGAGCCACAGACCCATCGCGACGACTATTCCAAGGGCCGGTTACGCTGGCGGTCCGTATAGAGCTTCATGATCGCCGCAGCCGTTTCCTCGATCGAGCGCCGGGTCACATCAAGCAGGGGCCAATCGTGCTTGGCGCTGAGCTTGCGGGCGAACGCGACTTCGTCGGCGACCGCCTGCCTGTCGGTATAGGTGTCACTGCCCGAATTGGCGCCCATGGAGAGCAAGCGGTTCTGACGAACCTGGATCAAGCGTTCCGGCGTCGCATGCAGGCTCACCACAAGCGGCCGCGTCAGCGTTTCCAATTGCGTGGGCACCGGAATGCCTGGAACCAGCGGAACGTTGGCGGTGCGGATGCCGCGATTGGCCAGATAGATCGAAGTCGGCGTTTTGGAGGTGCGTGAGACGCCAACGAGCACGACGTCGGCATCATCGAGACCTTCGACGTGCTGGCCGTCGTCATGAATCATCGTGTAGTTCAGCGCGTCGATGCGCTTGAAATATTCGGCGTTGAGGACGTGCTGGGCGCCGACACGGCCCGTGGTCGCAGCACCAAGATAGGCCTCGAACAGCTGCATCACCGGACCGATGATCGACAGGCTCGGAACATTGATCTCCTTGCACTTGTCCTCGAGCCGCGAGACCAGATCCTTCTCGAGCAGCGTGAACAGCACGATCCCCGGCGCTTCCTCGATCTCGTCGAGCACGCGATCGAGCTGCTTCTGGCTGCGCACCAGCGGATAGACATGCTCGACCGGCGTCACGTTGGCGTATTGGGCCGCGACCGCGCGCGCAACGGTAATCAGCGTCTCGCCGGTGGAGTCGGAGACAAGGTGCAGATGGAAATAATTGTTCGAGGTCGGCACAAGAACTCTTTGAATTTCGACGGGGCAGTTTGTGGATTTCTGTGGAGCTTAACCCCTCGGAAAGGGATGTGCGACACCAGGGGCGGGACAACGGCCAATTTTCTTCACACCGCTGCCCGTCAGAACAAGTCCGGCGCCCTGTCGAGACGGAAACGGGATTGCGCGGACAACCCCCTTGATAAGCTGCCGACAGAAACCCGCAAGCCTTTGAAGCTGGCCGACTTATCCTGAGCGACCGGAGCCATCAGGGATATGTTGACGGATGTGAACAAGCGGCCGTGAACTTGCGGACGGAATTGCGTGAGTCCAATCCACGGTCACAAAGACTCAAACCTTAAGAATCTAAGATTCTAGATTTGAGAAGGGCTCTACGGACGGATATGTGTGCAGGTGAGACCTTAACGAGTTCTTACTATCCCCAGCGACCTCTATGCCGGGCACGAATTCGGACGCAGGACATGTTTGAAGACCTCTATCTCTGGATCAAGGCGCTGCATGTGATCGCCGTCATCTCCTGGATGGCGGGCATGCTCTATCTGCCGAGGCTGTTCGTTTATCACAGCGAGGCCGAAATCGGCTCGAAACAGTCGGAAACGTTCAAGGTGATGGAGCGCCGGCTGCTCAAGGCGATCATCAACCCCGCCATGATCGTGACCTGGCTCGCCGGGCTTTATCTCGCCTGGGCCGGCCATTGGTTCACCTTCGGCTGGCTGCACGTAAAACTGGCATTGGTCCTGGTGATGTCCGCGGTCCACGGCTTTTTTTCGCGCTGGCTGAAGGATTTCGCCGCCGACCGGCGTCCGCGGAGCCAGAAATTCTATCGGATTATCAATGAGGTGCCGACCGCCCTGATGATTGTCATCGTCATCATGGTGATCGTGAAGCCGTTCTAGGCAAGGCCTGCGATGAATCGCCCAGCGCTTCGGCTTGCGGAGCGGAAAGCGATTTTCTATATTGTCGACATCCCACCCAACGCAGGCGGATGTGGTTGTGTCCGAGCTTCTTGAAGGCCGGACGCCGCATCAGGTTTGAAGCCTCACCGGCACTCACCTTGCCAGACCTGCGGACCTTACCTTCTCACGTCCGCATTTCAGAGCCTCCTCGCACCCCTCCCAAGGTTACCCCACAGGACCACCCCAATGCGGGAAATTAAACTTCAGGACCTCAAGTCGAAAACGCCGGCCGAGCTCGTTTCGTTCGCGGAAGAAAACGGGGTCGAGAATGCCAGCACCATGCGCAAGCAGGAGCTGCTGTTCGCCATCCTCAAGCAGCTTGCGCTGGCTGAAACCGACATCGTCGGCGAAGGCGTCGTCGAGGTGCTCTCCGACGGTTTCGGCTTTCTCCGCTCGCCGGACGCCAATTATCTGCCGGGTCCGGACGACATCTACGTCTCGCCGTCGCAGATCCGCCGTTTCGGTCTGCGCACCGGCGATACCATCGAAGGCCATATCCGCAGCCCGAAAGAGGGCGAACGCTATTTCGCACTGCTGAAGGTCAACACACTCAATTTCGAGGATCCGGAAAAGGCCAAGCACAAGGTCAATTTCGACAACCTCACGCCGCTGTTTCCGAATCAGCGTTTCCGCATGGAAATCGACGATCCGACGCGGAAAGATCTTTCTGCACGCGTGATCGACATCGTTGCGCCGATCGGCAAGGGCCAGCGCGCATTGATCGTCGCGCCGCCGCGCACTGGTAAAACCGTGCTGATGCAGAACATCGCGCATTCGATCACGCACAATCATCCCGAGTGCTATCTGATCGTGCTCCTGATCGACGAGCGTCCGGAAGAAGTCACGGACATGCAGCGCTCGGTGAAGGGCGAGGTCGTTTCGTCGACCTTCGACGAGCCGGCAGTGCGTCACGTCCAGGTCGCCGAAATGGTGATCGAGAAGGCCAAGCGTCTCGTCGAGCACGGTCGCGACGTCGTTATCCTGCTCGATTCGATCACCCGCCTCGGCCGCGCCTACAACACCGTGGTGCCGTCATCCGGTAAGGTGCTGACCGGCGGTGTCGACGCCAACGCGCTGCAGCGCCCGAAGCGCTTTTTCGGTGCCGCCCGTAACATCGAGGAGGGCGGCTCGCTGACCATCATTGCGACCGCGCTGGTCGATACCGGCAGCCGCATGGACGAAGTCATTTTCGAAGAGTTCAAGGGCACCGGTAACTCCGAACTCATCCTGGACCGCAAGGTCTCGGACAAGCGCACCTTCCCGGCGATCGATATCTCGCGCTCCGGCACCCGCAAGGAGGAGCTCATCACCGATCCGCAGGTGCTCAAGAAGATGTACGTGCTCCGCCGCATCCTGAACCCCATGGGCACCATGGACGCGATCGACTTCCTGCTCGACAAGCTGCGCTCGACCAAGAGCAATTCCGAGTTCTTCGATTCGATGAACACCTGAGCATTGCTGCAGTAAGAGTTCAGAGGGCGCCTTCGGGCGCCCTTTTGTTTGTGCGGCTATTGCTGCAGTAAATCGTGCAGCATTCTGGTAAGCCCAAGCGGCGCTGACGTCGTATCAAGATATTGATTTTATTAAATAAAATATATGTTCTGGCCCGAACTCGGGGACGCCCTGTCGAAGTTATTCAAGCAAGGCTGCTGCGGTCTATATTGCGACGCAACATCACCAATTTGCTGCAGGCGGCCGGGCCGATGATCGGCTTGCGAGCTGAAAACGAAGGTTTGCCTTTTCGAGCGCCGGCCGACAGATAGGTAGCAACCTAGTTCAGCTTGCGGGAGCCTCGATTGCCGCCGACGTTCCTGATCTTTCTATGGCTGGTTATGGGCTTGCCGTCATTTGTGGCCGGCATCGTCTTGACCATTGCCGCTATTTACGGCCGCAGACTTTGGCGGCTAAGGCGAAGGCGGCAATTCGTCAGAGGCAGAAGTGCAGCTTCCTGATCTGCCTTCTGCGGTGTTTGAGCCAGGATTATGCATCCACGCGACCAGACCATTTTTGCCCTGTCGTCCGGCCGGCCGCCGAGCGCGATTGCCATCGTACGCGTCTCGGGCCCTCAAGCCGGCCTGGTGTTGACGACGCTTGCGGGCAAGTTGCCTGAACCGCGGCTGGCGAGTCGCCGGCTGCTGCGGGACGCCGCTCGTCAGCCGATCGATGATGCGGTCGTGCTGTGGTTTCCCGGGCCGGGCAGTGCGACGGGTGAGGACATCGCCGAATTTCACGTCCATGGCGGGCGCGCGGTGCTGGCCGCGCTCTTCGCCGCTATTTCTGTAATTCCGAATACACGGGCGGCCGAGCCGGGCGAGTTCACCAGACGCTCTTTCGAGAACGGCAAGCTCGACCTCACCGAGGCCGAAGGCCTCGACGATCTCATCCACGCCGATACCGACCGCCAGCGTCGCCAGGCACTGCGTCAGTTGCAAGGGCTGCTCGGCAATCGCGCGCGCGACTGGCGCGAACGCATCATCGAAGCCTCAGCCCTGATCGAGGCCGGCATCGATTTTTCGGATGAGGGCGACGTGCCAGCCGAATTGATGACACCGGCCGTCAAGGCGATCAAAACCCTGCATGACGAAATCACAGAAGTCCTTGCGGCACAGGGACATGCCGAACGCCTGCGCGACGGCCTCGTGGTAGCGATTGCCGGTGAGCCGAACGTCGGCAAGTCGACGCTGATCAATCAGCTCGCGCGTCGCGAGGTCGCGATTGTCTCGCCGCATGCCGGCACCACGCGCGACGTGATCGAGGTGCAGCTCGATCTCGACGGCTATCCGGTCACGGTGATCGACACGGCCGGCATTCGCGAAACGGATGATCCCGTCGAACAGGAGGGTGTGCGCCGGGCGCGGGCGCGGGCTGACGACGCTGACCTCGTGCTGTGGCTGGTGGAGGGCGAGCAGGCCGTCGATCCAGACGCGATGCGGTCGCTGTGGAGGCCCGGCGATAGAAGCGATCCGTCCAGCGGATCGGCCTGGATTCTGCGCAACAAGATTGATCTGGGTGGAGCGATGGAAGCCCGGCCGTGCGGCGAGTTCGGGATCTCGGCGAGCCGGGGGGATGGCATTCCCGAGCTGGTCGATGCGCTGGTGAAGTTCGCTGCCGAGTTCTTTGGAACCAGTGAGGCCGCGGTGGTGACTCGGGCCCGCCAGCGGGACTTGTTGCGCCGGGCATCAGACAGCCTGCGCCGGAGCCTGGAGCTTGTGGAAGAGGGCGAAGAACTCGCCGCCGAAGAGCTGCGCGCCGCCGCCTATGCTCTGGGCCGGCTATTAGGTCAGGTGGACGTCGAAGACGTCCTTGGGGCGATATTCCAGAAATTCTGCATCGGAAAGTAGTGCTGGTTCTTCTTTGTAGGATTGGCGTTGTTCGGCTCGCGTTTCACGTGAAACACGGGCGCACGAGTTCCACACTGTTTCACGTGAAACAGAGTGAGAGTGAGAGTTGGGTCGCTCTGAGATCAGGCTGGTCCGCGTGGGCGATTTGATTTCATCGCGTTAGCGCTAGCGGATCGGAGGAGTGGTCTCTTACGCCCCGCGATAGCAATGGCAGAGGAGAAAGGAGGTACATCTGCCTCCACACCGTCATTGCGAGCGAAGCGAAGCAATCCAGAATCCTTCCGTGGTGACAGTGGTCTGGATTGCTTGGTCGCAAGGGCTCCTCGCAATGACGAGATTGTGGGATGCGTCTCTCTCCCAACCACTGCCAGTATATAATCCCGCGGAAGCACTGCCGTGCCTTTATGCGTTTTCCGGTCGCTTGAGTTCTATTGTTTCACGTGAAACAGGAGCTGATACAAGGCGCCTTCTACTTTGCATGGGGTTGTTTTCGCGAAAACGCTTTCGCCCTCACGGTCTTGTTTCACGTGAAACGGCCGAGTCTCACCCAGTTTCCACTTCCGGCTTTCCCGCCTCTGCGATAGAAGTCCGCCCATGCGAACAGAGCGAGAGAGCTTCGACGTCATCGTGATTGGCGGCGGCCATGCCGGCTGTGAAGCCGCGGCTGCTTCTGCGCGGATGGGCGCAACGACCGCTTTGGTAACGCATCGTTTCTCGACCGTCGGCGCGATGTCCTGCAACCCCGCCATTGGGGGGCTCGGCAAGGGTCACCTGGTTCGCGAAGTCGACGCGCTCGACGGTCTCATGGGTCGGGTCGGCGATGCCGGGGGTATCCAGTTTCGCGTCCTCAATCGCCGGAAGGGTCCGGCCGTCCGTGGTCCCCGAGCCCAGGCCGACAGGAAGCTTTATGCCGCGGCAATGCAGGCAGCGATCGGCCAGACCAATGGTCTTTCCGTCATCGAGGGTGAAGCCGACGAGTTGATGGTGGTTGAGGGTCGGGTGACCGGCCTTCGCCTGGTTGACGGCCGGGTGCTTCGGGCAGGGGCTATTGTCGTCACCACCGGCACCTTTCTGCGTGGTCTGATCCATCTCGGTGAGAAGAATTGGCCGGCCGGCCGGGTCGGTGAAGCACCGGCAATGGGCCTTTCCGGGTCTTTTGAGCGCGCCGGGTTCACCCTCGGGCGGTTGAAGACCGGTACTCCACCTCGTCTGGACGGCACCACGATCGACTGGTCGGCGGTCGAGATGCAGCCGGGAGACGAGCCACCGGAGCCGTTCTCGGTCATGACAGACCGGATCACGACGCCCCAGATCCAGTGCGGGATCACCCGGACCACGTCCGCGACCCACGAGGTGATCCGGGCCAACGTCCACCGCTCTCCGATGTACTCCGGCCAGATCAAGAGCTCTGGACCGCGCTACTGCCCCTCGATCGAGGACAAGATCGTCCGCTTCGGTGACCGCGACGGCCACCAGATCTTCCTGGAGCCGGAAGGGCTCGACGATACGACGGTTTATCCCAACGGCATCTCGACGTCGCTTCCGGAGGAAGTCCAGCTCGCGATCCTCGCCAGCATTCCTGGTCTGGAGCGGGTGAGGATGGTTCGCCCGGGCTATGCAATCGAATACGACCACATCGATCCCCGTGAGCTCGATCCGACCCTCCAGACCAAGCGTCTGCGCGGTCTGTTCCTGGCCGGGCAGATCAACGGCACCACCGGATACGAGGAAGCCGCCGGCCAGGGCATCGTGGCCGGCCTGAACGCGGCTTTGGCGGCCGGCGGCGGCGCCCTGACGGTGTTCGACCGGGCAGATGGCTATCTCGGCGTGATGATCGACGACCTCGTCACCCGCGGGATCAGTGAGCCGTATCGGATGTTCACCTCGCGGGCCGAATACCGGCTGACGCTGCGGGCGGACAATGCCGATCAGCGCCTGACCGAGAAGGGGATTGCACTGGGATGCGTCGGCAGTGCCCGCACCGAGCATCATCGCGCCAAGATTGACGCCCTGAACGCGGCCCGGACGCTGTCGAAGTCCCTGACCATCACCCCCAACGAAGCCATCAAGCACGGGCTGTCCCTCAACCGGGATGGTCAGCGCCGGTCGGCCTTTGAACTGATGGCGTATCCCGATATCGGCTGGCGCCAGGTCCGCGCAATCTGGCCGGAACTCTCTGCCATTGATCCCGTCATCGCCACCCATCTTGAGATCGACGCCAAATACGACGTCTATCTGGAGCGCCAGAGCGCGGACGTCGAAGCCTTCAGGCGGGACGAGGGGATGGTGTTGTCGGAGGTCGACTACCAGCAGGTCCCGGGTCTCTCCAACGAGGTGCGAGCCAAGCTGGAGAAGGCGCGGCCGTTCACTGTTGGCCAGGCCGGTCGGATCGACGGCATGACGCCGGCGGCGCTCGGCATCCTCGCGGCCTATCTCCGGCGCGAGGCACGGAAGACCTCCAAAGCGATCGCATAGGCGTTTCACGTGAAACAGCGCGGGCCGGGCGGCGGCAGATCTTCATCGCGACGACCTGAAGCGGGCGAGGGGGGCGGGCATCGAGCCGGGCCAGTGGCGGCCGGCCCGAAGATCGGCAAGGCGAGCGCCAACGGTCAATTGCTGGATTCCATCATCGCCGCCGACAAGAGCGAAGCGCTCAAGCTGGCGCCTGTTTCACTTGAAACGGAAGTCCGGCTCGATCGCTACATCGCGCTGCTCCGGGAGTGGCAGGCCAAGACCAATCTCGTCGCGCCCTCGACCCTGCCGCACCTCTGGACGCGGCACATCGCTGATTCGCTTCAACTCGTCGATCTCGCACCATCTGCAAAACGCTGGGCCGACCTCGGCAGCGGCGGAGGATTTCCGGGCGTAGTTCTGGCCTGTGCCATGGCCGACACGGCAGGCGCGAGCGTTCATCTCGTCGAGCGGATCGCCAAGAAGGCGGCATTCCTGCGCGAGGCAATTCGAATCACAGCTTCGCCGGGGGTCGTACATCTCGCTGAGATCGGGGATAATGTGGATAGAATCACTGGCCCGGTTGATTGCGTCACCGCGCGCGCACTGGCTCCGCTACATCAACTCATCGGCTTTGCGGAGCCGCTGATGCGCCAGGGCGCAAAAGCGTTGTTTCTCAAGGGGCAAGATGTAGAGGCTGAATTGACCGAAGCCGCTAAATATTGGAATATTCAGCCTCAGCTCCACCAAAGCCGCACCGGGGACGGCTGGATCGTGGAGCTCAATGCCGTCGAACGGCGCGGCTGAGGCATTCAGGGGTTGAGTGGGGAATTTCAATGACCGTGATTGACGGACCGCAGCAAGAACAAACCGCCCAAGAACAGGCAGAGGTCCCGCATGGCCACCCGCGCATCCTGGCCCTGGCGAACCAGAAGGGCGGCGTGGGAAAAACAACCACGGCGATTAATCTTGGAACGGCACTCGCTGCGATCGGCGAACGTGTCCTGGTCATCGATCTCGATCCGCAAGGCAATGCTTCCACCGGCCTCGGCATCGATCGCCGCAACCGCTCCTGCTCGACGTATGACGTGCTGGTCGGCGAAGCCAATCTCCGCGAGGCGGTGGTCTCGACCGCAGTGCCGCGGCTGCACATCGCGCCCTCGACCATGGATCTCTCCGGCCTCGAGCTCGAGCTCGGCACCACGCCCGGTCGCGCATTCAAGCTGCGCGACGCCATCGGCGCGCTCAACAACAACGTCTCGCCCGATGCCGACTACACCTACGTGCTGATCGATTGCCCGCCCTCGCTCAACCTGCTCACGGTGAACGCGATGGCGGCCTCCGACGCGATCCTGGTGCCGCTGCAGTGCGAGTTCTTCGCACTCGAGGGTCTGTCGCAATTGCTGCAGACGGTGGAGCAGGTGCGCTCGACGCTGAATCCCAATTTGTCGATCCATGGCATCGTGCTGACCATGTTCGACTCGCGCAACAACCTCTCGAACCAGGTCGTCGCCGACGTCCGCCAGTTCATGGGCGAGAAGGTCTACAAGACCATGATCCCGCGCAACGTGCGCATCTCCGAGGCGCCGTCCTACGGCAAGCCGGTTCTGGTCTACGATCTCAAATGCGTCGGCAGCGAAGCGTACTTGCGGCTCGCCACCGAAGTCATCCAGCGCGAGCGCGAGCTGCGCACCACGCATTAGTGCCGACCCATCCTACGAACCTGAAATTCAAGTCCGGAGTACTGCTACGTGAATCCAAGGGAGCTGGCGATGGCCGACGAAGCGCGTTCGCGACTGGGCCGGGGTCTTGCGAGTCTGATCGGCGATGTCGGCGGCGAGGCCGCGCATGTCGAGCGGCCGCGTGCGAACCGCAAGGTGCCGATCGAATTCATCAAGCCCAATCCGCGCAATCCGCGTCACACCTTCTTGGAGACCGAGCTCAAGGAGCTCTCCGATTCGATCAAGCAGCACGGCGTGATCCAGCCGATCGTGGTGCGTCCGGTGAAGGGCACGCAGGACCGCTATGAGATCATCGCCGGCGAACGGCGCTGGCGCGCCTCGCAGCTCGCGGGCCTGCACGAAGTTCCGATCGTGCCCGTCGACATCAGCGACAGCGACGCACTGGAATTCGCGATCGTCGAGAACGTGCAGCGCGAAGACCTCAACCCGATGGAAGAGGCGCAGGGCTATCACGCGCTCGCCAACGAGTTCAAACGCAGCCAGGAAGATATCGCCAAGGTCGTCGGCAAGAGCCGCAGCCATGTCGCGAACATGATGCGGTTGACCAAGCTGCCGGCCGAGGTGCAGGCGTTCATCGCGACCGGCGAGCTGACAGCCGGTCACGCCCGCGCGCTGATCGGCGTGCCTGATCCGCTCGCCGCGGCCAAGCGCATCGTCGAGGAAGGCCTCAACGTCCGCCAGGCCGAAGCGCTCGCGCATGAAGAGGGCGTGCCGGAACGCAAGCCGCAGAAGGCGCGCGCGGGGGCCAAGGAAAAGGACCCCGACACGATCGATCTGGAAAAGCGCGTCAGCGACGCGCTAGGGCTCAAGGTCACCGTCAGCCACCGTGATCCCGGCGGCTCCGTGCAGATCAATTACCGCAACCTCGATCAGCTCGATGAGGTGATGAAGCGGCTGGCGAAGGGCGCGCTTTAGGCTCGACTGTCATTCCGGACGTCCGCAGGGCGAACCCGGAATCCCGCGCAACATGTGCAGTCTCTCTCTCATCCTGAGGAACCGCGACGCGGCGTCTCGAAGGGCGCGGGCCGTCATCCTTCGAGACGCGCGCAAGAGCGCGCTCCTCAGGATGAGGAATTATCGCAGTCACTGTGATGCGCATCTGCTTCCACATCGTCATTGCGAGCGTAGCGAAGCAATCCAGAATCTTTCCGCGGAGGGACTCTGGATTGCTTCGTCGCTTCGCGCAAAATTGCTTCGCAATCTTGTCGCGAGCTCCTCGCAATGACGAGTGCCGATAGAGACGGACTCAGCCCCGCCGCTTCGCGTTCGCGGCGATCGCCATCAGCGTGCGCTGGGCGATGGCGGCGGCGAGGGTGGATTGCTTGCGGGTATCGAGCGCGGCGGTTGCGAGCTGCTCGATGATGGCGGCGAGCCGCGCCACGCTGAAATTGCGCAGCGCCGTTTCAACCGCCGGCTTTCGCGAAAAATGCAGGCGCGGAAAGCCGCCGTCGAGCACGGCGGAAGCCGGCGTGCCGTCGGCAATCGCGAGCGCCGATTTGTGCAGCCACGCGGCCTGGCGCTGAGCGGCCGAGATGATCACGCCGGGATAGGTGCCGGCGATCATGGCCTTCGCAAACTCGGTCTCGACGATGTCGGGCCGGCCGGCGAAGGCGCCATCGACAATCGGATCGAGTTTCAGTTCGGACGCATCGGCGACCACGGACATCACGTCGTCCAGCGTGATCTCGCCTTTGCCATGGGCATAAAGCGTGAGCTTGCGCAGCTCGTTGCGCGAGGCCTGGCGATCGCCGCCGAGGAACGACATCAGCGCGGCGCGGGCGTCCTGCGCGATGCGCAGATTGGCGATGCGAAGCTCCTCTTCCATCAGCTTGGCGAGGTCGCGCTCGGTGTCGGGATAGCAGCCGATCACTACGGCGGTCTTGGCGCGCTCGCAGGCTTTTCGCAGCGGCGATTCCGGGCGCAGCTCGCCGGCCTCGATCACGATGCGGCAATCCTTCACGCTCATCTCGGCCAGCGTGTCGATGCCGCTGGCAAAGCTGCGCGAGCCGGCGCGGACGCGAATGGCGCGGCGGCCACCGAACAGCGGCACCGTCATGGCCTCATCGACGAGGCGCGATGGCTCGGCGGAGAGCTCGTCGCCGTCCAGCTTGACCAGTGAGAAGGGATCGTTGGGATCGTCGACGGCCGAAGCGATCAGCGCATCGGCGCGTTCCCGCACGAGGCCCGCGTCCGGGCCATAGAGCAGGATGATCGGGCGGCCCGCATCGGGCCGAGCGAGGAACGCGTCGATCTCTTTTCCACGCAGCGCGACCATCGGGCCTCGAGAATGTCATTCCGGGCCGCGCTTAGCACGAACCCGGAATCCAGAGGTTGGGAATCGAGATTCAGGGTTCACGCTTCGCGAGTCCCGGAATGACAGGTGTGACCTACGTGCCCGCGGTGAAGAACGAGGCGAGCCGGGTCGCGATGTTCTCTGCGATCTCGTTGGCCGCACGATCCTCGGCATCACGCACCGCGCGATTGCGGCTGAAACGCTGGTAGGAGCCAGGCATATCGTAGGACACGCGCGAGAACGTCGAGCCGGTCATCACCGACTTTCCGGTGGCCACCTCGATCAAATTGTACTGGGCGTCGATACCGTAGTTTTCGCTCGTCGGCAGAGCGGTGCTGGGATCGATCATCAGGGACGACTTGCCGCTGTTGAAGCGGATCATCAGCCGGTGGGTCGGCGGCATGCCCGTTGCCGTGCCGTAGAGCTTGAATGCCAGCGCGTTGCGGACTTCGACACCGACCCGGGCCTCGCGCGAGGCGTTCGGCTTGTCGATCGGCGGAAGGTCGACCCCCATCAGCTTCTCGCGCAAGCCGGGGGTGCCGTCGGTATGCTCGGCATACATCGGCTGGAAGCAGCCGGCCGTCAGCGCCGCCAGTGCGGCGACCGCCAGCAAGCGGGCTGCGATGCGGATCCTAGCCGACAACATTCACGATCCTCTTGGGGACGATGATCACCTTGCGGACGGGCTTGCCGTCCAGGGCCAGCTTTACCGCATCGAGGGCCAAAACGGCAGCCTCGATTTCCGGATTCTGGGCCACTGTTGCAACCGTGACCTCACCCCGCTTCTTGCCGTTGACCTGGACCACCAGGGTCACGCTGTCTTCAACCAGCAAATCGCGTTCGATTTGGGGCCAATTGGCCTCCGAAACCAGCCCACTCTGGCCCAGAACCTGCCAGCACTCCTCGGCGAGGTGCGGCATCATCGGGGAGAACAGTTGCACCAGGATCTGGCCGGCCTCCCGGATCGCCCAGGCGAGGTCAGCCGCCGGCTGGCCGGGGCGCTGCAGCACCTCGGAGAACGCATTGGCGAATTCGCGGATATGGGCGAGGCAGACATTGAAGTGCAGCCGCTCAATTCCGGTGGTGACCTTGTCCAGCGCGCCATGGGCAGCCTTGCGCAAGGCGGTTGCGTCGGGGCCGAACGAGGCTGGCCGGGCTGCAGGCGCGCCTTTGCCGAGTTCCACAGCGTCGTTCACCAGCCGCCACAGCCGCTGCACGAAGCGCGAGGCGCCCTGGACGCGCTCGTCGCTCCAGATCACGTCGCGGTCGGGCGGGGAGTCCGACAGCATGAACCAGCGGGCGACGTCGGCGCCGTAGGTCGCGATGATGTCGTCGGGATCGACCGTATTCTTCTTCGACTTCGACATCTTCTCGATCGCGCCGATCTGGATGTCTTCGCCTGTTGTCATCAGAGTGGCGCGGCGGTCGTTGCCGGCGCCTTCGATCTTCACCTCGACCGGCTGCACATAGGTGCCGTCGGCCTTCTGGTAGGTCTCGTGCACCACCATGCCCTGCGTGAACATGCCGGCGAACGGCTCGTCCAGCGCAACGTGCCCGGTCGCCTTCATCGCGCGGGTGAAGAACCGACTATAGAGCAGATGCAGGATCGCATGCTCGACCCCGCCGATATACTGGTCGACCGGCAGCATCCGGTTGGCGACCGCCGGCGTCGTCGGCGCGTTCTCGTTCCAGGGATCGGTGAAGCGCGCAAAGTACCAGGACGAATCCACGAAGGTGTCCATGGTGTCGGTTTCGCGCTGCGCCTTGCCACCGCATTTGGGGCAGGTGACGTGCTTCCAGGTCGGGTGATGGTCGAGCGCATTGCCCGGCTTGTCGAAGGTCGCGTCGTCCGGCAGCTTCACCGGCAGGTCGGCATCCGGCACCGGCACCACATCGCATTTCGGGCAATGGATGATGGGAATCGGGCAGCCCCAATAGCGCTGGCGTGAAATGCCCCAGTCGCGCAGGCGGAATTTCACCTGACGCTCGCCGACCGGCGCATTGCCGCGCAGCTCGCCCTCGAGACGCTTGGCTACATCTTCCTTGGCCTGATCGATGGTCATGCCGTCGAGGAAGCGCGAATTGATCATGCGGCCGTCACCATCATAGGCGGTGTCGGTGATCACGAACGTCCTCGGATCCTGGCCCTCGGGGCACACGACCGGCGTGTTGCCGAGATCGTACTTGTTGACGAAGTCGAGGTCGCGCTGGTCGTGCGCGGGACAGCCGAAGATCGCGCCGGTGCCATATTCCATCAGCACGAAGTTGGCGACATAGACCGGCAGCTTCCAGCTCGGATCGAACGGATGAACCGCGCGGATGCCCGTGTCAAAGCCCTGCTTCTCCGCGGTGTCGATGATCTCCTGCGCGGTGCCGATCTTCTTGATCTCGGCGATGAACTCCGCAAGCTCAGGGTTCTTCGCGGCTGCGGCCTGCGCCAGCGGATGATCGGCCGAGATCGCCATGAACTTCGCGCCAAACAGCGTGTCCGGGCGCGTCGTGAAGATCTTCAGCTCGTTCTCGCCGGCGGGTGTCGTCGCCTGATCCAGCGCGAAGCGGATCAACAGGCCCTCCGAGCGGCCGATCCAGTTGCGCTGCATCAGCCGCACCTTGTCGGGCCAGCGGTCGAGAGTATCCAGCGCGGCCAGCAGCTCCTGCGAGTACTTTGTGATCTTGAAGACCCACTGGTTCATCTCGCGCTGCTCGACGACAGCACCGGAACGCCAGCCTTTGCCGTCAATCACCTGCTCGTTGGCGAGCACGGTCATGTCGACCGGGTCCCAGTTCACCTTGCGCTTCTCGCGCTCGGCGAGGCCTTCGCGCAGGAAGTCCAGGAACATCTTCTGCTGATGCTTGTAATAGGAGGGATCGCAGGTCGCGATCTCGCGGCTCCAGTCCAGCGACAGCCCGATCGAGCGGAGCTGCTTCTTCATCGCCGCGATGTTGTCGTAGGTCCACGCTTTGGGCGCGACCTTGCGCTCGATGGCGGCGTTCTCGGCCGGCAGGCCGAAAGCGTCCCAGCCCATCGGGTGCAGCACGTTGAAGCCCTTGGCGCGCATGAAACGGGCCAGCACGTCGCCGAGCGTGTAATTGCGGACATGGCCGATATGGATGCGCCCGGACGGGTAGGGGAACATCTCGAGCACATAGTATTTCGGCCGCGAATCGTCGTTCTTCGAGACGAAGATTGCCTGTTCGTCCCAGGCGGCTTGCCAGCGCGGTTCGGCGTCGCGGGCGTTATAGCGTTCGGAGGTCATGGAATCGTTGGTTTTTCTCGGATGCGGCCGTCTAAAGACGGCGGACTAGGCCATAGAAGTCCTCAAGGGGTCAATGGGTTGCCGCCGGCAGCGGGGCCCCGCAATGCTGCTCCGCAAAAGTACGGAGGACTCATTGGGATCGGATTAAGGGGTCGGTGCGAGGTTGGCCGCCAACAGCACCCGCGCTAGGCGATGAATTCCAGTTTCGACGATCCCGATTACGATTATGCCGTGTCCATCGCCGGGCGGGCAACGCGGTGCATGGCCGAACAGCGGATTGCGCCGACGCCAACCAACTTTGCCGTCTGGTTCCAATATTTCGCGGGCGGCCAAGACGACCTGCGCAACGCCATAGATCTCCTGATTGACCACAATCGTCCCTTCGACCCCCGGACCAATCAGAATCTGTTCAAGACCTACGTCGCGCCCCAGGTGAGCGTGGTCGCTGTCGACACATCCGAGCGGCTGCATAACCTCATGGGCGCGGCGAAGGAGTTTCTGGCGACCGCGATCGCCGACAACCATACGCAGATACAGGCGATCAGCCAGGTTGCCGACCAGGGCAACGCCGGCGTCGATCCCAAGGTGCTGGTTGCCCAGCTCATGAACGAGCTGGCCCGGGCCGCCACGAGGGCGACACGGCTCGAGGCTAGCTTTGCGGAAAAGACCCGCGAGCTCGACGTGATCCGCGATTCGCTCTCAAGGTCGGAGGAACGCGCCCGGACCGACACGCTGACGGGGCTGGCGAACCGGCGGGCGCTCGATGAATTCCTGCGCAGGGCGCAGTCGACTGCGGAATGGGGCGAGCCGCTCAGCGTGCTGATGCTCGACATCGACCATTTCAAGACCTTCAACGACAGTTTCGGTCACGGCGTCGGCGATCAGGTGCTGCGCCTGATGGCAAAGGTGCTGCGCGACAAGGTTCGCGAGCAGGATCTGTCGGCCCGCTATGGCGGCGAGGAACTGATCGCCGTGTTGCCGGATGCCAATCTCGCGGCCTGTGCCGAGATCGCCGAGCGCATCAGGCGCGCGATCGCGGACTGCAAGATCACGCGGCGCTCGACCGGCGAGGTTCTACCCAACATCAGCGTGTCGATCGGCGTGGCGCAGTACCGGGCCGGCGAAGCGATCAGCGATCTCATCGAACGCTGCGACCGCGCGCTCTATCTCGCCAAGGGTGGCGGCCGCAATCGCGTGGTGACGGAGAGCGAGCTCGATCGCGCCGTCGCTGCGGGCTGACGTCAGCCCGCCATCATCATTTCCGCCGCGCCGTTCTCGATCGACTGCACGCCGTGCTCGACGACGTTGTTACGGCCGCGGTGTTTTGCAGCGTAGAGCGCGGCATCGGCGGCTTCGATCAGATCGCCGGGACGCAAGCTCTCGTTGGGCCGCGCCGCGGCGACGCCGATCGAGACGGTCACGATCATATGGCTGGACGTGATGTGCGGCAGGCACAGCTTCAGCACGGCCGCACGCACCTGTTCGCCGATTTCGACGGCGCGGTTCACATCGGTGCTCGGCAACAAGAGACAGAATTCCTCGCCGCCATAGCGCGCCGCGAAGCCCGTCGTGTCGGCGGCAATGCCGGACAGCGACTCGCCCAGCCTGGTCAGGCAGGAATCGCCTTCGAGATGGCCGTAGGTGTCGTTGAAGAGCTTGAAATGGTCGACGTCGATCATCAGCAGCGCGAGGTCGTTGCCATATTGCTGCGCGCGCATCCATTCGAAGTCGAGCCGGCTCTGGAAGCCGCGGCGATTGGCCAGCCCCGACAACATGTCGATCGAGGCCATCACCGTCAGACGGTCATTGCTCGCGATCAGCTCGCGCTCGCGCTGGCTCAGTTGTGCGGCCATCGCATTGAGCGCGCGAGCCAGCGGCACGAACTCGGACGGCAGGCGATTGCGCGCGGCGCGCGCCGACAAGTCGCCTTCGCCAAGACGCTTGGCCATGTCCGCAAGCATCTCGATCGGCTTGATCACCAGTTTCTCGGCTGCGATCAGCGCGCCGAGCAGGACGAACACGACAACGAAAGCGAGCTGGAGATAGGCGGTGCGGATATCGCGGCTGACGGCCGCAGACACCTTGTCCTCGTCGATGCTGGCGATCAGGCGGGCATTGGTGCCGGCGATGCGGGTATAGCTGACTGCGCGGCGGGAGCCGTCGGCGGCCAGGAAAGAAAGCGAGCCCTCATCCTGGTCTGAGCGCAGCGCCCGGTCGGCGATCGCTGACATCAACGGCATGTTGTCGAGGGGACGCCCGACCGCGCTGTGCTGGTCGGCCGGCGCGGCCAGCACGGTGCCGGCGCTGTCGACCAGCACGGCCGTGATGCCGGCGCGGTCGCCGAGATTGCTCATGACCTTCGACATCCAGTCGAGATTCACGGTCGCGAGCACGACGGCATCCGCGACGCCGCTGAAGGCGGACACCGGATAAACCGCCATGACGGTCGGCGTCGGGACAGGCCGCGACAGGATGAAATCGCTCAGCACGAAGCGGCCGGTTTCCTGCGCCTGCTGGAAGTAAGGCCGGTCACTGAGGTCGAGGCCGACATACATGTTGTTGGTGGCGCACTGGATGCGTCCGTCCTGGCCGGCGATCAGAAGCGTGCGGATCCAGGGAAGATTCGACGGAAGGCTCGCGCGCAGCACGTCGCAGCTCTTGCTGATGCCGCCGGCGGAGGCGCGGATGAAGGCTTCCGCTTTCAGGATGGTCTCGACCGACGAGATCACCTCGCGCTGCGCATCGGCGCTGTGTCTTGCAATGGTGGTGAATTCAGCTGCCGCCTGCGCGATCTGCCGCGCGCGCGTTTCCTCGAGCGAACGGATGCGTTCGAACATCAAAGGCGTCACCAGAATCACCGCGAGCAACGCAAGCCGCGCCCGGATTCCGAGAACCTGCTTGAGTTTCGCTCGTTTGCGGTTGAAACTCACGTTTGCCATCTTCGCGACCCACCCCATGGGCTAAGGTAAAGCGAAGGGTTCAAAAACTCTTTCTTGAACTCGGTAAAATTGGACTTAACTCGGTTACAGTCACAGCCAATCGACATCATGACAGAAGCCAACGCCGCGCCGGTAACCGGCCATTCACTAAACGCGCTCGCCGCGGTCGAAGCCGAAATCGCGCGCGCCTGCAAGGATGCGCGGCGCGACCGTGCCTCGGTGACGCTGATCGCGGTTTCGAAGACTTTCGCAGCGGATGCAATTACGCCGGTCATCGACGCCGGCCAGCGCGTATTCGGCGAGAATCGGGTGCAGGAGGCCAAGGGCAAATGGCCCGCGTTAATGTCTGCCTACTCCGGTATTACACTGCATCTGATCGGGCCGCTGCAATCCAACAAGGCGAAAGAGGCGGTCGCGCTGTTCGATGCCATCCATTCGGTCGACCGTCCGAGCATTTGCCAGGCGTTAGCCAAGGAAATCGAATCTCAGAACAAGCACCCGGAATTGTTCGTCCAGATCAACATCGGCGAGGAGCCGCAGAAGGCCGGCGTCGCCCCCGGCGAGGCCGATGCCTTCATCGCGAGCTGCCGCGACACCTACGGGCTGACGATCTCCGGGTTGATGTGCATCCCGCCGGTCGACGAACCGCCGGCGGCGCATTTTGCGTTGACCGCCAAGATCGCGGAGCGCAACGGATTGAAGAAGCTGTCCATGGGCATGAGCGCGGATTTTGCGACCGCCATCATGCTGGGCGCCACGCATGTGCGCGTGGGAAGTGCGATCTTCGGGCACCGGTAATAGCCGTTGGCGAAGGCCGCGCCGGGCAACGGCCGTCGAATTCGTCATTGCGAGCGTAGCGAAGCAATCCAGAGCCGTTCTGCGGTGGCAGTCTGGATTGCTTCGCTACGCTTGCAATGATGGCGGTGGCTATGCGAACCCCACCGACACCTTCCCCAGCACACCAAAGTCCGCCGCAAAATGATCACCGGCCTGGATCGGGAGCGGCGGATGGCACGTTCCTGTGGTTACCACCTCCCCTGCCCGCAAGATGATGCCGAGCCCGCGCAGCTCGTTCGCAAGCCAGGCGAGCGCAACGCGGGGGTCGCCGAGCACGTTCTTGCCGTGGCCGACATAACGCTCGCCGCGCAACGTGATCTGCGGGCGCTCCTCGACGAGATCCATCGCGCGCCAGTTCGCGGACGTCGCTGCGCCCAGCACGAACAGATGCGCGCAGGCGTTGTCGGCGATGAGTTGCGCTTCACCCGCGCTGACGAAATCGGCAAAGCGCGAATCGGGAATCTCAATCGCCGGATGCAAGCTTTCGACGGCGGCCAGCACTTCATCCACACTGTACGGTGCCGCGCGCGGTCCCAGATCGTGTCCCATGCGGAAGGCGAATTCCGGTTCGCCGACGCGCATCGCGTTGCCTTTCATCGACGCGGTGCCGCCATCGGCGATCACAGTGTCACTCATGATGCGTCCGGCCAGTGGTCCCGCGACATTGATGTGTTTCTGTCCGGCCTCGCTCGTTGCCGCGGTCTTCCAGCCGAACAATTTTCCCAGTGATCGCGCCTCAAGCACGGCCTGGATCGCGTAGCCCTCGGCGCGGCTCTGCGGGCGCAAATTTGCAGCCAGCGCGTCGAGCTTGGTGCCGTCGCGCCAATGTTGAACGAGAACGTGCGATGCGGCGGCGATCTGATCCTTGTCGAGCATCTGCCCTCACCCGACGATGATCTTTGTTCGTGGTCCCAGCCGCCGCAGCAATTGCAGCATCGCAGATTTCGTCATGGAGACGCAGCCCGCGGTCGGCCCGAAATTGTCGCGGGCCAGGTGCAAGAACACCGCGCTACCGCGGCCGGCGATGCGGGGCCTGGTGTTGTGGTCGATTTCGATGATGAAGTCATAGAGATGGTCGGCCCGCTTGAGCCGGTCGCCGCCCTGCTCACGTCCGAGCCGGATGGGCCGATTGTAGTGGCGATCTC
The DNA here is from genome assembly GCA_023435725.1 of Pseudomonadota bacterium. Classification (GTDB taxonomy): domain Bacteria; phylum Pseudomonadota; class Alphaproteobacteria; order Rhizobiales; family Xanthobacteraceae; genus Bradyrhizobium. Next base: position 72,027 of record JAEYRD010000112.1, on the reverse strand, counting down.
CTGGATCTTCGCACCAGGCGTCCGCGTCGCCGATGGCCCGGGCTGGCAGAAAGGTCCGCGGACGGCTGTGCCGATCGCCCCTCCACCACAATTGCCGCGGCCGGTAGCTGCCCCTCGGCGTGCCGCCATCGCCCTCGCGCTTGTTCGCCAGGATGCCGCCGCGCCCGAGCGCCACCGGTATGGTCAGGTGCCCGGCCGTCAGCCAGCCCCGGCGCGGATTGCCCGCGGCTGGCCTGACACGGATCACCGAAAGCGCTCCGGAGCTTCGATTCCTGGCGTAACTAGTTGAAGCAGCGTTGTTTTTCGTGTGAACGTGCAATGTCGAACTCATTACAGGACATTCATCAAAACGCCCAGCTATTCTGGGTTAGAGTGGTTGTGGCTTGTGAATCGGTAACAGCCCACTACTTCAACACGAATAACAATAATAACGGCGACCCCTAACTTTCCCTCGCGGCTGGGTGCAGCATGCATGCGCGCCGAGTCGGACCCAAAAGGATGATACCCTATGGCCAATGCCCGCAAGATCCTGATCGTGGATGACGATACCGATCTGCGCGATACGTTGGTGGAGCAATTATCGCTGCACGAAGAATTCGAAGCCTCCGCCGTCGATACCGGCGCCAAGGGCGCGAGTGCCGCAAAGGCCAATTCTCCCGATCTCGTCCTGATGGATGTAGGTCTGCCCGACACCGACGGTCGCGAGGTTGTCCGCTCCCTGCGCAAGGGCGGCTTCAAGGCTCCGATCATCATGCTCACTGGGCACGACACCGATTCCGACACGATTTTGGGGCTGGAATCCGGCGCCAACGACTATGTGGCAAAGCCCTTCCGTTTCGCCGTGTTGCTGGCCCGCATCCGCGCCCAGCTTCGCCAGCATGAGGCCAGCGAGGACGCAGTGTTCTCGGTCGGCCCCTATAGCTTCCGTCCGGGCTCGAAGATGCTCACCGCGGCCAATGCGCGCAAGGTGCGACTGACGGAAAAGGAAACCGCCATCCTTCGCTTCCTCTACCGGGCCGGCCAGATGCCGGTTTCGCGCGAGACCCTGCTTCAGGAGGTCTGGGGCTACAATTCCGGCGTCACCACCCATACGCTGGAAACTCACATCTACCGCCTCCGCCAGAAGATCGAGAAGGACGCCGCCAACCCGGAAATCCTGGTGACGGAAGCCGGTGGCTACAAGTTGGTGCCGTGATACGTTCCGGAAACGCGCGATTCGTCGTAAATTCGCGCGTTCCTTGAGCCTCGGACCGGAATGTCAATCGACGACGACGTAGCGATTCTCGAGCGTGTCCCGACACTGCGCCTGTTGGGAGACGCCTCGTTGCGCATGCTGGCGATCGGTTCCGAGCAACGTGACTTTGTTCGCGGCGACGTCCTGTTCAATCTCGGCGATATTGCCGATGCCGGCTTCGTGGTCCAGCGCGGCGCCTTCCGGGTCGAAGACGGCGCCGGCGCCGAAATGATCGCTGGTCCCGGCGCACTGATCGGCGAGCTCGCGCTGGTCGTGCCCATGAAGCGGCCGTCGAGCGCGATCGCGCTGGAGCACTCCACCGTCATTCGCGTCGCGCGCAGCCTGTTCCAGCGCGTGCTCGAAAGCGATCCCGCCGCCGCCGTTCGGCTCCGCGATGAATTCGCGGTTCGCTCAAGCCAGATCGCCAGCGATATCCTGATGGCTGGCGCGAAGCTCAACCCATGAAAGATCGTCGTCCCGGCGTTCGCCGTCGCGTAGCCCGGCGGATTTAGCCGAGCCCCCTCTCCGCAGAATTTCATCCTCCGTTGAATTCATAAAGCGCGCTGCGCTCGTCCTGATAAAGGCGCCGCAATCCCGGCAGAGCCGCCAAGTGCGATGCATCGACGTCGAGCAACCAGACATATTCGAAGCGATCACGAGGAATTTGCGCGATCCTCTGCGCGAGCGTGGCACTCAAGTCGCCATCGCAGCCGCCCGGAGGGACCTGGATGTATTGAGATGGATCTGCGCTGAACGCGGTGCCGCGCGCACGAAGTGGTGTCAGGAGCTGCTGCCCACCCGATGCATCCCATTGCGAGTTGACGAAGGCGTCCCGTCGGACCATGGCAAGCGATCCAAGGTGCGCCACACGCGGTGCGCGCCATTGCTCGCACGTGGGCGGTCGCGTCAGGACGGCGATGCTTGCGCCGCGCGGGACGTGATTCAGGGCCTGCAAATGTTGCGCGAAACTGGCGTCATAGGCCGCAAACCCCACAGCCATGGCGATGATCCGAATCCCAAAAACGGCCAGCGCCATGGCCGCAACGACGGCGGAGCCGCGCTGCATGCTGTCGGCGGGCGTGATGGCGGTGAGGCCGGCGATGAAGAAGACGGGCCATAGTCGGACATCGGCATACACCGCGCCGAACATCTGGCCTGGCATCAACAGGATCAGAATGAGGAAGATCGCTGCTCCGACCAGCAGTGGTGGACTCAGTCTGACGTCACGGCTGCGGAGCCCAAAATACAGCAGGCCGATAGCCAGCAGCAGGGTCAGCGTGTCCAGCCAGATATTCTGGTCACGCAGTATCCATACCAATCCAAGGGCCTTTGTGCCCATGTCGAAGAAATGACCTGTCGAAGCGGCGCCAGTGCCTTGCCGCCAGACAATCATGAGCACTGCCGGAATCATGACGGGTAAAGTGCGCCGTAGAATGACGAGCGCCATGGAGGGCCACGCTCTTGGCTCGCGATTCCAGCTGCGACAGAGTTCGAAGGCGCCGACCAGCACGACCAGGACGACCCAGCCATAGGCATGAGCGAGCCAGACCAGGCAGGAGGCCGCGGCGAACAGCGCGGGGCGGATCGTACCCTTCTTCTGCGCCGCCTCGACCCAGGACGCGAAAACGTGAAATGCCAGGGCACAGCCAAGCCAATAATTCACGAAACCAAGCTGGAACGGATAAGACATCGCGAACCAGATGGCCGCGATGGCGAAAGGCGTAAGCTCCCCATGCAGCGCTCGGCTGATCCGCGCGATTGCCCATATCATGACGAGAGGCAGCGCCAGCGCAATCAGCCAGACGGCGCGTTCGAGACCGAACATGCGCGCCAGCGGAGCGATGAGCAGCTCAACACCGAGATTGCCGACCAACTGCCAGTGAAAATCCCAGTTATGCTGAAGCGCCCGCGAGTCCGCCAGATGCAGCTGCACGTGGTAGCGGCCGATATGGGCCAGGAGGTCGATCAGGGGCGGCGTGCGCACGAACCAGAAAGGTATCGTGCCGAGCAACATCAATCCCGGCACGACGAAACGGGAATTCCACCAAGCACGAACTGGCGGATCGGCGGGGTCTGACGGCGTGGCTGTACGCATCATCCTCTCCGAAAGACTAGATCTCCAGCGTCACCGTCACCGGTACGTGGTCCGAGGGTCGCTCCCAGCTCCGCGCGTCGCGCAGGATCTTGAAATCACTGACCGCATCCTTCAGCGCGCGCGAGACCCAGATGTGATCGAGCCTGCGGCCGCGGTCGCCGACGGTCCAGTCGGCGGAGCGGTAGCTCCACCACGTGTAGACCTTCTCCGACATCGGAATGCGCTCGCGCGCAACGTCGACCCACTCGCCGGCTTCGAGCGCCGCCTTGAGCTTTTCGGTTTCGATCGGCGTGTGCGAGACCACCTTCAGGAGCTGCTTGTGCGACCATACGTCGTTCTCGTGCGGGGCGACGTTGAGATCACCGACCAGGATGTGGCGATCCTCGCCGCGCGGATGCAACGGCTCGCAGGCTTTCATTTCGTCGAGGAAGCGAAGCTTGTGATCGAATTTTTCGTTCAGCGCCGGGTCGGGAATGTCGCCGCCGGCGGGAACGTAGAAATTATGCAGCACCAGCGGCTTTGCGATATTGGCCTTTTCGCCGAACGACACTGAGATGTGGCGCGAGTCGATCTTGTCGCAGAAGGTGCGGATGTCCTTTGACTCGAACGGAATCTTCGAGACGATGGCGACGCCGTGATAGCCCTTCTGCCCGTTCAGCGCGATGTGCTCGTAGCCGAGCCGCTTGAACCGCTTCAGCGGAAAAGCGTCGTCGATGCATTTGGTCTCCTGGAGGCACAGCACGTCCGGCCGCGCGCTCTTGAGAAACTTCGCGACAAGGTCGATGCGCAGCCGCACCGAATTGATGTTCCAGGTTGTCAGGGAAAGACGCATGAGGGTTGCGTCTTAGCATGGATTGGCGCGGAGAAAGCACCGTGCGCTATAGGCCGACTCAGGCCATCCACGACAATCTCTCGTGCCCCGGCTCTGCGCCGCATCGCCATAGCACGTCGCAGACGCGCGTGAACGCGCTTCAGGCGCTGCGTCGCATCCGGGACACGAGATCGCACCTATCCCGGCGACGGGCCGTAGTTGGTGAAGTCGATCTTGAACATGCTGGGATCGAGCTTCTTGCTCGAGTCCAGATTGTAGACCGCGATCGTGGTGTCGTAGCCCTGCGGGTCGGTGACGGTCCACTGTTTCAATTGACCGTCCTTGGCGCCGAACATCAGCATGAGCCGGCTGGTGCCGACCAGTGCCTGCTTCTCCTCGATGGTGACGCTGACGAAGACCTCGTCGGCCGAGACGTTGACGACGTTGGTGTCCTTCATCAGGTCGATACGGTCGGACAGCAGGAAGCGGAGCGGCGTCTGCGACAGCGGATAGACATCCTGCGTCGCGAGCTTGCGGTCGCGCACGACCAGCGACGATCCGTCGGCGACGATGTCGATCGGGCTCGGCGCGTCATATTCGAAGCGCACCTTGCCTGGCTTCTGGATGTAGAAATCGCCCTGCGTCTTGCTGCCGTCGGGGCCGACCTGCACGAAATTCCCGACCAGCGTCTGAAGGGAAGAGAGATAGGCGCTGACCTTAGCCGCCTGCGCCTTCTGGTTGGCATCGAAGGTCTGGAAGATGCTGCTCGGCACGTTGCGGCGCGGATCCGGGATGATCGGATTCGGCGGTGTCTGCGTTGCGCCGGTGACAGCGGGCCCCCCGGCGGACGCCCCCCCGTCGCGGCCCTTCGGCGCGGGCTTCGGCACCGGCACGGTCTGCGCGACCGCCGCGGCGGTCACCATCGCGGCGGTGACGAGAAGCACGCCGGCCACGCGCGCGCTTCGCGCAGCGATGGTGGCAGCGAATCGAATGTCCGGATGTCTGATCAACGCGTCGTCCTGTGTGGCTAGGCGCCCTTTTACCGTGATTTCGGGCAAAAGCAGAGATCGATTCTGCGTGAAATTATGTTTAGAGGCGGCTCGCCTCACATATGGCTGTCTTCTTCTTCGACCAGAATTTCGCGCTTTCCGGCGTGGTTGGCGGGTCCGACGATGCCCTCCAGTTCCATGCGCTCCATCAGCGATGCCGCGCGGTTATAGCCGATTTGCAGGCGGCGCTGGATGTAGCTGGTCGAAGCCTTGCGGTCGCGTTTGACGATGGCGACCGCCTGCGAGAACAGGTCGCCGCCGCCATCCGCACCCATGCCGGTGGCATCGAACACCGCGCCGTCCTCGTCCTCGGTGGGCTCTTCGGCCGTGACCGCTTCGAGATACTCCGGCTGTCCCTGCGTCTTGAGGTGGCGCACCACCTTCTCGACTTCCTCGTCCGACGCAAACGGTCCGTGCACGCGACTGATGCGGCCGCCACCGGCCATGTAGAGCATGTCGCCCTGGCCGAGCAGCTGCTCGGCGCCCATCTCGCCGAGGATCGTGCGGCTGTCGATCTTCGAGGTGACCTGGAAGGCGATACGGGTCGGGAAGTTGGCCTTGATGGTGCCGGTGATGACGTCGACCGACGGACGCTGCGTCGCGAGGATCACGTGCAGGCCCGCTGCGCGCGCCATCTGCGCGAGGCGCTGCACCGCGCCTTCGATGTCCTTGCCGGCGACCATCATCAGGTCGGCCATTTCGTCGACGATGATGACGATGTAGGGCAGCGGCTCCAGCGAGAGCTTCTCTTCCTCGTAGATCGCCTTGCCGGTCTCCTTGTCGAAGCCGGTGTGCACCGTGCGCGTCGGCTCTTCGCCCTTGGCTTTCACTTCGAGCAGGCGCGCATTGTAGCCGTCGATGTTGCGCACACCGAGCTTGGCCATGTTCTTGTAGCGCTCTTCCATCTCGCGCACGGCCCATTTCAGCGCGACCACCGCCTTCTTCGGGTCGGTCACGACAGGCGTGAGTAGATGGGGAATGCCGTCATAGACGGAGAGTTCGAGCATCTTCGGATCGACCATGATCAGCCGGCACTGATCGGGGCGCAGCCTGTAGACCAGGCTGAGGATCATGGTGTTGATGGCGACCGACTTGCCCGAGCCGGTGGTACCCGCGATCAGCATGTGCGGTGTACGGGCGAGATCGATGATGACGGGGTCGCCGCCGATGGTCTTGCCGAGGCAGAGCGGCAGTTTTGCGACCGACTCGGTTGCTTCCTTTGCGACTAGCAATTCGCGCAGGTAAACCTTTTCGCGATGTGCGTTGGGCAGCTCGATACCGATCGCGTTGCGGCCGGGAACGACCGCGACGCGCGCCGATAGCGCGCTCATCGAGCGGGCGATGTCGTCGGCGAGGCCAATCACGCGCGAGGACTTGATGCCGGGCGCCGGCTCCAGTTCGTACAGCGTAACCACGGGGCCCGGATTGGCCTTCACGATCTCGCCGCGCACGCCGAAATCCTGCAGCACGCCCTCGAGCGAGCGCGAATTGGTTTCCAGCTCGGCCTTGCTGAGCGGCTGGCGATCGCCGGCCTTGGGCGCCGCCAGCATGGAGACGGAGGGAAGGTCGAACTTGTCGGAGGATTTCTTCGAAGCGGCTTTCGGTGCAGCTTTCTTGCGCGGGGCGCGCGCGGCCGGCTCCTCCTCCTCTTCCTCCTCCTCCTCCTCGCCTTCCTCTTCCTCGTGCTCGTCCTCGTAGTCTTCGTCTTCGGACTGCGGCGAGATCGAGGGCGCAGCGCGGCCGCCGCCGAGATTCGGCTCCTGGCGGCTGAACGCGGCGGCCTTGGTCTTCGGTCCGCTCGAGACCAGCGCGCGATAAGCAGTGCCGAGCAGCCAGATCAGCCGTGCCTTCGTGCTCATCAAGGCGTGGAACAGCCAGCCCAGCGACACCGAGCCGCGATCGCTCTCCTCGTCTTCATCGAGCGGCTTGTCGTCGTCCTCGATCTCAGCGAGCTCTTCGTCGTGCTCGCGTGCGCCGAGACCGCAGGCGATCAGGAAGGTCACGGCCATCGCAACGAACAGGATGACACCGAGCACCATGCGATAGATCGCGCCAGGCGGGCCGAACACGACCGCAGGCGCACGCACCAGGGCATCGCCGACCACGCCGCCGAGGCCGGTCGGCAGCGGCCAGGCGCCGCCATGCGGCCAGCAGCTCGCAAAGCCTGCCGCGATCACCGTGCAGAGAATCCAGGAGCCGAGCCGCAGCGCTTCGCGGTCGAACGGCCGGTGGGTCATCATGCGCCAGCCCCAGACCGCGACCGTCAGGACCAGCATGATCGCGCCGAGCCCGAGGATCTGCATCGCAAGGTCGGCGCCGATTGCGCCGGCATAACCGAGAATGTTGCGGATCGGCCGCGAGGTCGCGTGGCTGAGGCTGGGATCCTGCACCGACCAGGTCATCAGCGCCGCCGAGGCGACGCCCGACAGCGTGATCAGGCCGAGACCAGTGAGCTCGCGCATACGCCGTGCCAGCCCCTCGCGGATCGAGGGCGGCAGATGGCCGACCAGGGGAATGACACGTTCGATTGCCGACATGCTCATGGGCTCCGCCTAACCCAGAGTTTCGACCAGCCGGTGCAGCGCTTGCGCCGTGGTCTCACCGTCCTGCACCAGCGCAAGGCGGATGTAGCCTGCGCCGGGATTGAAGCCGTCGGGCTGGAGCCGCGCCAGATAGCTGCCGGGCACCACGCGCACGCCTGCTTCCTTGAAGAGTCTCAGGGTCACGGACACGTCGTCGCCGATCTCGGACGTATTGAGCCAGACACAGAAGCCGGCGTCGGGCCGGCGATAGCCGTAACGGTTGCCGATGATCTGGTCGGCGAGATCGAATTTGATGCGGTAGAGCCTACGGTTCTCCTCGACATGCGCCTCGTCGCTATAAGCAACGGTCGCGACATGCTGGAGCGCCACCGGCACCTGGGGAGCCGCGACGTTGCGCAGCTCGAGGAACATGCTGATGAACTTCCTGTCGCCGGTGGCGAAGCCGACGCGCATGCCCGGAAGGTTGGAGCGCTTCGACAGCGACTGGAACGCAACCACGCGGGTGAAGTCGGGGCCGGCGCATTCCAGCGCGCTGCCCGGCGCCTCGCGGGTGTAGATCTCCGAATAGCACTCGTCGCTGAGGATCACGAAGCCATGGCGATCGGCGAGCTGCTTCAATCGCTTGAAATAGTCGGGCGAGGCGACTGAGCCCTGCGGATTGGCGGGCGAGGCCAGATAGAACGCCACCGTGCGCGCCAGCGTCGACTCGTCGATGGCGTCGAGATCGGGCAGGAAGCCGTTTTCGACCGTGGTCGGCAGATAGACCGGCTCGCAAGCCGCCGCGCGGGCGCCAGCGCCATAGACCGGATAGAACGGGTTCGGCATCAGGATGGCGGGCTTGCCGGGGCGCGGGCCGACATAGCGTGCGGCGGTGATCGCGGCGAAGAAGAGCCCCTCGCGACTGCCGTTGAGAACCAGAATCTCGTTCTGGGGGTCGAGCGGCCGCGGCAGCTTGAAGCGCGATGACAGCCAGGCGCTGACGGCCTTGCGGAACGGCTCGGTGCCCTGGTTCGCCGGGTAGCGGCCGAAATCGGCGATGTGCCTGGCCAGCACGGGGCCGACGAAGTCAGGCACGGGATGCTGAGGCTCTCCGACTGCAAGCGAAATCAATGGCTTACCGGGCTGATGGGGTGCCAGCAGCTCGTTCAGCCGGACGAAGGGCGAGCGTTCGTTATCGGAGCTTCCACCGCCCTGCGGCGCGAGGGATGAAGCGGTCATAGCCATTCGTTGGGCGCCAGCACTCTTGGAACTGCCGGCACGAAGGCGCCGGCGGGAAGCGGTTCAGTTCACCATAGATAGGGCGAGGTTAAGACGCGATTAACCATCGGCCGGCGGGTCCGTCCAGAGCGGAATAATTAGGCCGGATAACAACGGGATGCGCCGATATCGATGCGGCATCGCGGTTCCAGCTGAGCTGCAGGGGGGCATTTCGTGACGCATCGTCGTCCTTCTGACTGAAGGACATGCGCGCCTCGCCGTCACCGGGCTCAATCTGATGGTCGAGGCGGACGAGCGCGTCGCTGCCAAAATCGTTCGTCCGCCGGTTGCTGGTGCCTTAACGGCCCGGCAGCTTCTCGAATGTCGCCATGCCTGCGGGGATGGTGTGGAATTCCTGTTTGTCGCAGGTGTAGATCGCCATTTGCGGATGGAACTGCGACGGATCATCCAGCGTGCCGACCTTCAGGATCGTTGCGGGGAGGCCCGGGACCTTGGTCACCAGATGGGTGCCGCATTCGGCGCAGAATTCGCGCGTGACCGCGCGCGCGAGGTCCTTGCGTGTGAACTGCTTGGGCTGTCCCGTGATGTAGGTGAAGCCGGCCGCCGGCATTGCGATGAAGGTGTTGGGCGCGCCGCCCGAGATGTACTGGCACTCGCGGCAATGACACTGGGCCTGCATCATCGGATCGCCCTCGGCCACGTAGCGAACTTCGCCGCAATAGCATCCGCCTTCCAAGCGCATCACGACCTCCCGATTGTTGTTTGTTGTGGTCGATATTTCTGCGCCGGTCGCCTGGAATGGCAATCCTTTTCTTCGTTGCGCCCGTCAAAAAGAAAGGGACACGATCGCTGGTCGGACCGCGACGGAACGCTCGCGCCTACCGTTTGGCGAGCCCGCAGCCGTTGAATCCTCGCCCTCGCCAGCATCCGCTGCTCATGCATTCCGCTTCCATCCGCACGCAGGCTGTCGAGGCGCAATCGGGTCGACCACCGAGGCTGACGCAAGCCACTGCGCACCTGCTGCGCATGAACGAACAGCTCATGCCGTTGCCGACCGACTTGGCCTGTCCTCCTCCCCGCTGATCGGAAGGTGCGACAGCGGCGTTTTCGTTGCGCTTTGTGGCTCGCTTCGAATCCGCCTGTCCCCGATCGGACTCTCCACCTGTCGCCGATAGTTTCGCAAAGTCGAGGCGACACGGCCAAACCGTTTCAGTGCGGACGCCGGCCCCTTTTGTATCCTTGAGTTCGAGGACGATCTTGTATCGATAGGAGGAGCCGACGGTACGCTTCAGCGGATCCCTGTCGCCAATGATGCCGGTAACGGTGATGGTGCCGCTGCCGTCCGCTTCGATCTTGCCATCATGGATGACGGAGCCGGGCTTGCCTTCGTCCCCGATCACCGTGTGCAGGACCCCGTCCTTGATACGAAGGACGTATTGGTGGCGACCTTCCGGAAAAGGCGCTTTGGCCTCACAGCTTTCGTTGGCGATCCAGGTTCCGTCAAAAGGCGTCGGTCCTTTCGCGCCGTCGACGGATTTCGCCAACAATTCGATGCGGGATTTCGCCAGGTCTGCGAAGGCGCAAGACGGGAAACGAAGAAGATGATCCTCGAATGCCGTGACTGTTCCGAGTGCTTCCGCGCCGCGCCAATGGTCGGTCGCATCTACGCAAGGGTCGGCCCGCGGAGAGGACGGCGTCAGCGCTGCGGTTTCCGCTCTGCCGTTGAGGTAAAACTCGCCGAAGAAGGACAGCGAGAGCTCGGGGACCTGTGATCCCTTCGTGCGCTGATAGACGCCGGCGCTGATCGTCTGGAACACGGTGTTGATGTTGTCCCTGTCGCCGATGTGTTCCAGGAACGCGCTGGTGTACGGACTGTTGCGGCCGCCGCCATCGTCTGCCGTGCGCCCGGCCTGGGTCGCGTAGGAGATGATGGTCCCCTCCGGGCTCTCCATCTTGGCGAGGCCGCGGCTGACTGTCACGCCGCGACCCTGCCCGACGTTTCGCCGGAGTTCGTCGGCCAACGGGTTGTCGCGGCAGGCATCAAGTACGAGGATGCGGAGGTTCTTGGCCTGCTGTAGGTCCGCCAAAATCTCGTCGGCGCGCACCAGGCGCCGCAGGTCGACCTCGTCGCGCACAACGGCATCGACCGGCACCAAATAGTTGACGCCCGCAAACTGGAGGGCGTGCCCGCTATAATAGAACAGGGCCACGTCGGCGCCGCGAGCCTCGCGGGCGAAACGAAGAACGGCTTCCTGCATGGCGGACTGGTCGAGATCGGTTGCAACGATGGGATCGAATCCGGATCGCTTCAGCATCGCGCCGACATCGGCCGCGTCATTGACCGGATTGGGAAGTGCAGGAACGTTCCGGTACGCCCCGTTCCCGATCACCAGCGCCACACGCCTGTCAGCGTGAGCGTCGAGGCTCGATAGAACGAGCGACAGGACACACAACGCGAGGCACTGCAGAAGGCGCATGAATTCCGGCTCCAGCCGGGGCGTAATATCCGCCAAGGCCAGGGAGAATGCAATTTGCCCATGGGCGGTCCCGCTGCTGCGGCGCGGCGAAACGAACTTAAAAAGAAAGGGGCTCCAGCTTGCGCTGGAGCCCCTCAACGGTCGGGGCATTGCCGGGTATGTGCCCAAACCGTAGTTGTGGACGCGATCCCCGAAGAGATCGCGCCCGGGAGGAAAGTTACATGTTGTAGGCGCGCTCGGTGTGCTCGGTGATGTCGAGGCCTTCACGCTCGCTCTCGACATTGGCGCGGAGGCCAACGATCACATCGACGACCTTGTAGAGGATCGCCGAACCGATGCCCGACCACACGAGCGTGGTGCAGACGCCCCAGAGCTGGGAGACCATCTGCGCCGCGAAGTCGTAATCGGCAACCTTCGGCGGGATCGCGGTGTAGTCGACGATGCCGGCGCCGCCGAGGGCCGGGTTGACCAGGATGCCGGTGCCGAGGGCGCCGACGATGCCGCCGACGCAATGGACGCCGAACACGTCGAGGGAGTCATCGTAGCCGAGCGCGTTCTTCACGACGGTGCAGAAGAACAGGCAGACCACGCCGACCACGAGGCCGAGGACGATCGCACCCATGACGCCGGAGAAGCCGGCGGCAGGCGTGACCGCCACGAGACCAGCGACAGCGCCGGAGATGACGCCGAGCACCGACGGGTGACCCTTCACGATCCACTCCGCGAACATCCACGACAGCGCGGCGGCCGCAGTGGCGACGAAGGAGTTGGTCATGGCGAGCGCAGCGCCGCCGTTGGCTTCGAGGTTGGAGCCGGCGTTGAAGCCGAACCAGCCGACCCAGAGCAGCGAGGCGCCGATCATCGACATGGTCAGCGAGTGCGGAGCCATCAGCTCCTTGCCGTAGCCGACGCGCTTGCCGATCAGGAGGGCGCCGACGAGACCTGCAATGCCGGCGTTGATGTGCACCACGGTGCCGCCTGCGAAGTCGATCGCGCCCTTCTTGAAGATCCAGCCGGCGTCGGCGTTGATCTCGTCGAGCTTGGCCTGCGCCGCGGTCTTCGCCGCCGCATCACCCGCAGCAGCCAGAGCCTTGGCAGCGTCCTGGATCGCGTCCGGGCCGGGCCAGTACCAGACCATGTGCGCGATCGGGAAGTAGATCAGCGTCACCCAGAGCGGGATGAAGAGCGCGATCGCCGAGAACTTCATGCGCTCGGCGAAGGCGCCGACGATGAGAGCGGGCGTGATCGCCGCGAAGGTCATCTGGAAGCACATATAGATGAGCTCCGAGATGTTGGCGTCGACCGAGAAGGTCGCGGCCTTCGAGTCGGTGGTGACGCCCATCATGAAGGCCTTGGAGAAGCCGCCGATGAAGTCGGAACCGCCGGTAAAGGCGAGGCTGTAGCCATACACGGCCCAGATCACGGTGACGACGCAGACGGTGTAGAAGACCTGCATCAGCACGGAGAGCATGTTCTTGGAGCGGACGAGGCCGCCGTAGAACAGCGCGAGACCCGGGATCGTCATCAACAGCACGAGCACTGTCGATGTCAGCATCCAGGCGTTGTCTCCCTTGTTGACCGTTGGCTCGGCGTAGGCTGCGGTCGCAGCGAACATGCCGACTGCGAGAGCCGCCAATCCCGCGCCATAGGGACGCTTAAACGTCATTTTATTCACTCCTGATTGGTAAATGTTGAGCGCGAAATCAAAGGGCCGCGGCATCGGCCTCGCCGGTGCGGATGCGAACCGCGTGGTCGAGGTTGATGACGAAGATCTTGCCGTCGCCGATCTGTCCGGTTTTCGCGGCGGACGTGATGGCATCGATGGTCTTGTCGACCTGGTCGGAGGCCACAGCGACCTCGATCTTGATCTTGGGCAGGAAGCTCACGGCATATTCGGCGCCGCGATAGATTTCCGTATGGCCTTTCTGGCGGCCGTATCCCTTGACTTCCGTCACCGTGAGACCGTGAACGCCAATGGCGGTCAGGGCGTCACGGACTTCTTCCAGCTTGAATGGCTTGATAATCGCCATAACGATTTTCATGGGTCCTATCCCCGCTTGGGCCCGGTCCGGACGTGGCCGGGCGTTTCTCGACTGGTTCGCCACGAGGGAGAAGTTTCACTACGCGGGCACAGCCGGGACCCCTAGAATCAAATGCCGTGCCAGATCGGGCGCGTTGCCTAACGGACTATGAAAACGGGTATTTTCGCGTTCGACGTGTATTGCGGTGCAGTGCGCTATTACGTCGCGCTCAAAACGTGACCATATCTGCTCAAAATACGAGCACGACAGGCTGCCGACACAATGTTGCTCATGTGCCGGGCAGCCAAAAGGTAATTATGTAGTCTAGTCGCTTATTGCAGGGCTTCGCCGTGCTGCGAAATATCGAGCCCCTCGAGCTCGTGCTCGCGGGATACGCGCAGCGGCACGAACAGAGCGACCAACTTGAGCAGGATGAAGCTCACCCCGGCCGACCAGATGAAGGTGACGGCCACCCCATAGAACTGGGCCAGCAGCTGCTGCGGTTGGCCTTCGAGCAGGCCGGCGGTGCCGCCGATCGCGCTGGTTGCGAACACGCCCGCGAGCAGGGTGCCGGTCAGGCCGCCGATGCCGTGGACGCCGAACACGTCGAGCGAGTCGTCATAGTTGAAGCGGTGCTTGAGCCAGGTGCAGGCCCAGTAGCAAACGAGGCCTGCGATCACGCCGATGACGATGCCGTGCCAGGGGGCCACGAAGCCCGAGGCCGGCGTGATGGTGCCGAGGCCGGCGACCGCGCCGGAGATCATGCCCAGCACCGAGGGCTTGCGGCGCGTCGACCATTCGATCGCGCCCCAGGTCACCGCGCCGGAGCAGGCGGCAAGATGCGTCGCGATGATCGCCATCACCGCGCGCGAATTGGCTGCGCCGGCGGAGCCGCCGTTGAAGCCGAACCAGCCGACCCACAACAGGCCGGTGCCCATCACCGCGAGCGAGAGATCGAACGGGGAGAGATTCTCGGTGCCGTAGCCATAACGGCGTCCCATCACCTTGGCCGCGACGAGGCCGCCGGTACCGGCCGACAAATGCACCACGAGGCCGCCGGAGAAATCCAGCACGCCCGCCCTGGCGAGGAAGCCGCCGCCCCACACCCAGTGCGCCAGCGGAATGTAGACGAAGATGAACCAGGCGACCGAGAACAACAGATAGGCGGAGAACCGCATCCGGTCGGCGACCGAGCCCGCGACCAGCGCCACCGTGATGATCGCAAACGTCATCTGGTAAAGCATGAACAGCGATTCCGGGATCGTCTTTGCCGCCGGATTGACGCTGTCCATGGTCATGCCGGTCAGGAACCAGCGATCGAGCGAACCGATCCACGGGCCATCGCCGACGAAACAGAGCGAATAGCCGAACGCAACCCAGAGGATGGAGATCAGCGTCACCGCCGCGAGGCTCTGCGCCATTGTCGCGAGCACGTTCTTCTTGCGCACCATGCCGGAATAGAACAGCGCAAGCCCCGGGATCGTCATCATCAGCACCAGCGCGGTGGCGACGATCATCCAGGCGGTGTCGGCGGTGCTGATCTCGGATCCCGCGGCATGCGCCGGCGAAGCCATGATGGACACAAATCCGACCGGCGCAGCCACAGCGGCTACGCGGCCCAACAATCCCGCCATGTCGTTTCCCCCCCGCACAGTGATTGCGTCGCGCGCCGGGGCTACGCTGCCCGGTGCGATCGAAAAAGACGGTATTTAGAGCGCGTCGCTGTCGGTTTCGCCGGTGCGGATGCGCAGCGCGTGATCGATCGGCGTGACGAAGATCTTGCCGTCGCCGATCTGTCCGGTGCGCGCGGAGGCGGTGATCACGCCGACGGCCTTGTCGGCGATGTCGGAGGCAACCGCGATCTCGATGCGCAGCTTCGGCAGGAAGTTCACGACATATTCGGCACCGCGATAGATCTCGGTGTGGCCCTTCTGGCGGCCATAGCCCTTCACCTCGGTCACAGTCATGCCGTGGACACCGATCGCCGTCAGGGCCTGGCGGACCTCATCGAGCTTGAAGGGTTTGATGATCGCGACGACGAGTTTCATGGCTAGGCCTATTCCCCGGGAAACGCCGCGCCGTATGTCCCCGGCGCTGCGTCAATCTGGCATCTTTCCGGGCAAATGGCACAAAAAACTTGCAGATTGAAGCGGAAAAACGTTTGAGCGTGTGAACGGCCGCCTCTGTACAGGGCAACCGTTCATCCTTCACAATGCATTTTTGGCATGGATGCGGTGAACCGAAGCGTCCCGGCTGGCACATAAGTATGTTTAAGGGGGACGCTTCATGGCGAGTTGGTTCTACGCATCCGAGGGCAAACAACAGGGGCCCTATCCGGAAGGGCAATTCCGCGATCTCGTCGCGCAAGGGATTGTACGCCCGGATACGCTGGTGTGGTCCGAGGGCATGGCCGGCTGGCAGAAGGCCGCCGAAATCCCCGGCCTGATCGGCGGCGGCGGTGCGCCCCCGATGATTCCGGCCGGCGGCCCGCCGATGATGGGCGCCGGTGGCTATGCCGGCGGCGGCAGCGGAGGATCGATTTCGGTCGATTTCAGCATCCTCGAGTTCACCTGGCGCAGCATCGTGATGCTGATCGGCATGTGCTTCATCATCCCGGCGCCCTGGGTATTCGTCTGGTACACGAACTGGATCGTGCCCTGCGTGAAGGTCCCGGGGCGGCCCAACCTTAGCTTTACCGGCAATGCGATGGCGCTGGTGCCCTGGTTTTTCGGCTTCATCGTTCTGGCGATCGCCATCGGCTTCATCGGCAGCCAGTTGCTGAGCAACCTGCTGTTCATCGCGCAGATCGTTCTCTACTGGCTCCTGATCAAATGGATGGTTGCGAACCTCGCTTCCAACGGGCAGCCGCTGGGTCTCAGCTTCACCGGCTCGGTCTGGGCCTATGTCGGCTGGAATCTGCTGTTCGCGATCTCGATCATCACCATCATCGGCTGGGCCTGGGTCGCCGCCGCCCAGATGCGCTGGTTCTGCCGCAGCATCGAAGGCACACGGCGCGAAATCCTTTTCAACGGCAGCGGCCTCGAGATTCTCTGGCGCGGCATCGTGGCCGCGATCCTGTGCAGCCTCATCATCCCGATCCCGTGGGTGTATCGCTGGATCATGAACTGGTTTGGGTCGCAGACCGAGCTCGCTCCCCGCGGCTCCGTCCGGGCATGATCCGGAAACCCTGAGCGCGATGAATTCGCGCTTGAGGCCTCAAGCCTTCCGCTCGCGCACGGAGCCTTCCTGCGCGACGGAGGCCACCAGCGTGCCATCCGGCTTGAAGATCAGGCCGCGCGTCAAACCGCGGCCGTCTTGTGCGCTCGGCGAATCCTGCGCGTAGAGCAGCCATTCGTCGGCGCGGAACGGGCGGTGAAACCACATTGCGTGGTCGAGGCTCGCCGGCATCATGCGCTTGTCGAACAGCGTGCGGCCGTAACGCGCCATCACGGCGTCCAGCAGCGAGAAATCCGATGCATAGGCGAGCGCGCACATGTGCAGCGCCGGATCGTCGGGCAGTTTCGCGGCCGTCTTGATCCAGACATTGATGCGGCCGTCGTCGATCTTCCGGCCGAAATAGCGGCCGAGCTCGACCGGGCGCAGCTCGATCGGGCGATCGGATTCATAGTAGCGGCGGATGAAATCCGGCATCTCGCGGAACATCGGCTGCTTGGCCACCTCCTCCGCCGTGAGCTTCTCGGGCGGCGGCACGTCGGGCATCTTCTCCTGATGGTCGAAGGCGCCCTCCTCCTCGGCGTGGAACGAGACCATGATCGAGAAGATCGCGTTGCCGTGCTGGATCGCCGTGACCCGGCGGGTCGAATAGCTCTTGCCGTCGCGTAAGCGCTCGACCTGGTAGATGATCGGGATCTGAGGGTCGCCCGGCAGGATGAAATAGCAGTGCAGCGAATGCGGCAGCCGGCCCTCGACCGTGCGGCAGGCAGCGACCATGGCCTGCCCGATCACCTGGCCGCCGAACACCCGCTGCCAGCTCGTCTTCGGGCTGTTGCCGCGGAACAAATTCACCTCGAGCTGTTCGAGGTCGAGGATCGCGATGAGGTCGATCAGGCTCTTGGACATGGGACTCAGCTTTCGCCTCGTCATTCCGGGCTCGCTGCTCCGGAATGACACAATGGGGGCTTCCGCCCTTGTTTCACCGCACTGTTTCGCCCAGCTCAAGTCTGCTAGCAAGACCAAGAGTTAGCCGGGAATTTTGGCGGGAAGCTTGGCAGGATACTTGGGTATGTCGGTACAGGGTAGCATTGTCATTGGTGGCGGCGCGTTTGCGGGCCTCGCCCTGGCCCTGGCGCTGCGCCAGGGGCTCGGACCCGAGATTCCCGTCATCGTCGCCGATCCGGCGCTCAGCGCACGCCCGAGCCGCGATCCGCGTGCCACTGCGATCGTGGCCGCCTGCCGCCGCCTGTTCGAGACGATCGGCGCCTGGGACGATATCAGGAGCGAGGCGCAGCCGATCCTCGACATGGTCGTCACCGATTCCAAGCTGGAAGACGCAACCCGTCCGGTGTTCTTGAATTTTGCCGGCGATGTCGCGCCCGGCGAGCCCTTCGCGCATATGGTCGAGAACCGCCGGCTGATCGATGCGCTGGTGGTGCGCGCTGAAGCCGAGGGCATCGACCTCCGCGCGACCACGGTGTCGTCTTACGACGCGCGTAGCGACGGCATCGACGTGACGCTTGGCGATGGCAGCGTCATTGCGGCGAGCCTGCTGGTCGCCGCCGACGGCGCGAGGTCGAAGCTGCGCGAGCGCGCCGGGATCGTCACCCATGGCTGGGAGTATGACCAGTCCGGCATCGTCGTCACTGTCGGCCACGAGCGCGATCACGAGGGCCGCGCCGAAGAGCACTTTCTACCGGCAGGTCCGTTCGCGATCCTGCCGCTCTCGGGAAAACGTTCCTCGCTGGTGTGGACCGAGCGCCGCAGCGAGGCCGCGCGCATCATTGCGCTCGGCGACGAGGAATTTCACAGCGAGCTCGAGCAGCGCTTCGGCCTGCATCTCGGCGAGGTGAAGGCGCTCGACAAGCCGCGCGCGTTCCCGCTGTCCTATTTCGTGGCACGATCCTTCATCGCCGAACGCCTCGCGCTGGTCGGCGATTCCGCGCACGTCATCCACCCGATCGCGGGCCAGGGCCTCAATATGGGGTTGAAGGACGTCGCCGCGCTTGCTGAAGTCGTCGTCGATGCCGCGCGGCTTGGCATGGATATCGGCGGCGCCGACGTACTCGAACGCTACCAGCGCTGGCGCCGCTTCGACACCATGGCGATGGGCGTTGCCACCAACTCGCTGAACTTCCTGTTCTCCAACCACTCGACGCTGCTGCGCACCGTCCGCGACATCGGCCTCGGCATCGTCGACCGAGCCCCGCCTCTGAAGAACCTCTTCATCCGCCAGGCCGCCGGCCTGACGGGCGAGGTGCCACGGCTGCTCAAGGGCGAGGCGTTGTAGTTTTCGCTGGTGCTCCGTCGTCCCGGGGCGCGCGTAGCGCGAGCCCGGGACCCATAACCACAAGAAGAAGCTTGGCGAAGACTCGTGGTTATCAGTGTCGCGTCACAATCGCTCCCTGGGGCTATGGATCCCCGCGTTCGCGGGGATGACACCGAGACTGTTGCGCGGCCATCGCGCCGCAGCCTCCCTAGTCGATCTTCCGCGCTTCCTCCGGCAGCATGATCGGGATGCCGTCGCGGATCGGATAGGCGAGTTTTGCGCTGCGCGAGATCAGCTCCTGCCGCTCCGAATCGAACTCCAGCGGGCCCTTGGTCAGCGGGCAGACCAAAATCTCCAGCAATTTGGGGTCGACACTGTTTTCGGGGCGTTCGGTGGGCGCGTTCATTGTGGTCTCCGACGATCGGTTGCCTCTAGCACAGAAAATCGTGGACGCCCATTGCGGTCGCTACGCGGAAACCATCTGCAAGAGCTCATCGAGCAAGCCCTGAAGCCGCCCCGCCGGCCCCGGCGCGCCTGATAGCGCGAAGCCGAGAAACGTCCAGTACAGGATTTGTGCGCGGGCCTGCGCCGCCGCCGACTCAAGGCCCCGCTTCTTCAGCAACGCCTCGATATAGTCGAGCCTGCGGCGATCGATGGCGCGGACCGCGCCTTGCGCCGCCGCATCGAACGCCGCCCAGTTGCGCACGGCTCGCTCGAGATCTAGCCGGGCGCCAAAGGTCCTGCGCAACAGCGCCTTGAGAGGATCGTCGCTGTCGGCTTCGACGTCGGCGATGATCTGCTCGGCCGCGATCTCGCGCCAGCGCTTCAGCACGGCGCCGTGGAACGCTGCGAGATCGGCAAAGTGCCAGTAGAAGCTGCCGCGCGAGACGCCCATGGCCTTCGCCAGCGGATCGGCCTTCAGCGCCGTGAAGCCGCTTTTGGCCAGCGCTTTCAGGCCTTCCTTGATCCAATCGTCGGCGGAGAGCTGTTCGGTCATGTCGGGTTCCCGGAATCGGACCATACACTAGTGTATTGACAAGCTGCAGGCCAGTGCCTATCTCACCATACATTACTGTATGGATAGAGCTTAGGGAGTCCTGATGATGCGTGATCTCTTGCTCCAATGCGGCGGCGTCGCAGCCATTACCGTGGCCCTGCTCCACGGCATCCTCGGCGAGACCAAGGTCTTCGCGCGAGCGCGTATCGAGCCGGAGCGCTTGCGCACCCTGCTCCGCCTGGTCTGGCAGACCTCGACCGTCGCCTGGATCGGCGGCGGCGTCCTCCTGATCGCGACGCCCCGGATGGCCTCGGAGCCGGCGCGCCACTGGATCATCATGACCATGGCCTGCGTGTTCGGCTTCGCGGCCTTCGCCAATGCGTGGGCCACGCGCGGCAGGCACTTTGGCTGGATGGCGCTCGGTGCCGCCGTCGCCATGGCGCTCGCCGGCTACTGAGCGCCGAGACCAGCAGCCCAACATTCAAGCGGAGCAGTACAATGACAGCTCGCGTTCGCCTGACCATCGAGGACAGCGTGGCCCATGTGCGGCTGAACCGTCCCGACAAGATGAATGCGCTCGATCCGGCGATGTTCGAAGCGATCATCGAAGCCGGCGCGCAGCTTGGTGCACGCAAGGACGTCCGTGCCGTCGTGCTTTCCGGCGAGGGGCGCGCATTCTGCGCGGGTCTCGACCTGGACCGCCTGCTCGCTACGGCGAACGGCGAGCCGCTGATCCCGTCCGTCGACCTGACACACCGAACCCATGGCGTCGCGAACTATGCCCAGCACCTCGTCTGGCTTTGGCGCGAGCTGCCGGTACCGGTGATCGCGGCAGTCCATGGTGTCGCTTTCGGTGGCGGCTTCCAGCTCGCGCTCGGAGCCGACCTCCGCTATCTCGCGCCCGGAACAAAGCTCGCGGTCATCGAGGCGAAATGGGGCCTGGTGCCCGATATGTGCGGCATGCAACTGATGCGTCATCTCGCACGGGAGGATGTCGTGCGCGAGCTGACCTATAGCGGACGCATCTTTTCGGTCGAAGAGGCCCTCGCCTACGGCCTTGCAACGCGGCTTGCCGATGATCCCGTGGCGGCCGCGCTCGCGACGGCACGCGAGATTGCGGACCGCAGTCCCGATGCCATCCGCGCGGCCAAGCGGCTGCTCAATCTGTCCGCGACTTCCGATGTGGCGACGGGTCTCGCCGCGGAGACCGCCGAGCAGGCAGCGTTGCTCGGATCTGCCAATCACGTCGAAGCCGTGAGGAGCAATCTCGATAACCGCGCACCGCGATGGAGCCTGACATGAGCGAGACGCACGGACTCGATCTGCAAACGCTCGGCATAGTGAACGCATCCGCAGCGTTCAACCGCCTCGCTGGATTCGAGCTCGTTGCGGCCGGCAACGGTGAGGCAACCATCCGCATGACATGGGGTGACGACTTCACCCAATATTCCGGACACCTCCACGCCGGCCTGATCGCAGCCCTGCTCGACACCGCCTGCGGCTTTGCTGCCGCGACCCAGGTCGGTTCGGTGACTGCGTCGCACTTTTCGATGAATTGCCTGAAGCCGGCCACCGGTCACCGCTTCGTCGCCAAGGGAATGACGCTTCGGGCAGGGCGCAGGCAGGTGTTCGCCCGTGCCGAGCTTTACGCGGCAGACGAGCGAGGTGAACTGTCGCTCGTCGCAACCGGCGAGACCGTGCTCGTTCCGACCGGGGAGCCGCCACGCAAGACCGTCGGGAGTTGAAGCATGGGAATCACGTTGGTCACCGGAGGCACAGGTCACCTCGGCCGCGATATCGTCGATCGCCTCGTTCGCGCCGGACATCGCGTCCGGGTGTTTGCGCGATCGCCGGGCATGCGATCGGATGTTGAGTGGGCGGCTGGTGATCTCGCCACGGGCACAGGGCTACGGGAAGCGCTGCATGACGTCGATACGGTCATCAATGCGGCGACCTGGTCGCCGATCGCACGGCGGGGCGGTATTCGTCCGACAGACTTCTTCAGCTCGCCCTCCGACGTGGATGTCGAGGGAACGGAGCGGCTGCTGTCGCTCTGTCAGGACGCGTCGGTGCATCACTTCCTGCACATCTCGATCGTTGGTCTCGAAGAGGCAACCCTGCCCTACGCCCGGGTCAAGCTCGCCGGCGAGCGGCTGGTGCGCGCGTCAGCCGTGTCCTGGTCCGTCGTTCGCGCGATGCCGTTCTATTATCTGCTCGACAGGTTTCTTTCGGGGCTCGCCTGGCTTCCGGTCTGGCCGGTGCCGACGACGCCGTTCAATCCGGTCGACACGTCTGACGTCGCCGACCACGTCGTATCCTGCGCCTTCGACGGGCTGCGCGGTGAGCGCAGGGAGATTGGTGGCCCCGAAGATCTCGATCTCGTCGCTCTGGCCCGCCAATATCAGGACGCGAGGAGGCTGCACCGAAAGATCCTGCCGATCGGCCTTTCAGAGGCGAAGGCGCGCGGCATGGGTTTTGTTGTGAGCCAGGGCGTGCGCGGGCGCCTCACCTGGGTGGACTGGCTGCAGCGCAACGATCCGGGAATGCGACGAGCGGCCTAGCGCAATCGGCGAGGTCAGCGGCCCGTCTCAAACCGTGAGGCGTAAGGCCGCAGCAGCTCTTCAAATGCGCCCTGCATACGGAGAGCACTGATCTTTTTCGGATCATTAGAATATCTCTAAAGCTCGCCGCGGCTGAACCTGATTGACTTCACCCTCCGCTTTGCTTCCTTCGATCACGCTTCGCGCTGAGCGCAGCGCACACGACAGAGGAGGAGACGTTCGTGAAGGTCATGCGTGTTGTTGCCATTGCACTGACGATCGGGATTGGAACGAGCTCGGCGGCGATCGCCGACGGCTTCAAGGACTGCACCAAGGTCGACAAGGCGTCGTGGAAGCCGGCCAGCGACGCCGAAGCCAAGGCCAAGGCCGCTGGCTATGAAGTGCGGCGCTCGAAGATCGAAGGCTCGTGCTATGAGGTCTATGGCGTCAAGGAAGGCAAGCTCTACGAGCTGTTCTACAGTCCCGAAGACCTCAGCCTGAAGCACACGATTGCCAAGTAGGTTAGATTTGAGGGTGGTCGCGGCTTGATCGAAGAAGCGGTGCCAGAAGCGCGCGGGGTGTCCGACAGGCGCCCCGCGGATCGAACGGTCTCGCGAACCGTCGCGGTCTGGGATCTCCCGCTGCGTCTCTGGCACTGGGCTCTCGCCGCCAGTGTTCTGGTCGCGTGGTTCACGCCCACGGTCTATGACAGGCTTCACCGCCTCGCCGGCTATACGGTGCTCGGGCTCTTGGCCTTCCGTCTGCTCTGGGGCTTTCTGGGAAGTCGCTATTCGCGGTTTCGGATGGTCGGCGTCAGGCTTCGTGCGGCGCCAGGCTATCTCTGGAATCTGCGACGCGGAATCACCGGCCGCTACATCGGGCTCAATCCCGCCGGTACCTTGATGCTGGTGGCGCTGCTGTTGGCGCTCGCCATCTCGGCGATCACAGGCGCGCTGTCGGTAACCGTCACCTTCTTCGGCGTCTGGTGGATCGAGGACACCCACGCCTGGTCATCCGATGCCGCCATGGTGCTGGTCGTGCTGCACGTCGCGGGCGTGGTGCTGATGGGGATGCTTCAGCGCGAGAATCTGATCCGCGCGATGTTCACCGGACGCAAACGCATCCGCAGTCATTGGTAGAGTTAAATACTCTTCGTCAAGCCCGGCCATGACGGAGCTAGTGGTTCCTGAGTCGCCTCACTGCAGCGGCGGATCGCCGCTGGTGCGCTTCTTGGCGAGGTCCATCTCGGTGACGGCGATCAGAATCTCGGCGCGGGTCTTTAGGTCAGGCGCTTCCAGCATGGCCTGCTTTTCCGCGGGGCCATAGGGCGACATCATCGCCAGCGCATTGACGAGCGCTTCATTGGGAGCGCTCTCGACGCCTTCCCAGTCGACCTTGAGATTGTTGGCCTTCAAGAAGTCCGCCAGCACCGAGAGCAGCGCCTCGCGATCGACCTCGTCCTCGCCCATGCGCGCGGTGAAGTCGTCGACGAAGGCGGAGAAGTCGACCTTGCACTGCCGGTAGGCAGTCAGGACTTCAAGCTCCTCGACCACCCTGAAGCGCGAGACGCCGGTGAGCTCGAGGATGTAGCGGCCGTCGCCGGATTCGGCGAGCTGGGTGATGCGTCCGACGCAGCCGACGCGGAACAGCACTGGCTTGTCGGAGTTCTTCGGCGAGTGCGCTACGTCGGGCTGGATCATGCCGATCAGGCGATGGCCGTCGCGCAAAGCGTCGTCGACCATCGCGAGATAGCGCGCCTCGAAGATGTTGAGCGGCATCTGACCGCGGGGCAGCAGCAGCGCGCCCGGCAGCGGAAACACCGGAATGATCTCCGGAAGGTCGGCGGGCCCGCGATATTCGATGTTGATCGGCATCTGGTCCCCGCTAAAGGTGTTGGGGTATGATCCGCATCCGAAGAACCGCGTTAGCGAAAAGCGTCTAGCGGTTTTCCGACGAGATCATGCTCCAACAAAGACAGCGCCTCAAGAAAACAGGATCGTCGACAGGCGCTTTCGTCCCTCGACCGTTGCATCATCCGTGCCGCCCCAGGCCTCGAAGAACTGCACCAGCTGCTTGCGGGCGCCGTCGTCGTTCCATTTGCGGTCGCGCTTGATGATCGCGAGCAGCTGCTCGGTGGCGGACGCGCGGTTGCCTTGGGCGTTGAGCGCGGTCGCAAGGTCGAAGCGGGCTTGATGATCGAGCGGGTTTGCGGCGACTTTTTGCTCCAGCTCGGCGACCGGTCCCAGCGACTCCGCCTGCTCGGCAAGATCGATCGCAGTCTGCACCGCTTTCACGGCGGGGTCGTTGCGCTTGGACTCCGGCACCATGGCGAGCGTTTGCTTGGCCTGCTCCATTGCGCCGGAGACGGCGTAGCACTTCGCCAGTCCGGCAAGGGCCGCGATGTTGGTCGAATCATGCTGCAGCGCCTCGGCGTAGATTTGCGCGGCCGCAGCAGTGTCGCCCTCGGCGAGCACGCCGTCGGCCTCCTGCACGATCTCGGCGACATTGACCTCGCCCGGTGCGGTCACGCCCTTGGTCAGCCGCTCGATGAAGGTGTTGACCTGGCTCTCCGGCACCGCGCCCATGAAGCCGTCGGCCGGCTGGCCGTTGACGAAGGCGATCACGGCCGGGATCGACTGGATGCCCATCTGGCCCGGGATCGCCGGGTGCTGGTCGATGTTCATCTTGACCAGCTTGACCTTGCCCTTGGCCGCCTTGACCGCCTTTTCCAGGACCGGGGTCAGCTGCTTGCAGGGCCCGCACCACTCAGCCCAGAAGTCGATCAACACCGGCTGGCGCTTCGATTCCTCGATGACATCCTTCACGAAGCTCTGGGTGGTGGTGTCCTTGATCAGATCGGCCGCAGCCGGGCCAGCCGCTCCATTACCCTGGTCGATGATCGTCACGGGATCCCCTCGTCTGATGTCTGGAATGGCGGCTCTTTAGCACGTCGCCAATTCATATGCTGTGTTGTCGGCCCTAAATTGGGCCGGGACGGCCGAATTTCAATCCATCGGTGCTGATTCGGCCGTTCCCGGGCGTTTTCGGCCGATTCGGCCGGAATTGCTGTCCATATGGGGTCTGGAAACCGAATCTATGCCGCCGGTAGCTGTTGCATTCGTCGTCGGCTTTTGGCATACGACAGCCGTTGCCGGGCGCGTCACGCGACCGACACAGGATGCGGGTGTAGCTCAGTGGTAGAGCACGACCTTGCCAAGGTCGGGGTCGAGGGTTCGAGCCCCTTCGCCCGCTCCAATTTTTCCCAGAGCATCCAGCCAAACCGGACGAAAGCGTGGTTTTTCACGCCGCTGGCGGCTGTATTGGGTTTCAAATGACAATTCTCGTCACCGGCAGCGCGGGTCACCTCGGCGAAGCCATTCTCCGGACGCTCCGGGCGCGCGGTTCACCTGTGCATGGGGTTGATTTGAAGAAATCGGCCTTCACCGATGCCGCCGGCTCAATCGCCGACCCGGACTTCGTGCGGCGCCAGATGGCAGGCATCACCGCCGTGATCCATACCGCGACGCTGCACAAGCCGCATGTGGCGACCCACACGAGGCAGGATTTCGTCGACACCAATATCACCGGCACATTGAACTTGCTCGAGGCCGCCTTGGCCGCCGGAGTGCGCAGCTTCGTCTTCACCAGCACGACCAGCGCCTTCGGTTCGCAGCTCAGGCCGGAGGCGGGACAGGCGGCGGTGTGGGTGACCGAGGATCTGCCCCCGGTGCCCAAGAATATCTATGGCACGACCAAGCTGATGGCTGAGAGCCTGTGTGAGCTGTTCTTTCGTGAGCGCGGGCTGCCGCTTCTTATCCTGAGGACCGCGCGCTTCTTTCCGGAGGACGATGACGATCCGGCGGTGCGGTCGGCTTACGCGCTCGAGAACGCGCAGGCCAACGAGCTGCTCTATCGCCGGCTGGATATAGCGGACGCGGTGAGCGCCCATCTGCTTGCCGTCGAGCGTGCATCGAGGATCGGCTTCGGTCGCTACATCGTCTCTGCCACGAGCCCGTTCGAGCAACGTCACCTCGCGACGCTTGCGCGCGACGCGGCCAGTGTCGTGCGCGAACTCTACCCCGATTGTGCGCAGCTTTATGCGGCGCGCGGCTGGCGGCTATTCCCCGAGATCGACCGCGTCTATGTCAACGACCGCGCGCGGCGCGATCTCGCCTGGCGGCCGAAATTCGACTTCGCGCATGTGCTGCAGAGCCTTCGCGCGGGAAAGGATTTCCGCAGCGCGCTGGCGCGCGAGGTCGGATCGAAAGGCTATCATGACACCATGTTCGACGAAGGGCCTTATCCTACAGTCTCCTAATCACCGCGTTTGCTGTTTTGCTCGGCGCTTCAAATGTCTGTCCGGTGTCACCGGGAGCAATGCAGTCTCAGCTACTCTACTTTGCATGGGGTTGTTTTCGCGATTCTTGTGCGACCACCCCTCCCGCCGCGCGCAAATCAGCCGCGCGCCGGTCTTATTTCGCGTTGCAGCGAGAGCTTTGTTGTCGCCTGCTTCGCGTAGAGAAATCCGTCTCAATTCTTACTGAGCGCAACCGCAGTGCGCGTGTTGTACTTCTCACCGCCCGCGGATGTGCTAACCTTTTTTCGTCTGTCGCTCGACAGACTCCGAACTTCGCCTCTCGACTAGCCAGCATAAAATAATGTGCAGCCCTGACGGCTGCCTTAGGGAGTGACGCGATGAAATTCCATCGATCCGTCTTGGCGCTTGCGTCCGTGGCCCTTCTTGCGGGGACCTGCGCTGTCAATGCGCAGCAACAGCAGGACAAAGGGCGCCAGCTGAAGAAATACGAATCCGGCACCAAGGATTTCTGGACCCATCCGCCGGATGACTGGTTCCTCGGCGACGAGACCGAGGCGCAGAAGGGCCTCGCGCCGCCGTCGGGGCCGCCGACCGGCGCCTCCGACGCCGAGCTCGCCAACATCGTCAAGAAGATCAAGCTGCCGCCGGGCTTCAAGATCGACGTCTACGCGTCAGGGGTGCTGGCTGCGCGGCAGATGGCCTGGGGTGACAAGGGCACGCTGTTCGTCGGCTCGTTCGGCCTCGGCAACGTCTATGCCATCAAGGACAACAACGGGAAGAAAGAGGTCAAGACCGTCCTCAAGGGGCTCAACATGCCCACCGGTCTCGCCTTCAAGGACGGCGCGCTCTACGTCATCGCCGTCGACAAGCTGATCCGCTACGACAACGCCGAAGCCAATCTGGACAAGCTCGGTGACGGCAAGGTCGTCTATGACGACATGCCGTCCTATGCCGCGCATGGCTGGAAGTACATCGCGGTCGACAAGGACGGCTGGTTCTACATTCCGTTCGGACCGCCCTTCAACGTCGGCGTCCCGCCGACCAGCGTGTCGCAGATCCGGCGCGTCGATCCCAAGACCGGCAACGCCGAAATCTACGCGCTTGGCGTTCGCAACTCGGTCGGCGGCGACGTCGATCCGCGCACCGGAAAGTACTGGTTCACCGAGAATGCCCGCGATTGGGTCAGCGATGATCTGCCTTCAGACAAGCTGAACATGATCAACAAGATGGGCGAGCATTTCGGCTATCCTTATTGCCACCAGGGCGATCTTCCCGATCCGAAGTTCGCAATGGGCCACAAGTGCTCCGAGTTTACGCCGCCGGTGCTGAATCTCGGCGCGCACGTCGCTCCCCTCGGCATGAAGTTCTATACCGGCGACCAATTCCCCGCCGAGTACAGGAACAACATCCTGATCGCCGAGCACGGCTCCTGGAATCGTCACAAGTACCAGGGCGGCCGCATCATGCGCGTGATCGTCGGGCCCGACGGCAAGAACGCCAAGCAGGAAGTGTTCGCCTCCGGCTGGATCGAGGGTGACCAGGGCTATCTCGGCCGTCCCGACGACATCATCCTCGCCAAGGATGGATCGATTCTCGTTGCCGACGACTGGGCTGGCGCGATCTATCGCATCAGCTACAGCAAGAAGTAGCGCGCGACGATACGAGGCTGCGGTGGCCGGGAGGTGCCGCAGCCTCTTTTCTTGAAATCTTGGATAGTGTCGTTCCGGATCGCGCGTAGCGCGAGTCCGGAACCCATAACCACGAACGGGGGTTATGGATTCCGGGCTCGCGCCAAACGGCGCGCCCCGGAATGACGAACTCGATAGATCGGAATTCCCCATCATGCGCCGGCAGTTCATCTCGCACGCAATCAGCGCGCTTGCGCTTCTTTCGCTCGGCGTCGTCCCGGGCCACGCCGCGGACGCTGCGGCCGGAAAGGCCAAGGCGGAAGTCTGCGCCGGTTGCCACGGCGAGAACGGCATCTCGCAGACCGAGAACATCCCCTCGCTCGCCGGCCAGCCCGATCAATTCCTGCAATGGCAGCTCGTGTTCTTCCGCGCCGGCTCGCGCAAGAACGAGCAGATGCAGCCGATCGTCGAGGAGATCAACAACGAGGACATCCGCAATCTCGGAGCCTACTTTTCCTCGTTGACCCCGCCGAAGGGCGCGGAGGACAAGGATCCAGATCTGTCGAAGAAAGGCGCGCAAGTTGCCGTCGGCCGGCGCTGTGCCTCATGCCACACGGACAATTTCGCCGGCACCAAGGCGGTGGCGCGGCTCGCCGGGCAGCGGGAGGAATATCTCGCGAAGGCGCTGCACGACTACAAGGCCGGCCAGCGCGTCGGCGGTGGCGTCGCCGCGATGGCGGATGTCGCCTACGGGATGAGTGAGGAAGAGATTACTGCGGTCGCGCATTATCTGGCGCATTTGCAGTAGTCCTGAGCTGTTGCGGCCAACGCAGCTCGTCGTCCCGGGGCGCGACGCAGTCGCGAGCCCGGGACCCATAGCCACAGGATCGAGTTTGGCGAAGACTCGGGGTTAGCAGCGAGTGCCATAACCACTCCTTGTGGTTATGGGTCCCGGGCTCGCGCTTTGCGCGCCCCGGGACGACAGCGGAAAGTGGGATTAGCCCGCCCGCTGCTTCTCATACGCCTTCAGATGCGTGTAGGCGATGCGCAGCTTCGGCACCGGCACCTTGGCGGCATCTGCGCGCGCGATCAGGTCGCCGATGACGTGATCGGCCTCGACCGGCAGGCCCGCCTTGATGTCGCGGAACATCGACGCCGTCATCGGCGATCCCTCGGTGGTGAGGTTGCCCTTCACCCGCTCGAAGAACGGCCCGCCCGGTGTGTAGCCTGACGCAGTGGCGATCGCGCTCGTCTCATCGAGCATGCCGAGCAGGAAATCCCTGCCGCCGGGGGCGGCGAGGATGTTGCCGACGGAGGTACGCATCAGGCTGGTGGAGGCCGCGAGCGAGGAGAGGAATACCCACTTCTCCCACATGTCCTGCATGATGTTCTGGCTGGCGGCGGCGCCGTTGATGCTGCTCTTGAAGGCTTCGTCGATCGCCTTGACCCTATCCGACAGCTTGCCGTCGCGCTCGCCGTAATTGAGCGACTGCATCGGCTGGAGCTGCACCACCTCGCGCTTCTCGTTCAAGGTCGCGGCGATCGCGCAGAGGCCGCCGAGCACGCGCTCCTTGCCGAACTTGTCGTCGAGCGTGTCGAGATGCTTCATGCCGTTCAGCATCGGAATGATCGACGTGTTCGGACCGACTGCCGCGGCGAATGACTTGATGGCGTCATCGAGGTCGAACGCCTTGCAGCTGAGCAGCACGACGTCGAACTTGTCCTTGAGCGCGTCGGCCTGCACGGTCGGCGGATTTCTCAAGGTCACGTCGCCGTTCGGACTCTTGATGACGAGGCCGGCGCTCGCGAGTTCGCTGGCGCGCCGCGGCCGGACCAGGAAGGTGACGTCGCGGCCGGCCTGCAACAACCTGCCACCAAAATAGCCGCCGATGGCGCCGGCGCCGACCACGAGGATACGCATGGGATCTTCCTTATTGTTGCTATTGGCGGTCTATCTATAGTCGTCATTGCGAGCGAAGCGAAGTAATCCAGAATGTTACCGCGATCACATTCTTTCGTCGGAGAAGGAAGGGGCTACTTCCCCAACACCATCTCCTCGACCTCGCGCAGCTGCTCCTTGCCGAAGAACATCTCGTTGCCGACGAAGAAGGTGGGCGAGCCGAATGCGCCGCGGGCCACGGCCTCCTCGGTGTTCTTGATCAGCTTGCCCTTCACCTCGGGCTCCTGGGCGCGGGCGAACAGCTTTTGGGCATCGAGACCGGAGGAGGCCAGCGCCTCTGCCGCGATCTCGGGATCGTCCATCTTCTTCGGCTCGCGCCACATGTGATGGAAAGCGGCCTCCACATACTTCTCGAACACGCCTTCGATCTGCGCCGCGATCGCCGTGCGCATCAGGTTCAGCGTGTTGACGGGGAAGTAGGGATTCATGACGTAGGGCTGGACCTTGAAGCGCTTGATGAAGCGCTCGGTCTCGACCGCCTGGAATTCGCGCTTGTTCTTGATGCCGGCGAGCGTCTCGGCCGGCGATTTGTTGTTGGTCGACTTGAAGATGCCGCCGAGCAGGATCGGCACATATTCGAACTTGACGCCGATGCGCTGCTCGATCGCCGGGATCGCCAGATGGCTGAGATAGGCGTTCGGGCTGCCGAAATCGAACAGGAATTGCGGGGCCGTGCGGGTCAAATTCATTCTCCCTGACATCGCTTTTGTCGCATTGTGGCGCAGCGCGCGCCACAGGTCCACCGTTTAATGATGGTCATAATACTTTGATGATTCCGTCAGACCAGACGACGGATGGTCCGCTTGCGCCACACCAGGAGGTAATAGCCCATCTGCAAAACGAACATGACGCAGAACACGATTGGATAGGCGGCCCACACGCCTTGCAGGCCGATCGTTCGGCTCAGGATCACCGCCGACGGCAGCTCGATTGCGAGAATCGCGAAGATCGAGAGCAGCATCGGCGTCAGCGCCACGCCCGCGGCGCGCATGGCCCCCGAAAACACCGTGGCCATGCCAAACGGCACCGAGCTCCACAAGGCGATATAGAGCAGCTCTCTCGCCAGATCGAGTACGGCACCGTCGGTGATGAAGATGCCGAGCACGGCGCGCGGCGCCAGATAGATCAGCGCCACCACCCCGCCAGTCAGGACGAGGTTGAACGCGATGCCGGTTCGCACGATGTCGTCGAGCCTCGCCCTGTCGCCGCCACCGACCGCCTGCGCGCCGAGGATCGAGACCGCGATCGAGATCGACATCGCCGTGAACTGCGTGTAGCCCATCACCTGGTTGACGGCGCCGTAGGCGGCCGTGGCGTCCGATCCAAAGCCGTTGACGAGGCCGAGCAGCACCAGCTCGGCCACAGCCATCACGACCATGCCGATCGCACTCGGCAGCCCGATGCCGAGGATCTTTCCGAGCACGCCGCGATTCAGCCGCAGATGACGCAGCAAGGCTGCGTCGGGTGCCAACGCATGCTTCTTGCGCAGCAGATAGACAGCCAGCGCGATCAGCGTCAGCGCGTTGGCGATCGCGGCCGCCCAGGCCGGGCTGGTGATGCCAACCGCCGGCAATCCGAACGCGCCGTGGATCAGCATCGGCGTCAGGACCAGGCCGATAGCGGTCGACAACGTCAGTGCCAGCAGCGGCGTCACGGCGTCACCAACGCCGCGGATCATCGCCGTCATCAGCAGGAAGATAAAGCCGAGCGGCATCGTGAGCAGCATGATGCGGGCATAGGCACTCGCCTGATCGAGAATGTCCGCGGGCGTCGCGAGCATCATCATCAATTGCCGGCTCAAGAGTCCGCCGATCAGCGCAATCGATATCGACAGCAGCAGGCCGACCGCGAATGTCGTGCCCACGACGATCTTGATCCTGCCGTGCTCGCCCGCGCCAAACGCCTGGCCGATCAGCACGGTGGCGCCGGTGCTGAGGCCCATGACGAAGGCGAACAGGAAGAACATCACCGGGAAAAACGCCGAGACCGCGGCGAGCGCGTCGATGCCGATCATCTGGCCGAGATAGACGTTGCTGACGGTGCCGAACAGCGATTGCAGCGCGTTGCTCAGCATCAACGGTGCAAGGAAGCGCAGAAAATTGGGCCAGATCGGGTTGGCGGCGGACATGGATGGGCCTTTCATCAGGGCGCACGAAGCCGTTGCCACGCGAAACACGCGTGGCCCGGCCGTCGATGGTTGGGAGAAGGTGCTGCGCCTAAGCGCGGTCGCTGTAGGCGAGCTTGACGATGTGGTCGCGGATGTCGGCGGGCCAGTCCGCGATCAGTCCGGTGAAGCGCCGCCGGTCATCTGCGAAAAGCGCGCGCGCGGCTTCCTCGAACTGCGGCAAATTGCCGGCCATGGTCGACATGAAGTGGTAGGCCGCATCGCGCGCCAGTCGTTCACGGTCCTTGTCGCCGCTTGCGCGCCGCGCCGCGTCGACGAGCTTTCGCAGCGCGACCGAGGCGCCGCCCGGCTGCGCGTTGAGCCACTCCCAATGCCGCGGCAGCAACGTCACTTCGCGCGCGACCACGCCCAGCTTCGGCCGGCCGCGGCCGCGCGGCTCGCTTGGGGCTTCGGCGACTTCGCTCGTAGGCGGCGGCATGAGCTTCGCCAGCCGCGCCAGCACTTCGCGAT
Organism: Pseudomonadota bacterium; assembly: GCA_023435725.1. Lineage (GTDB taxonomy): Bacteria > Pseudomonadota > Alphaproteobacteria > Rhizobiales > Xanthobacteraceae > Bradyrhizobium. Next base: position 39,058 of record JAEYRD010000112.1, on the reverse strand, counting down.
CCTCGCCGCGCAGGTCGAAATCGACCGACCGGCCCGTCCCGTCGTCGAAGATGATCATCGGCTCGTCCGGCCGCGGCTCGGCCCGCTTGACGGCAAGCGCGACCTCGCCGGCCGGTCCGGAGGCCAGCCGACGCCGGCCGATGAAGGCGGTGAAAGTCGATTGCATTGGAATCATTGCCATATTGATCACGTGGGCGATTTAATATCCGGGTAAATTACTCTCGTCAATATACCCGGGTGAAAATATCCGTCCGGACGGCTCGACATTGCGTTCCCAGGCTGGCACGAACGCGCGGGCGACGACGACGCCCAGCTTGGGGGACCTCCACGATGTTGACCGTTCATCACCTCAACAATTCCCGCTCGCAGCGTGTGCTGTGGCTGCTCGAGGAGTTGGGCGTGCCCTACGAGATCGTGCGCTATCAGCGCCAGCCGGACATGCGCGCGCCGAAGGAGCTGCGCGCCATCCATCCGCTCGGCAAGTCTCCTGTCATCACCGACAACGGCAACACCATCGCCGAATCAGGCGCGATCATCGAATATCTGATCACAACCTATGGCAACGGCCGGCTGATCCCGCCGCCGAACACGCCGGAGCGGCTGCGCTACACCTATTGGCTGCACTATGCGGAGGGGTCGGCGATGCAGCCGCTGCTCCTGAAGCTGCTGTTCACGCTGATGCCGAAGCGTGCGCCTGCGCTGCTCCGTCCGCTGGTGCGCAAGGTCTCGAACCAGGCGCTCACCGCGCTGGTCAATCCGCAGCTCAAGCAGCACATGGATTATTGGGAAGGCGAGCTCGGCAAGAGCGAATGGTTCGCCGGCAGCGAATTCACCGCCGCCGATATCCAGATGAGCTTTCCGCTCGAAGCAGCCCAGGCGCGCGGCGGTCTTGAGCAGGGCCATCCCAAGGCGATGGCGTTCCTCGAACGCATCCACGCGCGGCCGGCATACGCCAAAGCGCTGGAAAAGGGCGGACCGTATCAGGTGGGACGATAGTTTCCCTGCCGTCAATCCGGGGTCGCCCTTCGAGCGCCCCGGAATGACACCACCCTGTCAGTCAGCATGCAGCACGCGCCCGCGCGTCTCCGGTAGCGCGAAGGCCGCGATGAAGAACACTGCGTAAGCCACCACCGCGAAGATCGCGATCGCATTCGCAAGTGACGTCGTCGCCGACAGTGCGCCCACGAGGAACGGAAACAGCGCGCCGATGCCGCGGCCGAAATTGTAGCAAAAGCCCTGGCCGGAGCCGCGCAGGCGCGTCGGATAGAGCTCGGTCAGGAACGCGCCGATGCCGGAGAAATAGCCCGAGGCGAAGAAGCCGAGCGGGAAGCCGAGCACCCACAGGATCTCGTTGGTCAGCGGCAGCTGGGTATAGAGCAGCACCACCGCCATGGCGCCGATCGAGAAGATCAGGAACAGGTTGCGCCGTCCGATCCGGTCGGCGAGCCAGGCACCGACGAGATAGCCGATGAAGGAGCCGACGATCAGCGTCGAGAGATAGCCGGTCGATCCGACGATCGACAGGTGCCGCTCCTTGGTCAGGAATTGTGGCACCCAGAAGGTGATGGCGTAGTAGCCGCCCTGGCAGCCTGTCGCCGCCAGCGACGCCAGGATCGTGGTTTTCAGGATCGGGCCCGAGAAGATCTCCCACAGCGCCGGGCGATTGCCGCTCGCGGCCTGCTTGGCGCGGGCCTCGGCCGCAATCTCCGGCTCGGTGACAGAGCGGCGGATGTAGAACACCAGCAGCGCCGGCAGCGCGCCGATCACGAACATCCAGCGCCATGCCGTCTCCGCCGGCATCAGCGAAAACAGAATCGCCTGCGACAGCACCGCAAGGCCCCAGCCGACAGCCCAGCCCGATTGCACCGAGCCGACGGCGCGGCCGCGATATTGCGGCCGGATCGCCTCACCCATCAGCACGGCGCCTGCCGCCCATTCGCCGCCGAAGCCGAGGCCGAGGACGGCGCGCGCGATCAGGAGCTGTTCGAAATTCTGCACGACGGCGCAGACCAGCGAGAAGAACGAGAACCAGATGATGGTGATCTGAAGCGTCCTGACCCGGCCGATATGGTCGGAGAGATATCCGCCCAGCCAGCCGCCGATCGCCGAGGCCAGCAGCGTCACCGTGCCGGCGAGACCCGCCGAGGCCGCATCGACCTTCCACAACGCGATGATGGTGCCGATCACCAGCGGATAGATCATGAAGTCCATGCCATCGAGCGCCCAGCCTGCCGCGCAGGCCCAGAACGTCCGCCGTTCGGCGACGTTCATGTCGCGATAGAAGGCAAGAAGGCTGGTGTCCTCGATCTCCGCGCGCTCGATGCGCTGGGTCGGATCGGCTGTGCTCATGTGCGTTTCCCCGGCAATTCCCAAAAACTGCGCGGTGGTAGCACGCGTGGCAGCCAGCGCAAGCCGGCGCTGGCCGTCGTGTCATGCCGAGGCCGGGCTACTGCCCTGCTGCCTCGGCACCGCGCGTGCGCGGATCGGGCGCGCCGAGCGGCCCGTTCGGCGTCACGAGAATCGAATTGGCCGACGTCTGTCCCATCGGCTCGACGATGAGGTGGTCCATCGCCTTCAGCTCAGACAGCACGTCCCCGGGAAAGCCGCTCTCGATGCGTACTTCGTCCGGCAGCCATTGATGATGCAGCCTCGGGGCGGCAACGGCCGCGGCCACATCCATCTTGTAGTCGAGGACGTTTACGATGACCTGGAGCACGGTCGAGATGATGCGGCTGCCGCCGGGCGAGCCCGTCACCAGCACCGGCTTGCCGTCCTTCAACACGATGGTCGGTGACATCGAGGACAGCGGCCGCTTGCCGGGGCCGGGCAGATTGGCCTCGAAGCCGACGAGGCCATAGGCATTGGAGGCGCCAACCGCCGCGGTGAAGTCGTCGAGCTCATTGTTGAGCAGCACCCCGGTGCCCTCGGCGACGAGGCCGACCCCGTAGCTGAAATTCAGCGTGTAGGTGTTGCTGACGGCGTTGCCGTGGGCATCGACGACGGAGAAATGCGTGGTGTTGCTGCCTTCGCGCGGCGAGGGGGCGGCGGACACCAGCTCCTTCGACGGCGTGGCGTGATCGGGAGAAATGCGTGCGCGCAGCCTGGCCGCATAGTCTTTCGCAGTGAGCGTTTCGATCGGTGCGTTGACGAAGGCGGGATCGCCGAGATAGCGCGCACGATCGGCATAGGCACGCTTCATGGCTTCGATCAGCAGATGCAGCGATGCCGGCGAGCCCTGCTTCAAATCGCTGAGCTGAAAGCCTTCGAGGATGTTGAGCGTCTCGACCAGCACCACGCCCCCGGAGGAAGGCAGCGGCATCGAGACGATGTCGTAGCCGCGATAGGTGCCGCGCACCGGCGCACGGATCACCGCCTGATAGGATTTCAGGTCAGCCGGCGTCATGATGCCGCCGGCATCGGAGACGGCCTTGGCGAGCTTGTCTGCAACTGCGCCTTCGTAGAAGCCGCGCGGACCTTGCGCCGCGACAGCGGACAGCGTTTCGGCAAGATCGCTCTGTATCAGCCTGTCGCCTTCGCCGAGCGGCGTGCCATCAGGCCGCGAGAAGATCCTGGCCGAGGAAGGCCAGCGTGCGAGGCGACGGTGCCAGCTTGGCAGGGTGTCGGCGATGTCGTCGCTGACAACAAAGCCGTCGCGGGCAAGCGCGATCGCGGGTTCGAGCAATTGTGGCAGCGTGAACTGGCCCGAGCCGTATTTCTCCAGCGCCAGCGCGAGACCCGCCACGGTGCCGGGCACACCGATGCCGAGCGCCGAATCGCGCGACTTCGCCGGATCTGGCTTGCCGTCGGGGCTGAGGAAAGTTTGCGCCGTGGTCGCCGCCGGTGCGGTCTCGCGGTAATCGATCGTGACGTCTTCGTTACGCTCGGCGGAGTGGATCACCATGAAGCCGCCACCGCCGATATTGCCGGCACGGGGATAGGTCACCGCCATCGCAAAGCCGGTGGCAACCGCGGCATCGACCGCGTTGCCGCCGCGCCGCAAGATATCGGCGCCGACTTGCGCAGAAATCTTCTCCTGCGCCACCACCATGCCGTGTTCGGCGGCGACGGCGTGCATCCTGTCGAGCGTCGGTGGGACGTAGGTCCGCCGCGCATCCTGTGCGGTTGCAGGCGCAAGACCAAACGCCAAAGTGGCGATAATCGCAAAAAATGTCCGTCGCGTCGAATATGCCGACATCATCAAACTTCCGCCGCGCCCCCGCGCCAAATGCACACGCGTCGCTGCAATGCTATACGGTTTGCGCTAAGAGGGCCTAAACTGTTCGTGATGGGGACTGGACGATGACGACGATCGCCTCGGATGCGCGCGTGGGCGCGCTGCGGACCTATCCGCCGCGCTCCGCCGTCGTCAGCTGGATCTTCTTCGACTGGGCCGCGCAGCCCTATTTCACGCTAATCACGACCTTCGTATTCGCGCCCTATTTCGCCACCAGCATCGCGCCAGATCCCGCCACCGGCCAATCGCTGTGGGGCTTCGCGATGGCGGCGGCGGGCCTTGCGATCGCGCTGATGTCGCCGGTGCTCGGCGCCATCGCGGATGCTGCGGGCCGCAGAAAGCCGTGGATCGCCGGCTTCGGCGCGCTGCTGGTGGTTGCGTCCTGCGCGCTGTGGATCGGCAAGCCCGGCAATCCTGCCATCATTCCGCCGCTGCTCATCGCGGTCGCGCTCGCCAGCGTCGGCGCGGAATTCGCCACGGTCTTCAACAACGCGATGATGCCGACGCTGGTGCCGCCGGAGCGGATCGGCCGTCTCTCCGGCACCGGCTGGGCCACCGGCTACATCGGCGGCATCGTCAGCCTGATCATCGTGCTCGGCTTCTTCGCCGCCAATCCGGAGACCGGCCGCACGCTGCTCGGGTTCAAGCCGCTGTTCGGGCTCGATCCCGCGACTCACCAGGGCGATCGGGCCGCAGGGCCCTTGACCGGGCTGTGGTTCATCATCTTCGTGACGCCGATGTTTCTGTTCACGCCGGACTATCCGGCGCGGCGTCCGGTGCGCCAGGCGCTGCGCGAAGGTCTGTACGGGCTGAGGCAGTCGCTCAAGGATTTGCCGAAGCGCAAATCGCTCGCGGCGTTTCTGCTTGCCAACATGATCTATACCGATGGCCTGGTCTCGCTGTTTGCCTTCGGCGGCATCTATGCCGCGGGCACCTTCGGCTGGCACACGATCCAGATCGGCATGTTCGGAATCATCCTGGCGATCGCAGGTACCTTCGGCGCATGGCTCGGCGGCAAGCTCGACGATTTCCTGGGACCGAAGCGCGTCATTGCCGGCAGCATGCTGATCCTGCTGCTGGCGCTCGCCGCGATCCTGCTGGTCGACAAGGATTCGATCTTCTTCATCAAGGTCGCGCCGCCCGGGCCGGGTGGCCCGCTGTTCGGAGCCGCCGCGGAGCGCGCCTATCTCGTACTGGGCTGTCTTATCGGCGCCGCCGGCGGTCCGCTCCAGGCCGCTTCGCGCACGCTTCTGATCCGTCTCGCACCGAAGGACCGCATCGCGCAGTATTTCGGGCTGTTCGCGCTGACGGGGAAAGTGACGTCTTTTATCGGCCCGCTCCTGATCGGCATGATCACGGCGGTCACGGCGAGCCAGAAGGCCGGCATGGCCGTGCTGGTGGTGTTTTTCGTCGCGGGTCTGGGGCTGTTGATGCGGGTGCGGGATTAGCGTCCCCACCGTGATTCCGGGGCATCGCTATGCGCGCCCCGGAATGACAGCGAAATCAGTGCCTGAAGTGACGCGTGCCCGTGAACACCATGGCGATGCCGTGCTCGTCGGCGGCCTTGATCACTTCATCGTCGCGCATGGAGCCGCCGGGCTGCACCACGGCGGTGGCGCCGGCTTCGATGCAGGCGAGCATGCCGTCGGCGAAGGGAAAGAACGCATCCGATGCGACGACCGAGCCCTTGGTGAGCGGCTCGGCGAGCTTCAGCTCGTTGGCTGCATCCTGCGCCTTGCGCGCCGCGATCCGCGCTGAGTCCACGCGGCTCATCTGACCCGCACCGATGCCGACGGTGGCGAGATCCTTGGCGTAGATGATTGTGTTGGACTTGACGTGCTTGGCGACGCGGAAGGCGAATTTCAGGTCGCGCATTTCGGCATCGGTCGGCGCGCGCTTGGTGACGACCTTGAAGGTCATGTCGTCGACCACGGCGTTGTCGCGGCTCTGCACAAGCAGGCCACCGGCGACCGTCTTGGCAGTCAGGCCCGGTGCGCGCGGATCGGGCAGGCTGCCCGCGAGCAGCAGCCGAAGGTTCTTGCGGGCGCCGATGATGGCGATCGCTTCCTCGCTGGCGTCGGGTGCGATGATCACCTCGGTGAAGATCTTGGTGATCTCGCGTGCGGTGTCCGCATCGAGCGCACGGTTCATCGCGATGATGCCGCCGAAAGCCGAGGTGGAATCGCAGGCGAGCGCCTTGCGATAGGCGCTGACGAGGTCGGAGCCCTCGGCGACGCCGCAAGGATTGGCGTGCTTGACGATGACGCAGGCCGCGGTGCGCTTGGCGTCGAATTCGCCGATGCACTCATAGGCCGCGTCGGTGTCGTTGATGTTGTTGTAGGAGAGCTCCTTGCCCTGCAGCTGCCGTGCGGTGGAGACGCCCGGGCGCTTGTCCGGCGTGGCATAGAACGCCGCGGTCTGGTGCGGGTTCTCGCCATAGCGCAGCGACTGGATCAGCCTGCCGCCGAAGGCGCGGAAGTCGGGCGCGTCGATCTCGAGCTGGCGGTTGAACCAGTTCGAGATGGCGGCATCATAGGCGGCGGTACGCGCATAGGCCTTTGCGGCAAGCCGCCGGCGCAGCTTCAGCGTCGTCGCGCCATTTTTGGCGGCGAGCTCGTCGAGCACGGCCTTGTAGTCCTCCGCTTCAACCACGACGGCGACGTCGTCATGGTTCTTCGCGGCGGCGCGGATCATCGCGGGGCCGCCGATATCGATGTTCTCGATGCAGTCCTCGAAGCCCGCGCCTTTCTCGACGGTCGCCTCGAAAGGATAGAGATTGACGACGAGGAGATCGATCGGCGCGATGCCATGCGTCTTCATCGCTTCCGCGTGTTCCTTGTTGTCTCGGATCGCGAGCAGGCCACCATGCACCTTCGGATGCAGTGTCTTGACGCGGCCGTCCATCATCTCGGGGAAGCCGGTCAGCTCGGAGACATCCTTAACCTTGAGGCCCGCGGCGGCGATCGCCTTGGCAGTGCCGCCGGTCGAGACCAGTTCGACGCCATGGGCGGCAAGCGCCTTTGCGAATTCGATCAGGCCGGTCTTGTCGGAAACGGAAATCAGCGCGCGGGTGACGCGGCGGGGATGGTCAGTCATGAGCAAGATCCTCTGTTGAAGGGAGTACCTATGCCCAGGCGCGCGGCAGCTATGTCCCGCGCTTCCCGATGGTGCTCCATCCAAGGTCGCCAGTTGCGCGGGCGCGCGTTGGTTAGCAGCTTTCGCTGTCGTTCACAACGACCAGGTGGGCGAGATCGCGCGCGCTCACAGCGGGAGTTCCGGCTCGCGCCGCGCGTTGCGGCGGGCATTGGTGACCGCCGGCGAGGCGGTGGAGCGGACAAAACTCCAGCGGATCGAGGGTGCTTGGCGGGCGTCCTGGCGGATCACGATCTGGGCGGTGCGGCGGGGGCCGTCATTGCCGGCCAGGAACACGCTGTCCTCGAGGTCGACCTTGTCGTCGAGCGTCTCGAAGGTCCAGACGTCGCGGTTCGGCAGCACCAGCATGACGCCGTGGGCGTCCGACAGCCGGCTCGCCTTGACCGCCGGATGCAGATGGAAGCGCAGCGCGAAATCGGCGTCAGCGCCCCTGAAACGTCCGCCCTGCGGCGGCGACAGCGTGTCCTCGCCGTCGATGCGCGCGCCGTCATTGGCAATCATCAGCACGCGGCGATGGATCGCGCCGAACTTGGCGAGATAGCCGTCATGCGAGGTCGTGAGCAGCGTCCCGTTCTGCACGACCTCGCGATAGCTCTCGACTTCGACGGGGCCGCTGCTGACAGGTGAGCCGTGCAGGAGCCGCTTCATCGCCGACATCTCAACGAACTGGCATGACGACGTATCGTGATAGGTCAGCGTCGAATGCGCCGCCGTGCTGCGCGCGAACGGTCGCCAGTTGTCGCGGCCAGTAGTCGGCATGCCGCAATTGGTGACGATGCGGCTGATGCCGGAGGACAGTTCGAACGACAGGCAACCGGCATGAGCGTCGTGGCTGACGCCGGCCGGCGGCGGCGGGCCGGTGTCGATGATCAGCGTGGTCTGGCCGGCATCAAGGCGCTGGAAGCCGGTATGCGGCATGTTCGCCATCGGCACGCCGTGGGTGTCGTCATAGGCGAGTAACGTGGCGAGCTGGTCCGAAGGCGTCGCGCTCATGCCGTTGAACAGCGCGAAATTGCCGTCGCCATGACGGAAGAAGCGCAGCATCGGCATCATGCGGTCGATCGCGTTGAGCAGCGCCGGCGGCGGCGCGATGTTGCGCGCGGCAAAGGTCTGTCGCAGCGGCAGCAGGTCGATCAGGAGCTCGATCAGCGCGCCCGGGTTGCGGGAGATGTGTCCGCCGTCGGGCAGGATCTGCCGCTGCAATTCCTCCGAGAGCTTTTTCGACGCGCTGCGGATGTGACTCGCCTGGTTGGCGAGGCACAGTGCGGCGTAGCACAGCGCGATCAGCACCTGCAGCTTCGGCACCCCGTCGGGAATGTCGAGCATGGCATAGCGCAGGAAGCGGATCTCGCGCGCCAGCGCGCGCAGATAGCGGCGATAGAACTTGTTGTCGGTGTCGTTGAGCACCAGCGGCGCCTGCGACAGCAGCGAGATCACGCGGCGCGCCAGCACGTCGGCACGGCGCGCGACGGGCCGGCGCTTGTTGGCGGGGTTGGAGATCCAATCCTCGACCAGCGCGCGCGCATTGGCCCGCGTCAGTGCGGTGTCGGCGGCGCGCAAGTGGCGCAGCCAGCCGAAGCCGAGCAACGCGACCTCCCAATCCTCCGACGGCGGCTCGAGATCGAAGATCGAGCGGCCATGGCAATTGACGATCTTGCCGGCGAAGACGAAGCGGCCGGCATAGATCTCGGCGGCACGGGTCGCATCCGCCGTGCGCAGATCATGTGGCGCGATGATCAGCCGGTCGGTGCGGCCGGGCCAGACCCGCGACAGCGCAACGGGACCGCCGCTCGCGCGCGACAGCATGTTCCGCGCGAAGCGGTTCATGACCAGCGTCGAGATACGTCTGCGTTGAGCGACCGACACGCCTTGCCTTGAAGGGGGAGAGGATTAACGACGAATCCTTCTTAATCCCAAAATCGGACGTCCGACACCATCTTGAAGGGGCGCGAATCAGCACCGTCGCAAAAAAACCGGTGCAAAATCAGGATTTAACGAGCCGGGCCGCGTAGAAACCGTCGAGCCCGCCGAGCTTGGGATCGGCGTTCGGCAGATGGCTGGGCAGGGTCCGCAAATCGCCATCGGCGGTAACGATCTCGCTGAGCCCCGACACCTCGGACGCTTCGATCGGCACGCGCCGAAGCCCAGGTTCCGCGGCCAGCAGCGCGGCCACGGCCTGCTCACCCTCCTCGGGTTCCAGCGAACAGGTGCAGTAGATCAGCGTCCCGCCCGGTTTGAGCAGCGATAGCGACTTTCGCAGCAACCGCTGCTGGAGCGCAGTCAAGGCGACGATGTCGGACTCCTGGCGCAGCCATGCGACGTCGGGATGGCGGCGGATCGTGCCGGTCGAGGTGCAGGGCGCATCGATCAGGATACCGTCGAAGCCTTCGGCCGGACCCGCCCATTCCACGGCGTCGGCGACCACAGTCTCGGCCTGGAGCGACAGCCGCGCCAGATTCTCGCGCAGGCGTGCCACCCTGGCGGGCGAGCGGTCGATCGCCGTGACATGCGCGCCGGCGTGCGCCAGTTGCGCGGTCTTGCCGCCGGGGGCGGCGCAGAGATCGGCAATGGACTTGCCCTTGATGTCGCCGAACAGCCGGGCCGGCAGCGCGGCGGCGGCATCCTGCACCCACCATTGCCCCTCGGCGAAGCCGGGCAGCATGGTCACCGAGCCGTGCAGCAGCATCCGCACCGTCCCGGTCGGAAGCATCTCGCCGTGCAGCCGGCTCGCCCATTGCGCGGCGTCCGACTTCACGGTGAGATCGAGCGACGGCTCGTGGCCAAGCGCCAGCGCCATGTCCCTTGCGGTCGCCTCGCCGTAATGCGCGATCCAGCGCGCGAGCATCCAGGGCGGCAGGTCCAGCGATTGCGTCGCGACTTCATCTACCAGTGCCTGGCCCTCGCGCGCACAGCGGCGCAGCACGGCGTTGACGAGGCCGGCATAGCGCGCGGCGCGGCGATCGGATTGCACGAGACGAACGGAGAGATCGACTGCGGCGTGATCGGGCACGTCCATCCAGAGAATTTGGGCGGCGCCGATCAAGAGCGCGCTCTGCGCGCGCGGCGCGTCGGAGGGAATGCCCTTGTCGAGCAGGCGGGACAGCACATGGCCGAGCGTGCCGAGCCGGCGCAGCACCGTCGCGACGAGGCGCCGCATCAGCGCGCGGTCACGGTCGGCCAGCGTCTTCAGTCCGGGATGGGCGCCGCCGCCGTCGAGCTGGTCGTCAAGCGTGCGATGCTTGTGCAGCACGCCGTCGACGATATCAGCGGCAATCCGCCGCGCCGCGAGACCGGGCACTTCGGACGGAGGAACGAAACGTTGAGATGGCATGCGGAAGCAAGGTTCTGAGCGAGCGGCAGTTCCGCCGCAATGGGCGCATGCCTTGAGGAGGAGATATGTGGCACGTGAATATGCCAAATGTAAGAATGGCCTCTCGCGTTTACAGCCCGCCGCGACCATTTCAGCAATGCGTTATTGGACGTCGCGCGTGTTCTGATCCTGCGCTAGGAACCGCCACTATGAGTGACCAGCCCTCCGTTCCCGATCGCAAGCCACTGTCGCCGGCAGCCCAGCGTGCGCTGGCAGAAGCTGAGGCGCGCCGGCAGGCCGCCGCTGCGCACGCCAAGGTCGCGCCGAAGGAATTGCAAGGACCGAAGGGACCCGAGCCCACCCGCTACGGCGATTGGGAGAGCAAGGGCATCGCCTCCGACTTTTGAGGTCCGGTTCTCGAAGGCGCCCTCCTCTCATCTTAAGACGCGCTTGTCTTACGGCGCTCTCTTAAGGCGCTCTTGCCGGTTCAGCCGACTCAGCCCTAGCGTGCGTGGATGCCGCGCTTCGATCCCAGCCATCCATACCGGCCCTCATACAGTGGCTCGCCGTTCGGCCGCCGCTTCTCGGGACTGTTGCCGTGGATGTTCGTGGTCGGCGTCGTGACGGCCGTCGTGCTCGCCTTCCGCCAAGGGACGAACTGGCCCATTCCGCATGCGGATGACGCACAATCGCGAGATGCCGCGATCATCCTGCAGCAGTCCGGCAGTTCGGACGTGCGTCAACCTGTTGACGTTGTCCGCACCATCGACGGCGACACGTTCCTCGCTCGCGTGCACCAGCGCGACGGGCGCGATCTCGTCGCACGGGTTCGCCTGCGCGGTATCGATGCACCCGAGATGAAAGCATCCTGCCGGGACGAACTCGACAAGGCCGAAGCCGCGGGCGATGCGCTGCGCAACCTGCTCGGCCAGGGCGGCGTCACGATCACCAATCTTGGCCAGGACAAATACGGGCGCGTGCTCGCCGACGTCGCGACCAAACGCACCGCCAACGTCTCGGCCGCGCTGCTCGCCGGTGGCTACGCGCGCAGCTACAATGGCGGCCATCGCGACGGCTGGTGCGCGAGAGGTTGGCGCTTCTGGTAACGAAAAAGCCGCGTCTTTTGACGCGGCTTTGTTGTTTGCCCGAATTCCGGCGATCAGCGCGTCACGACCACCGTCGTGCCGACGGAAACGCGGCTGTAGAGATCGGTGATGTCGTCGTTGAGCATGCGGATGCAGCCATAGGAAACGAAGCCGCCGACCGAGCCGGGCACGTTGGTGCCGTGGATCGCGTATTCGCCGCCGGCTAGCGTCATTGCAGCGACGCCCATCGGGTTGCGCGGCGAGCCGCCCGGGATCACGTCGGGAATGCTCGGCTTGTCGCGCTTCACCTCGGCGGGTGGCGACCAGGCGGGATTGAGATACTTGCCGTCGATGCGGGTGGTGCCGGCCCACTGCTTGCCGGACTTGCCGACGCCGACCGGATAACGCATGGCGTGGCCGCTATCGAGAATGAGATAAAGCCGCCGCTCGTTGGTTTTGACCACGATGGTGCCCGGCGAATAGTCGGCCAGGTGCGTTCCCACCATTTCCGGCCGCGCTTGCGCCGCCGTCGACATCAAGACCCCTGCTCCGATGGTGGCGGCCAGCGCCACAGCAATCTTCATCGACATGAATATTCCCTTTGCCCCTAACGGGATCGTCCAAAGTGACGCAAAACCCGGCAATCGCCGGCCCGCCAAGTCCTTGTTGGGGACATTCTGAACCGCGCCCGTTAACCGCATGGTTTCCACGCACGGCCACCGAGGCCAGCCAGCGGGCGGAACAAAGAAAATGTTCGAAACAAAGTAAATGATCTGAAAACAACACTCGGCGGGAAAGGTGCGGCGGCGCCGGCAAGCGCCCTGACAAATGCGTGAGGGGTGTGAACGGCTGTTATTTTGGGGGAGCGTTCACGCGAAGCGCGGTCTCGCGTCCCGGACGCGCTGCGGCATGTCCCGGCGATGCGAAGCAACGTCCGGTGTGACGCGCTGCACAGCCGGCCCACATCGCAGAGGGGATTGTTGGTGCGATAGGCCCCGGCTCAGCAGCGCACCGCTAACGCGCTGCGCTGTGTCCGGGGCACGACAACTCGCTTACGCCGACTTCCGGTTCTGCCGGTTCTTGACGAGATCGTCGACCACGGCGGGATCGGCCAGGGTCGAGGTATCACCGAGGCTGCCCGGCTCGTCCTCGGCAATCTTGCGCAGGATGCGGCGCATGATCTTGCCGGAGCGGGTCTTGGGCAGGCTCGGCGCGAACTGGATCTGGTCGGGCGAGGCGATCGGGCCGATTTCCTTGCGCACCCAGGTGACGAGCTCCTTCCGCAGGTCCTCGGTCGGCTGAACACCGGCCATCAGGGTCACATAGGCGTAGATGCCCTGGCCCTTGATGTCGTGCGGGAAGCCGACGACGGCCGCCTCCGACACCTTGTCATGCGCGACCAGCGCGCTCTCGACTTCAGCCGTGCCCATGCGATGGCCGGAGACGTTGATGACGTCGTCGACGCGGCCGGTGATCCAGTAATAGCCGTCGGCATCGCGCCGGCAGCCATCGCCGGTGAAATACTTGCCCTTGTAGGTCGAGAAGTAGGTCTGCTCGAAGCGGGCGTGATCGCCATAGACCGTACGCATCTGGCCCGGCCAGGAGCGGGTGAGACAGAGATTGCCTGATGTCTCGCCGTCCAGCACCTTGCCGTCGGCATCGACGATTTCAGGCACCACGCCGAAGAACGGCTGCGTCGCCGAGCCCGGCTTCAGCTTCGTTGCGCCCGGCAGTGGCGTGATCAGGATGCCGCCGGTCTCGGTCTGCCACCAGGTGTCGACGATTGGGCAGCGGTCGTCGCCGACGACGCGGTAATACCACTCCCAGGCTTCCGGATTGATCGGCTCGCCGACCGAGCCGAGCAGGCGGAGCGAAGCGCGAGAGGTCTTCTTCACAGGCTCGTCGCCGCCTTGCATCAGCGCGCGGATCGCGGTCGGCGCGGTGTAGAAGGTGTTGACCTTGTGCTTGTCGATGACGTTCCAGAATCGCGAATTATCCGGATAATTCGGCACGCCCTCGAACATCAGCGTGGTCGCGCCGTTGGCGAGCGGCCCGTAGAGAATGTAGCTGTGGCCGGTGACCCAGCCGACGTCCGCGGTGCACCAGTAAATGTCGCCGTCGTGGTAATCGAAGACGTATTGATGCGTCATCGACGCGAACACGAGATAGCCGCCCGACGTGTGCAGCACGCCCTTGGGCTGGCCGGTCGAGCCCGAGGTGTAGAGGATGAACAGCGGATCCTCGGCGTGCATGTGTTCGGCCGGGCACTCTGTCGTCACCATCGCCGCCGCCTCGTGATACCAGAGGTCGCGGGTCGGGTTCATGTCGATCTTGCCGCCGGTGCGCTTGACCACGACGACCCAGTCGACGCCGTCGGCCTTGGCGAGCGCCGCATCGACATTGGCCTTCAGCGGGACCTTCTTGCCGCCGCGCAGTCCTTCGTCCGCGGTGATGATCACCTTGGACTGGCAATCATTGATGCGCTGGGCGAGGCTGTCAGGCGAGAAGCCGGCGAACACCACGGAGTGGATGGCGCCGATCCGCGCGCAGGCCAGCATCGCGTAGGCCGCTTCCGGAATCATCGGAAGGTAGATAGTGACGCGGTCGCCCTTCTTGACGTTGCGGGTGCGCAGGATGTTGGCCATCCGGCACACTTCGTCGTGTAACTCCTTGTAGGTGATGTGCTTCGACTGTGAGGGATCGTCGCCTTCCCAGATGATTGCGGTCTGGTTGGCGCGCTTGTGAAGATGCCGGTCGATGCAGTTATGGGCGACGTTGAGGACGCCATCCTCGAACCATTTGATCGAGATGTTGCCGGGCGCGAAGGAGACGTTCTCGATTTTAGTCGGCGCCTTCATCCAGTCGATGCGCTTGGCCTGCTCGGCCCAGAAAGCGTTCGGGTCCGAGATCGAGCGGGCGTACATGTCCTTGTACTTGGCCTGGTCGATCCAGGCGCGTTTGGCCCATTCCGCAGGAACGTCGTAGATCTTCTCGGACATGTTTTCCCTCCAGATACGCCAAGCCGAGCATAGGTGAATGGCAAGCCGACTTGATCGTTGAACCGATTATGCGTCGGGCTAACCGGGCCCGACAAGGAGCACAAGCTGGACCTTCGGCGTGCGGCCGGCCATGCGGAGAATCAACGCGCGTGGTGGGACTGTCGCAGATCTGAAACAGGCCGAAAGGGGCTTTCGTGCCCTTCATCCAAAGCGCGGGAGCAGGCTGCGCAGAGCCCCCATGCGCCCATCGACGGTATTTAGAAACCGTCCCTCACTGATTCGGGACTCGCAATGCCGTTCGGAACACCCTAAATGGCCAACCCGGGTCCGGAGCGGCCCCTCGGAACAAAAATCAGAACAGCGGCATTGACCGATAACAGACAGGGCTAAGGCTTAAGACTATGATGGATCAGCGGAATCTCGGGACGATGCGGCCCGCTTCAGCCGATCCTGCCGCTATTGCGCTGGCAAAAGCCCTCGGACAATGGCCGAAACCAGCCACTTCCGGCCGTCCCAGCCCGAAAAAGGTCTTCGACACGGCGCCACCGGCGACGGTCGAGGCGCTCGCCAGGGAGCTGGGCCTGCGGCTCGGCGACCAGAACGAGCTGACCATTCGCCGCATCAGGCGCGGCAAGGGCTATTCCTTCGTCCGTCCCAACGGAGCCCATATCCGCGATGCGCGCACCATCCGCCGGCTGCACGCCATGGCGGTGCCCCCGGCCTATCGCGAGGTGCGTTACTCGGCCGATCCGAGTTCGCATCTCCAGGCGGTGGGGCGAGATGCCGCGGGCCGGCTGCAATACCGCTATCACGCCGACTGGGAAAAGGTCCGCGAGCACCGCAAGGCGCATCGCCTGGAAAAGCTCGTCGGCGCGCTGCCAAAGATCCGGCGCAAGGTCTCGATGTTCCTGTCGGGCGACGAGCCGACGCGTGAATTCGCGCTCTCGGCCGTGATCGAGCTGATCGCGCGCACCGCGATTCGCCCCGGCAACGAATCTTACGCCCGTCTCAACGGGACCCGCGGCGCCACCACGATGCTGAAGTCAAACGTCACGCTCGAAGACGATTCCTTCGTGCTGACCTTCAAGGCGAAGGGCGGCAAAGCGGTGCGGAAGGAATGTGACGCCGCCAAGCTAGTGCGCGCCATCGGCATCCTGCGCAGCGTTCCGGGCAAGCGCATGTTCCAGTATCGCGATGCCTATGGCATCGTGCGCGCGGTCAACACCACGCAGGTGAACGCGTTCTTGCGCGAGATCGCCGGCATCAAGATTTCGCTGAAGGATTTTCGTACGCTGATGGCCTCTGCCGTCGTCGTTGAATCGCTGTCGCGGATCACGCCGGCGACCAGTCAGCGCGGTCGCAAGAAGCAGGTGCTCGACGCGATCCGCGCTGCCGCCGACAAGCTCTCCAACACGCCGGCGATCTGCCGGAAGAGTTACGTCCATGACACCATCGTCACGGCTTTCGAGGACGGCATCCTCGAACGCTTCGCCGCGACCATGAAGGGCCAGCGTTCGCAGGCTCGCCGCGAGCAGCTGTTGGCGCAAGTGGTCGCGACCGCAGCAGTCTGATCTGCCACGTCCCTACATATTGTCCGAGACACCCTTGTCGGGACCGGGATCGCGGCCCGCAGCTGCGATCGTGAGTCGCCCCAGATAATGTGCCCATCCCTTTGCGTGCGCCGCGGCCTGTTCCTCGGAAGGCAGGCCACTATGCGTCATGCGCAGCAGTGTGCCGCCGTCGCGCTCGATCAGGTCGATCTCGATCAGGCTCGAGCCGGGTGGCACTTCCTGACCGCCCTCCCAGCCGAACGTATAGGCCAGGCGGTGCACCGGCACGACCTCTCGGAACGCGCCGCGACCGACGCCGCCGCGCGGGCCGATACCCTTGAGCAGGTAGACACCGCCGGGATGCGGCTCTGTGGTCGCGTCCGAGCCCATCCAGCTCAGGATCTTTTCGGGATCGGTCAAATAGGCGAAGACGGTGGCGCGCGGAGCCGCAATCTGGGTTTCGCGTCGCACTATGAACGGTTCGGTCATCGGCGATCATCCCTGGGCTGACCTTGGGACATGGCGGCGCCGCAGCGCCCCGTCAAGGATTACCCGTGACAAAGGCGGTCAGTCGTCGCCATCATCGGGCCATGCAACTCTCCCCGACTCTCGCCTGGCTCGTCGATGCCGCCTCGGACAGTCCCGGAGCCGATCGCCTGCTTGCGGAACTCGGCGCGCATCTCGTCGCCGACGGCGTGCCGCTTGCGGGCGGCGCCTTGACGCTGGAGGTGCCGCATCCGCTGATCGCGAAGCGGACCTGGCTCTGGCGTGCCGAGAGCGGCGCGGTGATCGAAGCGCTTGGCTTTGCACCGAGTGGCCTTGCGCCCGATCCGCCCAACGATGCCGGTCGCCGCTGGCTGCGTGGCATCGCGGGCGGCGAAGTCCACGAAGACATTGTCGGACGGCAGGATGGGCCGTTGCTCGGCTGGATCGGGCCACGTCCGTTCACCGCAGGCGAGATCGCGCAATTGCGCCAGGCCGCGCGTTTCGCCGCGACGCCCCTCGCCGTGCTCGCCGCGCGCGCCACGCTGCGCGCGACGCTGGATGCCTATCTTGGCAAGCGCAGCGCGGAGCGGGTGCTGGCGGCGCCCCTGCGACGCGATCTCGGCGAGACCATTCAGGCCGCGCTGCTCTATGCTGACCTGCGCAATTTCACGACCTTGTCTGAATCAAATCCGCCCGCCGATGTCATCGCCGCGCTCGACGCCTGGTTCGATCGCATCGCCGGTGCCGTTCATGCCTTCGGTGGCGAGGTGCTGAAATTCATCGGTGACGGCGTGCTGGCGATCTTTCCGGTGCTCGAGGCGTCACCGCGCAGTGCGTGCGATGCCGCTCTGCGCGCGGCAGGCGCGGCGAGGGCCGGCATGGCCCATCTCAACGGCGAGCGTCTGGCCCAAGGCCTGCCGCCACTTGCGTTCGGTGCGGCCCTTCATCTCGGCGAGATACTCTGGGGCAATATCGGCGCCGCCAACCGTCTCGACTTCACGGCGATCGGTCCCGCCGTCAATCTCGCCAGCCGGCTCGAAGGTCTGTGCAAGCAGCTCGGCAGGACCGTGCTGGTGTCGGGCGCGCTCGCCGCCGAGACGGAGACTCCCCTGATCGCGCTCGGCTCGCATGCACTCCGTGGCATCGCCGCGCCATGCAAGGTGTTCGCCCTGCCGGAGACGTAGATTCGAATAAACCTAAACCCCGCCCATCTTGCAGACGAGCTTCCACTCCTCGGCCGTCACCGGCTGCACCGACAGGCGCGAATATTTCACCAGAGCCATGTCGGCGAGCTTCTTCTCCGCCTTGATCGCGGCCATCGTCACCGGCGTCTTCAAAGGCTTGTCGGCCTTGATATCGACGCAGACGAATTTTTCGGTCTTGTCGGTCGGGTCGGGATAGGCTTCCTTGATGATTTCCGCGATGCCGACGATCTCCTTGCCCTCGTTGGAATGATAGAAGAACGCCTTGTCGCCCTTCTTCATGTTCACGAGATTCTGGCGCGCTGTGTAATTGCGCACGCCGGTCCAAGCCTCGCCCTTGGCGCCCTTTTCCACCTGCTGGTCCCAGGACCACACCGACGGCTCGGATTTCACCAGCCAGTACGCCATGTTCATTCCTCTGCCTTGAAGGGCCGCGTCAAAAGTCCTGAAATCGCAGCGTCGATCGTGCTCCGGCCGCTCAGGATCGAAGCGACCGCTTCTGACACCGGCATCTCGACGTTTTGCGAGGCTGCGAGCTCGATCAGCACGGGGGCGGTGAACTCGCCCTCGGCGAGCTTGCCGGCTGGCGGCTGCTCGCCGCGCCCGAGCGCGAGCCCGAGCGCGAAATTGCGCGATTGCGGGCTCGAGCACGTCAGGATCAGATCGCCGAGACCGGACAGGCCCGTGAGCGTCTCGCTGCGCGCGCCGAGTGCGCGGCCAAGGCGCGTCAGTTCGGCGAAGGCGCGGGTCGTGAGTGCGGCCTGGGCGGACGCGCCGAGCTTGCGCCCGACCGCGATGCCGACCGCGATCGCCAACACATTCTTGGCCGCGCCGCCGATCTCGACGCCGCGAATGTCTGTGGAGTGATAGGGACGGAATGTCGGCGAACCCAGCGCCTGCACCAGCGCGCTTGCCAAGGCCTCGTCCTTCGCGGCCAGCGTCACCGCTGTCGGCAGGTCACGCGCGACGTCGTCGGCAAAACTCGGGCCCGACAGGATCGCCGGCTGCGCGTGACGGGCGGCCTCCGCGATCACATCGGTCATGAATTTGTGCGTGCCGTGCTCGATGCCCTTGGCACAGGCGACGATCGGTGTCGGCTTTGCGATGTGCAAGGCCAGCATGTTGACGGCGCCGCGCAGATGCTGTGCCGGAGTCGCGATCAGCAGCATGTCCGCGCGCGCGGCCATGGCGAGATCGCTGGTTACGATGATCTCCGGCGCAAGCCGCACCCCGGGCAGCCGCGGATTGTCGCGGGTCGATGCGATTCGCGTCGCGTGCTCGGCATTGCGCGCCCAGAGCGTCACGCTCCGCCCTGCCCGCGCCGCCACCGTCGCCAGCGCCGTCCCCCAGGCGCCCGCACCGATCACCGCGACCGACTGGAACGAGGTCATCGCTAGAATCCCGCCCGCGTGTTGCCGTAGCCTGCCGGCGCCGTCGCGTTGGCATCCAGCAGCCAGCGTGCACGGGGTTGCGCTTCCATTGTATCGGTCAGGCCGAGCGCAAGGCGTTCGGCGCCGGCCCATGCGATCATCGCGCCGTTATCGGTGCAGAGTGCAGGCGGCGGCATGATCAATTGCGTCTTGGCCTGTCGCGCGACGTCATGCAGGGCGCCGCGGATCGCCTGATTGGCGGCGACGCCGCCGGCGGCCACGAGCGCGCGTGGCGCACCGAACCGTTCGTTGAAAAGCTTGAGACCAACACTCAGCCGGTCGGCCGTCGAGTCCAGCACCGCTGCCTGAAAGCTCGCGCAGAGATCGCTGATGTCCTGCGGCGTGATCTCCTCGAGCCGGCTGGCTTCGTTGCGCACCGCCGTCTTCAATCCCGACAGCGAGAAATTGGCATCGGGGCGTCCCTGCATCGGCCGCGGAAACGCAAACCGCGTGGCATCGCTATTTGCCGCTGCGCGCTCGACCTGCGGTCCGCCGGGATAAGGCAGGCCCAGCATCTTCGCGACTTTGTCGAAGGCTTCGCCGATCGCATCGTCGACAGTGGTGCCGAGCCGCACATACTGGCCGACGCCGGTGACTGCGACGATCTGGGTATGGCCGCCCGAGGCGAGGAAGAGGCAATAGGGGAATTCGATTCCGTCGGTGAGGCGCGGCGTCAGCGCGTGCGCCTCGAGATGGTTCACCGCGACCAGTGGCGTGTCATGCACCATCGCGATCGCTTTCGCCGTGGTGAGCCCGACGATGACGCCGCCGATCAGGCCCGGGCCCGCGGCCGCCGCGACGCCGTTGAGCTGGGCGAAGCCGATACCGGCTTCGCGCATGGCGCGGTCGATGATGCCGTCGAGCAGATCGACATGCGCGCGGGCGGCGATCTCCGGGACGACGCCGCCGAAGCGGGCGTGCTCCTCGACCTGCGACCGCACGATATTGGACAGGATCTTGCCGCTGCCGTCAGGCGCGCGCTCGATCACAGCTGCGGCGGTCTCGTCGCAGGTGGTTTCGATGCCCAGTACCAGCATTGGCGAATTGTTATCCAATTTGCGCCCTTGCGCTCATCCGTAAAGCAGAGTTCTGGTACGTCCGGTAGCATTCCGGGGTCGGCCTGCGCAATCGTCACGCGCAGCCATCCTCGCGAATGCGTCACCGCCCGGGAACACAAGCGATGTCCATACTTGTCACACGGCCGCATCCCGACAATGAGGCGACGGCGGAAAATCTGCATGCGCGGGGTCATGTGGTGCTGCTCGCGCCGGTGCTCAAGTTCGAGCCAGTCGCTTTCCACGATGAAAGCGAGGCGAGCTATGGTGCCGTCATCGTCACGTCGGCCAACGCGATCCGCGCCGTCGCACCGCAATTGCGGGACCGTGGCCTCTTGGCGCTTCCGCTGTTCGCGGTCGGCGAACACACCGCCTCCGTCGCGCGGGACGCCGGCTTTGCCGAGGTGATCGTCGCCGCCGGCGATGCCGTGGCCTTGCGCGACAAGGTGATACGGAGCGCGCGCGACAAGGTGCTTAAGAAGAAAAGCACGCTGCTTTATCTTGCGGGCGCGGATCTGTCGCGTGATCTCGGTAGCGAGCTCGGCGCTGAGGGCTTTAGCGTGGTCACGCAGACCACCTATCGCATGGCGCCGGTCAAGATATTGCCGCGCGAGGTCTGCGAGGGCTTTGCCGCGCATGGGATCGAGGCCGTGCTGCATTACTCCCGGCGCAGCGCGCGGGCCTTCCTGGATGCCGCGCGGGACGAAGGCGTCGAAATCTCGGCGTTGGCGATCCCGCAATGCTGCCTGTCCGAGACGGTCGCGGGCGTGCTGCGCGAGGCCGGCGCGTCGCAGGTTCTGGTGGCGGCGACGCCGGACGAAAATGCCCTGTTCGACACCTTGGAGCGTGCTTTGCGCACCCGTTTGGCGTAAGAGGTCGAGCCGAATCCGACGCAATCGGGTCCGCCCCGGGTACGCAAGTGTGAGGAACCGTCACGATGGCCGACGACAAGCCTGAAGACGCAGGATTGGCCCCCGAGTCCAGCCGTGCCAAGCGCACTCCGCCCACCATCGACCTCGAGGCGGCAGAAGTCTCGACCCAGCCGCAGGAGGTGGCCGGTGAGCCGGAGGCTCAGCCGACGAGCGAGCAGGCCGCGGATGAGCAGGCCAAGTTCGAAGAGGCCAAGTCCGAAGAGACCAGGTTCGAGGAAACCGGGGCCGGGCCTCACTCCGAGCCCGCCGAGGAGCAGGCTTCCGTGGCGTCCGCGCCTGCGTCGCGACCGATTTCGCCATCGATTTCGCCCTGGATCATTGCGCCGTTCTCGGGCGCGGTGGCCGCGGCGCTCGTGCTCGCGGTTGGCTGGATGCTGGGCTGGCCCGCGGTGGAGGCGCCCCCCGCCGCGCCGCAAGTGACAAGCGCGACGGTCGACGCGCTGAGTGGTCGCGTTGCTGCGGTCGAAGCCAGGGCTGGCAAGCCCGCCGCCGATCCGGCCATGGCGACGCGGATCGACGCGCTGGAAAAATCCGTTGGCGCCCTGCGCAGCGACATCGTCAATCTGCGCGCGCAGTCCGACAAGACTGCGAGCGCGTTGAACGACGTGAAATCGGCGCCGAGCGCTGCGGCGCCTGATCTTGCCGCCCTCAACGATCGCATCGCGCAGCTCGAGCGCGCCAGCAAGACCGAGCGCGCCGAGCTCGCGCAGCAGGGCGAAAAGATCGCCAGTGCCAAGACGATGGACGACCAGCCGTTGCGCCATGTTGTGGCGGCCGCCCTGCTCGACGTCGCTGTCCGCCATGGCGATGCTTACGAGCCGCAATTGGCCGCGGCGCGGTCGCTTGCAGCCGAGCCCGATGCGCTGAAGCCACTCGACGCATTCGCATCGTCAGGCATCCCGACACCGGTCGCGCTGAGCCGCGAGCTGCTCAACATCGTACCCAAACTCTCTCCGCCGGCGGAAGCCGCGCCCAGCGGCGGCGGCATCGTCGAGCGTCTGCAGGCCGGGGCGTCGAAGCTTGTCCGCATCGAGCGCACCGACGGCGTTGGCAATGATCGGGGCGCCATCGTCGCGCGGGTCACCGCCGCGGCGCTCCGCAACGATTTCGTGGAGGCCCGGCGCGAGCTGAAGACGCTGCCCGAGGCCGATCGTGCACCGGCGCAGGCCTGGCTCGACAAGGCCGCTGCTCGCGACGCCGCGCTCGCCGCCTCCCGCAAATTCGCTGACGATGCCATGGCGGATCTCGCCAAGCCTGATCCAGTCAAGTCTGATCCAATCAAGCCTGCACAATAAGGTTCGCGCAATAACTAGCGCGTAATAGGGATCGCCATGCTTCGCATCGTCCTTTTCCTCGTCCTGATTGCGCTGGCGGCGGCCGGCGAGGCCTGGATTGTCGACCAGTCCGGCGATTTCGTCCTGACCTGGGGCGGTTTCCGCGTCTCGACGACGTTTCCCAGGTTCGTTCTCCTGCTTGGCCTTTTCGCCGTAGCAGTCGTGCTCGTCTGGAGCATCCTGACGACGATCTGGCGCACGCCGGGGCGTCTGCGCCGCCGCCGCCACGAAAAGCGCCAAGCCCGCGGCCGCCATGCCATCACCCACGGCCTGCTCGCCATCGGTCATGGCGACACCGCGCTCGCCCACCGGCACGCGGAAGCGGCGCGGCGGCATGCGCCGAATGATCCGCTCGCGCTTCTTCTGCACGCGCAATCCGCCCAGCTTGAAGGCAATCGCGACGAGGCGCAGCGCGTGTTCCGCGCCATGGCCGAGCGCGAGGACACGCGTCTGCTCGGCCTGCGCGGCCTGTTCATCGAGGCGCAGCGGGCCGACGATGCGGTCGGCGCGGTGATGATCGCGGAGGAAGCGATCAAGTTGTCGCCGTCCTCGACCTGGGCATCGCATGCGGTGCTCGGCTTCCGCTGTGCCCGCGGCGATTGGAGCGGCGCGCTCGCGATCCTCGATTCGAATCTGTCCGTGGGCCTGATCGACAAACAGGGCTATCGCCGCCAGCGCGGCGTGCTGCTGACGGCGCGCGCGCTGGAATTGGAAACGACCGACCGCGGTGTCGCGCGCGAGAGCGTGATGGAGGCGGTCAAGCTCGCGCCGACCCTGGTGCCGGCCGCGGTGCTTGCGGCAAAGTTCGAGAGCGAGGCGCATCAGGTGCGCCGTGCCATGAAGCTGGTCGAGGCCGCCTGGATCGCCAATCCGCACCCTGATCTCGCCGAGGCCTACGCGCACGGAAAGCTCGGTGATTCTGCCCGGCAGCGCTTGCAGCGGGTCGAGGCGCTCGCGGCCAAGACGCCTCCCGCCAAGGTTGGCCACATCGAGGGCCAACTCGCGATCGCGCGCGCGGCGATCGACGCTTCCGAATTCACCCGCGCGCGCGAGGTGCTGGCGCCTTACGTCAGCGATCCGACCCAGCGCGTGGCGCTGCTCATGGCCGAGCTCGAGCGCACCGAGCATGGCGACAGCGGCCGCGCCCGCGCCTGGACGCTGCGCGCGGTGCGTGCCCGCCATGATCCGGCCTGGACCGCGGACGGCTATGTCAGCGACCGCTGGCGCCCGATCTCCCCGGTCACCGGCCGCCTCGACGCCTTCCAGTGGCAGACGCCGGTTGCGAGCCTGCCTTCCGACAAGGGAACTACGATCGAATCCTCTCCTTTCGAGGAAGCCATGCTGGCGGCCCCGCCGCCGAAGCGGGTGAGCGCACCTTCGAGCGAAAGCCTGGTGGAACCGCCCGTAGCTGCTCCGGCGGCACAGGACAATTCGCCTCCTGAGGCCAAAGAAGCCGTCAAGGAAGAGATCATCGTCACGCCCGCCGAGCCGGCCAAACCGGCCCCGGAGCCAGCCGAATCATCGCCGGCGGCGGCAACGCCGGTGTTCCGGACCCGCGCCGACCTCGGCCAGCCCGCACCGGCGCCAGTCGAGGCCGTCATCCCGATCGTCCGTGCCCCGGATGATCCCGGGATCGATGATGAGGGGCCAAGCGATGAATTTACGGAACAAATCGGCACGCCGAAGGCCCAGGCTGGCGGCTGGCGCGGATTCTGGTCTCGCTGGGGCGCCTGAGGCGCATTTCGCGCCCCGCTTGTCTTGCCAATTCGGGCCATGCCCGATATCAGGAGCGCGCGTATCGGGGCCGGCCTCGCCGGGCCCCGGCAGGGTTCGCCGCAATAGCTCAGTCGGTAGAGCACGTCATTCGTAATGACGGGGTCGGGGGTTCGAATCCCTCTTGCGGCACCAGCGCTCCAGATCATCCCAT
Source organism: Pseudomonadota bacterium (assembly GCA_023435725.1). Classification (GTDB taxonomy): domain Bacteria; phylum Pseudomonadota; class Alphaproteobacteria; order Rhizobiales; family Xanthobacteraceae; genus Bradyrhizobium. The sequence continues at coordinate 14,361 of JAEYRD010000112.1, read as the reverse complement.
CGTTACGAGCCGGCGTTTTGACCGAGGCATCCAGCCGGCATGAGCGTGCGGGTTTGAGATCGTGCGACAGCCTGAGTGACATCAGTCACATCAGCCCCGAAATGGCTTCCGTATTGTCCGGTCACGCGAACACGGGGAGATTTCACATGCGCAAGATCATTCTGGTTACCGCGATGGTTCTGGCTTCTGCGTCTGCCCAAGCCGCCCCGCGCAGCCTGTCGCTGTCCGCCCCGCCCGAACAGGCCTCCGCTCCGCCAGCCACGATGGCGACCGCCGCCACGACGCAAATGAGCGAAGTCGCGCCGGCCACAGCGGCTCCGAAATATGTCGATCGTCCGCCGGCGGTCTCGGCCCCCGTGTCTACTGCGGCGCCCCCTCCTGCCGTGACCACGGCAGCAGCGCCGGCGACGACAGGTAAACCTGCCGCGAAGGCGGACAAGCCGAAGCGCAAGCACACCTGGACCGAACGCCGCATCATCAGCGAGCTGCACCGCCACGGCATTTACTGGTAGGCTGCCGCTCGACCCAAAAGCAAATGGCCGGGCAACAGCCCGGCCATACGCGTATCGAGGGCGACTGGTCCGGGGCTACTGCGAAACCGTCTGCACCACGCTCGAGATCGGACGCGCGTTCGTGCTTGCGGTCGGCACCTTCAGCTCCTTCAGCAGTGCGTCGTCATATTCCGGCAGCGTCTGGAAGGTCGTCTTGGCCTTGATCTGCACGATCTTGTAGCCGCCGGCCTTGAGCCGTGCGAGCAGCGTCGGCAGTGCTTCGCCAGTGTGCTTCTGGAAGTCGTGCATCAGGATGATGCCCTTGCCGAGCTTGTCGAGCTTGGTCATCACCGTCTCGACGATCTTCTCCGGCGTGGAGCCCTTCCTGAAGTCGAAGGAGTCGACGTCGGTCGAGAACATCGCGACATTGCGGGTGCCGAAATAGCTCACGATGGCCGGATTGTGCTGAAGCTGGGGGAAGCGGAAGAACGGTGCCGGGTTGGTGCCGAGCGCGAACTTCACCGCGCTGAAGCCCTTCTCGACCTCGTCCTTGGCCTGCTGCTCCGTCATCTTCTTGCTGTTCAGATTGACGTGCGACCAGGTGTGCGCGCCGACCGTATGGCCCTGGGCCAGCACCTGGCGCAGGATTTCGGGATGATAGGTCGCGTGCTTGCCGACCGAGAAGAACAGGCCCTTGGTGCATTCATCCGCGAGCGCCTTCAGCACCGCGGGCGTGTTGACCGGCCAGGGGCCGTCGTCGAAGGTCAGCACGACCTCCTTGTCGGTGAGGAAGTCGAACTGCTTGAAATGGTCGAAGCCGAAGCCGGGACCGCCGGTGGTGTCGATCTCGACCACGCGGGCAACGCCCAGCGCATTCGGATTGGCGCAGGTCGACTTCTGCTGAACCGGCAGGGCCGGAGCGGGCGCCGGGGCAGGCGCCGCGGGCCTCGCCGCGAGCGCCGCGGTGGTCTCGACGTCATCCTTGGCGGCGAGCTTCGCCTGTGCCGGTAACGGATCGGCGGCACGAGCGGCCGTTGTCCTGGGAGCGGCCTGATCGGCGCGCGAGGAATAATAAAACCAACCTCCGGCGGCGATCACGACCGCCGCAACTACACTGGCCAGCATGAGGCCCAACGCATTACGCATCGCTACTCTTTCCAATTACGCAACCAAACCGGCGGAATTTCCCGCGCGTCGAGCCATTAATGCGAAAGAACAGTTAACGTGACACCAACGCGGCGGCGTTTGCGTCAGATTTTCAGGGAGGTGTCCCAAAGTGACTGATGTCACAGTTGGGGGCGCCCCGTGACCGTCATCACTGTAGAAAGGTCTTTGCAGGAGCATCGTAGCTCCCATCAACAACGGGCCCCGCTTTGCGGTGCCATTGGGAGCTGCAAATGACCAAGTCGTATTCTGCCAAGTCCTTGACCAGCAAAATCCGCGACTCCAGCCTGGCTCTGGGCTTTGCCGCCATCGTCTCGATCCTCTCGACCGGCTCGAGCTTCGCTTTCTCGGCCGAAGCGCAGCAGATGTGCACTGGCGATGCCTTCCGCCTCTGCTCGTCGGAAATCCCTGACATCCCGAAGATCACGGCGTGCATGATGAAGCATCGTTCGGATCTGAGCGCCGGCTGCCGCGCGGTGATGGACAAGGATCTCGCCAAGGGCGCGTCACGCAAGGTCGCTGTCGTCCAGGACAGCCAGTAAGACAACCAGTAAGAACACGCGCAACACAGCAACGATCGTTGCGTTGGCGAGCTCCCTTCGCGATTGTCCCGGCGTCAAGCCGGGACACGCGGCGGTGCCATACAGCCGTCAACAAAGCCGTTGCGGCCCCGGGGTCGTCGCACTAGCTTCGCCCGCACTTTGTTCCGGGTTAAGAGGCATTCCGCGATGACCAGATTTCTTTTCATTGTCCCTTTGCTCCTGTGCGTATCGGCCGCGTTCGCGCAACAGCAGCCCGGCCATGACGCTTGCGCGCGCGATGTCACGCGCTTTTGCCGCGCCGTCATGAACAATGGCGATGGAGCTGTGCTCGCCTGCCTGAAGCAGAACCGCACCCGCCTGAGCAAGGCCTGCGACAAGGTGCTGACGGAGCACGGGCAGTAAGGCGCAGCATCGTAGCCCGGATGGAGCGAAGCGAAATCCGGGTTCTGTCCGCGCACTGAGAGGTCCCGGATTGCGCTTCGCTCCATCCGGGCAACGGACTGACAAAACCTACGTGCTGCTTCCCGCCGCGGTCGCGACCACCGGCAACACCTCGGCGCTTGCGCGGTCCGGTGTCTCTTCCTTCCAGCGCACCGAGCCGAACGGACGCTCCAGCATGCGGCGAATGCGCACCGGCTCGGGACCGATGTGGAAATCGCTCGCGCTCTTGTACAACGAGCGTTCGGACTGGGTCGCGCGGTTGCGCTGGCGCAGATAGTCGAGCCAGGTCGGACAGTGGAAGCGCTCGGTCCACAATTCGGGGTCCGCGATGTCGCGCGCGATCGACCAGCCATAGGCGCCGTTGCGCTGCCGGGAAAGCTGCACGTCCTGCATCACATTGTGGAACGCGCGCGCGTTCTCCTGCGTCACCCGGTATTCGATCTCGACCACCAACGGTCCGCTGCGCGCCGTCAGCGACAGTTTCACTTCAGGATCCGCGAGCACGTCGGCGTCTTCGTTGCGGGCGCCGACGCGCGGCATCGTGAGCCAGATGCCGAGCAGCGGCGAGATCAGCATCAGCCCGGCCGCGACCAGCAGTGCGACCTCGACACCGGCATAGTCGGTGAGATGGCCCCAGCCCCACGCGCCGATCGCGATGCCGCCGGAAATCGAGGCCTGGAACGCGGCGAGCGAGCGGCCCGCGACCCAGCGTGGCGCCGAGAGCTGCACGCCGATGTTGAACAGCGCGACTGCGGCCATCCAGACCGCGCCGGCGAGCACCAGCGCAGCCGCGGTCAGAACCGGCTCGCTGCTCAGGGCGAGGGCGGCCATCGCGAAGGCCATCGAGATGGTGCAGGCGCGGATCGCGGCCTCGCCGCTCATGCGCTTGCGCAATTCGTGGATGTTGAGCGCACCCACCACCGCGCCCATGCCGAAGGCGCCGAGCATGATGCCGTAGGTCTGCGCGCCGCCATGCAGGAGGTCGCGCGCCACCAGCGGCATCAGCGCCATGATGGCACCGCCGATCAGGCCCATCACCAGCGTGCGCAACAGCACGATCTTGATCGGCGGCGAATTGGTGATGTAGCGGAAGCCGGAAACCATGGCCCGGTTGAGCTTCTCCCGCGGCAAGCGCGAGGGTTCAACCACGCGCCGCCAGAGCAGCAGCACCGCCAAGAGCGGAAGATAGAGGATTGCGTTGCAGGCGAAGGCGGCCACCGCTCCGGCCGCGGCCACAATGACACCGCCAACCGCGGGCCCGAAGCTGCGCGCGATGTTGTAGCTGATGCCGTTCAGTGCGACAGCCGAGGGCAACGCATCCGGCGGAACCTGCTCGCTGACAGAGGACTGCCAGGCCGGTCCAAACAGAGCATTGCCGCTGCCGACGACGAAGCAGAAAGCGAGCAGCGTTTCCGGAGTGATCAGCTTGAGCCCGGCCAGCACCGTGAGCGCAGTCGCGCCGATCAGCGCGATCGCGAGCGAGATCAGCGTCACGATTCGGCGGTCGTACATATCGGCGATGGCGCCGGCCGGCATCGAGATCAGCATGATCGGCAGCATCAGCGCGGTCTGCACCAGTGCCACCTGGTCGGCCGAGGCCGACATCTGCGTCATCGCCCAGGCCGCGCCCACGCCCTGAATCAGCAGGCCGAGATTGGAGAGCAGGCTGGCGAGCCAGATGCGTCGGAACACGGTGTACCGCAGCGGCGCGGTGATGCCGTCGCCGGCGAGTTTCTGACGGTTCGGCTGCTCGGTCATATCCCCTTCCATATGGGCTGGCAGAAGTGGTCTTGGCGATTCCGGCGGGTTTAGTGATGCCTGCGAAAGTCGTTCGCTGTCCAGTGGTTAGGCCGCTATAAGCGGTGCAAAGACATGGTTTTGCCGGGGAGGAACATATGAGGCTGTCGCGACGGACGATCTTGCAGGGAGCGGGCGCGCTCTCTTTCGCGGTTGCGAGCTTGCGGACGGGCGCGCTGGCCCAAACTGCTCCCGCCGCTGCGCCGACCGAAATTCCTCCGATCCTGTTTGTCCACGGTAATGGCGACTACGACGCGCTCTGGATGACGACGCTTTGGCGGATGGAATCCAACGGCATCGCACGTGATCGCATGCTGGCGATCAATTTCACCGATCCGCTGGCGCGGAGCGACGACAAGGTCGAGCAGACGGGTCGCTCCTCGACCGAGGATCAGCGCCGCGAGCTTGCCGCATCCATTGCCGAGCTCAAGCGTCGCACCGGCGCCTCCCGCGTGGCGCTGGTCGGCAGCTCGCGCGGCGGTGATGCAATTCGCAACGTCATCAGGAATGGCGGCGCGGGCGATGTCAGCCACGCCGTTCTGTGCGGCACGCCCAATCACGGCGTGTTCGCGACCGACGACCAGCCAAACAATGAGTTCAACGGCCGTGGCACCTTCTTGCGCAGCTTGAACGAGGGCGAGAGCGAGGTGACCCCGGGCGTTGCCTTCCTCACCTTGCGCAGCGACGGCATGGACAAGTACGCGCAGGCCGACGGACGCTTCATCGGCAAGCCCGGCGTGCCGACCGGCGTCACCGCTGAAGGTCCCGAGCTGAAGGGCGCCACCAACCTTGTGCTCGGCGCGCTCGATCATCGCGAAGTGGCGTTCCACCCCAGAGCCTTCCGCGAGATCTACAAATTCATCGCGGGTCGCGAGCCCGCGCGCATTGCGATCGTGCCGGAGCAAAGCGTCAAGCTGAGCGGCCTCGTGACGGGCACGCCCGGTGGCGTGCCGACCAATCGTCCGGTTGCGGATGCGGCCGTCGAGATCTTCCGCGTCGATCCCGAAACCGGGGAGCGCACGGGCAGCGCGGTGCATAGCTCGAAGGCCGGCGCCGATGGCCGCTGGGGGCCGGCGCAGGTCGAGTCTACCTGGTCGCTCGAATTCGTCCTGACGTCGCCTGGCGCGCCGACGACACACATCTACCGTTCGCCCTTCCCGCGCTCGTCCGACGTCGTCCACCTGCGCGCCGCGCGCCCGCTCGGGCCGGTGGACAAGGACGCCGGCGCTGTCGTGATCATGTCGCGTCCGCGTGGCTATTTCGGCTTGCCGCGGGACGTGGTGTTGTTCGACGGCAAGGAGCCGGCCGACGTTAAGCCAGGTGTGCCCACGGATTCGGCAGCAACACTGCGCTTTCCGGCCGCCGAAGTCGGGCGTAACGTCGTCGCCCAGTTCAACAAGGAGCGGATTGTGGCACGCGCCTGGCCCGCCGCCGAGAACAGGATTGCGATTGCCGAGCTGACTTACTAGCTATTTGCCTGCGTCACATCTGCGGGAGCGAGCCATGAATGTCGCCAGCATGCGTCGGCCGATCGTCCCTCCGACCCCGCCGCGTGCGCCGGACGACATGTCGTTCTTCGCCCGGCTCGCGGTGATCAGGCAAAACATGATCGCAACCTGGGGGCAGAGCGCCTACGAGGAAGACGTCATCAAAGGCCGCTTCGTCCTTCGCAACAGCTTCATTTTGAACCAGCCGGATGCAATCCGGCACGTCCTGCTCAGCAATTACGAGAATTACACACGCACGCCGGCCGGTTTCCGCGTGCTGCGTCCGGTGGTCGGTGATGGTGTCCTGACCGCAGAAGGCCATTCGTGGTCGTTTCAGCGTCGCACGCTTGCGCCGGCGTTCACGCCGAAAGCGACTGGGGACCTCGTTCCGCACATGACGGCGGTGCTCGACGAGACCATCGCGAAGCTCGACGCGAGCGCGGGCGATCCGGTGGATTTGCGCGAGATCATGCAGCGCATGACGCTTGAGATCGCCGGGCGGACGATGTTCTCGTTCGGCATGGATCGCCATGGTGCGACCCTGCGCAATTTCGTCATGGAATACGGGGAGCGGCTGGCACGGCCGTACTTTCTCGACATGCTTCTGCCGCTGTCTTGGCCGAGCCCGATGGATTTTGCCCGTGCTCGTTTCCGCGAGCGCTGGACCGAATTCGTCGCGATGCTGATCGCGGAGCGGCGTGTGGCCGGGAAAAAGGACGGCGCGCCGCCGCGCGATCTGTTCGATCTCATGGACGAGGCGCGCGATTCCGTAACGGGCAAAGGCTTTTCCGACGCGGAACTCGTCGACGAAGTCGCGACCATGATTCTCGCCGGCCACGAGACCACGGCAATCGCGCTGTTCTGGGCGCTGTACCTGCTCGCGCTCGATCCGGAGACGCAGGAGGAGGTCGCCTCCGAGACCCGCGGCGCGCATCTCGACAGTAAGGCCGACATCGACAAGCAGAAATTCACCCGCGCCGTGATCGACGAGACCATGCGGCTTTATCCGTCGGCGTTCCTGATCGCACGGGCGGCGCGCGAGAAGGACAACGCCGCCGGCGTCGAGATCGGCAAGGGCGACATCATCATGATCGCACCGTGGCTGCTGCACCGGCACGAGAAGCTGTGGGATCAGCCGAACGCGTTCATTCCAAAGCGCTTCATGTCGACCGAAGCGCCGGATCGTTTCGCTTACCTGCCGTTCGGTGCGGGTCCGCGCGTCTGCATCGGTGCGCCGTTTGCGCAAGCCGAATCCGTGCTGGCGCTGGCCCGGCTCATCGGTGCGTTCCGCGTCGAGCTGGCCGACACGGCTCCCGTGATTCCGCACGGTGTCGTCACGACCCAGCCGGACCATTCACCCATGTTCCGCATCACGCGCCGGTGACAGGCAAGCGTCTGGCCGATGGCGTGATTCGCCCTAGATAGAGTTGCGCCATGAATGATACCCGGTCTCAATTCTCTGCCCTGAAGCAGGCCGCCGATCCCAAGGCAGTCGACGCGATCGCGCGTCTCGTGGAGCACGGCAGGGATCACGAGCTCAATCGCGTCAATGCCATCGATTTCTCCAGGCTGCACGGTCTGGACGAAGAGCGGACGATCTCGGCATTCCTGCATTCGGCACGGCTCGGCTTGTTCGACCTCGGCTGGAACGTGCTATGCCCGGGCTGCGGCGGTGTGCTCGGCGCGCACTCGACGCTGAAGGCGCTGAAGACGGACGATTACCACTGCGCGCTCTGCGCTTGCGGGTATAAGCCGAATGTCGACGATCAGGTCGAGGTCTCCTTCACCGTCAATCCGCGGGTACGCCGGATCGCGGCGCACGATCCCGACACGCTTCCGGTGTGGGAATACTACAAGCAGATGTATTGGAGCTCCGGCGTCGATTTCACGGAGGAATCCGTCGCGACGCTCGCAAACGAGGTGACGCTTGCGACGCGCGACCTGCCGCACGGCGAGACCACCACGATCTCGCTGCAACTGCCTGCGCAGTTCATCATTGTCTTCGAGCCGATCACCCATGCCGCGCTGTTCATCGACGTGCAGGGCGAGCCGGTCACCGAGCCGCAAGAGCTCTCGATCGCCTACAGCAACGAGCCGTCGCCGACGAAGACTGTCAGCCTGCGCCCGGGCCCGCTGAACCTGACGCTCAAGAACCAGGCGAGCGTGCGCGCGCTGCCGTCGGTGTTCATCGCGGCCGAGGCGCTTCATCATCTGATCGGCAAGCGCAAGCCGTTCCTCACCGCCAAGCGGATGCTGTCGAACCAGACCTTTCGCGACGTGTTCAAGGCGGACAATCTCAATATCGACCAGCGGCTCCAGATCACCTCGTTGACGTTCCTGTTCACCGACCTCAAGGGCTCGACCGCGCTCTATGAGCGCGTCGGCGATCTCGCCGCCTTCGATCTCGTGCGCGCGCATTTCCATGCTCTGCTCGAGATCATCTCCTCCGAGAAGGGCGCGGTGGTGAAGACGATTGGCGACGCGGTGATGGCAACCTTCATCCGCCCCGAACACGCGATCGCCGCCGGCCTGCGCATGCGTACGGCGATGGACGAGCTCAACAAGCAGCGCGGCACCGCCGATCTCATCGTCAAGATCGGCATTCATGAGGGGCCGTGTCTCGCGGTGATGCTCAACGAGCGTCAGGACTATTTCGGTCAGACCGTCAACATCGCCGCCCGCGTGCAGAGCCTGTCGACCGCGCAGGAGATCCACATCACCGGACCGGTGCTGGATGCACCCGCGGTCGCCGAAGTGCTTCAGCGGCGCGCGATCAGGCCGATCCAGAAGCAGGCTGCGCTGCGCGGCATCGCCGACAAGATGGTGGTGTACGAGATCCCGTGAGGGATCTACGACGGTCGCCATAACTCATCGTCATTGCGAGCGCAGCGGAGCAATCCAGTCTGTCTCCGCGGAGGGACTCCGGATTGCTTCGCTGCGCTCGCAATGACGTTGTTGAGGCGGATGCGCGCCAAACATCCGTCCTCCTGGCGGGGAGAAGCCGGCCAAGCCAGTAACCGGCGCTCCCAGATTGCCGAAACGTAATGGCGCCGCGGAACTGACGCACGTTGCGCCGGTTGAGTTTCCCACTCATATAATGCAGGTAGCGGCCGCGCCCCCGCGGCCTCATTCATTTCGGTAGGACCTTATGCTCGACGGCCTGCGCCAATTCATCGCCGACATTGTCGCCCCTCATGCCCAGGATCGTATATTCGGCGACAGCGATTATCGACTGGCGGCGACCGCGCTGCTGGTCCACGTGGTCTCGCTGGACGGCCAGCCGACCGCGGCGGAGCAGCGCAAGCTGCACAACCTGATCGAAAGTCATTTCGGGCTCGACCGCGGCACCGCGGACCGGCTGATCGCCGACGCGACCCAGGTCGAGGGCGAGGCGGTCGACCTCTATCGTTTCACCAGCATCATCATGCGCTCGCTCGATGAAGAGGGCCGCAAGCGCATTGTCCAGATGATGTGGGAACTGGTCTATGCCGACGGCCAGGTCAGCGAGTTCGAGGACAACGTCGTCTGGCGCGCCTCCGACCTGCTAGGCATTTCCCAGCGCGACCGGATCGAGCTGAAGCACGCCGTCGCCGAGCGCGCCGTGGACGGCGCCGTCGGCGGTTGAGCTGCGTCCACGCCGCATTATCGGTGGTTGTGCGGGTCACATGACGAAACTTTAATGTATCCGCCGGCCGGCCCGGTTCCGGAGCCCTTTGTAAATCCGGGACTTTTCCGGGTCTGCCTGATGTCCGCTCAAGCGGCCATGCTGCCAGTACAGCTTGTCTGTCGCGCATGGCCTATGCTCTCGTTCTGCCATTGCGGGGCCAAGAAACTTCAATTCAAGAGACTTCGATCGTGACTGAGCGGGTAACGTTGATCACCGGTGCTTCGGCGGGCATCGGCACGGAGCTGGCGCGTGTATTCGCCGCCAATGGACACCGCCTCGCGCTGACGGCGCGGCGTGTGGACCGGCTCGAGGCGCTCGCGAGCGAGCTCGCCGCCAAGGGCGGCAAGAAGCCGATCGTGATCGCCTGCGATCTCCAGCAAGCGGATGCCGGGGATAAGATCGCCGCAGCGCTCGCCGCCGAGGCCGTCGAGCTCGACCATCTCGTCAACAATGCGGGCTTCGGCGTATTCGGTGATGCGATCGAGTGCGACCGCGCCGAGCAGGTCGGCATCGTCGACGTCAACGTCCGGGCTCTGACCGATCTGTCGCTGCGCTTTGCGGATCAACTCATCAAGAACAAGGGTGGCCTTCTCAATGTGGGATCGGTCGCGGGCTTCCTCCCCGGCCCCGGCATGGCCGTCTACTACGCATCGAAGGCGTATGTCATTTCCTTCACCGAAGCCTTGCGGGCGGAGCTTGCGCCGCGCGGCGTTCGCGTCACCGTACTTTGCCCGGGTCCGGTGCCCACCGAATTCCAGGCCCGCGCCGGCGTTGGGGACGGACACGACACGGCCATTCTCAACGTCTCCGCCGCCGATGTTGCACGGGAGGCCTATCGCGGCCTGATGGCCAACAAACGGGCGGTGCTGCCTGGTTTGGGCATCAAGATCGTGCCGTTCGCGCTGCGTTTCTTCCCACGCGGCTTTATCCTGGCCGCCACCAGTCGGTTCCAGCGGCAGAGGCACTAGGAAAGCCCGACGCGCCTGTCGTGGCCCGGAGCTTGCTTCAATATCGGTGTGTGTGCCCGAACTCACACGAAATTAACCATCGCTTAGCTATGCTGGCGGTCTGAACCGATAGCAGTCGCAAGGGCCATGTTGTTCCGGACGGACAGGTTTGGTGGTGCAGACGTGATGCCTTTTCCAGGAAGGGCGCCACGGAGTGCCTCTGGACCCCTGCCGGTCCTGATCGTCCTGCATCAGGAATCCTCGACGCCTGGCCGCGTCGGCAATGCGCTGCGTGTGCTCGGCCATCGTCTCGACATCCGCCGGCCGCGGTTCGGCGATCCCCTGCCCGAGACGCTCGACCGACACGCCGGTGCTGTGGTCTTTGGCGGTCCGATGAGCGCCAACGATCCCGACGACTACATCCGCCGTGAGATCGACTGGATCGAAATTCCGCTACGCGAACAGCGGCCGTTCCTCGGCATCTGCCTTGGCGCGCAGATGCTTGCGATGCAGCTCGGCGCCCGCGTCGCGCCGCATACGGAAGCGCTGACCCAGATCGGTTATTACCCGATCCGCCCAACGGCGGCGGGACATGCGCTCTGTCCGGACTGGCCGGCGCAGGTCTATCACTGGCATCGCGAGGGCTTCGAGCTGCCTGTCGGCGCCGAATTGCTTGCGGAGGGCGATGATTTTCCGGTGCAGGCATTCCGCGCCGGCAATGCCTTCGGCGTGCAGTTTCACCCTGATGTGACCTACGCGATGATGCATTGCTGGACCACGCGCGGCTATGACGGCCTCAGCGCGCCCGGCGCGCGCGAGCGGCATCATCATTTCGCTGATCGCGCCGTGTACAATGCCGCAGAACGCGCCTGGCTCGATCATTTCATCGACGGCTGGTTGTCACCGCGGCCGGTGCTGGCGCAAGCCGCCGAGTGATCGCGCCTTCGCGCAAGTCCCTGCCTCATTCCCGGATATGCTAGGCTCTCGTCAAACGAGCGCACGCGAACATGCGCCGGCACAGAAAGGGAGAGCGTCATGGCCTATGAACACATTCTCTATGAGGTGAGCGACAAGATCGCGACCATCACGCTCAATCGTCCGGACCGCATGAATGCGTGGACGCCGGTCATGGAGCGCGACGTGCGTCACGCGATGGCAGCGTCAAGCGCCGATGACGATGTTCGCGTCATCGTGCTCACCGGCGCGGGCCGGGCGTTCTGCGCCGGTGCAGACATGGATGCGCTGAAGGGGCTCGATCCCAACGACGTCAGGCGCGCGTCGAATCTGCCGCCCTTCGACATGAACCGGCGGCCGGACTGGCAGACGCGCTATGGCTTCTATCCGTCGATTGGCAAGCCTGTGATCGCCATGCTCAATGGCGCGACCGCCGGCATCGGCCTCGTCCACGCGCTCTATTGCGATCTGCGTTTTGCCGCGGACAATACCGTGTTCACGACAGCTTTCGCGCGGCGCGGACTTATCGCCGAACATGGAATGTCCTGGATGCTGCCGCGCATCGTCGGCCATGCCAACGCGATGGACCTGCTGCTCTCGGCCCGCCGCGTTTCGAGCGAGGAGGCGCTGCGGATCGGATTGGTCAACCGGCTCTGCTCGCCTGAGAAGCTCCGCGAGGAAACCTACGCCTATGCCCGCGACCTCGCCGACTTCGTCTCGCCGAGCGCGATGGCCGTGATCAAGCGGCAGCTCTACGAGGTGCCGTTCCAGACCCTGGCGGAAGCGACGATCGAGGCCAACCGCGAGATGATGGTGGCGCTCAACGGCAGCGATTTCAGGGAGGGGGTCGCGAGCTTCATGGAGAAGCGGCCGCCAAGGTTCACGGGGAAGTAGGGATTTGCCGGAGGTCGTCCGCCGTCGCCCTTCGGGCTATGGCGGGACAGCCTTCGCTTCGCGAGGGCTTGCCTAGCCGAAGCAGGCGCAGCCTGCGAAGACTGGTGGAGCCAGGCGGGATCGAACCGCCGACCTCGTCATTGCGAACGACGCGCTCTCCCAGCTGAGCTATGGCCCCGTCGCGAGCCGCTCTGGTGAATGCGGCCGACAACCGGGGGCCATTTAAGTCGCCGCCAAGGTCAAGTCAAGGACGGGTGTAACCCGGTTTTAGCCATCCGGGCACCGACTTCCCTTGTTTGGGCGCGGGGGAACCGATATCTAGCAAACGGGGGTCAATCCCGACCGGAAGCCAGAGTTCTCAAAAGCCATGCGTGCCGTTCTCGACATCGTCATCATCGTGCTCGACCTCTACGTCTGGCTGCTGATCGCCTCCGCGATCCTGTCCTGGCTGATCGCCTTCAACGTCGTGAACACCCGCAACCAGTTCGTTTCGGCGGTGGCGGAGTTCCTGTACCGGATCACCGAGCCCGTCCTGGCGCCGATTCGCAATTTCCTGCCCAGCCTCGGCGGCCTCGACATCTCGCCAATCATCCTGATCCTGATCATCATGTTCATCGAGCGGGTGATCCTGTACTACATCTACCCCAACGTGATCTAAGCGGGCTGGGGCGCCTTGGTTGCCAAAGAAGCTCGCAAGGAACCTTGGCGTTACTCGGCCGCGGGCATCAGCATTGCGCTGCGGGTGACGCCGCGCGGCGGCCGCGACGACATCGATGGGATCGACCAGCTGGCCGATGGCCGCAGCGTGCTCAAGGTGCGGGTGCGGGCGATTGCCGATGGCGGCGAGGCCAACAAGGCCGTCTTGGTGCTGCTGGCGAAATCGCTTGGCGTCCCCAAGGCCAGCGTAAAGCTTCTGTCCGGAGCGACCTCGCGGCTTAAGCAGATTGCGGTCGACGGCGATCCGGCGCGGCTCGGCGAAGCCCTGCGCCAGCTCACGTCGGCCAAATCGACAGACCAAGGGAACTGACATGACGGCCAAGATCATCGATGGAAAAGTCATTGCTGCGGAGCTCCGCGCGCGGGTCGCCGACGAGGTCGCCCGCGTCAAGCGCGAGCACAATCTGGTGCCGGGCCTCGCGGTGGTCCTGGTCGGCAGCGACCCCGCCAGCGAGGTCTATGTCCGCTCCAAGCACACCCAGACCCAGGCCGCCGGCATGGCCTCGTTCGAGCACAAGCTGCCGGCCGACGTCTCGCAAGCAGACCTCCTGGCGCTGGTCGCAAAACTCAACCGCGATCCGGCCGTGCATGGCATCCTGGTGCAGCTGCCGCTGCCGAAGGGGCTGAACACGGAGGCCGTGATCAACGCCATCGATCCCTCCAAGGACGTCGACGGGCTGCATCCGAACAATGCCGGCCGGCTCGCCGGCGGCTTCGAGGCGCTGTCGCCCTGCACGCCGCTCGGCTGCATCATCCTCACCAAGAGCGTGCATGCCTCGCTCGAGGGCATGAACGCCATCGTCATCGGCCGCTCCAACCTGGTCGGCCGCCCGCTCGTGCAGTTGCTGCTGAACGAGAACGCCACGGTGACGATCGCACATTCGCGCTCGCGCGACCTGCCCGGGCTCGTGAAGCGCGCCGATCTCGTCTACGCCGCGGTCGGCAAGCCGGAGATGGTGCGCGGGGACTGGCTGAAGCCGGGTGCGACCGTGATCGACGTCGGCATCAACCGCATCCCCAGGGAAGATGGCAAGACCCGCCTCGTCGGTGACGTCGCCTATCAGGAAGCACTCGCAGTGGCCGGCGCAATCACGCCGGTGCCGGGCGGCGTCGGCCAGATGACCGTTGCCTGCCTGCTGGTGAATACGCTGCGTGCGGCTTGCGCGATTGCAGGACTGCCGAAGCCGGCGGTGTAGCCTTTTCTTCACCTCGCCCCGCTTGCGGGGAGAGGTCGGATTGCGAAGCAATCCGGGTGAGGGG